>CAXTBG010000039.1:29359-42599 GCA_964242105.1 uncultured Nakamurella sp. | reverse complement strand
GCTACCAGCACCAGTCTGACCTGACCCGGTCAACCCTGGTACCTCCCATTAGGCGGGGTGGCGCGCGCGGCGGCCGAGTCGGGCGGGGCGCTGGGAGAGGCGGCTGTTCTAGGCGAGGCGGTGGTAGAGGCGGCTGATTCATGCGAGGCGGTAGGAGGCGGGACTACTGGAGACGAAGCGAGCTGATCGAGATTCACAGATCGTCGGTTACCCGTCGGGTCGAGCAGCACACGTGGGATGCCTGACGGTGACCGCTCCGGTCCCCGTCGTCACCGTCGCGTTCCTGCTCGGTACGCATGGACGCCTGCCTTGCTACTCCCGTCGGTGCGGTACCCGACTTTCGCAGCTGTCCTGCAGATAGGGACGCATGGTGCGGTGCTGTATCGACAGTGAGGAGCAGCTCATGACCCATCGCAGAACATCGTTTCCGGCACCCGCGGCCTTGATGCTGGCGGTGTTGCTCGCCGCCGGATGCTCGAGCGGATCGCCGGGCACCGCATCCAGCAGCACGCCGACACCGCCGCCGTCGGCCGCCGCGCCGTCCAGCTCTGCCCAGTCGACGAGTGCCTCGCCAGCGCCAACCGGTGCATCAGCCCCGCCGACCGGTTCCTCCGAGGCAACCGGGACGACCGGTGCATCAGGGGCGACCGCTACCACGACGGGCACGACCGGTACCTCGGCGAAACCCACGTCAGCCCCGACTTCGAAGCCGGCCCAGACCTCGTCGACCGCAGGTTCCTCCGGTTCTGCAGGAACACAGCTGGCACTGCTTGCGCCGACCGGCAAGGACTCGACCGGCACCACCCTGATCCACCTGCGCGACGAATCCCGGGTTGATCCACTGGATCCGAAACACGGCAAGCGGGAGCTGATGGTGCAGCTCTGGTATCCAGCAGGAGCGTCGACCAACGCTCTTGCGCCGTATGCGCAGACAGCGGAGGCGGCTTCACTGCAGAAGTTCTACGCCGTCCCCGCGGGTGCTTTCAGCGTGAAGACCAACAGCCGGCTCGATGCGCCGGTCCTGCCGGGAAAACATCCGGTGGTGTTCTTCCACCATGGGCTGTGCGGATTCCGGACCGATTCCACCGTGGTCGCCGAACAATTGGCCAGCTTGGGATTCGTGGTGGTGGCGCTGGGCGATACCCGGGAGATGCCGGCGGTCGAATTCCCGGCGGCCGCGTGATCACCACCAGCGATCCCAAATACTGCACCGCCGCCGCGAATCCGTTCAACCCGGCCGGAAAGCCGGTGGCGGCGCAACTGCTGGCAGTCCGGGTCGCCGACGTGTCCTTCGTCGCCGACGAACTGCAGCGTGCGGCCGCCGGCCAGAACCCCGACGCCGACAAGAAGCCATTGCCGCAGGGTTTGGGCAATGCAATGCGGACGACCGGAATGGGTATGTACGGCCATTCATTCGGCGGCGCGACGACTGCCGAGGTTCTGCTGACCGACAGGCGGTTCGTCGCCGGAATCGATCTGGACGGTTTCATCCTCGGGCGAGCCGCGACAAAAGGGTCGAACAAGCCTTTCCTGGTGATCGGCGCAGGCGACCACAACACCACGCTGGACCCCAGTTGGAAGACTTTCCTGCCGGCACTGTCGGGTTGGCACCGATGGCTCCAGGTGTCCGACGCCGGCCACTACCGCTTCATCGATCTCGGCGGGAGCGTCGTCCGTTGGGGTTTGAACAAAACGCTGAAAAAGCAGGACCCGACGACCTGGCGGCAGGTTTTCGGCGACATCGACGACGCGACAAGTCAGCGCATCGACCGGGACCTGGTGACTGGATTCTTCCAACAGTTCCTGTTGGGGCAACCGGCTTCGATCCTGGACCGCCCGTCGGCGCAGTATCGCGACGTGGTGGACCGAACCAAGGAAATCGGCACGAAGTCCGCGGGCTCGGCCACTCCGGCGAAATAGCAAAAATTCATCGCTCCCTTCACTCATGTCGTCCATCCTGGCACTGCCGGCCAGGTGAACGTCGGTGGTCGGTGGACGGTGTTGCGTTGGGGTCGTTGGTCAGGGTCGTGGCTGGTGGGCGGGATGATTTCCGGTGTTCTGTCGACGCCGAGCCGGATCCGCCACAGGTCACGGTGGACGAGGGTGTGGTGCCGCCGGCACAGTAAAGCGGCGTTGTCCAGGTTGGATGGTCCGCCGTTGGCCCACGGTTCGATGTGGTGGTTGTCGCACCAGGCGCCGGGCATGGTGCAGCCGGGGAACACGCAGCCCACATCGCGAAGCAAGATCGCTTTGCGGCAGGCCGCGGTGAAGGTCCGCATGGCGCGGCCGACGTCGATAACCTCGGAGGGTCCGCGGAGGACGGCGGGGATGACGGCGGCGTCGCAGGCGAGCATCCGGGCGGTGGCGATGGGGATGGTGTCGCCGTAGCCCAGCTGCGCGGACCCGACCCGGTCCCGTAGGTCGGATTCGGCGACGGTGACCAGCAGGTGCGGTTTCTCCCCGTGGATGGTGGGTGCTGTTCCAGTACCCAGGAATACGGTCACGATGGTGCCCACGGCGTGGGCGCGGCGGGTCGCCGCGGACCGCCGGTCCGCCGGCGCCGGAGGTCCCGGCCGAGGGGACGGTGGTGGTCCCGGCGGCGGGCCCTGATCGTCGTGCGGGCGGGGCGGGTCGGCTGGGTCGGCCTGGTCACGCGGATGCGATGGTGAGGCCGGTGAGGTGGATGGGTAGTCGCCGGGCAGGGTGCCCAACGGGGCCCACTTCTGCGGCGGGCGGGTCGGCTGCCACGGAGCCGGCTGCCACGGAGTCGGCTGCCACGGAGTCTGCAGGTGCGGAGTCTGCAGGTGCGGGTGATCTGCGCCGGGTGCGGGTGGGCCGGTGTCGCGGTCCGTGTCCGCGCGACACGCCGACGGTCCCGCCGGGGCGGCGGTCCGGTCCTTCGCCGGTGCAGGTGTTCCGACGTCGGCAGGGTGCTGTTCCTCGGCTGCGACGCGGTCCTCCGGCGGGAGGTCGATGCCGCTGTCGAGCACACTCGCGGGTGCACCCGGCGCATCGAAGTCGGTAGCGGGGTCGGTGGCGCCCGAGTCGGGCGATCCGGTGTCAGCGGCGCCGGCGTCGGTGGCTTCAGCGTCGGCTGCCCGTACTGCGGCGTCGGCGTCGCCCTGATGTGAATCTGTCCCAGGGCCGTCCACCGATCCGGCGGCAGCGAGGTTCGCGGCGTCGGGCTGATCCGGGTCTGCCTCGGTGCCCCCGCCCGACCCAGCGGCAGCGCGGCTCGCGGCCTCCAATTCAGGTGCGCCGCCAGCACCGACCCCGCCGCCAGGCGTACCAGCACCGGCTCCGTCGCCGTCGGGCGTGGCCGCACCGACCCCGTCGCCGTCGGGCGTACCAGCACCGACCCCGCCGCCGTCGGGCGTACCAGCACCGCGCGTACCAGCACCGCGCGTATCAGCGTCGGGCGGGCCCGCGTCGGTTGAGCTGGTATTCGACGTATCGGGGTGGAATGCACGGGTGCGGTCAGCAGCAGGTGCACACATCGCGCCGAACGCAGCCCGCAACGCCTCCATCGTCAGGTCATCGAACAGCCCCCAACAGCGGGTCAAACCGTCGTCCCGACGCCGACCGATGTGAAACTCCTGCCTCTCCGTCGCGTCCCGCTCATCGAACGGCCCATCCGGGTCGGCCATCAACGCGATCCGCCGCGCCACATGGAAAAACGTCCTCGGGTCCAGCACACCGGCCTGCTCCACCAAGAACTCCTCCACCGACACCCGCACCTCCATCGGCACCCCCGTTGGGAACCCGTTCAACGTCGACACGATGACCCCGGCGTTGACGGCACCCACCGCCCCCGACCGCAGCGCCGCCGCCAGCAACGGCAACGCAGGCTCGATCACCACGCCGCTCACCCCCGTGCTGCGGCACGTCGCACCCGCCAACCGCACCCGCCGGTACGCGTCCGAGGCGGACAGCGGAAGCAGCTGCCGCAGCAGCGCGGCGGTGGATGACGCGCCGGCAGGCGCGGCCAACCCGCGGTCGGTGAGCTGCCCCACCACCGCAACAGAGGCGGCGTGCAACCGGCGGGCCTGCGTTTCGATGGCCCGCACCAGACCCAAGACGTCGCTGGTAGCCGGTGCGGTGAAGTCCGCGGCAAGCAGAACATCGACCGCGCGGGTCACCACCTCCAGCGCCGCCACCGCACCCAGCGCCGCCGCACCCAGCGCCGCCGCACCGTCGGCGCCGTCACCCCCCGGGAACGTCATGGCACGACCGTACGAGGACCCCCCGACAACCAGCCCGCTTGTCCACACCGCAGGGATCCGCACCGGAAGTTATCCACACCGGAATGGGTCCACACCGGACGTTTCACACCGGACGTTTCACGCCGGGCGCGACCAACTCCGGCAGCACCAACACCGGCACGACCAACGCCGGCAGCGACCAACACCGGCCCGGCGAAGAGGCAGCGAACCGGATGCGAGGCCGTCATGCGGTTGTCGAGCCCACCATCGGCGCCGCCGGCTCTGCGGGCGGGGCACCAGGTGCACCGCGGGTCACGCCACCGGCGACCTGATCAACGAGCCAGGAACGGAGCGTGAATCAGCTGGCCGACTCGGCCAGATCGCCGGCAGAACCGGACCGACGCGAGCCGCGGGCCCACTGCGCAAGGATGCCCGCCTGGGTCCTGTTCTCGCAGTCCAGCTTGGCGAGGATTCGCGAGACGTAGCCCTTGATGGTCGCCTCGGTGAGATAGAGGGCCGTCCCGATTTCCGCATTCGAGCGGCCCTGGCCGAGCAGCTCCAAGACGTCGAACTCACGAGCCGACAGGCACCCGAGTCGCTGCCGGGCCTGTGCCGCGCGGCTGTCCTCCATGCCGGCCGCCAACAGCCTGTCCGCCGCCCAGGGCGAGAGCACGACCTGCCCCTGGGCCGCCACCCTGACCAGGTTGACCAGGTCACGGGGAGCCGTCGACTTGAGCAGGAACCCTGACGCCCCGGCCTGCATCGCCTGTCGCACGCTGCAGTCGGACTCGAACACGGTCAGCGCGATCACCCTGGTGGGCACCTGCAGCTGGCGGATACGGGCGATGGCGACCAGGCCGCTGGCGCCCGGCATGTGCAGATCCATCAGCACCACGTCGGGCCGCAGCCGCATGGCCGCATCCACCGCGGCCGCGCCGTCGTACTCCGCTCCGACCACCTGGATGTCCGGTGCCTGCTCGAGGATCGTGGTCAGGTAGTTGCAGACCATCCGCTCGTCGTCCACCAGCAGCACTCGGATGACGTCCGGAGCCTCCGCTTCGAGTGCCACATCGTTCCTCTCGTCACCGCGTCGTCGAAGCGCAACGCCTGCCGGTCGACCGGCCGGACCGGTGAACCGGTCCTCCGACTGCTTCCGTCCCGCTCAGGTTCCACAGTGTTGCTCCGGGATTCACTCCCCTGGCTGCTCGACCAGCGTATCCGGCCATTTCTACGGCCATTCCTCCGTGGGTCGGGCGGGCGACTTTCGTTCATCGGTGCAGCGACCAACGGCGCTACCCGATGGAACGTGTCGAGCGTTGGCTGGGCACAGGTTCTTTCGCTCGCGACTCGGGGAGATCGAAGTGACAATGCTCAGTTCCAAGCCAGCGGGCCTGCTGGCAGCAGGCGGATCAAGCGGCCCGGCCGCGCTGCTGCTCGTGCTGTTCGCCGTCATCGGGTTGGCGCTGCTGGCATTCTGCATCAGCGCCATCGTGTCGATCGTCCGGTCACCGCACCTGTCCTCGAACGGCAAGGCGACCTGGGTCATCGTGGTCCTGATCCTGCAGTTCTTCGGTCCGCTGATCTGGTTCTCGCTGGGCCGTCGTCAGGTGGCCGGCGGGTGAACGGCGCACCGGTGTACGTCACTCGGTGAGCGCGGCCTCGCCCTTGCCGATGTCGGTGGGCTCGCTCCGCCCGGCCAGGTACTTTCCGGCGGCGTTCACGCAGGCGGCGATCGGCACGGCGAGCAGGCCTCCGACGATGCCGCCGATGATGACGCCCGAGGCGATCGACAGGGCAACGGCCAGCGGATGCAGGTGGACCGCCCGGCCCATCAGCACCGGTTGCAGCACATGCGACTCCAGCTGTTGCACGAGGATCACCACGGCGAGCACGATCGCCGCCTTGACCACTCCCACGGTCACGAGCGCGACCAGGACGGCGACGATGCCGCTGACCAGGGCGCCCACGATCGGGATGAACGACGACAGGAACACGAAGGCGGTCAGCGGAACCGCAAGTGGCACGCCCAGGATGACCAGTCCGAGGCCGATGCCGACGGCGTCGACGAAGGCGACCAGCACGGTGGCGTGCACGTATCCCGTGAGGGTGACCCAGGCACGGTCACCGGCACCCAGGATGGGCTGCCGGGCGCGCGCCGGCGCCAGTCCGACGAGCCAGCTCCAGATCTTGGCGCCGTCCCGCAGGAAGAAGAACAGGATGAAAAGGACCAGCACCAGGCCGGTCACCACCTTGCCGACGGTCGACGCCGTGGTGAGCGCGCCGGAGGTGAGCACGTCCTTGTTGTCGACGACAGCCTTCTTGGCGGCGTCGGCGGTCGAGTTGATCTGCGTCTGCGACACGTGGAACGGGCCGGTGACCAGCCAGTCCTGCACCTTGGTCACGCCGTCGCTCACCCGGTTCGCAAGGTCGGCGGAGCCTTTGACGAACTGCTCGATGACCAGCGTCACGATGCCGGCGACGACCAGCAGGCCCGCGACGAACACCACGACGGCGGCCGGCGTGTTCTTCCAACCGTGACGGACGAGGAACCGGCGGGCAGGTGTCAGCAGCGCGGACAGCAGGAGCGCGATGACGATCGGGATGGTGATCTCGGACAGGTAGCGGATGCCGTAGAAGATCAGCCCGACGGCCGCGACCACCACGATCAGCCGCCAGGACCACGCCGCCGCGATCCGCATGCCGGGTGTGACGGTGTCGCTGACCTCCTGGGGCGCGACCGAGCGGACCGGCGCCGTGCCCGTCGCCACCGTGCTGTGGTCGGTCGAGGCGTCGGCCGGCGGCGATACCTTCGCCCGACCGTTGGCCGCGACCGGGCGCTGTCCTGCACCATGCGCCACAGGTGGAATCGCCGGCTGGCCGGGCATCGCCGGCTGGCGGGGCGATGGTGCAGAAGGGGTACTCATGTCAGGCTCCTTGACGATCTTCAGGCGAACACGACGAACGATGAAAACGGCTGACCACCCGAACACGGCAACTGGAAAGCAGCCGGATCGTGTGTCGACCAACGCAGCGGCGCGTCGACCCACCAGAGGCGGGTCAGTGCTCCCGCCGTCAGTACCCCACCAGTACCCACAGTGGAGCAGTACCTACGTGCAGTTCGCGCACAGTGCGGAATGACACGCCGACGCACCTCAACCGCCGGCCGAGCACTCCGGCCGACAGGACGCAGCCGGCCGGCAGAACCGCACCCCGCGGGCAGAACCGCACCCCGCCGGCAGCACCGCACCGGAGCCGGAGTTCCGTGGGCCAGCAGATATGGCGACACACCGCGGGATCCATTGCCCAACGATTACCTGACGTTTACCTTTGTCGGAATCACCCGCCCGCGGTGGTGATTCCGGTCACTCGTCGTGGATGTCCGGCGCAAAGGAGCTCCGATGACCGAGCAGACCCGTCTTGCCTCGCCGACCCGCGACGTCGACTGGGAGCAGATACAGGCGACCGAGCAGTTCGCCCGGCTTCGATCGGCGCTGCGGGGCTTCGTCTTCCCGATGACGGTGGCTTTCCTCGTCTGGTATCTGGCGTACGTGCTGTGCGCAGCGTACGCACGGGGATTCATGAATACCCGGGTATTCGGCAACGTCACGCTCGGCCTGCTGTTCGGGCTGCTCCAGTTCGTGTCCACCTTCGCCATCGCCATCGTCTACGCCCGGTACGCCGACCGACGGTTCGATCCGCTGGCCGACGAGCTGCGCAAGCAGATCGAGGGGAACACCCGATGAGCCGACCGCAGGTCCTCGCCGCAGCCGCGACCGACACCTCGCACCAGGGCCTGACCATCGCGCTGTTCGCGGTCTTCGTGGCGATCACCCTGGGGATCACGGTCTGGGCGAGCAGGCAGAACCGGACCGCTGCCGATTTCTACGCCGGCGGCCGGTCGTTCAAAGGCTGGCAGAACGGGCTGGCCATCGGCGGGGACTACATGTCGGCCGCGTCGTTCCTCGGTATCGCCGGGCTCATCTCGCTGTACGGCTACGACGGTTTCCTCTACTCCATCGGCTTCCTGGTGGCGTGGCTGGTCGCGCTGCTCCTGGTCGCGGAACTGATGCGCAACACCGGCAAGTTCACCATGGCCGACGTGCTGAGCTTCCGGATGCGGCAGCGGCCGGTCCGCACCGCCGCGTCCATCTCGACGGTGGTGGTGTCGATCTTCTATCTGCTCGCACAGATGGTCGGCGCGGGCACGCTCGTCGCCCTGCTGCTCGGCATCACCTCACCGGGCTCGAAGAACCTGGTGATCGCGGGCGTCGGACTGTTGATGATCATCTATGTCGTGTTCGGCGGGATGAAGGGCACCACGTGGGTGCAGATCGTGAAAGCCGTCATGCTGATCACCGGCGCGGCGATCATGACCTTCTGGGTGCTCGGCAAGTACGGGTTCAACCTGTCGTCGCTACTGGGTGCGGCGCGGGACAACTCCGGTAAACCGGGATTCCTCGAGCCGGGACTGTTCTACGGCAAGGAGAACGCCAGCGGCTGGAAGACGTTCGTGTCCAAGATGGACTTCCTGTCCCTGGGCCTGGCGCTGGTGCTGGGCACCGCGGGCCTGCCGCACATCCTCATCCGCTTCTACACGGTGCCCGACTCCAAGACGGCGCGGAAGTCGGTCAACTGGGCGATCGGCATCATCGGCATCTTCTACCTGATGACGCTGGTCATCGGGTTCGGGGCGGCAGCGCTGCTCAAGCAGAAGGCGATCACCGACCGCAACGCCGCAGGAAACACCGCCGCTCCCCAGCTGGCGGAGGCGCTCGGCGGGGCGGGCACCAATCTCGGCGCCGTCATGCTCGCCGTCATCGCGGCCGTGGCCTTCGCCACGATCCTGGCCGTCGTGGCCGGTCTGGCGCTGGCATCGTCGTCATCCCTGGCACACGACCTGTACGCCAACGTGATCCGGAAGGGGCGGGCCAACGACGCCGACGAGGTCAAGGTCGGCCGGATCTCCGCCGTCGTGATCGGCGCCGTGTCCGTCGCGCTGGCCATTCCGGCGCAGAGCCTCAACGTCGCGTTCCTGGTCGCCCTTGCGTTCGCCATCGCGGCTTCGGCGAACCTGCCGTCGATCCTGCTGTCGCTGTTCTGGCGGCGCTTCAACACCCGCGGCGCGACCTGGGGCATCTACGGCGGCCTCGGATCCGCCCTGGTGCTGTTGGTGTTCTCGCCGAACGTCTCCGGCGGCGCGGTGAACGCCGCCACCGGGAAGGCGGCCAGCCTGATCAGCAATCCGTCGATCGACTTCGCCTGGTTCCCGCTGGCCAACCCGGGACTGGTGTCGATACCGCTGGGCTTCCTGTTCGCCATCGTCGGAACGCTCACCAGCCGGGAACGCGATCGTGCCAAGTGGGCGGAGATGGAGGTACGGGCCCTGACCGGCGCGCACGCCGAGAAGGCGGCCGGCCACTGAGGCCGCGGCGCCGGCGGGTTCGTCAGCCGCCGAGCGTCAGTACCGGCGCGCTGCTGCCGTCCTCGGGGAACACGTCGACCTGCTCGCCGTCGATCTTGAGCATCGCCCGGTAGGTGGCCGATCCGTCCACCTTCGGCAGTGCCGACTTCGGGAACTGCGTGCCGACGCCTGTCTCGCTGAACTCCAGCTCGCCGGGCTCGGCCACCTGCTGGGCTGCGGTGTCCGACGACAGCGCATCCACCCAGCTCTCGCCGACGCCGTCGACGGTCTTGACGCCGAGCCGGTACTCCGGCTTGTCCTGCACGCTGATCTCGGCCAGCCACTCCAACGTGCCCGGGCCCTGCGGGATGCCTTCGGTGAACCAGCGGACCCGGACCAGCTCTCCGTCCAGCTGCACATCGGCGTTCTTGATGGCGGGTGCGATCGGGTCGTAGGTCATGATCGGGCTCCTGTCCTGTGCGCCGCCGCGGCGGCGCACCGCGGCGGTCTGTCTGGCCAAGCGGTGCCCGCGGGTCGGGAGTTCAAACAACCGCTCGTCGGGCGAAGCCACTTGCATGATCACCGGCAGCACGGGTATCTAGAACGTATGAGCGAAAACAGCAACGCAGAGCAGGACGTCATCGGCGGCACCACCCCGGATCCGGACAACCCGGCGAGCAAGGATCCGGCCGACTGGGTGACCGGCGACGAACCGATCACCGGACCTCAGCGCAGCTACCTGGACACGCTGGCCCGCCAGGCCGGCGAAGAACTGCCGGGCAACCTGACGAAGGCGGAGGCCTCGCAGCACATCGAGCGGCTGCAGCAAGCCACCGGGCGGGGCGCATCGTCCGGCACCGACTCCTGAGCCGACCGCGTTGCTAGGGTCAGGCCATGCCCGCCCCCGACACCGTGCTGGTGATCCGCCCGGACGGCACGGCGTCCTCGATTGCCTGGCCGGGAGCCGATGACGACCGCAGGGCGGTGATCGCGGCCCAGGTGGGTGAGCGGACGAAGATGCGTCGGTGCGGCAAAGGCATCGTCGGCTTCTCCGTCGACGCGGGTGCCGGCGCGGACGACGGGCCGGCCGTCGGCGGACTGCCGAACCCGTTCGCGAGCGCCGCCTACCTCGAACAGGGTGTCGTCCTGGACGGCGCGCTCGTCGGGCCCGTGCTGTTCGCCCGCAACCCCAGCAAGGGCAGCGTGGTCCAGCCGCTGACGGCCGCGCAATCGGCGAACCTGCTGGTGGTCACCGGCGCACGGCTGAGCTGAGCGACTTCGGTGCCCAGACGAGTGCGGGTACGCCGATGACGGTGCGGCCGGCTCCGGCCGGTCCGTGATGGCGGGCGGAGCGGGGCCGCGGTGAGCCTGCCCATCGAGGACCGGCTGCACGGCGCCTACACGGCCGGGACCGACCGACTCGGTCAGGAGATCCGCGATGTCCGCGACCGTTTCGTGGCCTCGGACCCGGGCTGGGGACGGTTGCGTCAGGGACTGCGTGCGCTCGTCGCCGTCGGCACGACCGTGCTCATCGAGTGGGGACTGGCGACGTGGCTCGGCGAACCTGCCGTGCTGGGCGTGCTGCTCGGCGCCGTGGTGGCCATGCTGATGTCGACCGGCATCCGTGAGGGTCGCCGCCGGGTGATCGCCCGGACTGCCGGTCTGGCCCCGTTCGTCGCCGCCGGCGGCGCGTCGCTGGGCATCCTGACCGCTGAGGTCCACCTGCTCGGGCTGGCCGCGTTCGTGACGGTGTCGTTCGTCGCCGTCTGGGTGCGACGGTTCGGCCCGCGCTGGTTCACCCTGGGATTCCTGTTCTGGCAGGGCTTCTTCTTCGCGCTGTTCCTCCACCCGCCGGTGTCCCTGCTGCCGTTCCTGCTGCTGGCCATCGCCGCGAGCGGCGTCTGGGTGACCCTGCTGCTGCTGACGGTGCTGTACGACGACCCGCAACTGAAGCTGCGTTCCATCGTCACCGCGTTCCGGGCGCGCGCCCGGTCGGGCATCGCCGCCGCCGCCGACGTGCTCGAGGCCGGCGCGGACGTGCGATCGGTCCGGCAGCTGCGCCGGCAGCTGGTGCAGCTCGCCGAGATCGCGTTGCTGCTCGACGGTCAGTTGGCCGACGCCCGTGCCCTTCCGCCGGGTGTGCCGCCCGGTCGGCTGCGCCGCTGGACCGTCGACGTGGAGATCGGGATGGACGAGGTGGCCGCCGCGTCCGTCGAGATCGCCGGCCGGCGCGCCACCCTCACGGCGGCAACGCTGGACGCCGTGCGGCAGGCCCTGCAGACCCTGGGCTGGTCCGACCACGTCACCGCGCTCGCGGCGGCCCGGCGACTGGACAAGCTGGACGACCCGGGCACCGACGTCCGCCGACTCGCCGCGGCGGCGGTGTTCCTGCTGGGGACCGTGCAGGACTGGGACTCCGGCAACCTGGCCGGGCCACCCTCCGGCCCGCCCGTCCATGGTGACGTCGAAGCGCGGGGCGCTACCGGCGATCTGCTGGACGAGGAGGATTTCGAGCCCGCCGTCACGCTGATCGGCGGGAACCTGCCCGGATCGGCCGCGCTGGCCCAGGAGGCCATCGAGAAGTCCGGGAACCGGCGGCTGGCCTTCTCGGGGATGCGGCTGACCACCCGGCAGGCGATACAGGCAGCCGTCGCGGCGGGGCTGGCCATCGTTGCGGGCGAGGCGATCTCCCCGGCGCGCTTCTACTGGGCCGTGATCGCGGCGTTCCTGGCGTTCGCCGGGACGGCCACCTCAGGCGAGACCCTCCGCAAGGCGGCAGGGCGGATCGGCGGCACGGTGGCCGGCCTGATCGCAGCCGTCGCGCTGGCGAACGTCACCGACGGCCACCACGCGGTCGCCATCGCGATCATCCTGCTGTGCGTCTTCGGCGCCTTCTTCCTGCAGACGCTGTCCTACGGCGCGATGATCTTCTTCATCACCGTGCTGCTGGGGCAGCTGTACACGCTGCTCGGGACGTTCAGCGACGAGCTGCTGGTGCTGCGGGTGGCGGAGACCGTCGCCGGCGCCGTCATCGGGGTCGCCGTGTCGCTCGTGGTGCTGCCCACGCACAGCAGGGCGACGTTGCGCATCGCCCGACAGGCGTTCTTGAACAACCTCGGCGACCTGCTCGACGCGTGTGCGCAGACCCTGTCCGGCAACACGCCGGAACGGGACCTGCTGACGTCGACGATGCTGGTGGAGGCCTCCGGACGGCAGCTGGTGCAGACCAGGCGGGCCCTGACCAGGGGCCGGTTGTTCGGGTCGGATCGGACCGGCCTGCGTCATCGGGTGTCCGTCCTGGGAACCTGCGGCGCGGCGGCCAGAGCGCTGGCCGCCGCAATACTCATGAACCCTCCGCCGGATGCGGTGGCTCCGGCGGTCGCAGCCGCGGTCCGGGAGCTGGCCGTGGAATCCCGCCGGTTGGCCGATGCCCCCGAGCTCGGACATCCGCCTCCGCTCCCACCGGGCGAACCGGACGTCCTCCGGCGGGTCCGGGCGCACCTGGACGGCGCCGGCGGTCCTGCGGGCACCGCCCCGGTCGGCACCACCGTCGGGCCGGGGACTGACGAGGCTGCGGCCGGAACGACCGCGGTCGCCGCTGTCCGCCGGTTGGCCGAGGCCCTGACCCTGCTCGGCA
>CAXTBG010000039.1:0-29349 GCA_964242105.1 uncultured Nakamurella sp. | reverse complement strand
GGTGGCGATGGCTTCCCTCGCCGCGGGCGAGAGGGAGCCGGTGCTCGAGCCCTGACCCTGCTCGGCAGGCGGCCGGCCGCCGCCGGCTGACCTCAGCCGCCATCAGGCTCCACGTGCTGCACCAGGAACGGCGCACCCTGCTGCGCGGTGGTCAGCAGGTCGTGCTCGAACACGCCGGTGACGACCATCCGCGCGTGGCCGCCGACCAGCTCCGGCGGGCAGCGGCGCAGTTGCGCCAGCACCTTCCCGGACTCGTCGACCAGCACCACACTGCGGTGCTCGACGCCGGCGCGCAACCATCCGCGCAACCGCGTCTGTCTGCCCTCGGCCGGCGGCAGAGGTGGTGCCATGGCCCGCCGACGGAACGCCTGGACCGCCCGGGCGATCTCCGCGCGGTCGGCGTCGCCCTGCGATGCCGGTGGTGGTTCCGGGGCAGGATCTGGTGGGTCGAACGGGTCGGTCATCACGCCACACTCCGGCGCACGGATTGTCGACTGTGCTGCGGCCGCATGTCGTCAGGGACCACGCGCCCGCTCGTTCGGCCCAGGGACGACCCCGTCTCCGATGTCCGATCGGTGCCCGCAAGATCAAACTCGGCCGGTCGGGTGAGCGCGCAGATCCGATCAGCGGGGTGGAGTGCGTTGTCGTGCAACGGGTTCCACGGTCGCCGGCTCACCGGTTGCGTCCCTGCGCTTGCCAACGACGATCCCCCGGGTGAGGATGACCGAGGGTCGGCACAGCATCCCCACATGGATGTCCCATCGACCCATCATGTCGGTCACCGCCGCAGTGTGCAGCGTCCGTCCGTCATATCCGGGCGGGTGACCGCCCGGAAGACCCGGACGCCGATCGGCCGCCGGGGCTCCACCCACCGTGCACCCACCAGGGTGTTCTCGTGTACCCGGCCTGGAGGTCCTATGTTCAGCACGCTGACGAAGGCGAGAAGACCGCTGATGGTCGCGCTCGCCGTCGGCGCTCTACTCGCCACCGCCGCCCTGCCCGCCGGAGCGCACGACGCTCCGCGCGCAGCGGCAGCGGCATCGGCGGCCCCGTCCGCAGCCGCGGCGCAGCCGAAGGCAGCTGCCCCGTCGAACTACGCCCCCGGGAAGTACGTCGTGGTGCTGGCCAAGGCGCCGATCGCCTCGTACGGCGGCGGCACGGACAACATCCCGGCGACGAAGCCGGCCCGCGGCGGGAAGGTCGAGGTGAACAGCCTGGCTGCCCGGAAGTACCGCGCAGTGCTCAACACGGAGCAGAACACGATCGCCGCGTCGGTCGGCGCCCGCGTCCAGCAGAAGTACGCCGTCTCGCTCAACGGCTTCAGCGCCACGCTCACCGCCGCGCAGGCGCAGAAGCTCGCGAACACACCTGGCGTCCTGACGGTCGCCAAGGACACCCTGCGGCACGCCACTGCCGACCAGGTGGACTACGACTTCCTGAAGCTGTCGGGCAGCACCGGGCTCTGGGCGTCGCTCGGCGGCACCGCGCAGGCCGGTAAGGGCATCGTCATCGGCGTCATCGACACCGGTGTCTGGCCGGAGTCCAAGTCGTTCGCCGGGCCGGCCCTGGCCGACGCGCAGGACCCCGCCGACCCGACGAGGGCATACCGCAACGGCAGCCAGATCGTCATGCGCAAGGCCAACGGGCAGACCTTCACCGGTACCTGCCAGGCGGGCGAGGAGTTCGCCGCGAGCGTCTGCAACACGAAGCTGATCAGCGCCCGCTACTTCGGTGCCGGTTTCATCGCCAGCGCCGGTACCGACCTCGACGACTACGTATCGCCGCGCGACGGCGAGGGACACGGCACGCACACCGCCTCGACCGCCGCCGGTGACTTCGGCGTCGCCGCGAGCGTCGACGGCCTTCCGTTCGGCACCATCTCCGGTGTCGCCCCGGCCGCGTCGATCGCCGTCTACAAGGCGCTGTGGACCGCCACCGGGGACACCCCCAGCGGCGGCACCACCTCGGACATCCTGGCCGCCATCGACCAGTCGGTCGCCGACGGCGTCGACGTGATCAACTACTCCGTCGGCGGTTCGTCGGAGTCGCCTGCAGATGACCCCATCCAGCTGGCCTTCCTCTCCGCCGCGTCTGCCGGAATCTTCGTGTCCGCCTCGGCCGGTAACTCCGGTCCCGGTGCGTCCACCGAGGACAACACCTCGCCGTGGGTGACCACCGTCGCCGCGAGCACCATCGCTCCCTACGAGGGAACCGTCGTCCTGGGCAACGGGAAGAAGGCCGCCGGAGCGAGCAACACCGTCCGCGCGCAGGTCGGCCCGGCGCCGTTCGTCACCTCCGTCGCCGTCAAGCTGGCCAACGCCACCGCGGCCGCCGCCGCGCTCTGCACGCCGGGCACCCTCGATCCGGTCAAGACCAAGGGCAAGATCGTCGAGTGCGACCGCGGCGTGGTCGCCAGGGTGGACAAGTCCGCGGAGGTCAAGCGGGCCGGCGGCATCGGGACCGTGCTGGTCAACCTCACCCCGACCGACACCGACGCCGACGTGCACACCGTGCCGACGGTCCACCTGGACTCCGCACTGGGTCTGCCGGTACGGGCCTACGCCGCCACCGCCGGCGCCACGGCGACACTGCTGCCGGGGAACACCACCACGGTCACCACGCCCTACCCGCAGGTCGCCGGGTTCTCCTCGCGCGGCCCGTCACTGGCCTCGGCAGGCGACATCCTGAAGCCGGACATCGCGGCGCCGGGCGTCAACATCCTGGCCTCCGTCGCCCCACCGACCAACCAGGGCCGGGACTTCGACTTCCTCTCGGGTACCTCGATGGCCGCGCCGCACATCGCCGGACTGGCCGCGCTGTACTTCCAGAAGCACCCGACCTGGTCGCCGATGGCGGTCAAGTCGGCACTGATGACCACCGCGGTCAACACCAAGAACGCCGACGGCTCGCCGAACACCGATCCGTTCGCGCAGGGCGCCGGTGAGGTGAACCCGAGCGCGATGCTCAACCCCTCGCTAGTGTACGACGCCGGCGCCAAGGACTGGCTGTCCTACCTCGAGGGCCTGGGCTACGACACCGAGACGGGCGCTCCCGCCGTCGCTCCGTCGGACTACAACCAGGCGTCCATCGCCGCCGGCCGGCTGGTGACCAGCAAGACCGTCACCCGTCGGGTGGTCGCCGTGACCCCGGGCATCTACGTGGCCACCGCCAGCGTCCCCGGATTCAAGGTGACGGTGACGCCGTCGATCCTGGTCCTGCGCCAGGTGGGTCAGGTCGCACAGTTCAAGGTCACCCTGACCAGGACCACCGCGAAACTCGGCGTCTACGCGACCGGGTTCATGACCTGGCGCGGTGCCAACACCGCCGTCCGCAGCCCCATCGCGGTCCGGCCGTTGGCAGTGGCGGCACCGGCAGCGGTGAGCCTGACCGCCGGACCGACCGGTAGTACGAGCTGGTCCGTCACCTCAGGCATCCGCGGAGCCTTCCCGATCAAGAGCTTCGGCCTGACGGCCGGGCGCTCGCGGGCCAGCTCGGTCACGGCGTCCACCACGAAGACGTTCTCCGTCACGGTCCCGGCCGGTACCAAGGTGGCTCGCTTCGCCACCCACGTGGCCGACGACAGGGGCAAGGACATCGACCTGACGGTGTCCTACGTGTCGGGCGGGGTGTCGACGGTCGTCGGTGTCTCGGGCTCCTCCAGCGCCGATGAGACCGTCGACCTGGTCAATCCGCCGGCGGGCACCTATTCCGCCGAGGTCGCCGGATTCCAGGACGCCGTCGGGACCACCTCGACGCCGTTCTCCTTCCGGGACTACGAGGTGGGCACCGGCCCGAACACCGGGACGTTCACCGTCACGCCGGCCAACAGCACCACGACGCCCGGTCAGGTCCTGACGGTCAAGGCCACGGCCACCGGCGTCAGCGCCGCCACCGCGTACCTGGGCTTCGTCCAGTACGTCGACGGCTCCGGCACCCTCGTCGAGGCGAACCCGACGAAGTAGTCGGCGGCTCGCACCAGTAGACGAACACACCGAGGCCCCGGACAGCATCTGTCCGGGGCTTCGGTGTGCCACGGGCCGGCCGGATGCATCGACTCCTCCGCCGGTCGGTCCGCCGGCGGGTCGGTCCGCCGCCGGCTCGGCCGCTCGGCCGGTCAGCCGGTCGGTCGGTGTGCCGGTTGGTCGGTCGGTGTGCCGGTCCGCCGGTCAGCCGGTCTGCCGGTCCGCCGGTCCGCCGGTCGGCCGGTCCGCCGGTCCGCCGGTCGGCCGGTGTCTCAATCGATCGGTCCGCAAGTCGCCCGGTCCGCGGTTGTGCACCAGCCGGGGGGCCCCCGGTCAGCGGAGTGCACAGACGCCGATGGCGGCGGAGCCGGGTGTGGCTCCGCCGCCAGGCGGGGGTTGATGACAGCCGATCGGCGGTGTCAGGACTGGGCCGATCGTGCCGATCAGCTGATCGTGTAGGTGTACGGGATGGCCCAGACCTCGTCGCTGCTGCCGGTGATGGAGTCGATGGAGTCGACGTACAGCACTCCGGAGACGACCGACCCGGGCGCACCCGACGGCGTCACCGTGACCGAGATCTTGCCGATGCCACGGGGGAGCAGGCGCAGCGGCGTGGCGGCCGGCGGGGTGGCCTGCACGGCCGCGAGCAGCGGATCACCGGTGGACGAGGTCACCGCCGGGTCGAACGGCCGGGTGTGGGCGGTCGCGGTGAACGAGACCGTCGCCGTCGGAGCGGTGTCCGCGAACGGCCCGATCTGCGACGGCAGGGCCAGCCACGTCTGAGCTGCGACGATCGGATCGGCGACCGTCACCGCCGGCGTGGTGCCGAAGGAGGACGACTCGACGTCCGGGTCTCCCTCGAACGCCAGGTCACCCACGTGATCGGCCGGGAAGGGCGAGACCTCGAAGCCGACCGGGCGGTCGCTGGCGGCCCGAACGGTGAAGCTGTCGGTCTCCGTCGGCACGTGGAAGGCCGGGAAGGGCGCGACCGGCGCAGGGGCCAGCGAGTAGCCGGCCGTGTTCTGCCCCACCAGCGGCACGTCGGTCCGCGTTGCCAGGCGCCCGTCGGCGAAGTACGACGTGACCGCCGCGCCACGGTTGACGATCAGCACCGTGAGCTTGACCGGGACGCCGGCCTTCAGATGGGTGGATGCCGAGCTGGGCACACCGGCCACGGCGACGTTGGCCAGCCCGTACTGCACCGACCCGGTGTAGGCGGTGGTCGTCGCGGTGCCGGCGACCGGCCCGAAGACGGCGAAGACGATCTGCCACCGGCCGGCCTGGGGGGCGCGGTGGAGGAACTGCAACGAACTCCGGACCGTCGCGCTGCCGTCGGCGGCCAGACTGACGTTGGTCTGCTCGCTGACCGGTTCGCCGTTGGGGTCCACCAGGAATCCGTAGATCTGCTGGCGGATGTCCCCCTTGACGGTCAGGCTGACCGCCAGGTCCTTCCGACCGGCCGGCACGTCGAACGCATAGGTCTCCGAGGGTTCCGGAATGCCGGCCCGTCCGTTGCCGCCGCCGAAGCTACCGGAGAACGTGCCGCCGCTGGTTCCGGTCGACACCAGCGTGCGGACCACGACCGGCACCGCTCCGGCGATCTGCCGACCCGGCGCTCCGAGCTGCAGGGCGTCGGCGATGTCGCCGACGGTGCCCGCGGGAATGTGCACCGTCAGAGCGCGGCTCTGGCCCGGTGCCAGGGTGAGCGTCCCCGGTATCACCGTGCCGATCTGTTCCGGGCGGTACGACGTGGTGGTCAGACGGACCGCCCCGGTGTAGCCGGCGGTGCTGGCGGCGGTGAACAGATAGGCGTGCCAGGTGCCGGCGACCGGGCTGTGCACGTCGACGAACCCGTAGTTGCCCAGGCCTTGCGGAAGCGAGTACGCGGTGTACACACCGTGCGGGTCGAGCAGGAACAGCCGCACCAGGGCGTCCGCGTTGGGCCAGGAGATGGCCGCGGTCACCCGGCTGGATCCGGACGGAACCGTGAACGATTGCACCCGGTAGGACCGGGATCTGCCGAACTGGTCGACGAACGTCGGGTCGTGGAGCGGGGACAGCGTCACGGAGAAGTTGTCCTGCCGGACCTGCCGACCGGCGGAGCGCAGCGTGGGCGACAAGGTCTGCGTGGTGGCACCCACGTTGGTGACGGTGACGGTCTGGGTGGCGCCCTGGCCGCTGGCGACGGTGAGGTCCAGCTGCGCCGGGCTGATCAGGAGGTTGGATCCGCTGCGTGCCTTGCTGGAGCCGGCAACCGAGCGGGCCGCCTGCACGGCGCGGTAGGAATTGAGCAGTCCGGCGCCCTGCTCGGAACCGGGCAGCCCGAGGTCGGTGGCGGTGCCGGTGAGCAACTGCTTCACCAGGGCGGGCGCCGGGCTGGCGCCGGCATGGGTGTCGCGATAGGCCTGGATCACCAGGGCGGCGGCACCGGCGACCAACGGGGCAGCCTGACTGGTGCCGCCGAATTCCTGGATGGCGGACGGGTCGCTGTTGTTGTTCACGCAGTCCGCGTAGAGGTCCGCGTCGGTCGAGCACAACGCCCACCCGAGGTCTCCGGGCGCGACCAGGTCGATCGTCCGGCCGGGCTGGGTGAAGCCGGAGGAACTCAGCGCGGAGATGTTGTTGCTGGCGTACGTGCCGTTGGACAGCTGGAATCCGTTCTCGGTGGTCTGGGAGTAGGACCGGAACGACGTGGTGCCGCCCACGGCGATGACGCCCGGGGTGCTGGCCGGCGAACCGATGGTGTTCTCCCCGCCCGAGTCGCCGCTGCTGGCCACCACGGTGATGCCCGCGGCCACCAGCTCGGCGTTGAACAGGCCGGTCGGGTCCTGCGTGGTGTCGGGGTACTGGTTGCTGCCGAACGACTCGTTGACCACGTCGACCTTGTCGACGGTGACGGCATAGTCCAGGGCCGCCAGGATTGCGGAGTTGAAGGCGAAGCCGCCTGCCGGGAACACCTTGAGGCCGACCAGCGAAGCGTCCGGCGCCATCCCGCGGATGCGGATGGTGCAGCCGGCCGGCAACGGGTGCGCGGGGCTGACATAGCTGGACAGGTCGTACACCCGGCGGCCCTGGGCCGCGATAGAGCTGGCATCGCCGAACGCCTCGGCGCCCGACGTCGGTGCCAGCGGGCCGTCGCCGCTGAAGTCCTGGTAGTCCAGGAACACGTGACTGCCGTCGGCCCGGATGAAGTCGGGATTGTCGACGTCGAGCCCGTCGGCCAGGAACGCCACCCGGACGCCCTTGCCGGTGGCCAGCTGCTGGGCACTGGGCACGGACGCGTCCAGCGATGCGGTGTGGGTCAGCTGCAGGGCTTCCGGTTCGAGCAGCGGCTTGGCGGGATCGGCCGGGCAGCCCGTGCTCGACAGCGCGGCCGGCGCGGCGGAGCCGGGCGTCGACCGGTCCGGTTGCGCCAGCCTGACCACCCGGTCGGGGACGACCTCGGCAACCGCGGGGTCGGCCAGCAGCCGGCGCTGCTCGGCCGGGGTGGCCGTGGCGGCGAAGGCGTTGATCACGTGGAGCTGGCGGATGTCGGTACCGCCGGCGGACCGGACGGACGCCACCAGTCGGGCCTGGTCCGATGCGGTGGCCGCAACCCGGCGCCGGACCGTTGCACGCGCCGAGGAGATGTCGGTGTGCTGGTTGCGCAGGACGACGATGACGTGCTGCGCGCCGTCCAGCGAGCCGCTCACCGGCACGGGGCTGGACGGCGCCGCGGTTGCCACCGCGGGACTGAACAGGGCGGCGACAACGGTCGCGGGTACTGCCCAGCAGAGATGTCTACGGATACGGAACACGGTTGGCCCTCGCACATTCGCGGACGGGATCTCCGGGTCCGCAGTCTCCGATGGTGGACCAACGGACTATGGCCCTTGATTCGCCGCCCGTCAACAGGTGTCGGGCGAGCCGCAATCACATCACGGAGTCCGGGCCCGGGGCAGCCGATGCGATGTCGGCGTCGGTGCGGTTCGTAGCAAGGGATCTCGGGAAATACCGAGCGCGGCTCGGTTTACCGTTGCTTTACCGGTGTCGACTATGTACCCATTATTCACGGAATGTGAGTCCGTAATGCTGAAAATATCCTGAATCGCTATGCCATTGGTGTTCCAGGTATTTCCGGGCAGCGTTCGGCGTCTGGCGATTCATTCGGCCGGCGGCGACAAGAAAAGACCGTTCGGACGAGGGCCCCGGCGGTCCTGACGCAGCTGGCCCGGCTCAGCCCATGGCGTGGATCTTCTCCGCCTCGATGGTGAGCACCACCCTGACCTGCTCGCGGCCGCCGTACCAGGGGTACGGAGCGCCGGTGTACTTCTGGGCCATCGCCTCGATGTGCTCCGCGCCGCCCTCGGTCGTCGAGCCGACGACGCGCCCGCGCACGGAGACGTACCGGAAGGGGTCGGCCGGGTCGGTGACGCTCACGGCGACCCGCGGGTCACGCTCGATGTTGCGCACCTTCTGGAAGCCCTGCACGGTGTTGATCACGATGTGCCGTCCGTCGGTGTCCACCCACGTCTCCGTCAGCTGCGGGGCTCCATCGGGCATCACCGTGGCCAGAAAGCACACGCAGGGCTGATGCAGCAGGGCGACGAGGTCTTCGGGCAGATCCATGACGTGGGCCTCCGGGCGTTGGTGGGTGCCCTCGATCGTGCCAGAGCGCCAGGGCCGACAAAGTGGGATGCGGATTCCCGCCGGTCGGTGTTGCATGTGCGTCGTGATGGAGGCCGGGCGCGAGCAGCAGCTGCACGGTGGACGGACGACGGGTGCTGTCCGGCTTGGCGAGACGGTGCGGCGACCGTCACGGCCCTGGTCCCCCGCGGTGCAGTGGTTGCTGCAGCAGTTGAACGATCGCGGTGTGCCGGGGGTGCCCAGGCCGCTGGGAACCGACCAGCAGGGCCGGCAGGTGCAGTCCTACCTGCCGGGCGACACCGTGGGCACCGCGGTGCCGTGGCCTGCGTGGGTGTGGTCGGACACCACGCTGGTACAGGTGGGACGGTGGCTGCGAGCGGTGCACGATGCCACCGACGGCGTCGAGCCGCCGGCGGACGCCCGTTGGTTCGCCGGTCAATGGCATCCCGGGCTCGTTCTCGGTCATCAGGACGCCGCACCGTACAACGCCGTGTGGAGCGACGGCCGGTTGGTCGGGTTCGTGGACTGGGACACCGCGGGGCCGTCGTCGCGGGAGTTCGATCTCGCCCTCTGCGCACTGCTCTGGGTTCCGCTGCATGCGCGCGCCGTCGTGGAGCCGTTGGGGTTCGCGCACTTCGACGACCGCCGGCGACGGATGCACCTGCTGTTGGACGCCTATGGGCTGACCACCTCGCGAGAAGCGTTCGGCAACACGGTGATCCGCCGAGCCCGGGTGAACGCCGACACCATCCGGCGGCTGGCCGCAGACGGATCGCCGATCTACCGGGCGCTCCTCCCCCAGGCGCAGGAGCTGGACGAGGCGGTGCGGGAGCTGGACGCTCTGCCCGCCTCGTTCTGGGTCCGGGCCGCAGACGGACCGTCGCCCGGCGGGTGACCTCGACCGCGGGGTGGTGTAGGAGCCGTGATGCCGGAGCCGTCAGACGCGCTCGTCCGTCGCGGGATCGGCCACGCCGTCGAAGAAGTGGTCGAGCACCTGCCCGAACAGCGGCTCGTCCGGGGCTGCGTGGCGGAACAACGTCATGCAGGACCGCAGCTTGGCGGCGTCGATGCCGCCGAAGATGTGCTCGGCCGTCACACCGCGGGTCGCCGCGACGATGGCGGTGACCTCGAGCAGTCGCGGGCCGAGCACCGGGTGCGCCAGGTAGGCGGCGGCTTCCGCGGTCGAGGCGATGGCGTATCGCCGCGACATCGCGCTGGAACCGAGACCGGCGATCTGCGGGAAGACGAACCACATCCAGTGGCTGGTCTTCCGGCCGCGGCGCAGCTCCGCCGCCGCCGTGCGGTAGGTGTCGCCGGCGTCCTGCGCTGCGACGAACCGCTCGAGGTCGAACGCGGGTGTCACCACCGATCGTGCACCTGCGCCTTGATCTTCGACTCGTACAGCGCGGTGATCCCGTCGAGCACGTCGAACGGAAGCGCCGGTATCGCCGCGGCGGAGGCGTTCTTGGCGGCCTGGTCGGGATTGCGGGCGCCGGGGATCGCACTGGTGACACCCGGCTGCTGGATGATCCACCGCAGTGCGCCCTGCGCCGGCGTCACGCCCTCCGGCAGCAGCGCCGCGAACTCCTGGGCGGCCTGCACCCCGGTGAGGAAGTCGACGCCGGAGAAGGTCTCGCCCACGTCGAAGGCCTCGCCGTGGCGGTTGTAGGTGCGGTGATCGTCGGCCGCGAAGGTCGAATCCGCGGTGTACCGGCCGGACAGCAGGCCCGACGCCAGCGGCACCCGGGCGATGATGCCGACCCCCACGGCGGCAGCGGCGGGCAGGACCTGTTCCAGCGGCTTGAGCCGGAACGGGTTGAAGATGATCTGCACACTGGCCGTCCCCGGCCGCTCGATCGCCGCCAGCGCCTCGGCACAGGTCTCGACGCTGACCCCGTAGGCGGCGATGCGGTCCTCGGCGACCAACGTGTCCAGCGCGTCGTACACCTCGCCCGAGCTGAAGACCGGCGTCGGCGGGCAGTGCAGCTGCACCAGGTCGAGCCGGTCCACGCCCAGGTTCGCCCTGGACCGTTCGGTCCAGTCCCGGAAGTTCTGCAGAACGTAGTTCTCCGGGACCTGGTCGGCGCGGCGACCCATCTTGGTCGCCACGACGACCGGGGAACCGGGGTTCTCCCGCAGGTAGCGGCCGATGAGCGTCTCGCTCCGCCCGTCGCCGTAGACGTCCGCGGTGTCGAAGAAGGTCACGCCGCCGGCCACGGCCGCGTCCAGGACGCCCAGCGCCTCGTTCTCGTCGACGTTCCCCCAGTCGGCGCCGAGCTGCCAGGTGCCGAGGCCGATGACCGATACGTCGCGGCCGGTGCGGCCGAGGGTGCGCTGTTCCATGGCGAGAAGTCTAGTGATCGCCGTCGGCTCCGCCGTCCGCCGTCGAGGCGGTACCGGTGGCGCGCCGGGTCACGGCGCGGCGGATCCGCGGGCCGCCTCCTGCTCCACCAGGGCATCCAGGTCGCGGAGCCGGTCCAGCCCCCGGAGCGGTTGCGCCATCCGGAAGTTGCCGGTCAGCTCCGCACGGTTGCGTTGCAGGAAGGCCCAGTACCCGGCCGTGTACGGGCAGGCGTCCTCGCCCACCCTGACCTTGGGGTTGTACCGACACTGCCCGCAGAAGTCGGACATGCGGTCGATGTAGGCGCCGCCGGCCGCGTACGGCTTGGTGGCCATGATGCCGCCGTCCGCGTACTGCGACATGCCGACGACGTTGGGCGTCATCACCCAGTCGTAGCCGTCGATGAAGGCCCGGTGGAACCAGTCGACGAGCGCGGCGGGGTCCCAGCCGCGTTGCATGGCGTAGTTGCCCAGCACCATCAGCCGCGGGATGTGGTGCACCCAGGCCCGGTCCCGCACCCCGGCCAGCACGGACGACAGGCACCTGGCGTCGACGTGATCGGCGTCGAGGTCGGCGAACCACCCGGGGATGGGCTGCCCGGCGCCCAGCGCGTTGCGGGCGCGGTAGTCGGGGCCCTGGAACCAGTAGAGGTTCCAGACGAAGTCCCGCCAGCCGACGACCTGCCGGACGAAGCCCTCCACCGACGACAGCCGGGCCCGCCCGTCGCGGTAGGCCTGCTCGGCGAGCTGCACCACCTCCAAGGGGTCGAGAAGTCCCAGGTTCATCGGCGCCGACAGCAGCGAGTGCGCCATCCACGGGTCCGCCGACAGGATCGCGTCCTCGTGCGGACCGAAGGCGTCCAGCCGGTGTTCGACGAACTGGTGGAGCACGGCGAGTGCTTCGGCCCGGGTCGCTGCGAAACGCCGCGGACCGTCCACGCCGAGGAACGACACGTCCCCGTCGCTTTCCCACCGGTCGAGGTCGGCGCGCACCTCCTCGTCGATCTCGTCCTCCGCCGGCAGCCACGGCTCGGCGACGTCGAGGTGCCCGGTGCGGGGCGGCGGCTGCCGGTTGTCGGCGTCGTAGTTCCACTTCCCGCCCACCGGCTCGGCGCCGTCCATCAGCAGGTCGAACCTGCGCCGGGCACCGCGGTAGAAGTCCTCCAGCAGCAGTCGCCGGCCGCCGCGGTCCTCCGCCCAGCGCCGGAATTCGTCCATGCCGGTAGCGAAGCCGCGGGCGGGCAGCACCTGCACGTCCGGCAGCTCCGTCACCAGCCGCAGCGCGGCATGGCTGGTGGGGTGCACGACGGTCAGCGGCCCGCGCAGCGCAGGGCGGTAGGTGCCGGACCGGACGTACTCGCACCGCTCCCCCAGCTCGGCGGCGCGGTGGCGCATCGCCGAGAGCACCAGATGGGCCTTCTGCCGGTGGAACCGGCGCCGGGCGAACACCGCACGCGACTCCACCATCAGCACCCGCTGGTCGTCGGAATCCAGGAAGTGCGGACCGAGTTGGTCACCGAACAGCCACCGCCGGGCGAGCTCTGCCATGAGCCACCGGTTCCCCCGGCGAGGTCCACCTACGCCGGATCACCCTTTCGGAGCGGCGGGCGACCGGTGGGCACGCACCAGTCCGGCGGCCTGCGCGAGGTACTGCCGGCTGGCCGGGACGCCGAACCATCCGCAGCCGATCAGGGTGTCGGCGTGCCCGATCAGCCGGAACGCCAGCGCCCCCCTGGGCATCCCGCGGCGGGCCAGCAGCGTGCCGACCGCGTAGGCGCCCAGTGCGCCGTTCTGGTACGCCATGGCGCTCTTGCCCGCGTGCACCGGAGCGAGTTCGGTGTCCCCGGCGAGCCGGGTGGACACCGCGGCGGCGAGCAGGTTGATGCCGTTCTGCGCCGCGATGGCCAGCAGGGCGGGCCGCGGGGCGATGCGTCCCCGCCACTCGTTGACGCCGATCGCCAGCACACCGGCCTTGTCGAAGGCGGCGTCGATCCCGGCTCCGAACTGGCTGCTCTGGTCCAGCATCCGGGCGACCTTGCCGTCCAGGAGATCCAGCAGGCGGCCGGCCACCGTCAGGCTGATGCCCCAGCCGGTGTCCGCCCGGGCGGACCCGCGGAGCACCAGGGCCAGGCCCACCGTGCTGATCGCGTTGGGAACGGTGAACACGTCGGCAGCCCGGAATTTACGCATCCGGTGATCCTTCCAGCAGTCCGCGGACCAGGTGCACAGCCCCCGAGGAGACGGGATCCTGGCCCGGCCCGCGCCAGGTCAGCCCTCGCGATGGGCGGCCAGGTAGTGGGCGACCACCTTGCGCAGGATGGCCTCCCGCGTCTCTCCGCGCTGCGCGGCGAGCTCGTCGAGTTCGGCGACTGCAGCCGGCTCCAGTCCCAGGTCCTTCGCGACCTGCGCACGCCGGTGTTCGCGCGCGCCGTGCGGTGACCGGACGAACGGCCGCGGCGTCTCCCCCGCCCGGCTGCCCGAGGACGTGGCGATCCACGCCGCCAGGAACAGCACGACGGTGGCGACCAGGTTGAAGAAGATCAGCAGCCCGATGATCGGCCCGAAGATGCGGGCCGTGGCCGAGCTCAGCAGCGTCGGCAGCACGTAGGTGAGCCCGAACTTGAGCACCTCGAACGCGACGGCGGCCGCGGCCGAGCCGCGGACCAGCGCCTTGGGCGAGGCCGGGTACGCCCGCGGGGGCAGCACCCGGTAGAGCACGACGAAGATGCCCATGTCGGTGGCCACGGCCAGCACGATCGGCACGATGGTGAACAGCGGGGTCAGCGAACTGACCTGGTCGAGCCCGAACCAGCGCAGCACGACCGCCTGTGCCGAGGTGCCGAGCGTGGTCAGGGTCAGCGAGATCGAGATCCCGACGGTCAGCGCGATCAGGTACAGCAGGCTCTTGAGGTAGTAGCCCCACAGTGTCTCGGCCGCGATCTCCTGCTCGCTGTCGAAGTCCGGCCGCCACATCGCCTGGATGGCGCTGCGCAGGTTGCCCATCCAGCTGACCCCGGAGTAGAGGGCGAAGACCAGCCCGATCACCCCGACGGTGAACCGGGCGTTGATCGCCTCGTCGAGCAGGTCCCGGATCGAGGTGGCCAGGGTGCCGGGCAGCAACGAGGTGATGCCGTTCTGCAGGGTCCGCAGCACGCTCGGCTGGGACGCCAGGACGAAGCCGGCGGCCGAGAAGCTCACCATGATGATCGGGACGACGGCCAGGAACGAGAAGTAGGTGAGCGCCCCGGCGAACTGCAGACCGAGGCGGGCGTTGAACCTCTCGATCGCCCGGATGGCATGGCGCACGCTGGACCTGCGGAGCAGCCGCCGGAACCAACCGCCGATCGACGACCACACGTCGCACCCTCCCTCCGCCGAACTGCTGCGTCCGCCAGGTACCCCATCACACCGGGCTGTCGTCACCGCGCGTCGGTCGTCACCGCGCTCCGGTCGTCACCGCGCTCCGGCGCGGGTTCAGTCGTTCCGGTGGTCGGGTTGCCGGGCGCGGTTGGCCTTGATCACCGACCTCGCCTTCTTGCCGGCCAGGCGGCGCTCGATCGACCCGCGGGTCGGCCGGCTCGCCCGCCGGGCCGGCGGTGGCGGCGCCAACGCGGACTGCAGCAGGTGGGCCAGCCGCGCCCGGGCCATCTCGCGGTTGCGCAGTTGCGCGCGCTGCTCGGAGACGACGACCACCAGCTGACCGTTGACGCAGCGGGGCGCCACCCCGGCCAGCAGCCGCTCCCGCAGATGACGGGGAAGGCCCGCCACGGCGGCGGACGCCGCCGGTTCCCAGAGCAGCTCGACCCGGCTGTCCGCCGTGTTCACCCCCTGGCCGCCCGGTCCGGACGACCGGGAGAACCGCCAGAGAAGCTCGTCGGTCCCGAGGGTCAGCCGGTCCGTCACCCGCAGCGGGACGTCGATGCGGGTATCGACGCGTCGTCCGTCGTCGGTGCGTCGGCCCGGTGCCGTCATCGGCCGGCGGATACGTAGCGGTGCATGCGTCCATGCTGACAGCAGCGAACCGGTCCGAGTGGAGGACGGCCGTACAGTGCTGGAGTGACGACGCGGGACGCTGGAGTGACGACACGGGACAGCGATGCCTGAAGGACACACCCTTCACCGACTGGCACGGCAGCAGACCAAGCTCTTCGGCGGCAGGACCATCGGCGTGTCGAGCCCGCAGGGCCGCTTCGCTGCCGGCGCGGAGGCGTTGGACGGCCGCCGGCTGCTGCGCATCGACGCGTACGGCAAGCACCTGTTCCAGCACTACGAGAGCGCGCCGACGCTGCACGTCCACCTCGGGTTGTACGGCAAGTTCACCACCGGCAGCGGCGAGCCGCCCGAGCCGAGGGGCGCCTTGCGACTCCGGATGACGACCGACGAGGCGTGGACCGACCTCCGCGGGCCGACCGCGTGCGAACTGATGGACCCGGAAGCGGTGGACGCCGTGCTGGCCCGGCTCGGGCCGGACCCGATCCGCAGCAACAGCGACCCGGAGCTCGCGCTCCGGCGGATCCGGCGCAGCCGGGTGTCGATCGCGGCGCTGCTGATGGACCAGAGCGTGCTGGCCGGCATCGGCAACGTCTACCGCGCCGAAATCCTGTTCCGGCACCAGGTCGACCCGTTCCGCCCGGGGACGTCCATCGACCCGGACCTGTGGCAGGACATGTGGGCCGACCTGGTGACGTTGATGAGGGCCGGCGTCCGGACGGGACGCATCGAGACGGTCCGGCCGGAACACCGGCCCCGCAAGCGCGGCCGGCTGTCCCGGGACGAGGCCGGCTACGTGTACCGGCGGACCGGCCTACCGTGCCGGATCTGCGGCACCGCCGTGGCGACCGCGCCGCTGGTCGGCCGCAACCTGTTCTGGTGCCCGCGCTGCCAGGCGGCCTGACGGCTGCCCGCAGGTGTCCGGGCGCCGGAAGGGTTCACACCAGCGGGTCGTCCCGCTCGCCGTGATCCTTGACGACCTCGTCGCCGCTCCACCCGCCCTGCCGCTCGGCCATGTCGCCATGGTCCTTGACCACCTCTGCGCCGCTCCAGCCGGTGTCGGCGCCGGGCTGCCCGGTCCCCCCCTCGTCGCGAATCACCCGGTCAGCGTCCCAACCCGAGTCGCCGGCGGGCTGCCCCGAGTGGTCGTGGACCACCGACGACCCGCCCCAGCCGGCCGACTGTCCGCTGCCGGCGGGTGCGACGGTCTGCACCGTCTCGACGGTCTCCGCAGTTCCGGCCCCGTCTGCGATCTCGCCGGTGTCCCCCACGGGGTGGGAACCGGTGGTGTGCTCGGATTCGTTCGTCATCGCCAGCAATCCTTTCGAGAAGTGGCCTGCCGCCCTGCTGCACTGCAGTGTGGTCACCACCCTGGTGATCCTGCCATTTCCCTCCGACAGCGCCACCCGGGAGCTCTGCTCCCGGTCGCTCGGCCCTCGGTGTGGGCCCGCTCGCTCGGCCCGCGGTGTAGGAATGATCGGGTGGATCAACGGCGGATCGGCATGGCGCTGCTGCTGGCGGTGGCGCTGGGCGCCGTCGTGCTCGGCGGGCTGGTCGGCCATCGGCTGTCCGGTTCGCCGGTCCCGGTCAACGTGCCGGGACCGCCGGCGGCCGGCGCCTGCCTGGTGTCGCTGTCCGAAGTGCCCTCGGTGGTGGAGAGCTCCAGGGACGACGACGCGGCGCGCTACCCGTGGGGCGTGTACGGCAGCTGCGACGGCGACGTCACCGGCGAGATCACGTCCGTGGACCGCAATCGTCATCCGCTGCAGGCGACCACGGTCGCGTCGTACCTGCAGGCCAGTTCGGAGTGCGAGCTGTCCGAGGTGACCTACGTCGGGTCGATCGGTCCCTACGACCCCACCACCCTCACCACCCCGGGCATCGCCTGGTTCGCGGACGTGACCGTGCGGTCCATCGCGATCGGCCCGAACCGTCTGCAGTCGGCCGCGGGCCAGTCGTGGACCGCGTGCGCCGCCATCGCCGGCGACGCCGGCTCGTACCGCGGGCGTCTGGCGCGGGCGTTGGCCGACGGCGTGCTGCCGCCCGAGTTCGCGACCTGCTGGCGAGCCCTCGTGTCCTCCACCGAGCAGCAGGTCGATGAACAGCGGGTGTCCTGCCGTCAGCCGCACCCGGTGGAGATCCTGGCCACCGCGCAGATCACCGATCCGCGCACGAGCCCGGCCGTGATCGCGCAGTCGTGCGTGCGGATGGCGTCGCGGGCGCTGCGCACGTCGGACCCGACGGTGGGCGGGCGTCTGCGGATCACGGCCTATTCGATGGATGGTTCGTCGGTGATGCCGGTGAACGAGGTCAACATGCTGGCGGGATTCGTCGGCTGCGTTGCCTCGGTGCCCGCGCCGTTGCGGCTGGAGGGCACCGTGATCGGTCTCGGCGACCGGCCCCTGCCGCTGGCAGGCTGACCGGACCTGGTCAGTCGGTTTCCGGTCCCTGGCAGTAGTGGCATCCGTCCTCGCAGTCGACGGCTGCCGGTGCATCCGGCCGGGTGCGGGACGCGGGCGCGAGTGCGTCGAGGGCGATGCCCCGGGGGCCGCCGGTCACCGGTCGTCGGGCGGGGTGGTTTGCGGCGCGGGTTCTTGTCTGGAGAGAGGTCATGTATGGGAGGACGCACGGCGGCAGCAAAGGATGCGCGCGTGCGTCACTCGCCGTCACCCGCTGCGACAGTCACCCGCTGCGACGCCGGGACACCGGTGGTAGGACCGGGTCGCGCAGCCGGTCGCCGGTCACCAGGGAGCCGGCCTGCTTGATGCGCTGGATCACCGGGGCGATCTCGAGCTGGCGCAACCCCGGGGCGATCGCCCCGATCCGGTTGACGAACCGGTAGAGGGCCTCGACACCGGTCATGGCGACCGCCGCGGAGACGTTGGACGGGCCGGTCGTCGCGCCGGCGAAGGTCACCTGCTCCTGTCCGACCAGGGCGTTGCCGAAAGTGTCCAGGTACTGCGGCTCGACGGTGAGCCACAACATCGCCAGCAGCGGGAAGCCCAGTGCCGGCATCGACAGATCCACGTCCAGGTACACCATGCCGTCGGCCATCAGTGAGTCCAGCCGGCGGCGCGTGCGGCCCTGCGACCAGCCGGTGGCCGTCGCCAGGACCGAGATGGGCGTCCGGCCGTCGGACGCCAGGGCGGCGAGCAGCGGCCGGTCCTGCGGCGTCAGCGGGCCGGACGTCAGCGCCGCCGACGAAAGCTGCTCCTGCGGCGCGCCCGCCCGGCTGCGAGTGAGCGCGGCCAGGGCGTCCTGGCCGAGGCCCTCCGCGTAGGCCCGCCAGTCGCGGTCGTACCGGCCGGTGAAGCGGTGCATGACGATGCCGGCGGACAGGTCCAGCACCTGCTCGGTCTTCGGTAGACGCTCGAGCAGCAGTTCGTTCCGGGCATCCTGTGTGCCCGCCCGCAGCGAGGCGACGATCTCGTTGCCGGCGCCGGTCAGCGACACCCAGGAGACGTCGTCCCGCCGGGCGAGGGCGGACGCCAGCGCAGTCGCGGCGTTCGGCCGGCAGCTGATCCGCACCATCCAGTCCAGTTGGCCCAGCCGGCCAGGATCCACCAGCCCGACCACCCGGACGATGCCGGCGAGCCGCAGACGGCGGTAGCGACGCGCGACCGTCTGCTCGGACACGCCCAGCACCTCGCCGATCAACGCGAACGGGGCGCGCCCGCTGATCTGCAGCGCGTGGAGGATTTTGCGGTCGAGCTCGTCCAGGGCGTCGGTTTCCAGCTCCGGAGGCGATGACATGGCGGAATCCTACGTCGACGCCCCGTCGGCTCACGGCTTCTTTACCAGCGCGGCAAGACTCGGAGGCGCGCCGGACTGCGGTCCGGGCACGTCTCCGCTCGTCTCCACCCCTCGTTCCAGGAGTTCCCCTCATGCGCAAATGGCTGCCGCTCGTCGTCGTGTCACTCGGCACCTTCATGCTGCTGGTCGACGTCACCATCGTGAACGTCGCCCTGCCGGACATGGCGACCAGCCTGTCGACGTCGTTCTCCGCCCTGCAATGGGTGGTCGACGCCTACGCCCTCGCGCTGGCCGCGCTGCTGCTGGGCGTCGGCGGCCTGGCCGACCTGGTCGGGCACCGGCGCTCCTACGTCGCCGGACTCGCCTTGTTTGCGGCGTCCTCCCTGGTGTGCGGCCTCGCACCCGACGCAGGCGTGCTGATCGCCGCCCGCGCGGTGCAGGGCATCGGCGGCGCGGCCATGTTCGCCACCACCTTCGCCCTGCTCAACTCCTCCTACCGGGGCAAGGACCGCGGGATGGCGTACGGGATATGGGGTGCGGTCAGCGGGGCGGCCGCCGCGATCGGCCCGATCCTGGGCGGGCTGCTGACCCAGGGCCTGTCGTGGAACTGGATCTTCTTCGTCAACCTGCCGGTCAGCGTGGTCGCCATCGCACTGAGCTACCGCGTCCTGCCGGTCGACGCACCGGCCGGCGGCCGGGTGGACGTCGCGGGCACCGCGACCTTCACCGTGGCGGCAGGAGCGCTCACCTTCGGTCTGATCCGCGCGGGCGACGTCGGATGGGGGTCGTTCTCCAGCTGGGGCCCGCTGCTCCTGGCCGCGCTCGCCATGGCCGCGTTCGTCACGGTCGAGGCACGCAGCGACCGCGCGATGGTCGACCTCTCGCTGTTCCGCGGACGCTCGTTCGTCGGAACGCTGCTGGCCGCCCTGGTGCTCAACATCGCCGCCTTCGCCGTGCTCACCTACACCTCGATCTGGCTGCAGTCGGTTCTCGGCCTCTCGCCGATCAAGGCGGGTCTGGTCGGCCTGCCACTGGCCGCCGCCGCCTTCGCCGTGTCCGCCGCTTCGGGTCGGCTGCTCCACCACCGGGCGCCGGGGCCGATCATCGGCAGCGGGTTGCTGCTGATCGGAGCCGGGTCGTGCCTGGACGCGCTGCTGCTGCGCGACACCTCCGGTTGGCCGGCCCTGGTGGCCGGCTTCCTGGTGACCGGTGTCGGGGTCGGGCTGGCCACCCCGACCCTGTCCTCCTCCGCGATGTCGGCCGTGCCCGTGCAGCGCGGCGGGATGGCCTCCGGCATGGTGAACACCATGCGGCAGCTCGGTTTCGCCATCGGTATCGCGGTGCTGGGCAGCGTGTTCGCCTCCCGGGCGGCGGCGTCCTTCGCCGCCGCGGGTCGCCCGGACGGCGACCTGCTCTCGCACGCGGTGGCGGGCGGCCAGGCCGCCCGCATCGTCGGGCAGGCGGGTCCGGCGCACACCGACCAGGTGCGGCAGCTCGTGCACAGTGCGTCCGTCGCCGGTCTGCACGGCGCCTTCTGGGTTGCTGGCGTCCTCGGCATCGTCGCCGGGATCGCGGTGCTCGCGCTGGTTCGCCGGCCGTCCGCGGTCGACGACCGACCGGCGACCGCACCGCAGGCGCGGCGCACGGACGGGACGGCCACGCCGGCCGCGGTCGGCTGATCCCGCCGCCGGCCACCACAGCCGGCCGATTCATGCGAACATGTGTTCGTGTCCGACGAGGCGAGCATCCTGCATGCCGATCTCGACGCGTTCTTCGCGTCGGTCGAGCAGCGCGACGACCCTCGGCTGCGCGGCCGCCCCGTCATCGTCGGAGCCGGCGTGGTGCTCGCCTGCAGCTACGAGGCGAAAGCCTTCGGGGTGCGGTCGGCGATGGGCGGCCTGCAGGCGCGGCGGGCGTGCCCCGACGCCGTCGTCGTGCCGCCCCGGTTCACCGCGTACACCGCGGCCAGCCGGGCCGTGTTCGACATCTTCAACCGGACCACTCCGCTGGTGGAGGGCATCTCCATCGACGAGGCCTTTCTGGACGTCGGCGGCCTGCGGCGGGTGTCCGGGCCGCCGCGGGACATCGCCGTGCGGCTGCGCCGGCAGGTGCTGACCGAGGTCGGTCTGAAGATCACCGTGGGCATCGCCCGCACCAAGTTCCTGGCCAAGGTGGCCAGCGGCGTGGCCAAGCCGGATGGTCTGCTGGAGGTACCACCGGCCACCGAACTGGCCTTCTTGCACCCGCTAGCCGTGGAACGGCTCTGGGGTGTCGGCCGGGTGACGTCGGCCAAGTTGCACGCCAGCGGCATCAGCACCGTCGGCGACGTGGCCCGGCTCGACGAAGCGACCCTGGTCTCGCTGCTCGGCAAGGGGTCCGGCTCGCACCTGTACGCGCTCTCCCACAACCGGGATCCGCGGCGTGTGGCGGTCGGTCGCCGGCGCCGGTCGATCGGCGCCCAGCGGGCACTGGGGCGCTCCCGGAAGACGGCGGCCGACCTCGACGTGGTGCTGCTCGGGCTGGTCGACCGGGTCAGCCGTCGCATGCGGGATGCCGACCGCCGCGGCCGGACGGTGGTGCTGCGGCTGCGGTTCGACGACTTCTCGCGCATCACCAGGTCCCGGACGCTGCAGCGGCCGACGGCGCGCACTTCGGAACTGCTCGACGCGCTGCGGGAGCTGATGGCGGGCGTTCGGTCGGAGATGGCCGATCGCGGCGTCACGCTGGTCGGCATCTCGGTGACGAACTTCGAGCACGCCGACGGAGCCACGCAGTTGGAACTGCCCTTCGACGGCACCACGACGACCGCGCTGGACACCGCGCTCGACCTGGTGCGTCACCGGTTCGGCTCGCACGTGCTGACCCGCGGCGTGCTGGTGGGTCGCGACACCGGGCTGAGCATGCCGATGCTGCCGGACTGAGCGGGCGCAGGGCCGCGCTCCCTAGGATCGACGGACGCGCTGCAGCCGCCCGACGACCGGTCGATCGTCGGATCCACCCCGAGGAGGCCACCCGGTGATCGACGAGTACGTCGTGGGCCGACCGGCCGGCGCCGCTGCGACGTGGGTGCACGGCTATCACGGCTACCGGCAGCTCGGGGTGGCGCCGGCGCTGCACCGCGGGCTTCCGTCGCCGTATCTCACCGTGATCTTCACGCTCGACGAGCCGCTGCATCTGCTCCAGCACGTCGATCCGGCGCGGCAGCCCGGCAGCTACACCGCGATGGTCGGCGGCCTGCACACCACCCCGGCCCTGATCACCCACGACGGCGCCCAGTCGGGCGTCCAGGTGATGCTCGATCCGCTGGGTGCCAGAGCCGTGCTCGGGATGCCGGCTGCGGAGCTGGCCGGCCTCGACGTGGACGCGGCCGACGTGCTCGGTCCGGTCGCCGCCGAGGTGCTCGACCGGCTCAGGTCGGCCCGGACGTGGCCTGCCCGCTTCGCGGTGCTGGACCTCGTGCTGGGGCGTGCCGTCACCGGGCCCGCGATCGCCGGGCGGTCGGTCGCCCGCCGGGCAGCCGGGCAGCCGGGTCATCCGGCCGTCGCGCAGGCCTGGAATCGTCTGCGGCGTGCCGGTGGCATGGTGCCGGTCCACCAGCTGGCCGCCGACATCGGTTGCAGCGAGCGGTATCTGGCGAAGAGCTTCGCGACCGAGCTCGGCATCGCCCCGAAGATGGCCGCCCGGATGATCCGGTTCGACGGCGCCCGCCGGGTGCTGGCCGCCACCGGCGGTGCACTCGCCGACACGGCCGTCCGGTCCGGCTACTACGACCACGCACACCTGGATCGCGATTTCCGGCAGTTCGCCGGTTGCAGCCCGACCCGGTGGCTCGCCGCGGAGTTCCGAAACGTCCAAGCCATGGGATGAGGCGCTGCGAGAGGATCGGTCCATGACAACTTCCCCGGATTCCCCTGATTCCGCCGCCGTCGCAACCGTCCCGGCTCCACCGCCGCAGGTGTGGCCGACACTGCGGGCGCGCGACGCCCGTGCGCTGATCCGTTTCCTGGTCGATGCCCTCGGGTTCCAGGAGGCCGCCGTCTACGGCACCGACGAGGTGGTGGCACACGCGCAGTTGGACTGGCCGCTCGGCGGCGGCATCATGCTGGGCTCGGCGCGCGACTCCGACGACGACGAGTGGCCACTGCGGCCGGGCACCTTCGGTGCCTACGTGGTCACCGACGACCCGGACGGTCTGTGCGCGCGGGCTGCGGCCGCCGGCGCGGAGATCACCCAGCAGGTGCACGACACCGACTACGGCTCCCGGGACTTCGCGCTGCGCGATCCGGAGGGCAACAGGTGGAGCTTCGGCACCTACCGGGGTGAGCCACGAACCTCGTAGTCCCGTCAGGGTCGGCCCGCGGGCGCAGCGCCGCGGGCGGACCTTGGTCGCACCCCACCCGCCCGATAGGTTCTGTGCCATGGCATCCACCGGGTCACCGGCCATCGAACTCACCGTCGGCGACCACGACGTGCGCATCTCCAACCCGGAGCGGGTCTACTTTCCCGAGACCGGAGCCACCAAGCTCGATCTCGCCCGGTACTACCTGTCGGTGGGCGACGGGATCGTCCGGGCACTGCGCGAACGGCCCTGCATGATGCACCGGTTCCCCGATGGGCTGGCCGGGGAGAAGGTGCACCAGAAACGGATCCCGCGCGGCGCGCCGCCGTGGGTGCAGACGGTGCGGGTGGACTTCCCGTCCGGTCGCAACGCCGACGAGCTGTGCGTCACGCAACTGGCCGACGTGCTCTGGTCCGTGCAGATGTCCTGCGTGGAGTTCCACCCGTGGAACTCACGGCGGGCGGACACCGAGCGGCCCGACGAGTGGCGCATCGACCTGGACCCGGGGCCGGACTGCCCGTTCGACACGGTCCGGCGGGTGGCCCACGTCGCACACGAGGTGCTGGACGAGATCGGCGCCGTCGGCTGGCCGAAGACCTCCGGCGGTCACGGCCTGCACATCTACGTGCGCATCGAGCCGCAGTGGGGCTTCAAGGACGTGCGCCGGGCCGCGCTCTCCTTCGCCCGCGAGGTGGAGCGGCGGGCGCCGGACGAGGTGACCACGACCTGGTGGCGCAAGGACCGCGATCCGGCGAAGCTGTTCGTCGACTACAACCAGAACGCGCGCGATCACACCATCGCCAGCGCCTACTCCGTGCGCGGGGTCCCGCGGGGCACCGTGTCGACGCCCCTCTCGTGGTCGGAGGTCGATGACGTGCAGCCGCAGGACTGCACCATCGCGACCGTCCCGGCGCGGTTCGCCGAGCTCGGCGACCTGCACGCCGGGATCGACGACGCCGTGTTCGCCATCGACCCGCTGATCGAGTGGGCGGAACGGGACGAGGCGGCCGGCGCCGAGGACGTCCCGGAGCCCTGACCTGCTGCCTGCGCCGAGTGATCGGCCGGGCATACTCCGGGCATGAAATTCCGGACGACGCTACAGCTCGACGGCAAGACGGCGACCGGCCTGCCGGTCCCGCCGGAGGTGGTCAGCGGCTTGTCGGAGAGCAAGAAGCCGCAGGTGTCGGTCACCGTCAACGGCTTCACCTACCGCAGCAGCATCGGCTCCCGCGGCGGCCGCTTCCTGATTCCGGTGAGCGCCGAGATCCGCCGGCAGGCCGGCGTGTCGGCGGGCGACGAGGTGGACGTCGACGTGGAACTTGACGAGGCTCCGCGGACGGTCGACGTCCCGCCCGACTTCGCCGCGAAGCTCGACGCCGAGCCGGACGTCCGGAGGTTCTTCGACGGCCTGTCCTACAGCCTTCGGCAGGTGCACACGCTCTCGATCGCGCAGGCCAAGACCCCCGAGACCAGGGCCCGCCGCATCGACAAGGCGATGGACACCCTGCGACAGGGCCGGGCGCGCTGACCCGTCAGCCGGGGGACGGTTCGCCGGCCGCCGCAGAGCTCTGCCGGAGCACTCTGGCCACGTCGTCCACGGCCAGCCAGAGCGGACGCGCGCTCGCCGCCTCGCCAGGGGTGAACTGGATGGTCACCATGACGGCCTCGTCCGTCCACCGCAGTGCGGTGCACGGCCACATCTCGTAACTGCCGAGGTCGTCCAGGACGAGCCGGGCGATCGCCGGTACCCGGCCCTGCGGCTTGGTCGGCACCACCTTCGGGTCGACCTCGTTCACGTACCGGGCGATCTCGCTGGTTGACATGGGTGGACTGTATCGAACATGTGTTCGCTGCGATAGCCCGGGCGGAACCCGGCACGGCAGGTCGGGCCGGTGTGCAAGGGTGGCGCAGTGAGTCCCGCCTACATCGTGCTGGTCGCCGTCGCAGGCCTGGCGTGCGGCGCGGTCAACTCGATCGCCGGGGGCGGCTCGCTGATCCTGTTCCCCGCGATGCTGGCGACCGGTATGTCTCCGCTGGCGGCCAACGTCACCAACTCCGTCGCGACCTGGCCGGGATACGCCGGCGGGGTCGTCGGCTTCCGCCCGCAACTGGCCGGCCAGCGCTCCCGCATGCCGCCGCTGATCCTCGCCGCCCTGATCGGGTCGACGACCGGCGGAATCCTGCTGCTGGTCACCCCCGCCGGCGCCTTCGACCTGGTCGTCCCGGTGCTGATCCTGGTGGCGGCCGGACTGCTGGCGTTCCAGCCCGCGATCAAGAAGCGGGTCGGCGCGCCTCGTGAGGGAGGCCGGGTGTGGACGGTGCAGTTCCCGGCCATGGTCGCGGCCGCCGTCTACGGCGGATACTTCGGCGCCGCGCTCGGTGTCATCATCCTGGGCGTGCTGGCGTTGACCGTGCCGGACACGCTCCGCCGGCTCAATGCGCTCAAGGGCGTCATGTCGCTGGTCAACGGCACCATCAGCCTGCTGATCTTCAGCCTCTTCGGGCCGGTCAACTGGACGGTCGCCGCGATCGCGGCGCCGACGACGCTGGTCGGCGGCTACCTGGGCGCCCGCATCGCGCGGTTCGTCAACGAGACGGCGCTGCGCTGGAGCGTGGTCGGGCTGGGAGTGGCCATCGCCGTCTACCTGTTCGTCAAGGGCCAGCGGTGACCGATGTGCAACCCGCTACCGGGAGTGGCGCCGCCGTACCCACCCTGCGGTCCATCGCCCCTTCGGTGTTCCTGCCGGCGATGGTCTACGAGATCGGCAACGGCGCGACGGCGCCCGTCATCGCGCTGACCGCTCTGCAGCTGGGCGCCTCGCCCACCAGGGCCGGGTTCCTGCTGGCGCTGCTCGGCATCGGGCAGGTGCTCGGCGACATCCCCGCCTCCGCCCTGGCCGACCGGATCGGCGACCGTCGGACCATGCTGCTGGCCGCCGGGCTCGCGTCGGGCGGCCTGCTGGGGTGCTTCTTCTCGCGGTCGCTGGTGGTGCTGGGCGCCGGACTGCTGGTGATCGGCATGTCGAACGCCACGTTCTACCTCGCGCGGCAGTCGTACCTGACGGAGGTGATCCCGACCCGGCTGCGGGCACGGGCGATGTCCACGCTGGGCGGATCGCACCGCATCGGGCTGTTCCTCGGCCCGTTCGTCGGAGCCGGCGCGATCGGGCTGTTCGGGCTCCGGGCGGCCTATCTGGTGGCCGTGGCGACCGCGGTGGTCTCCGGCGTCCTGCTGCTGGTGGTGCACGACGTGACGCTGCCGGTGGGCGACGAGCCGGCTCCGCGCGGCACCATCACCTCCCGGGAGATGCTGGCCGGGCACCGCCGCCTGTTCGGCACGCTGGGCCTGGCGATCCTGGGCGTGGGCGCGGTGCGGGCCGCCCGGCAGACGGTGCTGCCGCTGTGGTCCGAGCACCTGGGCCTGAGCGCGGCGCATACCAGCGTCGTGTTCGGCATCGCCAGCGCGGTCGACATGGCGCTGTTCTACCCGGCCGGAAAGGTGATGGACCGGTACGGACGGCTGGCGATCGCACTCCCGTCGATGACGATCCTGGGCGGCGCCATGATGACGCTGCCGCTGACCTCCGGTGCGGTGCCGCTGACGATCGTGGCCATGGTGATGAGCCTGGGGAACGGGATCGGCTCGGGGATCATGATGACGCTCGGCGCCGACGCCGCGCCGCCGGTGGGACGCATCAAGTTCCTCGGGCTGTGGCGGGTGCTCAGTGACTCGGGCAATGCGGCCGGGCCCGTCGTCGTGTCGTTGGTTGCGACGGCGTCCACGCTCGCCGCCGGCATCGTGAGCGTCGGCTCGGTCGGTCTGCTGGCTGCGCTCGGGCTCGCGATCTGGGTGCCGCGCTACTCGCCGTTCGCGACGCCGCGAGCCCCCGCCCTACGGGCGCAGCGAAGATCCTGAGCAGGGCGAACGACTCACAGCGTTTTGACGAGAAGTCCTTGCGGCCCGCACATCTGCGGCGGTTATCCCTTCAGTGAGCCCGGCTGTCCCGGCCGGCAGGTACGCGGAGGCAAGGATGTCACCACTGCACCACCTCTCGGCCAGGGCGATCGCCCTCTACCGGAAGGTCGCCGTCGGATCGACCGTCGCCGTGATCGCCCTGATGGGCGCGCCGGCGGCCCGGGCGGCAGCGGCGCCGGTGTTCGCCCCGGCCACCACCGCCGACACGGCGAGCAGCACCGACTGGTCGGGCTGGGACGTCACCGGCGGCACCTCCAGCGCGGTGGCCGCGTCGTGGACGGTTCCCGCGGTCACCTGCACCGCCGGCGAGACGAGCTACTCGGCGGACTGGGTCGGCCTGGACGGTGACGGCAGCGACTCGGTCGAGCAGATCGGCACGTCGTCGGACTGCGACGGCGGAACCCCGGTCTACTCGTCGTGGTATGAGTTCTACCCGTCGGCGTCGGTCAGCCTCGCGAGCCGGGTGCGGCCCGGGGATCGGGTGAGCGCCTCCGTTACCGCGGTGCCGCACTCCGACGACTTCACCCTCCGGCTCACCGACACCACCGGGAAGTGGACGGTCACCAGGACGGCAGCTTCTCCCGAGGGCACCGGTGCGTCCGCTGAGATCATCGCCGAGGCGCCGTCGGGTTCGGAGCAGTACGACAGCGTGCTCCCGCTCGCAGATTTCCACCGGGTCACCTTCACCGGCGTCACGGTCGACGGGAAGCCGCTCGGCTCCGTCGGCGGCGCGCGACGGATCGCCATGGTCGACGACTCGGGGGCACCGATGGCCACCGTGTCCGGTGTCACCTCGGGCTCGTTCGGCGTCACCTGGGTGTCCAGCGGTGACACCGGCACCGGCTCGGTGGGCCGGGGCCGGTCGGGCGACTCGGACGGATGGACGCCCGGCGACCTGGCCGGCGGCTGGGGCTCCGGTGACGGCTACCCGGACGGCTGGGGCTCGGGCGGCGACACCCGTGGCTCGGGTTCGGTGGGCGGCTTCGACGGCTGGGGCTCGGGTGGCGACACCGGCGGCTGGGGGTACCCCGGCGGTTCCGGCGACTTCGGCGGCTGGCTCGGTACGGGGGGCTGGGGCGGTACCGGCTACCCGGACGGGTCCGGCGACGCGGGCGGGTGGGGCTCCTACTGGGCGTCCTGACCCCGGCCCGACCACGCCGCTTCTCTGCCGACGCGCCACGGACCGCTGCGAGCGCTGCGAGCCGCTGCGAGGATCAACTTCGCGGGTCGCGGCTCTCGGGCCCGATTTTCGGCGGAAAAGGCCACGTTCTGCGAAGTTGATCCTCGCAGCCGCCTGTGCCCGCGGCGACGTACAGTCGAAGGACAGGTGTTCACGGAGGGCTCGGCATGACGGATTCCGCGGTGATCGGAACGGTGGGGCAGCTGGTCGTTGCCACCCGCGGTCAGCACGGACCCGGCGAGGTGCAGCTGACCGTCGGTGGCATGCGGGAGTGCTACATCGCCACCAGTGACGTCCCGCTGGACCGCGGACAGGCGGTGCTGGTCGTCGAGGTGGCGCCGCACCGGCGGGTCACCGTGGTGCCCTGGACCCAATTCCCGGTGCCGGGAGACGGCCGCCCGACCTGACGAACGCGTCGGCACCCCGTCGACCGCCCCACCCGATGCCGCAGTGCGTCAAGATTCCGGCAGATTTCCCGCCGCTCCGCTGCGAAAGCTCTACGCTCGGCACAGATTCTTCGCAGATGAAAGTAGGCAGGAAATGTTCGGCTATCGCGTTCCCGATCCCGATGAGGCGCTGCTGATCTCCGGCGGCCGCTCCAGCAGCGGCGCGCCGTTCCGGGTGGTGATCGGGCACGGCGCGTTCGTCATCCCGATGTTCCGGCGGGCGAACCTGTTGTCCCTGGCCATGACGGAGTCCGAGGTCCAGGAGACCTGCGTGACCAAGCAGGGCATCGCCTTGAACGTCAAAGCGGTCATCGCCTTCAAGGTGGGCGGCGACGTGGAGTCCATCGTTGCTGCAGGGCAACGGTTCCTGTCCGACCAGGACCAGATGTCGATCCTCACCGGACGGATCTTCGCCGGTCACCTGCGGTCGATCATCGGCTCGATGACGGTCGAGGAGATCGTCACCGAGCGGCAGAAGCTGGCGACGGAGGTGCTGGACGGCTCCAAGGGCGAGATGGCCAAGATCGGTCTCACCGTCGACGCGCTGCAGATCCAGTCGATCGACGACGGCCGGCTCGGCTACATCCTCGCGATGTCGGCCCCGCACAACGCAGCCATCCAGCAGGCCGCGGCGATCGCGCAGTCCAACGCCGACCAGATGGCCGCCCAGGCCCAGCAGGATTCGCTGCGCAAGCAGGCCGAGTACCAGCGGCAGACCACGATCGTGCAGGCGCAGT
>CAXTBG010000038.1:0-43365 GCA_964242105.1 uncultured Nakamurella sp. | reverse complement strand
CCGACGCGCAGAAGTTCATCTACAAGACCACCTGCTGACCTGCGTGACCACAGCTCCCGCGGAACGGCGGTCTCGTCGGGGAGGCAGCATTTCGACTCCCCCACAGGGCATGACGCCTCTTACCACCGCAAAGCGGACACCGAGTATCCAAATTGATCGACCGGAAAGTTTCGATAAGGACCTCATGGCAGAGAACGACACGAACCCAGCACCGTCCGCCGCGAAGGACATCACCCTGGCCACCCAGCGCGGCGGCAACGGGTCGCCCAGAGCACCCGAACCCCGTGGGACCGTTCCGATGTCGCACCTCGCCGCGCCCGGAACGACGCACGCCCGGTTCATGCCGCCCGACTTCTCCATCTCGATACGCAGTGGCTACGGGACCGGGTATACCGGACACCAGCCGGGCGAGCGCCGCCAGCCGATGCGGGGGTTCGAGGACACCTACGTCGACATCGTTGACTACATCATCCGCGACACCCACCGGATCTGGGAGGACCAGGACGTCGGGTACATCTACGACACCTACGCCCCCGGCTGTCGCGTCCACGACGACGAGGGCATGAAGTACGGAGTGGAACGAGTGGTGGCAGCCACCATGGAGAGCATCAACGCTTTCCCCGACTGCCGGATCATTGCCGACGAGATCATCTGGGCCGGCGACGAGGACCAGGGCTTCGCCACCTCGCACCGCGCCGTCAACGTCGGCCACCACACCGGGCCGTGGCGATGGGGGCCGCCCACCGGCAAGAAGATCAACATGTGGGTGATCGCCAACTGCGTCACCCGGGACAACGCCATCTTCGAGGAATGGGTGCTCTACAACACCGGCGCCCGGCTGGTGCAGCTCGGCTTCGACCTGGTGGCAGTGGCCCGGAGCATCGGCAACGCGAAGGTGTCTTCTACGGCGCCGCGACACCAGTTCACCGAGGTGGAACGGCTGGTCGCCGGCCGCGTCCCGACGCCCTACCCGGCCAACGAACGAGGTGTTGGCTTTGATGTGGACTACGAAGTGCGGGCATTGTTCCACAACGTCTACAACCGCAGGAACCTCGCCGCCATCGACAAGGCCTACGCGCAGAACGTCCGCTGGCATGGGCCGACCAACCGCGTCGGGCACGGGCGGTCGGAGGTCAAGGCGATGGCGCGGATGCTGCTGGCGACGTTCCCCGACCTCGGTGTGCAGGTCGACGAGGTGTACTGGATGGGCAACGACGTCGACGGCTACTCGGCCTCGGTACGGTGGAGCGCGGCGGGTACCCACCGCGGGAACGGGCTGTACGGCACGCCCTCGGGGCGCCGAGTATTCCTCTGGGGACTGTCCCAGGTCTACTTCCAGCACGGACGGATCGTCGAGGATTGGATGCTGTTCAACGAGTTGGACATGATGAGCCAGATCTACGCCGACGACGCTCCAGCCATCCTGTGAATCGGAGAGCGCAAGAACTGGCCGCGCCGTTGTGCTGCAGGGTGATTCACCGGTGACCGGTGCGGTGTTGGCGATCGACCAGGGCACGTCGGGGACCAAGGCCATCGTGGTTGACCAGGACGGTCGAGTGCTTGCTGACGTCGAGGTACCGATCCGCCCCCGCTACCTTCCCGGCGCAGGGGTGGAACAGGACCCCCAGGAGCTGCTGCAGTCCGTCCTGGACGCCGGGCGGCAGGCCTTGGCGGCCGCAGGAGCCCCGGTGCACGCGGTGTCATTGGCCAACCAGGGTGAAAGCGTCCTGGCGTGGGATCCGGCGACAGGGCAGCCGCTGTCGCCGGTGGTGGTGTGGCAGGACGGCCGAGCCGCGTCACTGTGCCAGGACCTCGCCGCACGGGAGCCCTGGATTCGGGAACGCACCGGACTGAAACTCGATTCCTATTTCTCGGCCCCGAAGATGGCTTGGATACGACGCACGCTCACCACCGAGGGATTGGTGAGCACCACCGACTCGTGGCTGATCCATCATCTGACCGGCGAATTCGTCACCGACGTGTCCACAGCGAGTCGGTCCCTGTTGATGAATGTTGACGAGGCCAGCTGGGACCGGGAACTCCTGGAGCTGTTCGCGATGGACGACGAGATGATGCCCCGCATCGTCGACTGCGACGACACCATCGGCCCCACCACCGCGTTCGGCCCGCACATTCCGCTGGCCGGGCTGATCGTGGACCAACAGGCGGCGTTGCTGGCGCAGGGCTGCTGGGACCTCGGAGCGGCCAAGTGCACCCTGGGCACCGGGGCGTTCCTGCTGGCCAACACCGGGTCGACCGCGCCGAGATCGGGTGCTGGACTGACCACCTCGGTGGCCTGGCGCATCGGAGGTGACCTCAAATACTGCATCGACGGGCAGGTCTTCACCGCGGCCTCGGCGGTGCGGTGGCTGATCGACCTCGGTCTACTGCGTTCAGCCGCGGAGATCGACCAGATTGCGGCAGCCGACAGCCAGGGCGTGCTCTGCGTCCCGGCCCTGGCCGGTCTGGGCGCACCGTGGTGGCGGTCAGATGCCACCGCCACCCTGACCGGGCTGACCCTCTCCAGCACTGCCGGTCACATCGTGATGGCCGTCTTGGAGGGCATCGCGGCGCAGATTGCGGTGCTGTGCCAATCCATCGGCACCGACCTGGGAGCCGCCTTGGACAGTTTGCAGGTCGACGGTGGCCTGACCCGCAGCAACGTGCTGATGCAAGCGGTGGCCGACCTTGCACAGATACCGGTCCGGGTGTTTCCCTCCGCTCATGCGACGGCCCTGGGGGCCGCGGCACTGGGGCAGATGGCGCTGCAGCCGGCGTCGGTGATGGCCGACGTCATCACCCGCCCGGCGGCGACCGTCACCTACGAACCGCGCCGGTCGGCCGACCAGGCGGCCGATTTCCTCAGCCGCTGGCGTTCTACCGCACTCACTCATCTCGATCTCAAGGACACACGGTGAACATTCAGGTGGCGGCGAACACTCACGCAGCGGCGCACGATCAGGCGGCCGCTCCCTCCTACGACGTCGCGGTCATCGGTGCCGGGGTGGTCGGATCGGCAGTCGCCCGGGAGCTGGCCGGCTTCCAACTGTCGGTGGTACTCATCGAGGCGCAGTCCGATGTCGGGGCCGGGACCAGCAAGGCCAACACCGCCTTGCTGCACACCGGTTTCGATGCGACCCCCGGCACGCTGGAATCACGGTTGGTGCGCCGCGGTCACGAACTGCTCTCCGCCTACGCCGACCAGGTCGGTATTCCCGTCGAACGCACGGGGGCCCTGTTGGTCGCCTGGACCCAGGAGGAGCTGGACTCGCTGCCGAAGCTGAAAGCCAAAGCTGAGCAGAATGGTTACTCGCACTGCGCTCTCGTCGATACCGCCGAGGTTTACCGCCAGGTTCCGGCGCTGGGATCCGGCGCTCTGGGCGGTCTGACCGTTCCGGACGAATCCATCATCTGCACCTGGACCACCTCGCTGGCCCTGGCCACGGAAGCCCGACTGCGCGGAGTGGACCTGCTGCTCGACACCCGGGTCACCGGAGTCCATTGCGCGCCCGACCAGGTCACCCTGGACACCACGGCAGGCCAGGTCACCGCCACGTGGGTGATCAACGCCGCCGGATTGGGTTGCGACCTGGTGGACGAGATGTTCGGATACCGGAGGTTCACCGTCACGCCCCGACGCGGGGAACGTCTCGTGTTCGACAAACTCGCCCGGACCCTGGTGGACAAGATCGTGCTTCCGGTCCCCAGCTCACTGGGCAAAGGGGTGTTGGTCAGCCCGACCATCTACGGCAACGTCATGCTCGGCCCGACCGCAGAGAATCTCGGCGACCGGTCACAGACCGCGACCTCGGAAGAGGGTTTCCAGTTCCTGCTGGACAAAGGTTCCGCGCTGATGCCGCGGTTGCTGGAGGAAGAGGTCACCGCCAGCTACGCCGGCCTGCGGGCGGCGATCGACCGCAGCGACTACCTCATCGAGCTCGATCCCCGGCAGCGCTACCTGCTGATCGGAGGGATCCGGTCCACCGGGTTGACGGCCGCTCTGGCGATTGCCGAGTACACCCGCAACCTGCTGCGCGACGCCGGCCTCGCTCTGGCAGCAAAGGACTCGCTACCCGACCCCGTGTCCATGCCCAACCTCGGAGAAGCGTTTCCCCGCCCTTACAGCGATGCCCAACTGATCGACCGGGACCCCGCCTACGGACGCATCGTCTGCTTCTGCGAGCGGGTCACCGCCGGCGAGATCCGGGACGCCTTCGCCTCGCCCGTACCGCCCGCGGACCTGGCCGGCCTGAGCCGGCGGACCCGCGCCACCAACGGCCGCTGTCAAGGGTTCTACTGCGGAGCCGAAGTGGCCGCGCTGATCGCAACCCACCGACAAGCACCCGCTGCCAGCGCATCCCATCCGGCGGACCTCGCGGCCACCCGATGACCCCGGCGCGATCGTTCGATGAACACCGGCCCCGGCCGACCGCCGACCAATCCGTCGACATCCTCATCATCGGCGCCGGACCGGCCGGGCTGACCGCAGCCCGCACCCTGGCCGGCCGTGGTTGCGGATCAGTGCTGGTTCTCGACAGGGAACGCGATGCCGGCGGCATCCCCCGCCACAGTGACCACCCCGGCTACGGCATCCGCGACCTGAAGCGGTTCATGAGCGGCCCCCGCTATGCCCGCCGCCTCGTCACCGCAGCGACGACTGCGGGGGCCGAGATCCGGACGGAGTCGATGGTCACCGGCTGGTGCGGACCGACCTCGGTGGAGGTCACCTCACCCACCGGCCGGTATCGCATCCACGCCCGGGCCGTCGTGCTGGCCACGGGAGCCAGGGAGCGACCCCGCACCGCGCGGCTCGTCCCCGGTGACCGCCCAGCCGGAGTCATCACCACGGGTCAATTGCAGAACCTGGTCCACCTGCACCACAGCCAGATCGGTGAGCGGGCAGTCATCGTCGGGGCCGAACTGGTCAGCTGGTCCGCCGTCCTCACCCTGCGCGAAGCCGGCACCCACGTAGCGCTGATGACCACCACCCACCCGCGACCGGAGTCATACGGCGCCTTCAACCTCGCCGGACGACTGGCCCTGCGCGTTCCCATCGCGACCAGGACCACCGTCACCAGAATTATCGGCAAGGGCCGCGTCCAAGGCGTCGAAGTACAGCGCCTGGACACCGGGGACCGCAGGGTCATTCCCTGTGACACGGTGATTTTCACCGGGAACTGGATACCCGACCACGAACTCGCACGCTCCGCCCACCTGGACATGGACCCGCTCACCCTCGGACCACAGGTGAACTCCGGGCTGCACAGCTCTACGCCGGGAGTCTTCGCCATCGGAAATCTCATCCATCCCGTGGACACCGCTGACATCGCCGCGCTCGATGGCCGACACGTCGCCGACCACGTGCAGAGATACCTGCTCGCTGCGGCACCGCCCTACAACACCGTCAACGTCCGCGTGCAAGCACCGCTCCGGTGGATCAGTCCCAGTCTGGCCGGCGGACCGAATGACACTCCACCCCGCGGTCGCTATTTGCTGTGGACCGACGAGCTCATCCGGTTACCGCGAATATCGATTCACCAGGGCGGCGTCGTGCTGGCCTCCCGGGTGCTGCCGTGGCCGGCATCCCCCGGCCGGGTGTTCCGGATTCCTTCCTCCATGCTCGGGGCCATCGACACGGCCAACGGTGACGTCACCATCACCGTTGCCAGCGGGCTGCGCTGGGGGGGATCGCGACACCATCGGACGCAGATCGGTCCGGCCGTCGCCCTCTCCCCCGCCCAGCGGGCCGCTTCCACGGCTCGTCCCGGATGAGTCAGCTGGGACCCTTGCACCGGAGCATCCTGCGACGGGACACCTGTCGAGTGCGTTGACGTGTCGCCTCGTGGGAGGGTGCCCTCAGCCGATCATTTCAGGATCTGACCACGAACCGAGATCGCCGGCTGCGCCGGAAGTTCCCGGCCGACGGTACGGAAGCTGACCATGCCTTCGATGGTCATGAGTAGGTTGCCTTCCGATGGGAGGCGGCGTACCGCCGAGATCCTGGTGAAGCCCACCGCACGGCCGATCCGATTGGCTGTTCGTACCACCGACCGGTCCCAGCGGCCGATGAGGCCGCGGGCCGGCCGTCACGCCGGCTGTCGCTGGCGACGAGTGGGAGTTTCACCCATCTCATCGCGCAGTACCTGGGTCTGCATCTGACGCAGATGCGCCCGGATGTGATCGTGCTGCCGGTCGGAGACGTGGCGCGGGCGAGCATCCTGGCCACGCTTGGGCGGCGGGACACCGTAGTCATCTTCGCCCATCGGCGATACGAGGCGCACACCGAGAGGGAGGCGCCGGATGGCTCGGGAGCGCGGCGCGAAAATTCTGCTCTTAACCGACCAGTGGCTCTCACCCGCCGCCCGGTTCGCTGATGTCGTCCTCAACAGCCAGGTCGAAGCTGCGTCACCCGACGACACCCTGGTACCGGTCTTTGCCCTGGTGGAGATCGTGGTCGCCGGAGCACTGGCGGCGCTGGGCGATTCGGCCCTCGAGTGGTTGAACGCCAGCGAGCAGGCGGCCCAGGAGGCCGGTCTCTAGGAATGCATTTCGATTCAGCCATCTGATGGGCACCAGCTGCGCGGCACGATGGGTGACGCCTCCCCGATCATCGAGCTGGCGCGGAGCGGTGAAGGAGTGGGCGGGCACGAGCACCGGTCCGACGTGTCGGGGTTTGCGGCTTCGGCGCGTCGACCATCCTGATGGCCCAGACCTTCCCGAGGTCGGCCTTCGTCGGGGCCGACTATCACGACGAGTCGATCCGCACCGCTGGCGACCGCGCCGCCTTGGCGGGATCACCGATCGGATCACCTCCGAAACGGCTGCTGCGACTGCGTTCTCGGCCGCGGCGACGACCTGGTGGCGGCCTTGAACGCGCTGCGCGACATGGGCGACCACGTCGGCGCGTCGCGACACTCTTCGATTCGCTCGACGACGACGGCACCTGGATGATTGTGGAGCCCGCCGCCGGCGCCGAGCTTCTTCGCGACCAGGCGGAGTCAACTGTGGACTGCAGACTGTAGGACCATCAGTGCTGGTCAAGCCGGGTCGATGGTGGGGCGGGTGGGGCTCGAACCCACGACCTGACGGATTATGAGTCAAGCCTGATCCCATCCTGATACCCTCTGGTCAGAGTACGTACCGATACCGCACTTGACCTGGGTAAACAACGTAGGTCAATCACCAGAACGTCACTAAGGCGATCGGGCCATCACGGATTAAACGGAGAGCTAAATGGAGACCTCGGAAGCTACCCGCACGACGGGCAAGGGTCGACCAGCACTCCGGCCGGGACAGGTGGGCCAGATCCAACTCAGTGGTTGGATCAAGGACCCGATCACCGGGACGCCCCGCCGCCGGCGTCCGGAGGACTCCAGCCGCCGACCGGCGCTCTACTTCACCGCGGAGTGCTACCTCGGCGCCGGCCCAGGACAGCAGCCCAAGCGGATGCAGGCTCGGGGCAAGACCAGGACCGAGGCCGCCGCCGCCCTCACCGACCGGATCGACGATCAGCAGCGGGAAGCACTGCACGACGCGATGGGTACCAGCGACCGGATCACCAACGCCGACAGTCTCCGGTCCCTGCTCGACGGCTGGATGACCTCCGCCGAGGCCGGCATGGCAGTGGGGACCAGGATCCGGTACCGGCAGATCGTGACCTCGACCTGTATCCGCACCCTCGGAGAGCTGGGACCGATCGGGGATCTCCGGATCGACCAACTCACCGCGCCGGTACTGGCCGGAGTTCTCCAGCCCCTCACGCCGGCGGTCCGGAAGTCGGCGCGCGGTGTCCTGCGCGCAGCGCTCGACTACGCCACCGCGCATGGCGCGGATGCGCCCGCCCGCTCGGGATCCCTTGCAGCACTAGCAATCCGGACCAGCAAGAAGGGTCACCCGAGCGTGGCCACCGAGCGAGCCGATTTCACCCGGGCGGAGGGTGACGCCATCCTCGCCCTGGTCGACGCCGACCAGGAGGCGCAGCGGGCCGACATTGCCGATCTGCTGTTCATCATCGCCAGGACCGGCGTTCGCCTCGGAGAGGCCCTGGCGCTCCGGTGGGACGATGTCGACCTCACTCGGGGCACCATGACGATCGCTGCGACCGTCAACGCGGTAGGCGCCCGCCAGGAGCGGACCAAGACCTCGGCCGGCAGGCGGACCATCTCGATCCCACCCGGCGCCGTAGAGCGCTTACTGGCACGGCGCAGCCGTCATCAGCATGACGCCCTGGTGTTCGCCTCCACGGCCGGCACACCGCGGTGGACTTCCAACGTCACCACGCAGATCCGCCGGGTGCTCGACCGGCTGGACGATGCCAAGCCCGAGATCCTCGCGAACATGGATCTCAAGATCGTCAGCGCCCGGAGCTGGCGCCGGAGCGCAGCAACCATCCTCAACGCTTCCGGGCTGTCGGACCGCCAGGTTGCCGACCACCTTGGCCACAGCAAGATCAGCACGACGCTGGACGTTTACGTCAGCCGCATGCACGTCGGACCCGCCGGGGCTGCCGATCTGCTCTGATCCGCTGACCTGCGCCGTTTACCGCCGTCAACCGATAGCGGTTGCAGCACAGCGTGTTTGCTGCTCTACTCGCATCATGACCACACCTTTCTCCCACCACCGCGGCGAAGTCGCCTCGCTGTCCCGGTCCCGGCCATCGGATGACCCGGACTTGATCAAGGCCAAGGAATTGATGCGCGAAGCCCGCGTGGTGGAGCACATTCGCAAGCTGGTGCACAGCGCTCCCCCGCTGAGCCCGGAGGCTCGGGCAAGGATCGCCAGGGTGTTACTAGCGCCGGCCGGTCACCCAGTGGCGGAGAGCTCATGACGATCGAGCCAGAACCGTTCGAGACGGCGCCGCAGAATCTAGCGCGGGCCCTAGCTGCGTTGGCCGTGGCAAACAGAATGGTTCCTGATCCGTTCTGTCGCGCTGAGGATCTCGTAATCGATCTGTTGCACCTAGCCGACGCGTGCCCTTCCCTCACGGACCAGGAACCGGAAACCGGGGATGGCGTGCTGGCCTTTGCGGTGAGGCAATACCACGCCGAGCGTGATGGCAGCCCGGGTATCGCACCTGTCAGCATCCGGGGCTACACCGGCGGTCCGGACCTGCCCCCGCTACCTGATCAGGCCCTGCGAGACGCCTGGCGGAACCGCGAAGGCGGCCGGCCATGACAGTCGAGTCAGCGAATCCCGAGGAGGCGGCGCAGAACATCGAGGTAGCGCTGGCCGCGTGGAAAGTCGCGATTACGTTTCCCAGAATCAACTGTCTCGCTGACCTCATCGCGGATCTGTTGCACCTGGCCGACGCGTACCCGCGCATTTTTGAATCCCGGACCGGGGATCAGCACCTGGCCACGGCGGTATTGCACTATCACGCCGAGCGTGATGGCGGTGACGGTCCTGCGCCGGTCAGTGTCCGGGGCTACACCGGCGGTCCATGCCTACCGCCACGACCCGACCAGGCCCTCCGTGACGCCTACTGGGAGTCAGAGCGCCTGACAAAGAAGCAGGCCCCAGCGGATCGGTCGCTGTTCCAGACCCACCGTCGACCAAGTGGTGGGTCGTGCGCACGTTCGACCGGATCCCGGCAGCGGAGGAGCGGGATCGGACGATGCTGAGCATATTGGCCCGGCAGCTCGACTGACCCGAGGATGAGGCGAACAAAGGAATGACTCTCGGTAGCTGGAAACCGAGGGTCATTCCAAGTCAGACGTTATCAGCGGCCACCGACAACGGGCGTTATCCGCCCCTTTGATGCGGATTTGATCCAAGCCGAACATTGAATTAGCCCGGCATCCCCGCCGGGCTAATTCCTAGCAGAGGCCCTAACCCCTCGATGCAGACCGTATCAGCGCTCCCCGACATTGTCACCGGCGGCAGTGGTGAGTCAGATGTAGACCACTTGCTGGCCGAGCTCGACAGGATCGAAGAATCGGCCCGGCAGGCTCGCTGCCTTTCCTGGCCGGACGATCTCTTCCCCGAGCTCGGCCGCTTCTATCCGTGGTGCCGGAATGGCATGTGCCCGCGGTGCGGACAGATCCGCGCACCGCGCCGGTGGGCGAATCTCGCCCGTCAGGTTGCCCAGCATCCCGGCCGGGCGTTGAGCTTCATGCTGTCGGCTCTTCCGGCCGACGCCGCCGGTCACCTCGACCAGGCCGCACTCCGGAAGGATGTCCGGTCGTTCACCCGCAGGTTGCGGGCCCAGCTGCCGGGGTTGGAGTACGCCTACCGGGCCGAACGCAACCCGGCAGGGACAGGCTTCCACTTGCACGCCGTGGGTTGGTCCGACCGTCAGCTGTCGTCGATCACCCAGGACGACCTCATCGTCATGGTGTCGGCTGCCTGGGGCCAGCACGCGCACGCCCAGCAGCTCGCCACTGGCCAGTACCGCCACCAGACCACCGCCGAGGCAGCCTGGGGCGCCGCCAAGTACTTGCAGACCGACTACCGGGACGAGGACAAGCGCGAGGACTCCTGGGAGCTGAATAACGGCCAGTTGTTCCACGGCACCCGGGGTGTCGACATGTCCGGCGAGATCCCGCCCCGTGGTCTGTTCGACTACTCGATGGATGACGACCGACCCGGCCCGACCGGTGACGGGGTGGACGACCTGACCGCCCGGGCCCTCTCCGGCGGACCCGAGATCACCGACGAGGAGTGGCAAGACGCCTGGGAGGCCAGGCGGTCCAAGCTGGCCGCCGACGAGGCAGAGGCTCTTCTCGTTCTTAAGGAGCGCGATTGGAACATCCCGTCCGACGAGCCTTCCCACCCATCCGAACCACCCTCCAAACCACCGGAGCCGGACGGCTGGGCCGAGCTAGATCCCGAGCTCCGAGTCCTACTGGGCGAAGGCATGGCACCCATCACCACGACCAGCTCCACAACGACCAGCACCCGGGAGACCGCGGAGACCCGGCAGCGCCGGTACCGCCGGAACCGGAGGCGGGATCAGCTGGAGGGCCACCACTACGACCAGGGACTACCACCGCCGACCGAGCGGCAGCATGCCGCCTACGACGCCCGCCTGGAGGCCCAGCGCCATACCAACACCAGGGGCCCCCGCCGGGACACCTACTGGGACCGGTGGTGACCCAGTGCCGAAGACCAGGACAGTTCCAGATCTGTTCCGGAGGAGGGACCGCCGATCGTCACCCGATGTTCGATCTGTGCCAGTCCGCATGTCGTGGCGATCTCCGCGGCGCTCCAGGAAGGTCTGCCGTTAAGGCAGCTCGCAGATCGCTACAGCTGTTCCATCGCCAGTTTGTCCAGACACAACACGCACTCTCGCGCCGAATTGGCGGTCTTCGCTCCCGGGGCAGAGCCCGCCGGTCGGCCCCATGGGGCCGATCCGGCCTCCCCGGTGCTGGACTTCATCACGCGGATGGAGTCGGTCCTGGCCACCACCCAGACCGTCCAGGCAGCTGCCAGAAATAGCGGCTCCGCCTCGATGTTGCTCGCGGGCGCTCGGGCCGAGCAAGCCGCGGTCGAGGCACTGCGCCGCGCGGTCGGGATCAACCCGTCCTCGGTCCAGCTCCAGCTGGAGCTCGCGGGCGAGGTCACCAAGGCGATCGGCTACATCTCCGGCCGGAGTCCGGCTGCGGCCCAGCTGTTGGTCGACTACTTCCGGCGCGAGGGGATCAATCCCAAGAGCTCGCTATCAGATTCCACCCGGGCCGATCTCGGCAAGCTCGCGGAGCGATTGGCCAGCATCCATCACCAAGGAGGAGACCCCGCATGACCGCAGCCGCTTTCCCGCAGGACCGCTGGCAACTCCTGCTCCAGAATGACCGGGCCGAGCGCCGGGCCGCGGGGACTCTCCCCGAACCCGTTGCGCCGATCATTCCGCCCGGGGTCAAGCTCCCGATCGAAGTTCACTTCACGGCGAGCATCCAATTGCTGGGCGGCCTCTACGACTACGGCGACAGCACCGTGATCGGGGAGCCAGAGGTCGTCGCGCTTGCCGATACCGCGGGCAGAATCAGCGTTCTCGAATTGCTGGACGATGCCGACGGGCAGCGCCGCCGCTGGGGATCGCACCGAATCAGGCGTGGACCTTGGCCAGCAGGTGCGTCCAAGATCCAGCCGGGGAGCTCCGCCTGGGAGGTCGCACGCCGAGATCAGTTCAGCTGGGCGAGATCTCGCCCGTTCCAGAGCGAAAGAGACGAGGCGATGGAGGCCGCCCTACGCCAGTTCGGCTCCGAGCACGGCCCCTGTTCGGCCGCAATCGCCCGCACCGCCTACGGATACGAGTCACCAGAATGACCTCCCAGCTCGACGGTCATGACCCGGCGGTCGATCGCCCTGACGACCGGGCGGTCGACGGCGTGGACGACATCGGCGGCAGTCGCTGGAGTCGCCTCTCGGCTCTTGAGGACCAGGTGCTCGATGCTCTCTCCGATGCCGGGGTGCCAACGACGAAGCGGAAGCACATGCAGCGCAACGGCAGACCGGCCATCGCTGGCCACCTGGTCGAGCTCGCCGTCATCAACGGTCGCAGCCAGGTCGACCGACTGGAGCTGTTGAGCGCCGCCGAGCAGGCAGCCCAGGGCGCCGGAAAGGCGGTGGGAGCGGTCGTGCGCCGAGTCGGTGACCAGCTGATCATCACCCTGTCGCTAACCGGCTTCGCTGCGCTGGTCCGGGCCGCCACCACGCCGGAGCAGCGGGACGAGCCGGTCATCGAGGCTTGGCCCAACGGCGAGATGCCGTGCAGCATCTGCGGCACCGTAGTACGGCTCCGTGGTGCGCCCCGGCCGGGACAGCTGCCGGTGACCTGCTCCGACCGATGTCGAACCGAACGAACGCGCCGCCGAAAGTCAACACCGTGACCGACCTGCCGCCCAACCGCCGCTCGCTCCGGCGCGCGCTCGAAGACGCCCTGTTCCAGGAAGGCGAGCGCCTGCGCCGCCGGGCACCGGCCGACCCGGACCTGGAAGCGCGGCTCGAACAGCTGGCCGCATTGTGGCGAAGTGGCTATCGCGGGTTGGAACCGACCGAGCTGCCGCCCAGCACGCCCGCCGACCGCCTGGCCGAGGCACGGGCGGCCTTAGGATGACCACTCCCGCCGAGCGGGCCCAGATGTGGCTCAATGCCACCCGTACTGCCCGTGAATCGCTTGAGACGCCCAGCCCGGCACCGTCCCAACCGCCAGCGACTCCTACGCCCGTATGGCGCTACCGGCCCGACGACAAGCCGGCACCTCGCCAGCGCCGACGCCCCTAGTTGTCGTACGGGTAGTGGTTCTGCCAGCCGCTCGGAGTCCACAGGAGAATGCGCCGGGCGAAGTGCGGCGCCAACCAAAGGTGAGTCAGTGCTGCCGGTATCGGGGGAGGCTCCGGCGGCAACGTGTCTCCGCGTAATCCATCGCTGACGTCGAATGGAAGCGCGGTCCAGTGCACCGGAATGAAGAGATGACGTTCGTCCGCCTCGGCGCGACCAGCTTTCGCAAGGTGCCGAACGATGTGTGGCTCGTTGAAGGCTGTCTCAAGTGCCTGACGGAGACCCACCAGCCCGTCGTCCACGGTGCCGCCCCGGACAGCTGGAACCACCATGACGTCGCGTACCTCTTTGCCCTCTGCCGGTCTCTCCGGATAACCGGACATGTCCGATGCCGACTCCTCGACCAACCAGGCGATGTCAGGGTCGGAATGCAGTTGTCGGATCCACAGATCGTCCGGTCGGGCGGCGCCGGCGGCTTCACAGAGCAGCGCAATGCGTGCGTAGCAATTCCTCAGCCGCGGTAGGTCAGCCGGAGAACCGACACGGATGGTCCAAGCCCACTGGCCGGGCCGGGGCCACTTGAACTGGTCGCTGCCCAGCAGTGATTCGGTCTGTAGCGCGCCGTTCTCGGCCAGCTTGGTCACCTCGAACCCGGCCCGCCGGCCGTCGGGATAGGTCAACATCGCATCTACGACACCCTGCCTGGGCTTGACGTCCCACGCCTCCGCGACCACGCCAAGCACCCGCTCGGCAATGAGGCAAGCTGCCTTCTCCTCCGGCTTGAGTCCCTCCAGTCGATCCACAGCAATAGTGAATCAGCTGGACTGGATCCAGTGGTGGGACAAGTCCAGGCCGCCGCCTACCGGGCGACTCAGCGGCTCCCGTAAACCCGAATGACGCCGGAGAGCCCTTGGCGCGCGCGCGTACGCGCGGCACCCCGAATGGTCAATTGGTAGAGAAGGGGGACCAGGACGCCATCTGGTAGTCCTGGTCTTCCGGCACGACCTTGCCGTTCGGTCCGAGGATGAGCGAGAGGTCCACCGAGATCCGGCCCGCCATCACGTCTCGGTAGTCGACGCCGATCTCTTCAAGGAACCTCAAGATTCGTGCGCACTGCGCGCGGTCTTGGTCCTTGTCGAGAACTTCTCTGATCTTGTCGGGCATTTCGTTTCGGGGCATGGCGGCACTCCTACCTGGAAGGGAAAGGAGGAGGGCCGAGCGTCTCTGGTGACTGCCCGCTGGCCCTCCAAGGCCATGCCATGCCGCGACGGTTCAGATCCGCAGATCCTCTCCCGGTCACCGAATAGGGCCGACGCTAATACCGGACCAGTCCGCTGGACAACCGGTCGAGGCGGCTTTCATCCGTTCGGGTAGTCAATTCGCCAGCACCTGGTCAGCCCTCCTGTTAGGTTCATGCTAATAGATGTAACAGGCCAGGTCAGAGCGTTAGGGGCATTCGTGAGGGTCATCGCCTATACCCGGGTCAGCACCCAGAAGCAGGTCGAGGAGGGCCTCGGGCTGGACAGTCAACGGGCGGCCATCAAGGCGTGGGCCAAGACCAACAAGCACAAGATCGTCGGCTGGCACTCCGACGAGATGTCCGGCACTGTGCCGGTGAGCGAGCGCCCGGGACTGACCGCCGCACTGGTCGAGGTCAAGTCGACCGCTGACGCCCTGGTGGTGGACAGGCTGGACCGGCTGGCCCGCGATCTGGTGGCCCAGGAGCACGTCGTGGCGAGCCTCAAGGGCGCCGACAAGGAGCTGCACTCAGTCGACCCGGGAGAGGACCAGAACCTCCGCCTCGAAGGCGACGACCGCGGGACCAGGACGATGATCCGGCAGATCCTCGGTGCGGTCTCCCAGCAGGCCCGGACGGAGATCGTCTACAAGCTCAAGGTGGGCCGAGCGGCCAAGGCAGCTCAGGGCGGCTACGCCACCGGATCGCCGCCCTACGGCTGGAAGGCCAGCGGCCGGGAACTAGTGCCGCACGAGGCCGAGCAGCTCGTCCTGACCCGGATTCACGGGCTGCACGATCAGAAGCACAGTCTCCGGGCCATCGCGGCCGTCCTCAACGACGAGAAGATCCCGACCAAGCGGGGCACGGACGGCAAGGGCTGGCAGGCGAACACCGTGCGGGTGGCGCTGACCCAGCGGGTCGCCTTGGCCGACCGCGCATGAGTGCCGTGGACCGGCCGCGATCACGGCCGAAGGTCGTCTACCGGATCACCTACCCGAACGGCATGATCTACGTCGGCATGGATCTGACCGGCACAGCCTCCTACTTCGGCTCTCCGAGCGTGGACATCGGTGCCGACCTGACTCCCGAGCAGCGACTGGACTTCACGGCACGCAAGCAGATCCTCTGGCAGTCAATGGATGCCACCGACGCTGAGGTCAGGGCCATGGAAGTGAAGTTCATCCACGAGCAGCGGTCCAATGACCCGGCGGTCGGCTACAACCGCTGGCCACCACTGCGAGCTGACCGCCCGTAGCGACGGAGATTCGGACGACAAGCAGAAGCTGTCAGCGACCCCGTATCCCCCGCACGGACAATCTCTCTCCCTTGACCCCTGCCCACCAGCCGGCGCTCGGCCCCATGGGCCCGATCTTCTCCGAGCCTGCCCCTGCCCACCAGCCAGCCACCGGCCCGGTACCACCGAGCCCCTACGGGCAGGGTATCGAGACTCCCTGCACAGCAAGGCACTTCACCCCTCTGCGACAGACCGTAGGCAAGGCGTGAGACGGCCGATCGGGTGAATCACCGACGACTCTGTATTACCTAGTAACGCCGGAACGCGCTGGCGGGATTTCTAGGGACATCGCATGGACGACCAGTACCGATACCTGACCGAAGCGCAGGTGGCCGAGTTGCTCGCGGTCGCACCTGCCACCCTGCGGAATTGGCGGAGCCTCAAGACCAAGACCAAGCCCGGTCCTCCCTGGTGCAAGCTCCCCGGGGGTGCCATCCGCTACAACCTGGCTCAGCTGACCGAGTGGATCCAGAGATACACAGTCGGTCCCGATGGTGCCCTCTCGGACGTGCCCGACGACGACGCCGAACATTAAACGGAGAGCAGATGGCCGGTAGCTCTCCACTTAATCGGAGAGATTCACCACCAACCAAGCGGATAAGTGCTGCTCAGAGCCCATATCTTGGTGGGGCGAGTGGGGCTCGAACCCACGACCTGACGGATTATGAGTCCGTTGCTCTGACCAACTGAGCTACCGCCCCGCCGAAGACCCTACCGGTCCGGCGATCCGGCGTGGACATCGTGGCGGCGATCCTCGACTCGGCTCTGGCGAAGGTCGACGAGCACCGAACACCTCGTGGGTTCACGCCGCATCCCGCCGGACGGCGTCGAGTAGGTGGACGGCGAACCGACGGGCTGTTCGGTGGACGCAAGAGTTGCACGGTGGTCCGCCGAGCTGTCCGGTGACCACGAGAGGTGCGCGGTGACCGGAGTCCGTGCGCCGTGAGTGCCTGGCAGCATCTCCGGGCCACGTTCTCGCGCCCGCGCCCCACTCGCTTCACGGTCACCGGCCGCACCCGCCGCTCGGTTCGAAGCTCGGCGCCGCGTGGGCTATTCTGATCCAGCACTCGCCCAGCGGGTGCCGGTCCTCCGTAGCTCAATTGGCAGAGCATCCGACTGTTAATCGGACGGTTACTGGTTCGAGTCCAGTCGGGGGAGCCAGCAGGCCCAGGTCGTCGACCTGGGCCTTCGGCTTGAGCAGGGCGCCGGGTGAACCAGCCGGTCCCGCCCACGCTGACGACATGAAGGAGATGCTCGGGAATGTTCCGCATCCTGTTGGGAGCCGCCCTGGGCTACGTACTGGGGTCGCGGGCCGGTCGTGAACGATACGAGCAGATCAAGCGCTGGTCCGCCCGAGCCGTGGACCACCCCGCCGTGCAGGGCGCAGCGGGCTTCGTCCGGGCGAAGATCTCGCAGGCCACGCACCTGTCCTGACACCGGACGCAGGCGGAACGCCCGGGTCTGCTACTCGATCGCTCGCTTCGCCGTCTTCACATTGACCCCACCCATGAGCGCCAATCCGCGGATGATGAGGACCGGCGCCTCCGGTCCGTAGGTCTGGTGGGCGTTGTCCTCGAACGCACCCATGATGCCGACGCCGTCGACGCGCACCGTGAGCCCGACCGGGACGGTGATGTCGACCCCGCCCATGATCGCGGTCGCGTTGATCGTCGTCTGCATACCGCTCAACTGGGCGGCGCTGAAGTCCAGCTCCACCCCGCCCATCACGGCAACGCAGTTGATGCGGGTCGGGGCGATCCACGGGCCCTTGCGCATGACGCCCGACATGATCCCGACGAGGTTCGCCGTCGACGAGTTCCCGCCGGACACCGACACGACCGGGCCGGAGATGCCGGCGGGCACCACAGGCACGGTAGGCACAGACTTCGCCAGCGACACGCCGTGCCCGGGGAGGTCGGCGATGGTCGGCTCCAGCTCCGCGAGGGTCTTTGCGCCGTAGACGGTGTCGAGTCGGCTCTCCAACTCCGCCACGGTGATCTGGCCGGCCGACATGGCCTTCTGCAACACCACGGCAACCCGCTCGCGGTCGTCGTTGGACGCCCGCATGGACGGGACCGATGCGGCAGGGTTCTTTTCGTCAGGCACGCGCAGAATGGTAATCGACGACCTCGCCGGTGAACCGGCGCCCGCTTTGCAGCTCCGGTCCCGGAGCAGCTTCGGGCAGCTCCGGCCAGGAGATCAGCTGCCGGTCAGCTCCAGTTCGAGCTGGGCGGCGGTCCGCGCGGCCGCCGCCAGGAAGTCCGCGTCACCGGCGTCGGCCCCGGCGTCCAGCCGGACCTGCCGGGTCAGGCCGTCCCGGCCCGGCACCCGGCGGAGCACCACCCAGCCACCGGCTCCCGGCCATTCCAGATGACGACTGGCCGCCACGGACCGCCGCACCCGGTGGTGGACCGCGTCGGTGAGGCCGGTGGTCCCGGTGAGCTCGAACTGCAGCGGCGGCAGGTCGGCGAGCAGCACCAGGCCGTCGGGAGTCGTGCCCACCTCGTCGGCCGCGATGACGGTCAGCGTCCGGGCGCTCAGCCGCGCCTTGGACACCCGGTCCCACTGCCACCGCACGACGCCGTCGCCCGTCACCATCCACAGCCCGAACCGGCTGGCGGCCAGGATGTTGCCGCCGACCATCGAGGCGACGACCTGCACCTGCTCGTCGGGGGCGAGCGCGTCCCGCAGCGCCGACGGCACGGCGACGCGCCGCCACGGCCAACCGAATGCCGGCATGCCTTCACAGTCCCTTCGCGCGCTCGGACAGCGCACGACGATACCGCGCCATCTCAGCGAGGTCTGCGCTGAGCTGCCCGGCCCGATCCACGTCGCCGGTAGCCTCGGCACGCTGCAGGTCGGACTTCAGCCGGTCCTCCTGGCGCTTGGCCGCCGGTTCGGCGAGAGCGGCCAGGATCGAGCCGGCGTACCGGGTGAGATCGTCCGTCTTCGTGCGCAGCGGCTCGAGTGCCAGCTCGGTGACCATCGACCGCACGCCGCCGGCCGGCAGGTGGTCGCTGATCGAGGTGACCCACGCCGTCGAGCCCATCACGGTCGCTGTCGCCGGCCCCCCGGCGGCCTGCACCGCGTTGTGCAGGACCAGGTAGGCGGGTTCGGTGAACGCCGAGGCGTCCACCTGGCCGTAGTCACGGGCGAGCAGGACCGGTTGCTGCAGAACGAGTTTGAGCGCTTCGCGCTGCACGGCCGTGCTGCGGTCCTGCGGGTCCGGCCGGGCCAGCCGTGGTTCGCCGGCGCCCTGGTCGCCCTCCCGCGCCGCACGATCGCTCTGCTGCGTCCGCCGCGCCGCCGCGCCGGCCGCCTTCGCGGTCGCGGCCGCGTGCTGGCGCACCCGGTTACCGATCAGCCGGTGGTCGGCGCCCAGCCAGCCGGCCAGCTGCAACGCGTACTCGTCGCGCAGCTCCGGCTCCTTGATCCCGGCCACCATCGGGATCGCCGCCGCGGCCGCGGCCACCCTGCCCTCGGCGGTGTCCAGATCGAACCCGTCCAGCGTGGACCGGATGGCGAAGGCGAAGAGCGGCTGCCGTCCGGCCACCAGGTCGCGGACGGCGGCGTCTCCCCTGGCCTGCCGGAGTTCGCACGGATCCATCCCGTCGGGCGCGACGGCGACGAACGTGTTGGCGGCGAACTTCTGGTCCGAGTCGTACGCCTTGAGCGCCGCCTTCTGCCCCGCCGAATCGCCGTCGAAGGTGTAGACGACCTGGCCGCGGATGATGTCGTTGTCCAGCAGGTAGCGCCGAAGGACGCTGATGTGCTCGTCGCCGAACGCCGTGCCGCACGAGGCCACGGCGGTGGTCACGCCGGCGAGATGCATGGCCATGACGTCGGTGTAGCCCTCGACGACGACGACCTGACGCGCCCGGGCGATGTCCTTCTTGGCCAGGTCGAGCCCGAACAGCATCTGCGACTTCTTGTACAGCGGCGTCTCGGAGGTGTTGATGTACTTGGCCTCGAGCCGGTCGTCGTCGAACAGCCGCCGGGCGCCGAACCCGACGACGTCACCCGCGGCATCTCGAATGGCCCACAGCAGCCGGCGGTGGAACCGGTCGATCGGCCCGCGCTGGCCCTTGCCCACCAGGCCTGCCCTGTCCAGTTCGTCCAGCGTGAATCCCTGCGCCAGCAGCGCTTTGAACAGCTGGTCCCAGCCCGCAGGAGCGTAGCCGCAGCTGAACCGGACCGCCGCAGCCTCGTCGAACCCGCGGTCGGTCAGGAACTGCCGGGCGGGTGCCGCGGCCTCGGTCGTCAGCTGGGCGGCGTAGAACTCCGCCGCGGCCTTGTTGGCGGCGATCAGCCGGGACCTGCTGCCGCGCTCCACCCTGGTCGAGGTGCCGCCCTCGGCGAGGGTCAGGGTGATGCCGACCCGGTCGGCGAGCTGCTGCACCGCTTCGACGAAGTCCAGATGGTCGTGCTCGGCGACAAAGGCGAAGACGTCGCCGCCTTCCCCGCACCCGAAGCAGTGGTAGGTGCCACGGCTCGGACTGACCTGGAACGACGCCGTCTTCTCGTCGTGAAAAGGGCAGAGCCCCTTCAGGTTTCCGCCGCCGGCGGACTTCAGCGCGACGTACTGGCCGACCACCTCGTCGATGCGGTTTGCGTCGCGTACGCGCTCCTTGTCCGCATCGGTGATCCGTCCTGCCACGGCGTCGAGTGTATGTCTGCCCGGCTCACCGGCCGGTCGCTGTGCACAGGCGCGGACGTCGCCCGGGAGCCCTCAGCCCAGCAGTCGGCGGTGCCGGGCCACGGCCTGTGCGTCGGTCAGCAGCGACACCTGGTCGAGTACCACCCGGAGCCTCGCCGCGTCGTCGCCGGCGCGGTCGTAGTGCTGGGCGAACAGCGGGTCGAGGGCGCCCCCGCCCCGATCGGCCATGCCGAGCACCAGTTCGGTGAGCATCTGCTGCTGGCGGTCCTGGATCGCGCGGCGCTCCGGATCGGCCATCACGTAGCGGAGGGCGACCGCCTTGAGTAGGGCCACTTCGGCGGACAGCAGCCGGGGCACCTGCAGGTCGCAGTCGTAACGGGACAGCGGGCCGGTGCCCGACCGGGCGCGGGTGGCCGCGACCGCTCCGGTGACGAACCGCCCGGTCAGTTCGCTGGTCACCCGCTTGATCGCGGCTCCTGACGCCGGGCCGGATACCGCGATCCCGGCGGCCACCACCGGCAGCGCGAGCAGCTCCGCGAGCACCGTCTCCAGGTCGGCCGCCGACTCCCCGGAGTAGGCCGCCGCGGCCGCCGCCACCTGCGCCCGCTCGTCCGCTCCGGCAATCCGCGGCAGGTCCACCCGGCCGGCCCCCACGCCGTCCTCGACGTCGTGCACCGAGTACGCGACGTCGTCGGCCCAGTCCATGACCTGCGCCTCCAGCGAGCGCCGGCCCTGGTCGACAGGTACTCCCGCCGCGTCGCGCCGCAGCCAGGCGAAGACCTCGCCGTCCTCGGCGTACACGCCGAACTTGCCACCGCCGGCGGGCCGCTGCCAGGGGTATTTGATCACCGCGTCCAGCGACGCCCGGGTCAGGTTCAGCCCCGCCAGCGTGCCGTCGGGGGCGATGGTCTTGAGCTCCAGCCGGGTGAGCAGTCGGAGGTTCTGCGCGTTGGCCTCGAAGCCGCCGGCGGGCGCGCCCACGGCATCCAGCGCCGCCTCACCGTTGTGCCCGAACGGTGGATGGCCGATGTCGTGCGCCAGCCCGGCGAGGTCGGCCAGGTCGGCGTCGCAGCCGAGCTGCGTGCCGATGTCCCGCGCGATCTGCGCGACCTCCAGGGAGTGGGTGAGCCGGGTGCGCGGCACGTCGTCCTCGTCGGGGGCGACGACCTGCGTCTTGCCGGCGAGCCGGCGGAAGGAGGCCGAGTGCAGCACCCTGGCCCGGTCGCGCTCGAACGGGCTGCGCCCCCGGACGGCGCCGGCCATCGGCAGGGCCGCGGTCTTCGTCGGCTCCGTCACGAAGCGCTGTACGTCGTGCTCGGAGTACCCCGCCGGGGGGCCGGACATCTCAGAGCACCGCCGAGCCGGCGCCGGAGGAACCACCGGTGAACAGGTAGAACAGCACGCCGAGGGTTTCCCGGACGACGTACCGACCCTCGACGCCGGGAGCGGTGGCAGGGCCGGTGCTCACCGGTGAGACCTGCACCGACAGCCCGAGATCGCCGGCGATCAGCTGCGACCGCTCGCTGTGCCAGGGGTCGGTGACCAGCACCACCGAGGTCCAGCCACGGTTGTTCAGCTGCTGCGCGGCCGCCCGCATCGACACCAGCGTGTCGTTGCCGGTGCCCACCGCGAGCAGCGCCGACGGGTCGATCCCGGCGTCGCGCAGGTACTGCCTCCCGGCCTCCCCCTCGGTCACCCGGTCCCCGTCCTGGCCACCGCCGATCGTCACGACGTGCGGCGCCACCCCGTCCCGGAACAGCTGCGCGGCATGGTCCAGCCGGGCCGAGTACACCGGTGACGGGCGGCCGTCGTACTGCGCGGCTCCTAGGACGACGATGGCCTGCGCCGTCGCCCGCTCGTCCCGGTGCCCGACGGTGACGACCCGCAGCGCGACCACGGCGACGACGATCGTCAGGACCAGCAGCAGCCCGGCCAGGTACCGGCCGAGGACGCGCAGCACTCGCACGGCGGTGCCTCGCTTCCTGGTCGGGCGTTCCCCACGCCAACCTCCCTGGCCGGAACGGTCCGATTGTGCCAGGCGGGCCGGCGGGTCGCGGGTGGATGCCGGAGGCGCCGGTCAGATCCATCCCCGCTCGGTGGCGATCCGTACCGCGTCCGCCCGGGTCCGCGCCGCGGTCTTGCCGATCACCGACGACAGGTGATTGCGCACGGTGCCTTCCGACAGGTACAGCCGGGTGGCGATCTCGGCAACCGTACCGCCGTCGGCGGCGGCGCCCAGCACGTCGCGTTCCCGGCCGGTGAGCGGCGAGCTGCCGACGCTGAGCGTCTCCGCGGCCAGCACCGGGTCGACCACCCGCAGACCCGCCAGCACCCGGCGGATGGCATCGATCAGCTGTTCAGGTGGGGCGTCCTTGACCAGGAAGCCGACCGCACCGGCCTCCATCGCCCGGCGCAGGTAGCCGGGGCGGCCGAACGTCGTCAGGATGATGACCTTGCACGTCGGCAGCTGCTCGTGGAGCAAGAAGGCTGCCGCCAGTCCGTCCAGGCCTGGCATCTGGACGTCCAGCAACGCGACATCGGGTCGGGTTCGCAGGGCCTCCGGCACGACCTGATCACCGGCCCCGACCGACGCGACGACCTCGAAGTCGGGCTCCAGGCCCAGCAGTGCAGCGAAGGCTCCCCGGATCATCGCCTGGTCGTCGGCGATGAGGATCCGGGTCATCCTGCCGTTCCGGCTGCGACCGACCGGCCGGGCGGCGGCCCATCCGGTGCCGGGAGCGGCGTGGGCACACTGACCCGCACCCGGAATCCGCCGCCCCGGAGCGGCCCGGCTTCCAGTAGGCCGCCCGCCTCCTGCACCCGCTCGCGAAGCCCCTGCAGCCCGGACCCGGGCCGCTCCGACGGAGCCGACCGGGCCGCTCCGTTGTCCCGCACCTCCAGCCAGTTCGGTCCGACGGTGATGCTGCACCGGTCGGCACCGGAGTGGCGCACCACGTTCGTCACCGCCTCGCGCGTCACGTAACCGAGTACCTCGCGGGCCGACGGGTCGACCAGATCCACCGCACCCGGTAGGGATGCGGTGATACCGGCAGCACGCAGCACGGTCGCCGCCACTGCCAACTCCGAACCGAGCGACACCTGGCGGTACCCGGAGGCGGTCGCCCGGACATCGGTCAGCGCTTCCCTGGCCAGCCGCTCGACGTCCGCGATCTCCTCCAGCGAGCCGTCGGCCCCCTGCTCGATCAGCCGGCGAGCCAGGCCGGCCTTGACCGCGATCGTCGTGAGCGAGTGACCGAGGATGTCGTGCAGGTCCCGGCCGATCCGTTCCCGCTCGGCGACGACCGCGGCGTCGGCGAGCTCGCGGCGCGTGTCGCGCAGCTCCTGGGTGAGCGTGATGTTGCCGATGAACGCGCACATCCAGCAGCTGAGCCCGACGAGCGCGCCGGCCAGCTCCCAGTTGGCGGGCTGGCCGTCGGTCAGCGAGGCGAGCAGCATGCCCACCGCCAGGGTGATCGCCACGACCGTGGTCTGCCTCATCGACATCACCGCACCGGCCACGATGCCCGTGAAGATCCACACCACCACCAGGTTCGAGCCGGCCACCGGCCAGAGCGCGAAGCTGACCACCAGCATCCCGACCAGCAGCCACACCTTGGCGGGCAGCGCCCAGGTCATGGCCCACGGGGCGATGAACAGGTACGCCACGCCGGTCAGCACCATCGATGCCAACGCCAGCACCTTCCCCGGTAGGGGGTAGTCACCGGTGACGGCCTCGATGGCGGGGAAGAGCAGAAAGATCAATCCCACGCTCGCCCCCGGTGACCAGCGACGGACCCGCTCGAGCACCTCCGGCGACCGGAAGGACGCCCGGGCGGTGGCAAATCCACTCATTGCCCCATCCTCACTCGACACCCGGCCTTTTCCTTCGTCGACACCGGCCCGCCGGCACCCGGCGCCGAGGTGGCGATCAGCGCTTTCGCCCGCTGCGCCGGTAGGCCATCGCCCCGAGCAGGCCCAGCCCGACCGCCCAGGCCGCGAGCACGAGTATTCCGTGGGTCGGCAGCGGCTGTCGCCCGAGGATGTCCCGGCCGATCTCCCCCACCCAGTAGGACGGCAGCGCCTTCGCCAGTCCGCGCAGGAACGGCGACAGCTGGTCGACGGGGAACCACAGCCCGCCCAGGATCGACATGCCGATGTAGATCAGTGTGGTGATCGGCTGCACGGCTTCCACCCGGGCGACCGACCCGATCACCAGACCGGCGACCGCGAACGGGATCATCGCCAACCAGATGCCGAGTCCCGCACCGAGCCAGGTCGAGATGGGCATGTGCACATGTCCGATCAGCGCGCCCGCCAGGAAGACCAGGATGATCGCCGGCAACGCCACCACCAGTGAGACGGCCGACTTGCTGATCAGGTAGGCGCGCGGGGACAGCGCCGACAGCCGGAGCTGCCGGTTCCAGCCGGTCTGCCGTTCGACGGCGACCCGGGCGCCGGCGTTGATGGTGGCGCCCAGCCCGCCGTAGGCGGCCATCGACACCATCAGGTAGGCCGACGTGTTGATGCCGTTGACGACGCTCCGGTCGCCGCCGTACAGGTTGTTGAACAGCAAGTACATGATCAGCGGGAAGGCCAGCGTGAACAGGATGAAGCTGGTGTTGCGGAAGGTGGACCTGGTGGAGATCAGTGTGTAGCTCGCACCCATGCTCATGATCGGTTCTCCATCTGCTTCGTGTTGCGGGATGAGCGACCGGAACGGCCGGTGGGATCAGTCGGCCGGCTCCCTGCGGCGGTGAGCTCGAGGAAGGCGTCCTCCAGGTTCCCGGCGCGGATCTCGATGTCGCGTGCGTCGGGGAACTGGTTCAGCAGCGCGCGTAATGCGGCGTCGGAGTCGTTGCAGCGCAGGAGGTATCGAGAACCTTCCGACTCCACACCGGTGACTCCGGGGAGGCCGGCCAAGTCGGCCGACGTCGCAGCGACGACCGTCGAGATGGTCCGGCCGGTGACCGTGGCCTTGATCTGGGCGCCGGTTCCGTCCGCCACGATCTGCCCGCCGGCGAGCACCACCACCCGGTCGGCGAAGTCGTCGGCCTCCTCCAGGTAGTGCGTGGCGAACAGCACCGTGCGGCCGGACCCGGTGAACTCGCGCATCGATCCCCAGAACGCGCGGCGCACCTCGACGTCCATCGCCACCGTCGGCTCGTCGAGTACCAGCAGGTCGGGGTCGGGCACCAGCGCCAGCGCGTAGCGGACCCGCTGTGCCTGGCCGCCGGACAGCTTGGTGGTGAGCGTTCCGGCGATGTCCTCGATCTCGGCCCGTCGCAGCGCCTCGCCGACCGGCAGCGGGTGGTGGTGCAGTGCCGCGAAGGTGTGGACCAGCTCCTTGACGGTGACGTCGGGGAGCAGGGCGCCGGACTGCAGCATGGCGCCGACGCGGCCCGACCGCACGGCGGTGACCGGATCGGTGCCGAACACGCTGACCGTGCCGGCATCGGGTTGGCCGAGCCCGAGCACGATGTCGATCGTCGTGGACTTCCCGGCGCCGTTGGGGCCGAGGAAGGCGACGACCTCGCCCGGCGCGATGGTCAGGTCGACGCCCCGGACGGCATGCACGTCGCCGAAACTCTTGTGCAGCCCCGCGAGCCGGACGGCTGCCCCGTCGCGCGGGATCCGGTCGGCCTCGGGTGACGGCACGGGCTGTGGGTGGTTCCTGCCTGACATGTGGGTTCTCATGACTCAGAACTGTGCCGAGCCGGCGGCCCCGTGCACTCTGCCGGGCGTCACCGTTGATCCATGACATCTGTCACGCATGTCGGCATCGCTTGCTAGCGTCGAAGAAGTGATCACCGGATGAGGACCGTTCGCGCCGTCCTGGCCGTCGTCGTCGTCGGCGTGGTCGCTGCCTGCAGCTCGGCCGTCGCCGGGCAGGGTGTGCCTGGGCCGTCGGCGAGCGGGCCGGCCGTCGGCACCGTGTCCGGCGTCGCGCCGCTGCCCAGCGCCGTCAACACGCCGTCGACGGTTGCCGGCACCTCCGCGGCTCCGCCCGGTACTGCCTCCGCCGTGCCGTCGTCGGCAGCGTCGCCCGCGTTGTCCCCGCTGTCCTCGCTGTCTTCGCTGTCTTCGTCCGCTGCGGCCGGATCGCCGCCCGGAGCTGCGTCGTCGACCGGCCCGGTGCTGCCCACCGGTGTAGCGGCGGGGGGAGCCGCCGGCAGCGCGGGCATCGGCGACCCCTACTACCCGGCTTCGGGCAACGGCGGCTACCAGGTCGATTCCTACGACATCGACCTGGCCTACGACCCGGCGAGCAACCAGCTGTCGGCCACCACCACCATCACCGCGTCGGTGACGGAGCGGACTCCACTCGGCCGGTTCCACCTCGACCTGCAGCCGACGATGCGCGTGTCCGCGGTGACGGTCAACGGCGCCGCGGCCGGTTCCACCCAGCAGGCGGCCGAGCTGGTCGTCTCCCCTGCGTCCGCGCTGCCGACCGGCTCCACGATGCGCGTCGTCGTCCGCTATGCCGGCAAGCCCACGCTGGTCACCGGCGGGACGGCGAATCTGGGCGACGGCGGCTGGTACCGCACCCCGTCGGGCGGGGCCATCGCAATCGGCGAGCCGTACTCCGGGTCGGCCTGGTATCCGGTCAACGAACACCCGTCCGATCCGGCGACGTACCGGGTCACCGCGACGGTGCCTGCCAAGTGGTCGGTGATCTCCAACGGCCTCGCCAGCACCGACGACCTCCCCGCCGCGCCGACCGGAACGAAGGTCTACCGGTGGGTGCAGCAGCAGCCGATCACCAGCTATGAATCGACGATCTACATCGACACCTTCACCACGGTCGTCGACAAGATGGCGGACGGCAAGCCGATCGTCTCGGCGTTCGCGCCCAGCGACGACGTGGCGAAGTTCAAGAAGCTGGCCACCGACATCCCGCAGATCCTGCAGGTGCTCGGCCGGCACTTCGGCCCCTACCCGTTCTCCGCGGCCGGCGGGATCTTCATGGGTCAGACCCTGGGCTTCGCACTGGAAACGGCGACCCGGCCGGTGTACCCCGCGGAGGTCGACACCGACACCATCGTGCACGAGCTGGCGCACCAGTGGTTCGGCGACGACGTGGTGATCAAGCGGTGGTCGGACATCTGCCTCAACGAGTGCTTCGCTTCCTATGGGCCGTGGCTCTGGCACCAGGACGTGGACAGGACGGACCTCGACGCGGTGTGGGTCCAGCAGATGGCGGAGTACGCCGGTGATGCGGGTTTCTGGTCGTCGCCGCTGGTGGACATGGGGCCGGGCAACGAGTTCACCGCCGTCTACAGCCGCGGTCCGCTGGCCATCCACGCGCTGCGCAAGCAGATGGGCGAGACCGCTTTCGCGGCGCTGCTGAAGGGGTGGCCGGCGACCTTCGGCGGCCGGGCCGCGTCCTGGAGTGATTTCGTCGGCTACGCCAACAAGCTCTCCGGACAGGACCTGACCGGTTTCATCGATGCCTGGTTCGTCGGCCGGACGGTGCCCGCGGCGAAGTACCTGCATCCCGGCGGAATCGGCTGACGGCCGTGCCGCCGACCAGGTGCACCGGACGGGCCCTCCTGCGGACAGGCAGGTCGTGACGCTTCCGCGTTCGTCGGCCCCCGAGCTGTCGGCGATCTCGCTGGCCGCGCTGGACGCCGTCACCGATGGGCTGTGCCGCGGCGCCCGCGAGGTGCTGCACGACAACTTCCTCGGCGCGTACCTGGTCGGCTCGTTCGCCCTCGGCGCCGGCGACGACCACAGTGACGTCGATTTCCTCGTGGTGACCAGGGCTCGGGTGGATGCCGAGCAGGAATCCGCACTGCGCGCGCTGCACGGCCGGCTGCCGGACGGCGACGTGCACTGGGCGCAGCACCTGGAGGGCAGCTACGTGCACGCGGCCCAACTGCGACGCGTGGGCCGGCCGCCTGCGCGTTGGCTGTACGTGGACAACGGCAGCCGGGAGATGCAGTGGTCCTCCCACGACGACACCGCCGTTCTCCGGTGGGTCGTCCTGGCGGGCGGCATCGACTGGCGAGGTCGCGTCCGAGGTCGGCGCCGGTACCTGGGCGCTCGGAGTCGTCGACGCCCGATGGCACTGGCTGATCCGGCGCGCGATCGCCGACCGATCAGCCGCCCTTGGGCCGGTCATTCGCCGCTGATCAGGCGGGTCAGGCGCCCGTTCACCGCCGATCAGCCACCCGTGAGGCGCCCGTTCACCGCCGATCAGCCGTCGTTGGGCGCCGACCAGGCGACCGTCAGGCGCCGACCAGCCGCTCGGCGAGGTACCCCTGCACCTGGCTGAGCCCGATCCGCTGCTGCGTCATGCTGTCCCGCTCGCGCACCGTTACCGCCTGGTCCTGCAGGCTGTCGAAATCGACGGTCAGACAGAACGGCGTACCGATCTCGTCCTGCCGGCGGTAGCGGCGGCCGATCTGGCCGGCGTCGTCGAAGTCGACGTTCCAGTACTTGCGCAGCGCACCGGCGAGATCGCGTGCGACCGGGGACAGGTCGGGGTTCCGGGACAGCGGGAGGACAGCCGCCTTGACCGGGGCGAGCCGCGGGTCGAGCCGCAGCACCACCCGCTTGTCGATGCCGCCCTTGGTGTTCGGCGCCTCGTCCTCGGTGTACGCCTCGAGCAGGAATGCCATCATGGGTCGTCCCACACCCGCCGCCGGCTCGATGACGTAGGGCGTCCACCGCTCGCCCGTTTCCTGGTCGAAATACGACAGGTCGGTGCCGGAGTGCTCGGAATGCGTCTTGAGATCGAAATCGGTGCGATTGGCGATGCCTTCCAGCTCGCCCCACTCACTGCCCTGGAAGTGGAATCGGTACTCGATGTCGACCGTTCGCTTGGAATAATGCGACAGCTTCTCCTTCGGGTGCTCGAAATGGCGGAGGTTGTCCCGGTCGATGCCCAGATCGACGTACCAGTCAGTACGCTGGTCGATCCAGTACTGGTGCCACTGCTCGTCGCTGCCCGGCTTGACGAAGAATTCCATCTCCATCTGCTCGAATTCCCTGGTGCGGAAGATGAAGTTGCCCGGGGTGATCTCGTTACGAAACGACTTGCCAATCTGCCCGATGCCGAACGGCGGCTTCTTGCGGGCCGAGCCGGCAACGTTGTTGTAGTTGACGAAGATGCCCTGCGCCGTTTCCGGGCGGAGATAGTGCAGCCCCGACTCGTCCTCGACGGGGCCGAGGAAGGTTTTCAGCAGGCCGCTGAATTCCTTCGGCTCGGTCCACGCTCCCCGGGTGCCGCAGTTGGCGCACACCACGTCGGCCAGCCCGTTCTCCGGTGCCCGGCCCTTCTTCTCCTCGTACTCCTCGAGCAGGTGGTCCGCCCGGTACCGCTTGTGGCAGTGGGTGCACTCGACCAGCGGGTCGGAGAACGTGGCCACGTGGCCGGACGCCACCCACACCTGACGCGGCAGGATCACTGACGAGTCCAGGCCGACGACGTCGTCACGGGACCTGACCATGTAGCTCCACCACTGGCGCTTGATGTTGTCCTTGAGTTCCACACCGAGCGGGCCGTAGTCCCAGGCCGACTTCGTACCGCCGTAGATCTCGCCGGAGGCGTAGACGAATCCGCGCCGCTTCGCCAGCGAGACGATGGCATCGATCTTGGCGTCGTTCTTGGTGGCCACAGCTGTACTCCTGATGATCGGCCCGGACGACCGGTCCCCCGGGCCGGGCTGGGTCCGCGCACGGTGGCTCCCGGGCGCGGTGCTTTGCTCCGCCGAGCCTATCGACCGACGACCGGAGGTGCGGACCACCGGCACCGGTCTGGACGCTCGTACGAAGGCCCCTCCGCGCCCTCAGCGGCCCGGCTCCGGAACGGTCGGCTCCCACCGTCGCACCTTTCCGGCGTCAGCGGCGAAGAGCACCTCGTTCACCTCGCTGACGGTGAGCTCAGCGCCGGAGAGCCACGGCACCACCAGCGTCCGCATCGGCCACGGCGATAGCGCCCGCCGGTAATCCGCGGCCGAGTCGAACTCGGCGACCAGGACGAACCGGTCGGCGGCTTCGGTGGAATGCGCGAACCGCAACCGACGGCACTCCGGAGCAGCAGCCAGCAGTGACAGCGGCTCCCCCGCCGCGGACGGGATGCCCGGACCCGGGTCCGGCACCCGGAAGTGGGCCACCAGGACGAACATCAGCCGGTGGCCAGCTCGAGCACCGACCCGGACACCGTGCGCCGGATGTGCAGCCGGTTAGGAATGCGCTGGCGCAATTCCTCGACATGGGAGACCAGGCCGACGATCCGGCCGCCGGCGCGCAGGTCGTCCAGCGTTCCCATCACCATGTCCAGCGTGTCGGCGTCCAGACTTCCGAAGCCCTCGTCGATGAACATCGTGTCCAGCTGGCGGCCGCCGGCCTCCGCCGCGACCACGTCCGCGAGCCCGAGGGCCAGCGCCAGCGAGGCGAGGAACGACTCACCCCCGGACAACGTCTTCGTGGGGCGGACGAGGCCCGAGAAGGCGTCGAGGACGTCGAGACCCAGGCCGCCGGATCGGCCTCTTGCTTCCTTCTCCTCCGACGCCACGAAGGTGTAGCGCCCGCCGGACATGGCCGCGAGACGCTCGCCTGCCGACAAGGCGACCTGGCCGAGCTTCGCGGACAGCACGAACGCCCGCAGCGACATGGACCGGGCGTTCTGACCCTTGCCGAGGATGACGTCGGTGAGCGCCGCCAGCTCGGCGTCGGCGGCCAGGACCGGCTCCAGCTCCCGAAGCGCCACCTGAAGATTGGCGGTGGCCGCCGCGACCTGAGTCCGCCTCGCGGCCGCGACCGCAGCGACCAGGCCCGCCGCGTCGGCGGTCGATCTGGCGGCCTCCGCGGCGGCCTTCGCGGCCGCGACGTCCGGCTCCACGGCGCCGTCGAGTCCGGCCAGCGCAGGGTCCGTCAGCAGAGCCGTGATGCCGGTGAGCTCGTCCTCCGCCGCGCGGAGCCGCCCGGCAACGTCGTCCCGGTCGATCGCCGCGGCAGCCTGTGCTTCCGCCAACTGACCGAAGGACGACCTGCTCAACGCCTCCACGACGGCGGTACTGGCTTCGGCCTCCGCGATCTCCGCCTGCTCGAGCTTGTCGCTCGCCGCGGCCAACCGCTCGAGCGCATCGGCGACATCCATCAGGTGCCGGCGGCGCCCCGCCACGTCGGGGAACCCCGCGCGGGCCCGCTCCAGCCGCTCCGCCCGACCGGCGAGCGCCGCGGTCAACCGATCTGCCTCGGCGGCAGCAGCACGGTGGGTCGCCAGCAGGCCCTGGCGATGGGCCGCCGCGTCCTGCGCACGCGAGACGGCAACCTGGAGCTTTCGCTCGAAGACCGGTTGTTCCCGCGCAGCCGACGACGCCGATGCCAGGTCGGCGGTCACGTCGACGCAGGCCGCCCTGGCCTGTTCGACGCTTCGGCCCTGTGCGATCGCCTCTGCCTGCGCGACCGCCATCCCGGCCGCGTGCGCCTCGTCCGCCGCCAGCTGACGCGTCGCCGCGGCCTGTGCCTCCAGCCGTTCGGCCCGGCGGATCTGTTCAGCCGTCACCACCGGCAGCACGTGCGCCGCCGGAGCCGGATGCTCGCCGGATCCGCAGACCGGGCAGGAGTGGCCATCCTGCAGGGCGGCGGCCAGCTCGCCGGCCATCCCGAGAATCCGCCGCTGCACCAGGGCCTGGCGCGCGTCGACAGCGGCCTGGTGCGCGTCGACAGCGGCACTGCAGTCCGTAGCCGCCTGCTGCTGCGCCCTGCGGAGCCGCTCGACGCCTTCCGCGGCCGCCCGGACGGTTTCCGCGGCAGCGGCCGACGAGGTCAGCAAGTGCACCTGTCGGTCGGCGCCGCGGGCCTGCTCCAGACGCTCCGTCAACCGGGCCACGACTGCCGGCAAATCGGCCAGCTCTGCCTCGACGGCCAGGATCTGCTGCATCGTGGCGTGCTGGGCGGTGCGGGCGAGCTGCAGCGACGTTCGATCCGCCTGCTGCTCGGCGGCCTGGCCCACCATCTCGTCCAGCGCGCCGGCCTGCAGCCGGGCGGCCGCGCTTGCCGCGCGCAGGTCGCGACCTGTCTTAGGCACGTCCTCGGCCGCTGCGACCAAACCCTCGGCCAGCCGGCGGCGGTGGTCCACGCCGGCCTGCGCCGCCGCGGTGCGCTCCCGGAGCCGGGCCACCTGGCCGGCCGCGCTGACGACCGGCTGGGCGTCGGCCCACGCCGCCAGCCCCCGCCGCCAGGCGGCACGCTGCCCCGCTGCCCGCTCCAGCTCATCCTGCCGCGAGCGGAGCGTCCGCAGGCGCGACACCCGCTCAGCAAGGAGTACTGCGTCGGTCGATGCCTGTTCGGCGCGAGCCTGGTCATCTGCGGTCTGCCGGGCGGCCAGGCAGGTCGCGTCCGCGAGGTCGGCCAGCCGGTCACGGAGATCGGCCAGCCACCCGAAAGTTCTGTCGAGCAAACACATCTCGGCTCCGGCAGCCTCGGCGACGCGGGCGGTGAGCTGTGCGATCCAGGCGCGCTGGTCCTTGACCCGGACTGCGGAATCCCGACGCGCCGCGGCGAACCATTCCTCGATGGTGCCGAACCGACCGGTGTCGAACAGGCGCTCCAGCACCACTTCCCGCTCCGCGGTGTCGGATCGGAGGAACCGGGCGAACTCACCCTGCGGGAGCAGCACCACCTGGAAGAACTGGTCGGCCGACATGCCGAGCAGATCGCGCACCGCCAGGCCGACTTCCTCCGCCCTTGTCAGCCCGTCCCCCTTGGCATCTCCGGGTTCCGCGTCGAGCCAGCGCAGGAGCACCTTCGGTTTTTCCTCCGTCATGCCTGTTCCGCGGGCCTTCGGCCGCAGATAGGCCGGGCTACGGGTGATCTCGACGCGCTGGCCGCCAAGAGTGGCACTCAGTCGCACGAATGTCCGCGTGCCGGGCGCTGCCCGGTCGCACCGGAGGCGCTTTGCTTCGTTCCGCGCACCCGGTACTCGCCCGTACAGCGCGAACGAGACGGCATCCAGCACAGTCGTCTTGCCCGCGCCGGTGTCGCCGTGCAGCAGGAACAGCCCGTCGGCCCCGAGGCGGTCGAAATCGACCCGTACCGTCTCCGGGAACGGGCCGAACGCCGACAGCTCGATGTCGTGCAACCTCATCGGACCACCTCCAACTCCCGATCGGCCGCCAGCGCCGCATCCAGCAGTGACTGTTCGGCATCCGACGCGGCACATCCCCGGCACTCCAGGAGGAATGCCGCCACGACGTCGGCGTCGGTCGGCGCGGAGACGGGGTCGGCGACCGAGTGCTGGCCGCGCCCGCCCGGCGTCGGTTGCCAGGCGACGGTGAGCGCGTGCGGAAATCGCTCCCGCAGCCGGCGCATCGGTTCCAGCGGGCGCACCGCATCGGTCAGCACGACGGACAGATAGTGCTCTTCGTAGTCGGCGCTGCCCTCCAGGATCTCGGCCAGGGTTCCGGTCAGCACGGCGAGCGGTCGTACGACGGGCAGCGGCAGCCAGCGCTCGGCCACGCCGCCGTCCGCGCCGAGATCAATCAACCAGACACCCTTTTCCTGGCCGGCCTCGTCGAACGAATACGGGAGCGGTGAACCGCAGTAGCGCATGCGGGGGGTCAGCACCTGCGGGCGGTGCAGGTGGCCCAGCGCCACGTAGTCGATCCCGTCGAAGACGTCGTCGGTCACCGATTCCACGCCGCCCACCGCGATGGACCGCTCCGAACCACCCGCGAACGAACCGACCACGAAGGCGTGGGCGGTGACGACCGATCTGGTGCCCGCCCGGCCGACGAGGTCCGACCGCACCCGCTCCATCGCGGCACCCAGGACGGCCTGGTGCCCGGGACGGCCCGAGACCCCCAGCGCCGCCTTGGCTACCTCCGGCTCGAGATAGGGAATGGCGTACACCGCAACGGGTCCCGCGTCGTCGGCCAGCAGAATGGGCTCACCGGCGGTGGTCGGGGACGTGCGCAGATGCAGACCACCCGCCGAGAGGAAGTGCGCGAACGCGCCGAGCCGCGGGGCGGAATCGTGGTTGCCGGAGGATGCGACCAGCACCGCCCCCGCGCGGCGGATGCGCTCGAGCGCACGCGTGGCCACCTGCACCGCCTCGGCGGAGGGCACCGCCCTGTCGTAGATGTCACCGGCGATCAGCACGACGTCGACAGCGTGCTCGGCCACCAGATCAGCGAGCGCGGACAGCACGAGTTCCTGGTCCGCCAACAGGTCCTGACCATGGAAGGTCCGGCCGATGTGCCAGTCCGAGGTGTGCAGCATGCGCATGATCACCACGCTAGGTGGGACCACCGACAGTGCCCTGTTGCCATGCCGCAGGGTGGACGGCGGGCGGGCCTCCAGCGCACGTGATGCCGGCCGGAGAGGCGGCGGAAAGGCATGACGGGGACCTGGTTCGGCCGTCGATCAGGGGGAGTCGACCTTGCTGATGCGGAAGCCGGAAGCCGTCGCCGTCAACTCCACGATCCGCGAGGAGACGGCCCTGGCCGGCGTCCGGCCGACCACCGCCCCCGTCGAGTCGACCACGTCGTACGCCGGCATCGAGTCGCTGACCACCAAGCGCATCGGGCGGCCACCCAGCGGCCTCACCTGCTGGACGACGTGCTCGGCGCCCGATACCCGTAGCCCGTCCGACAGCAGCGCGCGGATCGTCAACGCGTCAGCGGTGCGGGACGCGGAACTGGTCGTGTAGACGGCGTCCAGCAGAGCTGGGTCACGCGCGACCAGGGCCCGCGAACGGGCATCGTCCAGCGCCCGGATCGTGGTGACCCAGTCGGCCGCCGCAACTCCCGTCGGCGCGCTGCTGCCGGTGACCCGGGTCGCCGGTGAGGTCGGTGCCGGCCGTGCTGCCGGCGGTGCATTCGCCGGCGGCGTGGTGGTTGGCGGCGGTGCGGTTACCAGCGGTGTGGATGACGGCGGTTCTGTGGCCGGCGGTGTGGCACTCCGCGGCACGGCGCCCGGGCTGGTGGTGGACCGGCTGGGGGTGGACTGCCTGGTCGTGGGTCGGCTGGTCGTGGGCCGACCGGAGGCTGATCCGCGGCTGGTGGTCGATCGGGTGGTGGATGCTCTCGTTGCCCTTGCACCGGTGACGGCGGTCGGCGGCAGCAGCGCGGTCGCTGTCGTCGCCGGGGGACGCTGGGTCACCCCGGCAGCCGTCGTCGGTTCGATCGGAGTCGGCGCGGCAGTCGACCCGGGAGTGCCGCGCCCGGTGACACCGACGCGCCCGCTTCCGGCGGTGACCGCGGATGGGTTCCGCGAGGTCACCGCGCCCAACGCGACCGGCTCGGTGCGGTCGTTGCCCGCCCACCAGATGCCGGCGACCGCCGCCAGCACGGCGACCAGCGTGCAGCTGACGACGACCACCACCCAGCGGAGCGCCTGCCCGCCGGCGGACGACCTCGCGGGTGCCGTCTCAGCGGCGCCGGTCCTGGCTGCCGCCGGCCGCCGGCGGCCGAGGACCCGGCGGGCGGGCGGTGTCTCCGCGGTTGGCCGCACCGTCCCGGGCCGGAGCTTCGTCGTCGCCCTGGACCTGGCCGGACGCCCGCCATCTGCCGCGTCCTTGCCGACGGCGGGCGCGGACCCGCCGAGCCCATGGCGCCCACCGAAGGTCGACCCGGCATCCGATGCCCGCAACGGCGGTTCCCCCGAGGTCGCCCCGAGCGCCGGGCGGATCCGTGTGGCCAGGTCGAGCGGCTCGGGACGGCCGGAGGCCCGGAGGTCGAGCACGAGGGAGGCGGCACCCGGCCGGCGCTCCGGGTCGTGTTGGAGCAGTGCCCGCACCGATGCGATCAACGGTGCCGGCCCGCAGTCGTCACCCGGATCCGGCCACTGCCCGGCGGCCGCCTGGATCAGCACGTCGCGCAGGTCGTCGGCCGGCCACGCCGAGCGACCGGTCAGGCAGGCGAGGGCCACCGACCCCAGCGAGAACATGTCCGTCGCAGGAGTGGGCTCAGCGCCCCTGGCCAGTTCCGGAGCGGCATCCGGGGCGGTCGTGGACACCGGCCCCCCGGAGTCGGCTGCCGCCCGGGCAGCGCCGAGATCGGACAGCAACGGCCGGCCCGCATGGTCGAACAGGATGTTGCCCGGAGTGATGTCGCCGTGCACCACCTGCCGCTCGTGCGCCGTCGCCAAGGCGGCAGCGAGCGGCAGCAACACGGTCAGCGTCTCGCCCGACGACAACCGACCACGCCGTTGCAACAGGTCGGCCAGATCACCACCGGCCGCGTACTCGGTCACCAGCACGGCACGGTCGGCGTCCGCCACCACATCGAGCACCTTGACGACGTGCGGGTGGTCGACGACCGCGGCGAGCGCGGCCTCTCGCTGCACCGCCGGGAGGGCGTCGGCAGGGAACACCTTGAGGGCCACCGCGTCACCGGTGGCTCGGCGGACGCCGAGCCACACCTCCGCCGACCCCCCGGCACCGAGCGGCTCGGTGGCCTCGTAATCGCCGACCTGGAACGTCATGCCGCGGACCGTAGACGGCTTCGGCCCACCGCCGTCCGGGTTGTCCACATTGGTCGTCGCCGTCGCGGGCGTCACCATCGGGCTTTCCGGACGGCATCCGGGTCGGCTTTGCGTCACCGGGTCGGCTGTCGGTGCCTCGGCGTAGGTTTGGTCAATGCCGCAGCAGAGCTTCGCACCACCGCCTGGCGCGCTGGGCGACACCGCACCGGGCGCCGTCCTGCCGGGGAGTTCTCCTCCACTTCCCGCCGTGTCCGCAGTTCGCCGCGGCGGTGCCCTGCACGTCGTGGAAGCCGGCGAGGTGGACTACCAGGACGCGTGGGCGTGGCAACGGCAACTGGCCGAAGGTCGGTCGGCGGGTACCCACGAGGACACCGTCCTGCTGCTCACGCACCCACCCGTCTACACCGCGGGGCGCCGCACCGAGCCGGCCGACCGTCCGACGGACGGCACCCCGGTGGTCGAGGTCGACCGCGGTGGCCGCATCACCTGGCACGGCCCGGGCCAGCTGGTCGCATACCCGGTCGTCGCCCTGGTCGACCCGGTGGACGTCGTCCGTTACGTCCGGCTGCTCGAGGAAGCGGTGATGGCGGCCTGCGCCGATCTCGGACTTCGGGGTGCCGGACGGATCGCCGGCCGCAGCGGGGTCTGGTTGGCGGCGGACGATCGTCCGGAACGGAAGATCGCCGCGATCGGCGTCCGGATCGCCAGAGGCGTGACGACGCACGGCTTTGCCCTCAACTGCAACCCGGACCTGACCGCCTACGACCGGATAGTGCCCTGTGGAATCCGGGACGCCGGGGTCACCTCCCTCACCGCCGAGCTCGGCACGACGGTGACGGTGGCCGACGCCCTGCCGGCGATCCGCAATAGGCTGCGGCAATGCCTCGACAGCGAACTCCCGGTGCAGCAGACCTTCCTTCCGCTACCTACGCCCCGAAGAATGACGACACAGCCGGGCGGCATCGATTGGCTGCTGGACCCCAGGCTGGGGACACCGGCAGAATCGGGCAGCATGAGCGGCGCTCCCCAGGGGGCGCAGCGATGAACAGTCCGGCGGCGGTCGCCACCACGCCATCCGGAGAGGCGACATCTCCCGAGGAGCTGACCATGAGCAATTCCACCACCAGCACCACCCAGGCGCTCGCCTCGAAGGCAGGCGACGTGGCGGACAAGGTCGCCGACCAGGCGCACGAGGTGGCCGCCAAGGTTGCCGACCAGGCGCAGGAGGTGGCCGGCAAGGTCGCCACCCTCGCGACGGGCGCCGCGCACGACCTTGCGGCCAAGGCCGGCGACGTCGCGGACAAGGTGGTCCAGTCGCTGGGCGACTCTGCGGCGGAGGTCTCCCGCCGTGCCCGCAAGTCCACGGCCAAGGCGAGGAAGCAGGCCGACAAGTCAGCCCGCCGGACCAAGTTCAAGGCGGTCGGGCAGGCCAAGGCGCTGGTCGCGCTCGGTCGTTCGGAAGCCGGCGAAGTGGCATCGACCGTCGCCGCACTGGCGTCGGAGCAGGCGGCCAAGGCAACGCACAAGGCCTCCACCGCAGCCGCCTCGCTGGCTGCGGCCACCGCCGCGGTCGACAAGAAAACCTCCAAGGCTGCAAAGGCCACCAGCCGGACCAGGCGGAGTCCGGTCCGATGGCTGATCATCGCGGCGGTGGTCGCAGCTCTGGCGGCTGCTGTCGCCAGGGCACTCCGGACCCCCGCATACCCCACCCCCGAAACGGCGCCTGCACCCGTGACGCCGGCGAAGTCCGCTTCGGACGGCGCCGCGTCAACCGAGAAGGGCGCCCTCGATAACGCCGTGGACAAGGCCGGCGACGCCGCCGCGGCAACCGCTGCCAAGGTGTCGGAGGTTCCCGACGCGGTCAAGGAGACGGCCGGCAAGGTCGCGGACACGGTCGCCGGGGCCGAAGTCGCGGCGGGTGAATCAGCGGATGCCGGCAACGACGGGGTGGCCGACACCGGTGTCTCCGCCGCCAAGCGCGCTGCCGCGGCAGCGGACAAGGCGGCCGCAGCCGCAAAGAAGTCCGCCGCAGCCGCAAAGGCGAAGGACGACCCCTCGTGACGCTGGCCCCCGAGGGGCGCAGGCTGCTGCGGTTGGAGGTCCGGAACGCGGCGGTGCCGATCGAACGCAAACCCGAGTGGATCAAGACCAGGCTACGGACCGGACCGGAATACACGGCCTTGCAGGCGCTGGTGAAGCGCGAGGGCCTGCACACCGTGTGCCAGGAAGCGGGCTGCCCCAATATCTACGAGTGCTGGGAGGACCGGGAGGCCACGTTCCTCATCGGCGGGGACCAGTGCACCAGGCGATGCGACTTCTGCCTCATCGACACCGGCAAGCCGGGCCCGCTGGACCGTGACGAGCCACGCCGCGTGGCCGAGTCCATCGGCACGATGCAGCTCCGGTACGCCACCATCACCGGTGTCACCAGGGACGACCTGCCCGACGAGGGCGCCTGGCTGTACGCCGAGACGGTCCGTCAGGTGCACGAACTGGCGCCGGGAACCGGTGTGGAGATCCTGACCCCGGACTTCTCCGGCAGACCCGAGCTGCTCGGCCAGGTCTTCGACGCGGCGCCGGAGGTCTTCGCGCACAACCTGGAGACGGTGCCTCGCATCTTCAGGCGCATCCGCCCCGCGTTCACCTACGACAAGTCGCTCGACGTGATCTCGCAGGCCCGGAATGCGGGCATGGTGACCAAGTCGAACCTCATCCTGGGCATGGGCGAGACGAGGGAGGAGATCTCTCAGGCACTGTCGGACATGCGGGAGGCGGGCTGCGACCTGGTGACCATCACCCAATATCTCCGGCCGACCCCGCGGCACCATCCGATCGATCGCTGGGTCAAGCCGGAGGAGTTCGTGGAGTTGCGACAGGAGGCCGAACAGCTTGGCTTCGTCGGCGTGATGTCCGGGCCACTGGTCAGGTCGTCCTACCGCGCCGGGACGCTCTACCAGCAAGCGGTGGCGGCCAGGGCTGCGCGGTAGAAGAGCTGCCACGGCAGAACAGCCACCACCCATCCACCCATTTGTATCGATGGACATGGAACTCCGGTTCTGGGTGCCGGCAGACGCCGAGGCGCTGATGCACGCGCTGACGGTGAGTCCGGACCTGTCCACCCAGTTCGGCGACACCCAACTGGCCAGGGTCGATGACTGCAGGAACTTCATCGACCGCCAGCTGGGCAGAACCGAGTCCGATGGCGTCAACTGGGCCATCAGCGTGGACGGGCAAGCGGTGGGCAATGTCGGCCTGAGCAACCGCGATCGACGACACGACACGGCGTGGGTCTACTACTGGGTCGCGGTCTCCCATCGCTGCCGGGGTCTGGCCAGTCGGGCTCTGACGGCGCTGGCGAGTGCCGCGTTCGACGAGCTCGGAGTGTTCCGACTGGAACTCGGACACCGGGTCAACAACCCCGCCTCCTGCGCCGTCGCGACAGTCGCCGGTTTCCGCCCGGAGGGCATCGAACGAGCGAAGCTGCGGTACGGCGACCAGCGGTACGACGTGGAGACGCACGCGCGCCTGGCCAGCGACGCGGCACCCCCTCCGCCCGCTTTCCCCCGCCCCCGACTGACCTGAAGGGGCGTTGCATCGAACCGTCATGAGGGCAGGGCTCGCGCTGCGCCGACGGTGCCGGGTAGCCGCCCGCAGGGTCGTATCCTGGGGTAATGGCCAAGACCACCGGGAGCACGCCCGTCTTCTCCAAGCAGGAGAAAAAAGCTGCCAAGATTGCCGCGCGAGCCAGCAAGAAGGAGCGCCGCGGCCAGATCTGGCAGGCGTTCCAGCTGCAGCGCAAGGAAGACAAGCGGCTGCTGCCGTACATGATCCTGTGCCTGCTCGGCACTGCCGTCGTCGTCACCGGCATCGCGATGCTCCTCGGCGCACCGTGGTGGGGCGGCCTCGTCTTCGGCCTCATCCTCGGCACGCTGGTGGCGATGATCTTCTTCGCCCGGCGGGTGCAGTCCAACGTCTACAAGCAGGCGGACGGAACGCCCGGCGCGGCCGCCTGGTCGTTGCAGAACAACCAACTGCGCGGCAAGTGGAGAATCACGCCGGCCGTCGCCGGCACGTCGCACCTGGATGCCGTTCACCGGGTGGTCGGCCGGCCGGGCATCATCCTGATCGGCGAGGGTGCGACCCACCGGATCAAGCCGCTGCTGGCGCAGGAGAAGAAGAAGATCGCCAGGGTGGTGGGCGAGACGCCGATCTACGACATCATCGTCGGCAACGAAGAGGGTCAGACCCCTCTCAAGAAGCTGAACACGTCATTGATGAAGTTGCCGCGCAACATCACCGCGGCGCAGGTCTCGGACCTGGACGGACGGCTGAAGGCCCTGACGTCCAGGGTCGGCCAGGCCGGCATGCCGAAGGGGCCGTTGCCTGCCGGGGCGAAGACGCGCAACGTGCAGCGCGCCGCCCGCCGCCGCTAGCCGACGTAGCCGAGCCGCCGGTCGTCACGCTGACGCTGACGTCGCTCGTCTGTCCAGCTGTCGCAAGGTCTGCCGGTTGCGCCGCAAGTCGTGGAACTAGACCGGTTCCCGTCCACCAGGCCCGGGCCGACTGCGGATCACGACGGTCCGGCAGTACCTGTCGTGCAGGCCGCGGCCGTCGGCGTCGGTCAGCAGGACCGGCACCACGACGAAGGTCAGGACAGCGCGCGGTATCGCCCACAGGCCGACGACTGCGCGTCCGCCGAGCGGCGCGACCCGGATGCCCAGCAGAGCCTGACCCGGGGTGAATCCGAAGAGCCCGACCGCGACGACCGTGATGACCGCCCACACCAGCAGGCTCCAGTTCTTGGGCAGTTCCGGCCGGGTGAAGGCCAGGGCGACCAGGAACGCCACCGCCAGGTCGACCGCGAACGCGGCGATCCGGACGCCCATCGGCGCCACCGAACCGACGCCGGAAGCGGGCAGGCCGAGCCGGCGGCCCGGGTAGTTCGCTTCGATGGCAGCCATTCACCCAGCGTAGGCGCGGAGCGGGCGGTGAGCCGCCGTCCGAGTGTCGCACCGGTAGCCAGGGCCGAGGCCGGGGCCCCGTTAACTCGGGTGAAACAACACCGAGACCGGTGGGCAACACCCCTTCCCTAACTTTTCTACCGTCAGGGTGAACGCAACCACGCATTCGCCTTCTTGCCCGACGCACCTGCCCGACTCGAAGGAGCGCATGAGTGTTCTCCACCCCAGAAGAACTGGTCGCCTACATCAAGGACAACGACGTCGAGGTCTTCGACATCCGGTTCTGCGATCTGCCCGGCCTGATGAACCACCTCACCGTGCCGGCAGCGACGGTGACCGCTGAGTCGCTGGCCGGTGGCATGGCCTTCGACGGTTCCTCGATCAAGGGCTTCCAGTCTATCCACGAGTCGGACATGACGCTGCTCCCGGACGTCACCACCGCCCGGGTCGATCCGTTCCGTCGTCGCAAGACCATGACGTGCAATTTCTTCGTGCACGACCCGCTCACGCTGCAGCCGTACTCGCGCGACCCGCGGAACGTCGCCCGCAAGGCCGAGGAGTACCTGGCCAGCACCGGCATCGCCGACACCTGCTTCTTCGGGGCCGAGGCCGAGTTCTACGTCTTCGACAACGTCCGCTTCGACACCAAGATGAACGGCTCGTTCTACGAGGTCGACGCCGACGAGGGTTGGTGGAACACGGGCCGCGAGGAGGAGGGCGGCAACCTGGGCTACAAGACCCGGGTCAAGGGCGGGTACTTCCCCGTTCCGCCATACGACCAGCAGGCCGATCTTCGCGAGGACATGACGGCGAACCTGATCAGCATGGGCTTCGACATCGAGCGTGGCCACCACGAGGTGGGCGGCGGTCAGGCCGAGATCAACTACAAGTTCAACACCCTGCTGGCCTCGGCCGACGAGGTGATGCTGTTCAAGTACATCGTCAAGAACACCGCCTGGGCGGCCGGGAAGTCGGTCACCTTCATGCCCAAGCCGCTCTTCGGTGACAACGGCTCGGGCATGCACGCCCACCAGTCGCTGTGGTCCGGCGGGCAGCCGCTGTTCTACGACGAGGCCGGCTACGGCGGGCTGTCCGACCTGGCCCGCTACTACATCGGCGGGCTGCTGCATCACGCGCCGTCGCTGCTGGCTTTCACCAACCCGACGGTGAACTCCTACCACCGGCTGGTTCCCGGCTACGAGGCACCGGTCAACCTGGTCTACTCGGCCCGTAACCGCTCTGCCTGCATCCGCATCCCGCTCACCGGCACGAACGCGAAGGCCAAGCGGCTGGAGTTCCGCTGCCCGGACCCGTCGGCCAACCCGTACCTGGCGTTCGCAGCCATGATGATGGCCGGGCTGGACGGCATCAAGAACAAGATCGAGCCGCCGGCACCGGTCGACAAGGACCTCTACGAGCTGCCACCGGACGAGGCCGCCAACATCCCTCAGGTACCGGCGTCTCTCGGCGACGTGATCGACCGCCTGGAGGCCGACCACGACTACCTGCTCGAGGGTGGCGTCTTCACCCCCGACCTGATCGACATGTGGATCAAGCTCAAGCG
>CAXTBG010000037.1:0-44095 GCA_964242105.1 uncultured Nakamurella sp. | reverse complement strand
CCGCCAGGTTGTGGGAGAGTAGGTCGCCGCCGGAACAACATTCCCGAAAAGGGGAGGTCAAGTGCGTATATCGCACCGGGCCTCCCCTTTTCGGCGTTCAGCGCTCGGGTCGCTCAGCGGCGCGGACTCTGCTCACGACGCATCACATCAACAGTAGGGAGTCCGCTATGACCGAGTCCGGTGACGGCGACAGGCCGCCTCGCACCAGCGAACCCCGACAAGATCGGAAGCGCGGTGACGGACCGCAAGCTCGCTCCGGCGGTGCGCGACCCCCTCGCAGTGATGGGCCCGCACAACGCGACGCAAGGGGTGGCCGCTCCGAGGACCGCTCGTCACGTTCGGACAGCCGACCGCCGAGAAGTGATCGTCCCGTTGCCGGTCGTTCTGCACCGCCGGGCGAACGCGAGTATCGCGGCCGCCCCAACTCTTTCGGCTCCGAGCGCACCCCGCGTTCCGCAGGCGGGTCGACCGGTGGCAGAGGTGACCGCCCGGCAAGCGGCGAGACGCAGGGGAGGTCGTTCCCAGGTCAGGACCGCGCGAGAGGCGACCGACCGACAGGCGATCGTTCTCGAGGGGATCGCGCGTCGTTCGACAGCCGGCCGCGTGCGTTCGAAGGGCGGGACGAGCGGCAAGAACCCCGCGGCACGGCCCGGGACGGCGATCGGCCGTGGACTTCGAAGCGCCCGCCGCGGGACGACGCCCGCCCGGCCTACGGCGATCGCCCTGCGCGGTCGGATCGTCCTGCCTATGGTGATCGTTCGGCGCGGTCGGATCGTCCTGCCTATGGTGATCGGCCGGCGCGGTCGGATCGTCCCGCCTATGGTGGTCGTCCCTCCCAGTCCGATCGGCCTTCTGATCGAGACCGTCAGGATCGGCCTGCCTATGGTGATCGCCCACAGCGGTCGGATCGGCCGACCTATGGTGAGCGTCCGGCGCGGCCGGATCGTCCGGCACGTTCCGATCGCCCCGACCGGCCCGACCGGGGAGCTGGCCGTCCTCCCTACAACCGAGATCCACAGCCGCGCGAGCGGAACGAATACCGGTCCGGGGAGAGCTCCAGGCCTACGCGGCCCGCGACCGACTTCGGAAGCGATCAGAGCAGGAGTTTCGCGGCGGACGCCAGGTCGTGGGCTGCCAAGCCGGTGACCGACCATCGACGGCGATCGGAACCGAGTGAACCCGAAGGTCCGGCTCGCACCGACAGCCCGCGGCCGTGGCAGGACCGGCCGAGTGCCGACCGTCCGGCCCGCGACCGGACGGGAACGGACCGCGCCGCGCGTGACGTCACGGGCACCGAGCGCCCCGCGCGCGAACGCGAATCCAGCGAGCGCCCGCGATCCGATCGTTCCTCGGCCGGCCGCTCGAGTGGCGGCCGCGACGGCAGTGACCGCTCTGGCGACGCTCGGTCGGCTCAGCAGTCGGACCGCTCCTGGCGGGACCGACCGTCCACTGATCGCCGGTCGGGTCCTTCCGGTCGACCGTCATCGCGACCCGACGATGCGCCCCACTTCGAGCGACGCGAGCCCGATCGGGGCTCCCGGGTGCGCGAAGAGGAGATCGGGGAGCGCTGGCCCGAAGTGCCGGACTGGGCGGATCCCCGCGAACTCGACCCTGAGGTCCGCCGTGATCTGCGGGGCCTGAGCAAGGAGGGAAGCGAGTTCGTCGCCGGGCACCTCTTCATGGCGGGCATGCTGGCCGAGGAGGATCCCGCGCTGGCCTGGCGTCATGCCCGCGCAGCGAGGTCGAAGGGTGGCCGCATCGCGGTGGTCCGGGAGACCGTGGGGTTGGTTGCCTATCGCGCCGGCGAATGGGCCGAGGCGATCGCCGAGCTCAGGGCAGCCCGCCGGATGAGCGGTGGGCCAGGGCAGCTTCCGGTGATCGCGGACTGCGAGCGCGCCCTCGGTCACCCGGAGAAGGCGATCGAACTGTCCCGGTCGGCCGAGGCGGCCGAGCTGGATGCCAGTTCTGCGGCAGAGTTGCGGATCGTCGTCGCCGGCGCTCGCGCCGACATGGGTCAGCTCGACGCGGCGCTGGCACACCTGGAGAGCGCCGTCCAGACCGAGAGCATCGAGCCGTACACCGCCCGGCTGTTCTACGCCTATGCCGACCTGCTCCTGCAAGCAGAACGACGCGACGAGGCCATCGAATACTTCATGAAGGCGGCGGAGGTCGACGTCGAAGAGGAGACCGACGCCGGCGACCGGCTGACCGAGCTGGCCGACGAGGAGTTGGCCACCGGCAGTGCGGAGCCGGAGGAGCTCGAATCGTTCGACGAGCTGCTGCTGATCGGCGCCGACGTAGAGGAAGACTCGCCGGCCGGGCGCACCGGGCTAACTCCCGGGCACCACGATGATTTGCGGATCGACGGGCCGGACGACGACGACGCGCTGCTCGATGCGGCGGACGACGACGCGCTGCTCGACGCGGTGGACGACGACGATTCGCAGGTCGACGCGGCGGACGACGACGCGCTGCTCGACGCGGCGGACGGCGATGACGCAGCGCGGGAGTCCGAGGACGCGGGTCGTTCCGGCCACGACGAGGCCGACATCGAACCCATGGCGCACGCGGGACAGTCGGCCCCGGAATGGTCGGCGGTGGCCGTCGCGGACCAGACGGAGCGGGACACCGATGCGCCGAGCACCGACGCCGGACGGCCCATCCATCCGGAACCGCCGGCGGCGGGTTCCGGCGGTTCGCTGTTCAGCCACCACGAGAGGTTCTGAGCATGCTGGCCGACCGCTTCGACGCGCTCCTGCTCGACCTGGACGGCACGGTGTACCTCGGGGCCGAGGTCATCCCGCACGCCGTGCCGGTCCTGGCGGAAGCCGCCGCCCGGGGTGCCCGGCCCATGTTCATCACCAACAACGCCTCCCGGCCGCCGGCCGAGGTGGCCGCCGCACTGGCAGGCATGGGCATACCGGCGGTGGCCAACGACGTGCTCACCTCGCCCGAAGCGGCCGCTGCCATGCTGGCGGCAACGCACCCACAAGGGTCGGCGGTCCTCGTCGTCGGCGCTCGAGCCTTGTCGGACGCGGTCGCGGCCGTTGGACTCACGCCGGTGCGCGCCGCCGCCGATGCTCCGGTAGCGGTGGTCCAGGGCCATTCGCCGGACACGGGCTGGCGGGATCTGGCCGAGGCATGCATTGCCCTGCGGACGGGAGTGGACTGGGTCGCCAGCAATACCGACGTCACGCTGCCGACCGACCGGGGCCTGCTGCCCGGCAACGGCGCCATGGTGCAGGCGCTGGTCGCGGCGACCGGGCGGACCCCGCGGGTCGCCGGTAAACCGAACCGGCCGTTGCTCGACGAGGCCGTGCGGCGCGCGGGCGTCACCAGTCCGCTCGTCGTCGGTGATCGACTCGACACGGACATCGAAGCAGCCGTGCTGGCTGACATGCCCAGCCTCGCCGTGTTGACCGGCGTGTCGACCGCTGCGGACATTCTCGCCGCTCCGCAGTCCCAGCGGCCGACCTACGTCTCCTTCGACCTGCGGGGCCTGACTGACGACTCGCGGGTCGTTGTTCTGGCTCTGGATGCGTCCGGGGAGACGGAATCATCCGAGTGGGTCGTCGACGTGGTGGACGACGTGCTGGTCCTGCGATCGGCCGGGACCGGAGGCGTCCCGGTCGGCTCCGCGGTCGCGCCGGCCGACGCCACCAATGCCCCGGCAGGCGCCGCGGTCGCGCCGGCCGACGCTACTGACGCCCCAGGGGCCGCGATCCTGCCCGCCGACGCCGCGATCGGTCCGGCCCGCGCCGACCTGGCCGGCACCCACCGGGCCGGTGTTGACCAGGACGGTGGTGACCAGGGCGGTGCTGACGGTCCGGCGCTGTCCGCCCTCGCCGCGCTGGTGCGGGTCGGCTGGTCGCGCGCCATCGCAGCAGTGAGCGCCGCAGACCCGGCCGCGGCGGTCGCCATCGCCAAACTGGGCATCCTCGACGCGCGGTCAGAGAAGCCTGTCGGTGGCCTGGACTAGCGTTGTCCTGGAGAACACGACGACGTCCTGGAAGGGTCCGCGCACCTGCTGGCGGGCACCGACAGATGCTGGACAGCGACCGACCAGGCACTGGCGAGGCACCGACCAGGCGGCCTGCCAGGTATCGACGAGCTGCAAGGAGGACCGGTGGAACCAGGGGTCGGATCGGCCGGGGTGTCACAGGATGCGCCGACAGGCACTGTGCCCGGCGACGGCACGCCCGCTGTGCTGGCCTCGCTGCACGAGGTGGACGAAGACCTCGCAGCCATCCGTGAGATGCCGGTCGACCGACGCGTACCGGCCTTCACCGCCCTGCACGAACGGCTGGCTGCGGCGCTCGCGTTGACCGGCACGACGAGCGACTCGCCGCCGGGAAGTGGGTAGGCGTGCGCAGGGCGCGGCTCGACGCGGAGCTGGTGCGGCGCGGGCTGGCCAGGTCGCGTGAACAGGCCACCGAGTTGATCCGGTCAGGACGCGTGCTGGTGAGCGGTCAGGCGGCGACGAAAGCCGCCACAGCCGTCGACCCGGCGGCGCCCCTGCTGGTCACGTCCGACCAGACCGAGAACTGGGCGTCCCGGGGTGCCCACAAGCTGCTCGGCGCGCTCGCCGCCTTCCCCGCGGTCACCGTCGACGGCCGGCGGTGTCTGGACGCCGGTGCATCGACCGGCGGCTTCACCGACGTGCTGCTGCAGCGCGGGGCGGCCGAGGTGGTGGCCGTCGATGTCGGCTACGGCCAGCTGATCTGGCGATTGCAGAACGACGACCGCGTGCGGATCTTCGACCGCACCAACGTTCGCACACTGACGCCGGCGGACATCGGCGGTCCGGTCCAGCTGGTCGTCGCGGACCTGTCCTTCATCTCCCTGTCCCTGGTACTGCCGGCCCTTACGGCCTGCGCGGAGCCCGGCGCGGACCTGCTGCCGATGATCAAACCGCAGTTCGAGGTGGGCAAGGAGCGACTCGGCGCCGGCGGTGTGGTGCGCAACGTCGCTCATCGTGCCGACGCCGTCGCCGGAGTCGCGGCGGCAGCTGGAACACTGGGCTGGGGGGTGGCCGGTGTGGTGGCCTCACCGTTGCCCGGTCCCAGCGGCAACGTGGAGTTCTTCGCCCACCTGCGTGCCGACGTGCCCGTCGACGCCGACCACACCGCCGAGCTGATCGCCGTCGCCATTCAGGAAGGCCCCTCATGACAGACCGTCGCGTTCTGCTGGTGGCTCATACCGGTCGCGCCGATATCTACTCCACCGCCCGGCACGCCAAGAAGGAGCTGGAGTCGGCCGGCCTGCAGCTGCTGTCCCTTGACGGGGAGGGTCTGGAGCTCGGGCTGTCCCTCCTCGACGACGCCGACGCCGGCTCGTCGTCCGGGGTCGAGGTGGTGCTGGCACTGGGCGGCGACGGAACGCTGCTGCGCGCAGCAGAGGTCGCCCGGCCGCTGGGAGCGCCGGTCGTCGCGATCAACTTGGGACGCGTCGGCTTCCTGGCCGAGGCAGAGGCCGACCGTCTGGACGAGGTCCTCGCCGCGATCGTCTCGGGCGACTACATCCGCACCCAGCGGATGACGGTCGACGTGATCATCGAGAAGGACGGCGAGGTGATCGACAGCTGCTGGGCTCTGAACGAGATCAGCGTGGAAAAGGCGACTCGCGAGCGGATCCTGGACGTCGTCGTGGAGGTGGACGGGCGTGGGGTGTCGGCGTTCGGCTGCGACGGCGTGCTGTGCGCGACGCCGACCGGATCGACGGCCTACGCGTTCTCCGCCGGGGGCCCGATCATGTGGCCGGACGTCGAGGCGCTGCTGGTCGTGCCGTCGAACGCCCACGCGCTGTTCGCCCGCCCGATGGTGGTGTCGCCGCACTCCACGGTCTCGGTGCACGTCGACCCCTCCGGGCACGAGGCGATCGTCGCCTGCGACGGCCGCCGGACCCACCGCGTGCCGCCCGGCGCGCGGGTGCAGATCCGTCGTGGCGCCCAGCCGGTCACCCTGATGAAACTGGGTGAGCAGCCGTTCACCGACCGGCTGGTCGCCAAGTTCTCCCTGCCCGTGCATGGTTGGCGTGGACGTCGATATTGAGCGGCGCACCCCCGCCCGGTCGGCCATGGCGGCCCGGTACGGAGGGTGGCTGCCGTGCTGACCGAGCTGCACATCGCCGGGTTGGGCGTGATCGACGATGCCGTCCTGGAGCCCTCGGCCGGCCTGACGGTCGTCACCGGGGAGACCGGCGCCGGCAAGACCATGGTGGTCACCGCGCTCGGCCTGCTGACCGGCGGCCGAGGAGACGTCGGCCGGGTACGCGTCGGGGCGGACCGCGCGGTGGTCGAGGCGCGGGTGGCGGGTCCCCTCGACGCGGATCCGTCTCGCGTCCTCGACGCGGTGGGCGGTGCCGCCGACGACGACGGATCGGTCATCCTGGTCCGCTCGGTGGGCGCCGACGGCCGGTCGCGTGCTCACCTCGGCGGGCGGGCCGCACCGCTGTCGGCACTGGCGGAGATCACCGATTCCCTGATCGTGGTGCACGGACAGTCTGAGGCCATCAGCCTGCTCCGGGGCAGCCGACAGCGTGCGGTACTCGACCGATTCGCCGGGGCAGAAGCCGAGCTCGCCGACTACCGGCGGGCGAGGGGGCAGTGGCAGGCCGCGCTCGCCGAGTTGACCGACCGCACCCAGCACGCCCGGGAACGAGCGCAGCGGGAACAGCTGCTGCGACTGGGCGTGGAGGAGATCAACAAGGTCGACCCGCGGCCCGCCGAAGATGTCGAGGTGGTTGCGGAGGTCCGCCGGCTGGAGAACGCCGACACGCTGCGCGCCGGTGCGCAGTCGGCGCGGGAGTCGCTCACCGGGGAAGGTTCCGGCGACCAGCAGAACGCGGTGAGCCTGATCGAGGGTGCTCGCAAGGCACTCGATTCGGCCGGCGACGAGCGGTTGTCCGCCCTGGCCGATCAGCTGCACGGCGTGTCCGCGGTACTGGTCGACAGCGCCTCGGACCTCACGGCTTTCCTCGACGACCTGGACGCCGACCCGTCGCGCCTCGAGGCGCTGCTTTCCCGCCAGGCGGTGCTGCGGGGATTGACCAGGCGCTACGGCGCGGGAGTGGATGACGTCCTCGCCTGGCGTGCCGAGGCCGAGGTGGAACTCCGCTCGCTCGACTCCTCCGACGAGGCACTCGACCGGCTCCGGCAGCGCTGCCGAGAACTGGCCGATGACGTGGCCGGGGCAGCCGCCGCCCTGACCGCCCGCCGGACCGCGGCCGCCGCCGACCTGGCGCAGAAGGCGACCGCCGAACTCACCCAGCTGGCGATGGGTCGGGCTACCTTGCTGGTCCGGGTCACACCGCGGCGGGCGGAGCCGGGCGCCGCGGACGCGGTGGCGGTCGGGAAGACCTGGGTCACCGCGGGTGTCGACGGGGTCGATTCCGTCGAGTTCGCGATGATCGCCCATCCCGGGGCTCCGGAGCTGCCGATCGCCAGGGGAGCGTCCGGAGGTGAGCTCTCCCGCGTCATGCTGGCCGTGGAAGTGGTGCTGGCCGGTGCCGATCCCGTCGCGACGATGGTGTTCGACGAGGTGGATGCCGGGGTGGGAGGCCGCGCCGCAACGGAGATCGGTCGACGACTGGCGATGTTGGCGGCAGACCACCAGGTCATCGTGGTCACCCATCTGGCGCAGGTCGCCGCCTTCGCCGACCGTCACTACGTGGTGGATGCGGGGCCCGGCGATGCGGTGGGGTCGTCGGCCGTGCGACAGGTCGAGGGTGTGGACCGGGAACTGGAACTGGCGCGCATGCTCGGGGGTACGGAGGGCGCCACCGCTACCGCTCATGCCGCGGACCTGCTCCGTTCGGTGCGGGAGCGCAGTGAGCGGCCGACCGGCACCGCCGCAGCCCCGTCGCGGCGGCGGACGGCTCGCCGGGCCGCCGCGTCCTGACGGGAGCGCCGGCCAAACCTGAGAACCAGAACGACCGACGGACCGAACATGCTCGGTGTGCGAGATACCAGCGCAGGCGTCGGACGGACCGGCATCTCGTCGGTGACCGACCGGGCAGGCTGCGTCGAACCCCCTCGGCGCACGGTGCGGGCGAGCACGCTTCGTCGGACCCACCAGGCCCACTGTTCGAGGCACCGAGCACGCTGGGACGGGCGCTCCAGGTGCACGGTTCGAGGCACCGAGCACGCTGGGACGGGCGCTCCAGGCGCACGGTGCGAGGCTGGGAGCGCGCTGGGAGCGTCGTACCGGCCAGGCTGGTCCACCGAACGACAGCACACTGGGTAGTCGGTCACCCGCGGCCGGGTGAACTTCCCGGTGCAGGGCAGGTCCCGCCGCGCCTACCGCATCCGGCGACCGGGTGCTGCGACGATCGGCGGCATGAAACTGATGTCACGCCAGACACGTGCGTTGCCAGGCGTCGCAGGAGTCGCGCGAGTGTCCCGACGTAGTTCGACCGTGTTGACCAAGGTCGGGGCCGGAGACATCGCCGTCATCGACCACATCGACCTCGACCGGCGGACGGCCGACGCGCTGGTCCGGTCGGGCGTCACCGCGGTCGTCAATGCCGCGCCGTCCATTTCCGGCCGGTATCCCAATCTCGGTCCGGACATCCTGGTCGGCTCCGGGGTGGTGCTGATCGACGACGTCGGGGAGAAGATCTTCTCCCGGCTGAAGGACGGCGCGAAGATCCGCCTGGACGGTGCCGCCGTGTACCACGGCGAGGAGCTGATCGCCGAAGGGGTGCTGCAGTCGCCGGCGTCGGTCGCCGACCTGCTGATCGAGGCCAAGGCCGGGATGTCCGCCCAACTGGAGGCGTTCGCCGCCAATGCCATCGAGTACATGAAGCGGGAACGCACGCTGCTGCTCGACGGAGTCGGTATCCCGGAAGTCACGACGAAGATCTCCGGTCGTCAGGTACTGATCGTCGCCGCGTCGGCCGACACCCGCTCGGAGCTCAGAAAGCTGAAGAAGTACATCTCCGACTATCGTCCCGTTCTGCTGGGTGTGGACGGCGGCGCCGACGCGCTGCGGCAGGCCGGGTACAAGCCCGACCTGATCATCGGCAATCCGGAGGAGATCGGCCCGGACACCCTGCGGGGTGGGGCCGAGGTGGTGCTGCCGGCCGACATCGACGGCCATGCACCGGGTCTCGAGCGACTGCAGGACCTCGGCCTGGGTGCGGTGACGTTCCCGGCGACCGGCACCACCGAGGATCTGGCGCTGCTGCTCGCCGATGCCCGCGGCGCTACCCTGATCGTCACGGTCGGCATGCACACCACGCTGACCGACCTGCTGGACCACCGGGGCGGGGCAGCGTCGACGTTCCTGGTGCGGATGCGGGTGGCCAACAAGATCGTCGAGGCGCCGGCCGTGGCCCGGCTCTACCGGGCGCGGATCTCCTGGTGGGTGGTGATGCTGCTGGTGGTCGCGGCGGCCGCCGCCATCGTCGGTGCACTGCTGGTGTCCGACGTCTCGCACACCTATACCGACCTCGTCCGGCAATGGTGGAACGAATTCGTCAACTGGATCAGGGAGCGGTTCTAGATGATCTCGATGCGCTATCACATCGTCTCGCTGGCGGCGATCTTCCTCGCGCTGGCGTTGGGCATCGTGCTGGGGGCCACCAAGATCTCCTCACCGATCCTGTCCGGACTGCAGTCGGACAAGACGGACCTGTCTGCGCAGAACACGAACCTCTCGAACGACAACACCTCGCTGAATTCGCGGGTCAGCTCGGACGAGAAATTCGCCTCGTCTGTGGCGAATCTCGCCGTGCGCGGCACCCTGCCGGGCGCGACGGTCGTTCTCATCACCACCGCGGACGCGGACCCCGGTGACCGCGACGCAGTGCTCTCGCTGCTGGCCCGGGCAGGTGCCAAGGTCACCGCGCAGGTGCAGCTGACGGCGGACTACTCCGATCCCAGCCACGCCGACGACCTGCGCACCCTGTCGGCCCGGATGCTGCCGACCGGCGCGAAGCTGCCGGCCGTCTCCCAGGCCGGTGCCGTCGCCGGTGGATTGCTCGCCTCGGTACTGCTGGCCGACAAGGCGGGCAAGAGCTCGACGAAGCCGGCCCAGGCCACGGCTGCCCTGTCCGCCTTCGCCAGCGGCGGATTCCTGCGGGCTTCGGGCACGGTGGCGCCCGGTCATCTGGTGGTGCTGCTGACCGGCAGTGCCGTCACGGGTGGTTCGGCGGCCGACCGGGCCGCCGCCATCGCCGACACGGCCACCGCGCTGAAGCAGGCGGCCGGCGGCGTCGTGGTCGCCGGGCGCTCCGGCTCCGAGCTGGCCACGGGGTCGGTCGGGGTCATCCGCGCCGACACTGCCAGCAGCGCCGCGGTGAGCACGGTCGACGACGTGGACACCTCGTCCGGCCGGCTGGCGACCGTCCTCGCGCTCGTCGAGCAGAACGGCGGGGGAGTAGGCCGGTACGGCCTCGCGGCCAGCGCCCAGGCACAGATCCCGACGCTCGGCGTGGGCTGACCCGGTCAGGCGGTCCAGCAGGCTGACCCGGGTCTGCGGTCCGGCGGCTTGGCTTGGTCGAGCGGTTCGGCGGTGCGGTGCGGTCGGGCGGTTCCGCGGTGTAATCCGGTTTGAGCGGTTCGGTGCAGTGCGGTCAGGCGGTTCAGCGGTGTGAGCTGGCGGGGTCCGGCCCACGGCGACAGGTCGCCGCCGTGACGGCCTGCGCCCGTTCCCATGCGTCGGCGTGGTGGCCGTGGTCGGCGACTCGCCCACCCGGACCACCGCGGAGTGTTAGGGTGAAACCCCGTGGAGCGATGGTTTCGAGCCGGTCGCCGAGCAGCGAAGTTCGAGTATTGAGAACCCCTCGATATCTCCTCACCGCACACGGGAGTCGTCTTGCCGGTCACGGTTCACACCACCAAGCACATCTTCGTCACCGGCGGTGTCGCGTCGTCACTGGGCAAGGGCCTGACGGCTTCCAGTCTCGGCCGGTTGCTCACCTCGCGCGGTCTCCGGGTGACGATGCAGAAGCTCGATCCCTACCTCAACGTCGACCCGGGAACGATGAACCCGTTCCAGCACGGTGAGGTCTTCGTCACCGAGGACGGTGCGGAAACAGACCTGGACATCGGTCACTACGAACGCTTCCTCGACCGGAACCTCTCGGCCGACGCGAACGTGACCACCGGCAAGGTCTACTCCAGGGTCATCGCCCGGGAGCGGCGCGGGGAGTACCTGGGCGACACGGTGCAGGTGATCCCGCACATCACCAACGAGATCAAGGACCAGATCACGGCGATGGCCGAGCCGGCGCCGGACGAGTCCGGCGGTCTGTCCGCTCCCGACGTGGTGATCACCGAGATCGGCGGCACCGTCGGCGACATCGAATCGCTTCCGTTCCTGGAGGCGGCCCGTCAGGTGCGGCACGATCTCGGCCGCGACCACGTCTTCTTCCTGCACGTCTCGCTGATTCCCTACCTCGCCCCGTCCGGGGAGCTGAAGACCAAGCCGACCCAGCACTCGGTGGCCGCGCTGCGCAACATCGGCATCCAGCCGGATGCTTTGGTCTGCCGCGCGGACCGGGAGATACCCGAGAGTCTCAAGCGCAAGATCTCGCTGATGTGCGACGTCGATGCGGAGGCCGTCATCGCCTGCCCGGACGCGCCGTCCATCTACGACATCCCCAAGGTGCTGCACACCGAGGGCCTGGACGCCTATGTCGTCCGCCGGCTGGGTCTGTCGTTCAAGGACGTCGACTGGACGTTGTGGGGCAAGCTGCTCGAGCGGGTGCACCACCCGGCGGAGACGGTCCGGATCGCGCTGGTCGGCAAGTACATCGACCTGCCGGACGCCTACCTGTCGGTCATCGAGGCGCTGCGGGCCGGCGGCTTCGGCAACGACGCGCGGGTGGAGATCGTCTGGGTCGCCTCCGACACCTGCATCACGCCGGCCGGCGCCGCCGCGGCCCTGGAGGACGTGCAGGGTGTGCTGATCCCCGGAGGATTCGGCGTCCGGGGGATCGAGGGCAAACTCGGTGCGATCCACTACGCCCGCACCAACCGCATCCCCCTGCTCGGGCTGTGCCTCGGCCTGCAGTGCATCGTCATCGAGGTGGCGCGCAACCTCGCCGGTCTTGGTGGCGCCAACTCGGCGGAGTTCGACGCCAACGCCGCCGACCCGGTCATCTCGACGATGGCGGACCAGACCGACGTGGTGTCCGGTGTGAAGGACATGGGCGGGACGATGCGCCTGGGGTCGTACCCGGCCCGGCTGGCCGAGGGCAGTCTGGTCGCCGAGATCTACGGGTCCACGGCGGTCTCGGAGCGGCACCGTCACCGGTACGAGGTGAACAACGCCTACCGGGTCCAACTCGAGGACGCCGGGCTGCACCTGTCGGGGACGTCACCGGACTCCCATCTCGTGGAGTTCGTCGAGATGGACCGGTCCCAGCATCCTTATCTGGTCGCCACCCAGGCCCACCCGGAATTCAAGTCGCGGCCCACCCGGCCACATCCGCTGTTCGCGTCGTTCGTGCGCGCCGCACTGGACTACCTGGAGTCCGAGCGACTGCCGATCGGCACCGAAACTGTTGCTGCCGAACGCGTTTCGCCGGCAAGTCTGGTGGACGACGAGCTGTCCGGGTTCCCGGTGCTGCCGGAGCCGGCGGCCGCCCGATGACCGACCCGGAAGTGTTCTCCGTGGTCGGCAGCCGGGTCGTCTTCACCGGCAGGGTGGCCACGGTGCGGGTCGACACCCTGGTGATGCCCGGCGGGGGCACCGCCGACCGCGAGGTCGTGGAGCACGACCGCGCGGTCGCCGTCGTGGCGCTCGACGACGAAGGGTCCGTCGTGCTGATCGAGCAGTACCGGCACCCGCTGCGGCGCAGGCTCTGGGAGCTGCCCGCCGGGCTGATGGACGTCGACGGCGAAGCAGCGCAACCCGCCGCCGCCCGTGAGCTCGGCGAGGAGACCGGCTTCGCGGCCGCCCACTGGTCGGTGCTGCTGGACGTGGCGGCCTCGCCCGGATTCACCGACGAGGTGGTCCGGGTGTTCCTGGCCACCGGGCTCACCGATATCGGGCGCCAAGGGCTGGTGGAGCACGAGGAGGCCGACCTGCGGGTGGTCCGGGTGCCGCTGAAGGTCGCGGTCCGGGCGGCACTGGCCGGCAAGATCGTGAACGCCTCGACGGTGGCCGGCCTGCTCGCCGCGTCGATCGCAGTGGGATCCGCGCCCGACGCCTCCAGCCTGGAACTGCGTTCCGCGCAGGAGACCTGGTCGGACGGACCGGGCGTTCCGCACGTCGGTCCGGGCGCGCCGCGCGCACCGCATCTCCAGGCGTGACCGATCTCGCCGTCGGCGCGGCGCTGCCGTCGGCCGCTCCCGACACCGCTCCGGAGCCGTCGGCTGAGCTGCGCTCGGCGCTGCGCGGCTACCTCGACCACCTCGCGGTCGAGCGGGGCGTCGCCCGCAACACGCTGCTGGCCTACCGCCGCGACCTCGAGCGATATCTGTCGTTCTGCGCCGTGAGCGGTTTGGAGCAGGTCTCAGACATCCAGCCGGGGCACGTCAGCGCCTACCTGGTGTCGCTCCGGGAAGGCTGGCGCGGCCACCCGGCACTGGCGCCCTCGTCAGCGGCCCGCGCGGTGGTGGCCGTCCGGGGCTGGCACCGGTTCCTGCTCGCCGAGTCCTCGACCGCTGTCGATCCCTCGGGTGACGTGCACCCCCCGGCGGCCGGCAAGCGACTGCCCAAGGCGCTGCCGGTCGATCTGGTGACGGCGATCCTGGAGTCCGCATCGGGCGACGACCCGCGGTCCCTGCGCGACCGGGCGCTGCTGGAGTTCCTCTACGCCACCGGCGCGCGGATCTCCGAGGCGGTGGGTCTGGACGTCGACGACCTGCCCGGTCCGGACGCGGGTGCGGTGCGGCTGCTCGGCAAGGGGTCGAAGGAGCGGATGGTGCCGATCGGGTCGTTCGCCACCGCGGCGCTGTCGGCGTACCTCGTCCGCGGCCGGCCGGCACTGGCCGACGGCGCGGTCCGGCAGGCCGGGCGGAGCGGGTCAGCGGTATTCCTCAACGCCCGCGGCGGCCGGCTGTCCCGGCAGTCCGCCTGGCAGGTACTGCGGGACGCCGCCGACAGGGCGGGCGTCTCGGCGCAGCGCGGCCCGATCTCGCCGCACACCTTGCGCCACTCCTTCGCCACCCACCTGCTCGAGGGGGGAGCGGACATCCGGTCGGTGCAGGAACTGCTCGGTCACGCGTCGGTCACCACCACGCAGATCTACACCCTGGTCACCGTGGACGCCCTGCGCGAGGTGTACGCGATGGCGCACCCCCGGGCCCGGTGACCTGAGCCGGACCGAGCGACCGTCAAGCCGGCCTGAGCGGCGGGGCCGTGTCGGGGCGGGTCGTCTTGGTCCAACCGCCGGAGCCCTTTACTCTGGGGTGGTCGCCCGAAACGGCGACGAGCCGCCAGAGATGGCGTCGGTCGTCGGGATGACGACAGGACACGAGTGGGAGTGGCGGGACCGATGAGCCATCCGGACGACGCAGCGTGGATCGCCGCCTCCGGGGCAGATCGCATCACCGCGCAGGAGCGGCTGCTCGCCGAGCCCGGCACCGATCTCCATGACGCCGGGTCCGCGGTCGAGGGTGACACCGATCCGCTGGCCGAGGAACACGCCGCTGTCGAAGCGGTCGTCGTCGAGTTCGACCCACCGGGTTTCGTCGACGAGGAGGTCGCCGGCATCGTCCCCGAGGAGGTAGAGGCAGGTCACCTCCACCTCCCGGACTCCGAACGGTCGGCCCACACCGACTCCCCCTATCCGGACCGGTCCGTCGACGGGGCGGGCCCGGATGCGCGGGCCGAGCGGCCCACCGTCACACCGGCGGAGCAGGAGGTCGTCCCGGCCCTGATCCCGCTGCCGTTACCCGCGGAGCGGGAGATGGGCCCGACCGGCCGGCCGCGTCGCGCCATCCCCGAACCCGCGGTGCTGCACAGCCACGGCCCGGCGCGGGTGATCGCCCTGTGCAACCAGAAGGGCGGTGTCGGCAAGACGACGACCACGCTCAACCTGGGGGCGGCGCTGGCCGAGTACGGCCGCCGGGTGCTGCTGGTCGACCTCGATCCGCAGGGTGCGCTGTCCGCCGGGCTCGGCGTGCAGGCGCACGAGTTGGACCGCACCATCTACAACCTGATGCTGGAGCGGAACACCAGCATCACCGACGTGCTGGTTCCGACCCGCATCGCGGGACTCGACCTGTTGCCGGCGAACATCGACCTGTCCGCAGCGGAGGTGCAGCTGATCAACGAGGTGGGGCGGGAGCACACCCTGGCCCGCGCGCTGCGGCCCATGCTGCACGAGTACGACTACGTGCTGATCGACTGCCAGCCCTCGCTGGGCCTGCTGACGGTCAACGCCCTGGCCTGCGCACACGGCGTCATCATGCCGGTGGCGGCGGAGTTCTTCTCCCTGCGCGGCGTCGCCCTGCTGGTGGACACCATCGACAAGGTCAAGGACCGGATCAACCCGGACCTGAGGATCGACGGGGTGCTGGTCACCATGTTCGACGGCCGGACCGTGCACGCGCGGGACGTCGTCGGCATGCTCGTCCAGCGGTTCTCCGACGACGTCTTCGACACGGTCATCTCCCGCACCGTCAAGTTCCCCGAGACCACGGTCGCCGGTGAGCCGATCACCACCTACGCACCGGCGTCGCCGGCCGCCGACGCGTTCCGCACCCTCGCCCGGGAAGTGATCGCGCGATGATCCCGCGGGCGGGGGAGCGCACCCCGGCCGCCGTGTCGCTGGATCCTCCCGCTGTGGAGCTGCCGGTCGCGGGTCGGTCGTTCCACGTGCACCTGTCGAACTTCCAGGGGCCGTTCGACCTCCTGCTGCAACTCATCGGGCAGCACCGGATGGACGTCACCGAAATCGCCCTGCACACCGTCACCGACGACTTCCTCCGGCACATCCGCACGATGGGACCCGAGGTCGACCTCGGCGTCGTGACGGAGTTCCTCGTGGTGGCCGCGACGTTGCTCGACCTGAAGGCCGCCCGCCTGCTGCCCGACGGCGAGGTCGAGGACCTCGGCGACATCGACGTGCTGGAGGCGAGGGACCTGCTGTTCGCCCGGCTGCTGGCCTACCGCGCCTACCAGCAGGTCACGTTGCTGTTCCAGGAGCTGGAAGCCGGCGCGCTGCGCCGCTACCCGCGGGCCGTCACCCTGGAGGACCGCTACCTCGGGCTGCTGCCGGAGGTGCAGCTGGGGATGGACGCCGCCGGGTTCGCCGCGGTGGCGGCCCGGGTGTTCGCGCCCAAGCCGCCGCCGCCGGGTGTGTCCCTCGAGCACATCCACGCCTCCCCGGTGTCGGTCGCCGAGCACACGGCGGCGGTCCGCACCCTGCTGTCGGTGCGCGGGCAGGCGACCTTCGCCGAGCTGGTCGCCGGGTGCACCGCGACCATGGAGGTGGTGGCCCGCTTCCTGGGGCTGCTCCACCTCTACCGGGACGCGGCCGTGACGTTCGACCAGCCCGAACCGCTGGGCCTGCTGACGGTGCGGTGGACGGGCGCCCCGTCGGGGGCCCCGACCGCCGTCGACGACGAGGAGTACGAGTGAGCGCCACCGACGACCTGCCACTGGACATCGGGCTCGACCTGGTCGCCGACCACGACGTCGCCGGCGCGCTGGAGGCGATCCTGCTGGTCGTCGACTCGCCCGTCGCCGAGGTCGCGCTGGCCACCGCCGTCGGGCACGGCATCGATCGTGTCGAGGCGGAATTGCTGACGCTGGCCCGGCGCTATACCGAGGTCGGGTCGGGTATCGAGCTGCGGCGGGTCAGCGGCGGCTGGCGGTTCTACACCCGGGACCGGTTCGCGCCGGTGGTCGAGCGGTTCGTGCTGGACGGCCAACAGGCCAAGCTGTCCCGGGCCGCCCTGGAAACGCTCGCCGTCGTCGCCTACCGGCAGCCCGTCACGCGTGCCCGGATCGCCGGTGTCCGCGGCGTCAACGTGGACGGCGTCATCCGCACCCTGGTCGTCCGTGGCCTGATCGAAGAAGTCGGGCACGACGCCGAGACCGGCGGTCTGCTCTACCGCACCACTGAGCTGTTCCTGGAACGGCTCGGGCTCGCCAGCCTCGAGGAGCTTCCTTCTCTTGGCCCCCTGCTCCCGGAAATAGACACCCTCGAAGATGACTGACAAGCCCGCCCGCAAGCGCACCACGCACCTGAAGAACACCGGCCGGATCGATCCGGGCGATCTGGACCGTGCGGACGACGACCACGATGTCCCCGGTGAGGGTGTCCGGCTGCAGAAGGTGCTGGCCGCCGCCGGCGTCGCATCCCGCCGCAAGGCCGAGGAGCTGATCCGGCTCGGCCGGGTCAAGGTCGACGGCCTGGTCGTCAAGGAGATGGGTCTGCGCATCGACCCGGACAACGCCGTGGTGCACGTCGACGGCAACCGGATCGTGGTGCGCGAGGACCAGGTGTACCTGGCACTGAACAAGATGCCCGGCATGCTCTCCACCATGTCCGACGAACTCGGCCGGCCGCACATCGGCCAACTGCTGGTGGACCGCCCGGAGCGGCTGTTCCACGTCGGCCGGCTCGACATGGATTCCGAGGGACTGCTGCTGCTGACCAACGACGGCGAGCTCGCCCACCGGCTCACCCACCCGTCCTACAACGTGATGAAGACGTACATGGCCGAGATCCCCGGTCCGGTGCCGCGCGACCTCGGCCGACGGCTGCGGGCCGGGGTCGAGCTGGACGACGGCGTCGCCAAGGTGGACCACTTCGAGGTGGTGGATCTGCACGCCGGGCGGGCCGTCGTCGAGGTGGTGCTGCACGAGGGCCGCAAGCACATCGTCCGCCGTCTGCTCGGGGAGGTCGGGCACCCGGTGTCCCGCCTGGTCCGCACGAAGATCGGCGACGTGCAGCTGGGCCACCAGCGCCCGGGCACGCTGCGCAAGCTGAACCCGGTGGAGATCGCGCTGCTGTACAAGGCGGTCGGTCTGTGAGCACCGCGTCACCCGTGCCGCCGGGGCGGCCGGGCGGCGAGCGCGGCGGCGGGTCGGGTTCGTTCGTCATCGCGATCGACGGGCCGTCGGGTACCGGGAAGTCCACGGTGGCCCGCCGGGTGGCGACGCAGCTGGGCGCCGGCTACCTGGACACCGGGGCGATGTACCGGACGGTCGCGCTGGCGGTGCTGCGGGCCGGCGTCGATCCGGTCGACCACGATGCCGTGGCGTCGGTGCTGGATGGTCTGACGTTCTCCTCCCCGTTGCACCCCGCGGCGCAGCGGCACATGCTCGACGGGCGCGATGTGACCGACGAGATCCGCGGCGCCGCCGTCACTCTCGCCGTCACGCCGGTGTCGGCGAACCCTGCGGTGCGTGCCTGGTTGTTCGACCGGCAGCAGCTGCTGGCGCACTCCGGCCGGATGGTGGTGGAGGGCAGGGACATCGGCACCGTCATCGCCCCGCGGGCCGACCTGAAGATCTACCTGACCGCCGACGCCGCCGAGCGGGCGCGTCGCCGGCACACGCAGAATGCCGTCGCCGCAACGGGTTCGGTTTCTCCGGCCGGTTCGGCGGTGGACCTGGCGAGTGTCGCGCAGGACCTGCACCGCAGGGACACCTCCGACTCGACGCGGGCGCACGCGCCGCTGCAGGCCGCCCCCGACGCCGTCGTCGTGGACTCCTCCGGCCTGGAACTGCCCGAAACCGTTGCCACGGTGCTGGATCTGGCCGCGGCCCGGGGCATCCGATGAGGTGGCGGCACCTCGGCGGGGAGACCGACCCGACCCCGGAGCACAGCGGGCGCCGCGGCATGGACCGCGGCCGCCGCATCGGGATCGTGCTGTCGCTGTTGATGTATCGGCTCGAGGTCGCCGGCGCCGACCGGGTACCCGCCACCGGTCCGCTGGTTGTGGTGGCCAACCACGCCAACTTCTTCGACGGGCCGGCGCTGTTCGGCGCGCTGCCGCGCCGGGTGTCGTTCCTGATCAAGGCCGAGGCGGTGACCGGGCCGCTGGGCTGGTTGCTGCGCAACGTCGGCCAGTATGCGATCCACCGCGACGTGCCGGACCGCAAACCCTTGCTGGCGGCGCTGTCCCAGCTCAAGGCCGGTGGCGCGATCGGTATTTTCCCGGAGGGAACCCGCGGAGACGGCCGGGTGCAGAACATCTCCGGCGGTGCGGGCTGGGTTGCTGCCCGGGCCGGTGCCACCGTGCTGCCGGTCGCGGTGCGCGGCACCGCGCGCCCCGCCGGATCGTCCCGGAGATTCCGCCCGCGGGTGCGGGTGCTGATCGGCGACCCGTTCCCCATCCCGCCCGGCGCCGGGCGGACCGCCGTCGACGCGGCCACCGACCTGATTCGAGACCGCCTGTCCGCGCTGGTGTCCCAGCTCGACGGCGCGGTCGGCAGTACCCCTGGAGAGGAAACGGCACATGACTGACTACGAGGTCGACGAACCCGTTGCCGGTGACGGCATCTGGTCCGACGAGACCGAGTTCGCCGGTTGGGAGGATGCCGGCGACGGCGAGGGCGGCGACGGGATCGTCGTTCCTGCACCGACCCTGGCGATCGTCGGTCGGCCCAACGTCGGGAAGTCGACCCTGGTCAACCGCATCATCGGCCGCCGGGAAGCGGTGGTGCAGGACATCCCCGGCGTCACCAGGGACCGGGTGTCCTATGACGCGCTGTGGGCCGGTCGCCGGTTCACCGTCGTGGACACCGGTGGTTGGGAACCCGACGCCGAGGGCATGGCGGGGGAGGTCGCCCTGCAGGCCGAGCGCGCCATGAAGACGACCGACGCGGTGCTGGTCGTGGTCGACGCCGCGGTCGGTGCGACGCACACCGACGAGGCCATCGCCAAGGTGCTGCGCCGGTCCAAGGTGCCGGTGATCCTGGTGGCGAACAAGGTGGACGACGAGCGGACCCTGGCCGACGCTGCGTCGCTGTGGAACCTGGGGCTGGGCGAGCCGTTCCCGGTGTCCGCGTTGCACGGCCGGGGGTCGGGTGACCTGCTGGACGCCATCATGGCCGCGCTGCCGGAGGCGCCGTCGGAGTTCGCCGCGAACCAGGGCGGCCCGCGGCGCGTCGCGCTGCTGGGCAAGCCGAACGTCGGCAAGTCGTCGTTGATGAACAAGTTGTCCGGCGAGTCGCGGTCGGTGGTGGACTCGGTGGCCGGCACGACCATCGACCCGGTCGACTCGCTGGTGGAACTGGACGGCGAGATCTGGCGCTTCGTCGACACGGCCGGCCTGCGCCGCCGGGTGCACCAGGCCAAGGGCATGGAGTTCTACGCCTCGCTGCGCACACAGTCCGCGCTCGAGTCCGCCGAGGTGGCGGTCGTGCTGATCGACTCCTCCGAACCGTTGTCCGAGCAGGACCAGCGGGTGATCACCATGGTCATCGAATCCGGACGCGCGCTGGTCATCGCGATGAACAAGGCCGACCTGGTCGACGCCGACCGGCGGTCGGAGATCGAACGCGAGCTGGACCGGGATCTGAACCGGGTGCAGTGGGCCGAGGTCATCAACATCTCGGCGAAGACGGGCCGCGCCGTTCACCGGTTGGCGCCTGCGCTGCGCACCGCGCTCGAGTCCTGGGACAGGCGCATCCCGACCGGCCGGCTGAACACCTGGCTGGGCACGCTGATCCAGGCGACGCCGCCGCCGGTCCGCAGCGGCAAGCAGCCCCGGGTGCTGTTCGCCACCCAGGCCGGCAACCGGCCACCGACGTTCGTGCTGTTCACCACCGGGTTCCTCGAGGCCGGCTACCGCCGCTTCATCGAGCGCCGCCTCCGCGAGGACTTCGGGTTCGCCGGTTCGCCGGTCCGGGTCAACGTCCGGGTACGGGAGAAGCGCGGCGCCAAGAAGTAGCCGTGCGCGCGGTCCGGTGTCGTGGGCGGGCGTGGGCGGGCCCTGGGCGGGGTCGGGCGTGGGCGGGCTGATCAGGGCTTCCGGCCATTTCGGGGCGCCGCGCTCCCGGGAAGGGCCACGCTCGTTGATCCCGCGCGCAGGGCGGTGATCAGTCTGGCCACCCGGTCGGCGCGCGTGGAGTCCTGCTTCGCCGACGCGATCGACTGCGCACATTCCCGCTGGCGGCTGTAGGACATCGCGCGGAACGCCTCCAGCAGGCTTTCCTCGACGAGCCGGCGCTCCGTGTCCGGATCCACTTCGACCGTGCGCTCGGATCGGTCGAGTTCCAGCCGCACGTGGACGGTGTCACCGGGATGCTTGTCGATGGCGGCACGGATGGACTTCAGCACGCCGAGGCGGTGTGCGCCGCCGTACGGCGAGATCGAGCCCCGGTACGGCGCCCCGTCGATCGAGGCGACCACCGGAACCCCGCCGCGCACGCCGAACAGGGCGGGCACGTCCAGCGGGACCGTCAGCGCACAGCCGCCGCCTCCCGCGGTCTCCAACAGGGCGTCGAACTCCTGGAGTCTGGGGTCTGTCCACTTCGCCATCGGTGTCCTCCTGCCCGCCGGCGAGCTTCCCGTCTTCGATCATGCGGCCGCTGCGGTATTCTGGTCCAGCCCGGTCCGCCGGGTGGCCGGGATGTGGCGCAGCTTGGTAGCGCACTTGACTGGGGGTCAAGGGGTCGCAGGTTCAAATCCTGTCATCCCGACGGCGTGGACCCGCCCCGTCCGAGCTCCGGCTCGGGCGGGGCTTTTTTCTTTCCAGCACGCTATGCTTCGTCTGGATCGGCCGTTCCGGCGCCAACGGTCGGCACGGCTGCAGAATCCGGCCCCGTCGGTGACCGTGTGGCCCATTGCAAGAATCCGGGGGAGGCACGGTTGCTGGTCGGATTGTCAGGCGCGATCGCCATCATTCTGGGCTACGCGAGTGCATTGAAATTGGCGGCGCCGGAATCGGCGGTCCAGGCGCTGGCCGCTACCGGTTTACCCGGGATACGGCAAATAGCCCGCACTGGCCCGATGCGGATCCTGGCCGTGAGTGAGCTATTGATCGCCGCCACTGTGCTGCTGGTCGGCGGCGCGATCGCCGGTGCATTGTTGGCGCTCTCCTTCGTCGTGCTGACGGTGGTGGCCGTGCTGTTGCTGCGGCGCTCGCCCGGCCGGGACTGCGGATGTTTCGGTAGCGGCGGCGACCCGGTGAGCGGTTGGCACGTCGCGGTGAACATCGCCGGCTCCGTCATCGGACTGCTCTCCGTCCTCCTGCCGCAGCCGTCGCTGATCGGCGCGGTCGTCCACGCGGGCGGATCCGCCGGGCCTCTGGTCGTCGCGGTGCTGTTGTTGGCCTACCTGCTCTACCAGCTGATGACGGCGCTGCCGCGGCTGTCCACCCTCCGACTCGAGGTGATGAACCGATGACCATCCTGCTCACGGTCGAGACGGCGGTGCTGGTGGTGCTGTGCATCCTGGTCGCCGGTCTGCTCCGGTCCTACGCAACGGTGCTGCAGCGCCTGCACCAGCTCGACACCGGTCAGGCGACCGGCACGAGCGCCCCGCCGTTCCGGACGGCCCCCGGCGTGGTGGCGCCGGCCGGCCCCGCAGACCGCGTCCCCGCCCAGTCCGGCCGTGGCCAGTCCGGCCTCGCGAAGTCGCGCCGCGGCAAGGTCGCCGAACCGGAGTTCGGGCCGGCGCACGACATCTCCGGTACCGGCCTCACGGGCGAGGTCATCTCGATCGGCGTCCGCGAGCGGCAGGCGGACACCGTGCTGGTCTTCCTGTCGTCCGGCTGCAGCGGCTGCACGGGATTCTGGGACGACCTGGCGCACCGTCGGGAGGGGTCGCTCGTCGGTGACGGCCGGCTCGTCGTGGTGACCAAGGGCGCGGAGTCCGAAAGTCCCGGAGAGTTGGCCGAGATGTGCCCGCCAGGCATCGATCTGGTGATGTCGGGCGCCGCCTGGGAGGACTACGCCGTACCGGGTTCGCCGTACGTGGTGGTGGTCGACGGCGCGTCCGGCCGCGTGCGGGGCGAGGGTTCGGGCACGTCCCTCACCCAGATCTCGGGCCTGGTCCACCGCTCCGGTACGCCTTCGGGTGGGCCGGGGGTCAAGCCACGCGCCGACGCGGACCGCGAGGTGGACGTCGATCGGGTACTGCTGTCCGCGGGGATCGCGCCCGGCCACCCGAGCCTGTACTCCACGGTCGACTCCGACGAGGCATCCCGCGCGCCGGCGGAGGCGCACTTCCTCGGCCTGCCGGAGCGATCGGCATGACGCCGGCCGTCACCACGCTGACCGGATCCGGTTTCACGGTGGAGCCCCCGCGGGGCTGGGAGGCGCGGATCTTCCGTCGCCCGACGCCGGAGACCGCCGACACCGCGGCCAACCGGTCGGCCAGAGCCGGCGCCACCGGCTGGCTCGGTGAGCAGACGCTCCCGGTCGTGCATCTGGCGAACTTCCCGCTGCCGGCGGTCCGCGGCGACTACGGGTCGGGCGCCGTCGAGCGGATGCAGAGCAATCACTGTTTCGTTGCGCTGCTGGAGTTCGGGCCGGATTGCCTGGGTTCGGCCCTCTACCCCCCGCAGGGCCGGCCGGTGGTCGAGCCGTCCCGATTCGACCCGAACGGCTTGCAGCGCAGGCTTCCCGGCCAGTCGGGGGCCCAGTACTTCTTCACCGAGAACGACCGCCCGATGTGCCTGTACGTGGTGCTCGGTACGCAGACAGGGGTGGCACCGATGGCACTGCAGGTCAACGCCGTACTGGACCGCGTCTCGATCGGCGATCGGTGACGACGGCGGCGGGCACCACGCTCGCCGAACGCCTGGTCGACCGGATCGCCCGGCGCACACCGCGTGGCTCGTCGCGCCGCGGGTTCCTGGCCGGCGCCGCCGTCGTCGGTGCGGCGGTCGCCGTCAACCCGTGGGGTTACCTGGTGCGGTCGGCGAACGCCTACGACTCGGTCTGCGGGTCGCAGCCCAACTGCTCCGACGGTTACTCGGCGTTCTGCTGCACGATCAACGAGGGAGTGAACAGCTGCCCGCCCAATTCATTCATCGGTGGCTGGTGGAAAGCCGACCGGTCGTCGTTCTGCGGCGGGTCGGCCCGCTATTACATCGATTGCAACGCCTACCGCAACGGTGCCTGGAAATGTCACTGTGCGTCCGGCACCTGTGATTCCCGTCGGGTGGCCTGCAATCAGTTCCGCTACGGACAGTGCAATCTGTCCATTCCGTACGAGAACACCGGCCCCGTGGTCTGCCGCATCATTTCCTGCACACCGCCCTGGCAGCAGTTCGGCGGCGTGTGCACCAGTTCCAGTTCGACCGACAACTCCACCGCAACGCACAACGCGCCCTGCGTCGGGGTGCCACCCAGAGGTGCCCTGGAATCGGCGGTGCCGGCCGGCACCGCGATTCGGGTCCGGGGATGGGCGTTCGATCCCGACCAGCCGGCGACTGCGGTCAGCGTGACCGTGACCCGGAACGGCACCAACGTCCGGACGGTGCCGACCTCGGTGGCCCGTCCGGACATCAACAAGGCATACGGCATCACCGGGGCCCACGGGTACGACATCACCGTGCCCGCCGTCCCCGGCCGGTCGAACGTCGCTGTGACGGCCCTGAACATCGCCGGGGGCCGGACGAACGGCCTTCTCGGATCCCGCTCCGTCGTCGTGGCCACCCCGACCTCCCTGCCGGTCGGCCGGCTCGAGCACGTGACGTCCGTACCCGGCGGCCATCTGCGGCTCCGGGGCTGGGCGTTCGACCGGGACCGACCTGCCACCTCGATCCAGGTGGCGGTGTACCTGGACGGCGTCTTCGCGCACTGGTTCCCGACCGCGGTCGACCGTCCGGACGTCAACAAGGCCTACCGGTTGACCGGTCGGCACGGCTTCGACATCACCATTCCGGCCAAGCTGGGGGCCCACCGCGTGAGCGTGTACGGCATCAACGTCGGCGGTGGACACGGCAACCCGCTCTTCGGCAGCGCACGTGGCGCTGCCCTGGCCAGCGCTCCGGCCGGTCACCTGGACAAGGTCGCGCCCGGTCACCGGATCGTCACGCTTTCCGGCTGGGCCTTCGACCCGGACGCGACGGCCAAGTCCCTGTACGTCGCGGTCTACCGCGACGACGTCTTCCTGCACTGGTTCCGGACCACCGTCGCCCGGCCCGACGTCAACGCCGTGCACTCCATCACCGGCATCCACGGGTTCAGCATCCCTGTCGCGTCGGCCCCCGGGCGGCACGAGTTCTCGGTGTTCGCGATCAATGACGGTCCGGGCGGCGGTAACCCGCTGATCGGCTCGTCGACCGTCGTGGTGCCGGCATGACACCGCTGGTGGCGGCCCAGGTGACGGGACTGCCGGGCGTCATCGCCCCGGCCGCGGTGGCCGCGCTGGTCATCGGTGCCGCAGCCCGCGGCACCTGGTCGCCGTGCGGGCTGTCCATGGTGTCGGCAATCAACCCGCTGAGCGAGGCCGCGCGCGGACACCGGTACTGGGCGACCGTGCTGTGGTTCGTCACCGGCGCGGTGGCCGGCGGTCTCGTGCTCGGGGGGATCGGCGCGGCCGGTGCCGCAGCGTCGTCGATGCTCGGTCTTCCGTCGGCGGTCCTCGCCGGGGTCGCCGCGCTGTGCTGCCTGCTGGCCCTCGCCGGCGACGCTCCGCACATCGGCCTCCGGGTCCCGGGCATTCCCCGGCAGGTCAACGAGCGCTGGCTGGGCACCCATCGCCGGTTCGCCTACGCGCTCGGGTTCGGCGGGCAGATCGGATTCGGGCTGGCCACGTATGTCATGACGTCGGCGGTCTACCTCGTGCCGGTGCTGGGCGTGCTGAGCGGCGATCCGCTCACGGCCCTGGCCTGCGGGGCGTTGTTCGGCCTGGTCCGAGGTTCGGCGATCCTGCTCACCTCCGCCGTGCGTAGCCCCGACCAACTCCTGCGGGTTCACCGCAGGCTGGCGGCGCTGGAGCCGGTGTCGATGCGCGTCGTGATGACGTTGGAGATCCTCACGGCCGTCGTTCTGGCCGTCGCTGCAGCCGGTGTGGTGGCCGGCGCAGCGGTGTTGCTGGTCGCGGCGCTGCTGCAGTTCGGGGTCCCGTTGATCCGCGGGAGAAGCCGGCAGCAGCGTGCGGCACCATGGACAGGGCCGCAGCAAATGACCGCGGCCGGGCGTCTGCCGGCGACTGGCCGGTCCGCCGGGGAACGAAGAGGAGAAGCGCATGCCAGCACGCACAGCAACCACCGAGTGGAGCGGGGGCCTGCAGGACGGGTCGGGCAAAGTGACCCTGGTCAGCTCCGGACTGGGTAGCTACGAGGTGTCCTTCCCGCGCCGCGCGGCCGACGACGCCGGGGGCGTCACCAGTCCCGAGGAACTGATCGCCGCAGCGCATACCGCCTGCTACGCCATGCAGCTGTCCGCCGTCATCGGCGAGGCAGGGGGAACGGTGAAGAGTCTGGCCACCGAGGCCCAGGTCGGGCTCGGCCCGGACCCGGCCGGCGGCTTCCGGCTGACCGGTATCAAGCTGTCGGTCCGCGGTGAGGTGGACGGCCTCGACGCGCAGGGTTTCGCCGTCGCTGCGGAGAACGCCAAGAACACGTGCCCGGTGTCCAAGGCCCTGACCGGCGTCACGATCACTCTGGACGCCGCGCTCGCCTGACGGTGCCCACCCCGCAGACCCCGGCTGCGAGGATCAACTTTTCGATTTCGGGCCGTTTCTGGGCGGAAAGGCCCACGTTCGTCCTCGCCGGCGAAGTTGATCCTCGCAGGGGGTGTGCCGCCCGTCAGGCCAGGAGGGCCGACGGGGCGACGGTGTCGATGCCGTGGGCAGCGCCGACCGGGCCGTTGGCCAGGACGCCGCCGGAGGTGGTGAGGCCGGCGGCCAGCGCCTCGTCCGCACGGAGCGCCGACTGCCAGCCGTGCGTGGCGAGGGCGGTGATGTAGGGCAGCGTGGCGTTGGTCAGCGCGAACGTCGAGCTGCGCGGGACGGCGCCCGGCATGTTGGCGACGCAGTAGAACACCGACCCGTGGACGGGGAATGTCGGCTCGTCGTGCGTGGTGGGGTGCGAATCGGCGAAACAGCCGCCCTGGTCGACGGCGATGTCCACCAGCACGGAGCCTTCGCGCATCTGCGCCACCAGTTCGTTGGTCACCAGCTTCGGCGCCTTGGCGCCCGGTATCAACACCGACCCGATCACCAGGTCGGCGTCCCGGACGGCCTCGGCGATGTTGTAGGCGTTGGAGGCGATCGTCTTGACAGCGCCGTGGAACTGGTGGTCCAGGCGGCGCAGGGTGGGCAGCGACAGGTCGAGAACCGTGACCTCGGCGCGCATGCCGAGCGCGATGGTGGCGGCGTGCGCACCCGCGACACCGCCGCCGAGTACCACCACCTTGCCGTTGGACACACCGGGGACGCCGCCGAGCAGCACGCCCCGGCCACCCTCGTTGCGCATCAGGTGGTAGCCGCCGACCAGCGGTGCCATCCGCCCGGCGATCTCGCTCATCGGGGCGAGGAGCGGGAGGCTTCGGTCGGGCAGCTGCACCGTCTCGTACGCGATCGATGTGGTGCCGGCGGCGAGCAGCCGGTCGGTCAACGGCCGATCCGCGGCGAGGTGCAGGTAGGTGAAGAGCAGCTGGTCGGCGCGCAGGCGGTGGTATTCCGACTCGACGGGTTCCTTGACCTTGACGACCATCTCGGCCGACCAGGCGTCGTCGGCGTCCGGAACGATGGTCGCTCCCGCCGCGGTGAATTCGCCGTCGCTGATCCGCGATCCGACGCCGGCACCGCTCTGCACGAGCACCTGGTGCCCGGCGCCGACCAGATGGTGAGCCCCGGCCGGAGTCAGGGCCACCCGGTACTCACGGTTCTTGACCTCTGACGGGACGCCGATGCGCATGGGACGAGCCTTTCGCCGCTGGACCGGGCCGGAGCCCGATCGAGGAAAGTGTTGGTGAATCGCAAACCAGTCTGCCGATCTCACCGATACAACGGAAGATCTGCTCCCACATATTCGGTAGATTAGCCAGATGGCGACCACTTCGTCGGCGGGCCCGCCGGGCCGCCAGAGCACCCCGCAGGATCTTCGGCGCCGCCCGGGGGCCCGGACGACCCCGCCGGCCCCCGTGCCGGCCGAACTCGACGCCGTCGACCGGCACATCCTGCGGGCCCTGGCGGCCGATGCCCGGATTCCCAACAACGCCCTGGCTGCGCTGGTGGGCGTGGCACCGTCCACCTGCCTGAGTCGGATGCGGGCGCTGCGGGCCAGTGGCGCGATTCGCGGCTTCCACGCCGACATCGACCCGGCCGCCCTCGGCCGCCCGCTGCACGCGATGATCGCCGTCCGTCTGCAGGCCGGAGCGCGGGGCCGCATCCGCTCGTTCACCGAACGCATCCGCCGACTGCCCGAGGTCGTCGACCTGTACTTCCTGGCCGGCGCCGACGACTTCGTGCTGCACATCGCCGCCGCCGACGCCGGCGCCCTCCGCGATTTCGTGGTGGACCAGTTGTCCGCGCATTCCGAGGTGGCGCTGACCGAGACGAATCTGATCTTCGAGCACCTGCGGGGCACCGGGCCGCAGTGACGGGCCGCCGGTGATCCGCTCGGATCGCTGCCGGGTCGCTCGACCGGTGTCCTACCATTCGGCCATGCCGACTCCAGACGGGCTTGCGCTCGCCGAAAAGCTGATGTCAGAGGCGGGCGTGCACCCCAGCGCCATCGCGGTGTTCGCCCACTCCTACCAGGCGCTCGCCTCGGGGGAGACAGGCGTGCTGCCCGAGGCCGACCTCGAGCCGGTCATCGACCTTCCGCGGCTGGCGGACCTGCGGTTCGACGAGTCGGCAGCCAAGGACGCGCTGGCCGGCACCGCGGTGGTCAAGCTCAACGGCGGACTCGGCACGTCGATGGGGATGGATCGGGCGAAGTCGCTGGTGCAGGTGCGGTCCGGCCGGAGCTTCCTGGACCTGATCGTCGAACAGGTCCGGGCACTGCGCAGCCGGTATGGCGTCGAACTCCCGTTGCTGCTGATGGACAGCTTCCGCACCCAGGCCGACTCGCTGGCGGCCTTGCGGCGGCATCCCGATGTCGCCGAGTCGGCCGCCCGTACCGGACTGCCCCTGGACTTCCTGCAGAACCGCGAGCCGAAGCTGCGCGCCGACGATCTCACTCCCGTGCGGTGGCCGGCCGACCCGTCCCTGGAGTGGTGCCCCCCCGGGCACGGCGACCTGTACACCGCCCTGGATGCCTCCGGTGTGCTGGATGCATTGTTGGACAAAGGATTCCGGTACCTGTTCGTGTCGAACTCGGACAACCTCGGCGCCCTGCCCGACCCCCGGCTCGCGGCCTGGTTCGCCGGGTCGGGCAGTCCTATCGGCGGTGAGTACTGCCGCCGGACGCCGGCCGACCGCAAGGGCGGTCACCTGGCCCGCCGGCGCAGCGACGGGCGGCTGGTGCTGCGGGAATCGGCGCAGACCGCCCCGCAGGACGAGGCCGCGTTCGCCGACATCCACCGGCACCCCTTCTTCAACAGCAACAACATCTGGCTGGACCTGACGGCGCTCCGCGAACTGCTGCGCACCGGCGGCGGCGTGCTGGGCCTGCCGATCATCCGGAACCTCAAGACGGTCGACCCGTCCGACCCGTCGTCGCCCGAGGTGATCCAGATCGAGACCGCCGTGGGCTCGGCGATCGGGGTGTTCGACGGGGCGGTCGCCATCGAGGTGGACCGCACCCGGTTCCTGCCCGTCAAGGCCACCAGCGACCTGCTGGTGCTCCGGTCCGACGCCTACGAGCTGACCGACGGCGCGCAGGTGCGGCTCGTCGCGTCGCGGACCGCTGCGCCGCTGATCGAGCTGGACAAGCCCTACAAGCTGTTGGACGAGTTCGACGCCCGGTTCCCGTTCGGACCGCCGTCGCTGGTCCGCGCCGATCGGCTGACCGTCAAGGGTGACTGGACGTTCGGGCGCGACGTCACGGTGGTCGGCGTCGCGGAGGTCCCGGCAGCCGGCTCCCCCGGCACGATCGAGGACGGCGCACTGCTCGGCTCGGCCGGCTGACCGATGACCCAGCCCGATGGCCTGCCCGACGCCTGGCCGACGGCCTCCCGGACGGTCTACGAGAACCCGTGGATGCGGGTCCGGGAGGACGAGTTCCGTCGTCGGGACGGCAGCACCGGCGTGTACGGCGTCGTGGACAAGCAGGACTTCGCGATCGTGGTTGCCGAGGAGAACGGCTGCTTCCACCTGGTGGAGCAGTTCCGCTACCCGATCGCCCGACGGTCCTGGGAGTTCCCGATGGGCGGCTGGCCGCCGGGGAAGCAGGGCACCATGCTCGAGCTGGCGCAGGCCGAACTGGCCGAGGAAACCGGCCTGACGGCGGGGCAGTGGCGGCTGCTGGCCGGTCCGCGGCTGGCGCCCGGGTTCGCCTCGCAAGGGTTCTCGATCTTCCACGCCTCCGACCTGGCGCACGGCGAGCACCGCCGCGAGGACTCCGAGCTCGACATGGTGCACCGGGCGGTGACCGAGCCGGAGCTGCGGGCGATGATCCTCGACGGCACCATCGTCGACAGCAGCACCATCGCCGCCTACGGCGTGCTGCTGCTGCGTCGGGCCGACATGCCTGCCCCCGCCGGCCGACCTTCTGACCGACCGACTCCGCCGGCCCCTTACCGGCGCTGACCCAGCAGCCCCGCCGGCTGACCCAGCAGCCCCGCCGGCTGACCCAGCAGCCCCGCCGGCTGACCCGGCGGACCCGCCGGCCCCGGCGGCTTGCCCGCGGCCCGGACGCACGGAGAACTAAACTTCGCCCGTGCCGGACGAGCTGCCGACGGACAGGCCCGTCACCCCTGATGCCGGTCCCGAGTCCCGTTCCGACGCCGGTTCCGGCTCTCCTCCCGATGGCCCCGACGCCGGTCGCGAGTCCCGTACCGACGCCGGTCCCGGCTCTCCTCCCGATGGCCCCGACGCCGGTCGCGACCGCGCCCCCGGATCGCCGGCCGGCGATCGACCCCCGGCTCGTGGTTCGGCCGACCGGTACCCCCTGCCGCTGCTGGAGTCGCTGGTCGGCGACCACCTCGACCCCGGCTACCAGGCGGCGGCCGACCGAGCGGAGGCGCGGATCCGGTCCGGCGGTGCCCCCCGCACGACGGCGCACGGTGCGTCCGGCCGGTCGCGCAGCCTGGCGGCGCTGGGAGCCGGGCTGGTCGTCATCGGCGTGGTCCTGGGAGTGGCGGCGACCAGCACCCGCGACCAGGCGGCCGGGACCGACCTGGCCCGGCTCGGGCTGCGGCAGGACATCGACGCCGCGCAGCGCGAGCAGTCCAGCCTGGCCTCCCGGCAGACCGCGCTCGCCGGGCAGATCCGGTCGGCGCAGGCTGCCCTGGGCGCGGGCGGACCACTGCAGACCGTGCAGGAGTTGGAGGTACAGGGTGGGCAGACCGCGGTGACCGGCCCCGGACTAACCGTCGTCATCGACGGGTCGACGGCGAACTCCGGCGCGGGGGTGCTGCTGGACCGGGACGTCCAGCTGCTGGTCAACGGGCTGTGGTCGGCGGGCGCGGAAGCGGTGTCCGTCGGCGGGGTGCGGCTCCGCACCACCTCGGCGATCCGGCAGGCGGGCAACGCGGTGCTCGTCGACAACCGGCCGGTGTTCTGGCCGATCGTCCTGCAGGCCGTCGGGGACCCGTCGACCCTGCACGTGAAGTTCGTCGGGACGGTGGGGTTCGGCCGGTTCCAGACGTTCGTCTCGCTGTACGGCATCCGCTTCGACGTCACCGCGCAGACGGCGCTGACCCTGCCGGCCGCCGGTGCACCCGACCTGCAGTACGCCTCGCCGGGCGGCACGCCCTCGCCGGCCGCCGTGTCCGCCACGCCCTCGGCTGCCACGACGGCTGCTTCACGCTGATCAGGTCCGGACCGGTCGTAGAGTTTGCCTGCGACGGAACACCCCGTCCGTGGCGGACGGGAAGGACAGCCCACTGTGTACGCGGCTCTTGCGCTGCTCGTCGGCGTCGTCGTCGGCCTGTTCCTGCATCCCACGGTCCCGGACTGGCTCGGTCCGTACCTGCCGATCGCGGTGATAGCCGCGCTGGACGCGGTGTTCGGCGGCGCCCGCGCCAGCCTGGCGAAGATCTTCGACGCCAAGGTGTTCGTCATCTCGTTCATCGCCAACGTGCTGGTCGCCGCCTTCATCGTCTTCCTCGGCGACCAGCTGGGCGTCGGTTCGCAGCTGTCCACGGCCGTCGTGGTGGTGCTGGGCATCCGCATCTTCGGCAATGCGGCGGCGATCCGCCGGCACCTGTTCAAGGCATGACCGAGCCGACTCCTGGCCCGAGGGAGCCGACTCCTGGCCCGAGGGAGCCGACTCCGGGCCCGACCGGGCCACGTCCGTCCCTGCCCACGGCGCGGCACCGGCTGCTCTCCCGGCTTGCCGTCGCGGCGCTGTGCGCTGTCCTCGGGTTCGGTGGCGTGCTGCAGGTGCGGCGCACGGCAGCCGGCGACACGCTGGCCTCCGCGCGACCGGACGACCTGGTGCAGATCCTCGACGGTCTGCAGCGCCGGGAGGACGACCTCAACAAGGAGATCGCCGACCTGCAGGACACCCTGACCCGGCTGCGGGGGAGCGGCGCGTCCTCCGCGGAGGCGCTGGCCGAGGCCCGGCGTCAGGCCGAGGCGCTCGGCATCCTGACCGGGACCGTCCCGGCCGTCGGGACCGGCGTGCAGATCCGGATCGACGACCCGCAGCACCGGATCCCACCGGAGCTCCTGCTGGATGCGTTGGAGGAGTTGCGCAACGCCGGCGCCGAGGCGTTCCAGTTCGGCGGCGTGCGGGTGGGCGTCGATTCAGCGTTCAGCGGGCAGGCGGGCGCGGTGACGCTGGACGGGACGCTGCTCACCGCGCCCTACCAGGTGCTCGCGATCGGGGATCCGCCCACGCTGGCCGCAGCCCTGGCCATCCCCGGGGGTGTGCTCGACACCGTCCGGCGGGCGGGTGGAACGATGGTCACCACGCAGTCGAAGAAGATCGCCGTGACGGCCTTGCGACCCGCTCGGGCTGCCGTCTACGCTCGCCCCGCCGGAGGGTGAGCGGCCTGCCGAGGGCGCGAGGATGGTCCAGCCGCCAGCGTTGCCCACCACCGCGAATCTCCCGACGAAAGGCGCCACGCCGTGATCCCGCAGGACCTGCACTACAGCTCCGACCACGAATGGATCCGTACAGCGGGGGAGGACATCGTGCGCATCGGGATCACCGATTTCGCCCAGAACTCCCTCGGTGACATCGTTTTCGTGCAGATGCCGGAAGCGGGCACGGACGTCAGCCCGGGCGACTCCATCGGCGAGGTGGAGTCCACCAAGTCGGTGTCGGACATCTTCGCGCCGGTGACGGGCACGGTGGTGGCCCGCAACGACGCCCTGGACTCGACGCCGGAGCTGGTGAACGCCGATCCCTACGGCGACGGCTGGATGATCGAGGTGCAATTGAGCGATCCGGGCGAGTTGTCCGATCTGCTCGACGCCTCCGCCTACGCCGAACTCACCGGCGAAGCGTGATCGACTCGCCGCCGCCTCCGGTGGCACTCTGCCGGCCGTGACGCCGGGTGTGCCGTGTCGGCCTGGCACGGTACGGTCGTGGGCAACCGATCACGGTGCGTTGGTTGGCGGCTCCACCCGGTCCGCTGCAGGTCTTCCACGACAGCAACGCCTGATCCCCGACACAACGAAGGAGTGCCGAGTGACCAGCAGTGAACGCGAGTCCCCGTCGGTGTCCCCGCGGCCTGCGAACGTGGCCGACTCGACGACCATCTTCGCCGCAGGTCTGTTCGGGAGCGTCGAGAGCGATGCGCCGGTCGAGGGCCTCGGCGGACTCGAGGCACTGTCCAACGGTGCGGCCCTGCTGGTGGTCAAGCGGGGTCCCAACGCCGGCTCCCGCTTCCAGCTCGACAAGGACGTCATCAGCGCCGGTCGGCACCCGCAGAGCGACATCTTCCTCGACGACGTCACGGTGTCCCGCCGGCACGCTGAGTTCCACCGCACCGCGGACGGTTACGAGGTGTCCGACGTCGGGTCGCTGAACGGCACCTATGTCAACCGCGAGCCCGTCGAGTCGTCCGTGCTGTCGAACGGCGACGAGGTCCAGATCGGGAAGTTCCGACTGGTGTTCCTCACCGGAAGCCAGTCGATGGGCGTAGCCGGGTCATGACGGCAGCGGGCCTGCCCCGGACCGGAGTGGCCAGTATCGGGTCGGTGCTGAACCGGCTGAAGGCGGAGTTCCCGGAAGTCTCGATCTCCAAGATCCGTTATCTGGAATCCGAAGGGCTCGTCACCCCGCACCGCACGCCGTCGGGGTACCGGCAGTTCTCGGCGGTCGACGTCGAACGGCTGCGGTACGCCCTCGCCGCGCAGCGGGACCACTACCTGCCCCTGAAGGTGATCAAGGAACACCTCGACGCCATCGACCGCGGCATGGAACCGGCGACGCCGAGCCCGCGGATGCCGCGGGCGCTGGTGTCCACCGAGGGCCCGGCGGCGCGCGACTTCACCCCCGCTCCGCCGCTGCGGATGACCAGGGCCGAGCTGCTCGCCGAATCCGGCCTGGCAGCGGGTGATCTGGCCGAACTGGAACAGTTCGGCCTGCTGGCCGCGGGGACCGGCGGCTACTTCGACGCGGACGCGGCCAACATCGCCTCCACGGTGGCCGAGCTGCTCGCCTCCGGTCTGGAGCCGCGTCATCTGCGGCCGTTCCGCACGGCGGCAGAGCGGGAGTACACCCTCATCTCGCAGTTGGTGGCCGCTCAGGCGCGGCAGAAGGATCCGGACGCCAGGGAACGCGCCGGCGCCGCAGCTGCGGGGGTGGCGGCAACGGTGCTGAGGTTGCACTCGCTGCTCGTCAAGGCGGGTCTGCGCCGGGAACTGGGCCTGTAGACCGCGCCGGCCACAGGAAGCGCGGGGGCGCACCCGACGCCCGCCGCCGGGCACCCCGTGTCCTCCGCTCCGCGTGTAGCGTTCATCGATGGGTGCGTTGGGCCTGCAACCGCGGCAGGTGGGGCGTAGCGAAAGACCAGAAAGGCACACCGAGATGATCGAGATGCGCATCGTCGGCGTCCACGTCGAGATGCCTAATTCACAGCCCATCCTGATGCTCACCGAGATCGCCGGACCGCGCAGCCTGCCGATCATGATCGGGTCGGTGGAGGCCACCGCGATCGCCATGCACCTGCAGGGAGTCCGCCCCGCGCGGCCGTTGACGCACGATCTGCTGGGTCACGTGATCACCGCGCTCGGGCGCAAGGTCGAGCAGGTGCGGGTCGTCGATTTCCGCGAGGGCACCTACTTCGGCGAGCTGGCGTTCGACGACGGCACCACCGTCTCCGCCCGTCCCTCCGACGCCGTCGCGCTGGCCGTGCGGGCCGGCATCCCGGTCTTCGTCGACGACGCGGTGCTGGCGGAGGCCGGTGTCGTGGTGCCGGACGACGCGGACGAGGACCCCGACGAAGCGGCCGCCGAGGACGGCGAGCCGGAGGACGCCGAGGACGAGGTGGAGCGGTTCCGCGAGTTCCTCGACTCCGTCAGCCCGGAGGATTTCGACAAGACCTGACCGCCCGTCGTCGCCCCTTTGCTGCGCCGGAGAAACCGGCCGCTGCCGGGACACGCCGCCGGGAGCGTTGACCGCTGCCCGCCGCGCGCCTACCGTCAGGAGAGTTCCGCGCTTGGGATTTGGTTTGTGCACGTCACCGGATCCCATCCGGCGTGTCGGCCGCCACATTCGCAGTGTCGAGCTTCGATCGATCAATCAGCTCCGCTGCCGGAGTCCGGACGACCAGGAGGGAAACGCGATGCGCGAGAGCGAGCAGGGTGCGCTGTTCCCCGACGAGTCGATCCCGGACGAGTACGTCGGGTACCGCGGCACCACCGCCTGCCAGGCAGCCGGTATCACCTATCGCCAGCTCGACTACTGGGCGAGGACGGCGCTGGTCGTGCCGACCGTGCGGGATGCGACCGGATCGGGCACGCAGCGGCTGTACTCCTTCACCGACATCCTGGTGCTCAAGGTCGTCAAGCGACTGCTGGACACCGGGGTCTCGCTGCAGAACATCCGGGTCGCCGTCGAGCACCTGCGCCGCCGGGGGATCGAGGACCTGGCCGGTGTCACCCTGTTCTCCGACGGCGCCACGGTGTACGAGTGCACCTCGCCCGAGGAGATCGTCGACCTGTTGCAGGGCGGCCAGGGCGTGTTCGGCATCGCGGTCGGCGGCGCCATGCGCGAAGTCACCGGCACGCTCGCCGAGTTCCCGACCGAGCGGGTGGACGGCGACCGGGTCGTCCCCGTCGCCCATGACGAGCTCGCCCGTCGCCGCCAGGCCCGCACCGCCGGCTGAGCTCGACTCGACTCGAGTCAGTGCCGCATGCGCTGCTGTGCGGGGACGGTGCTGCGCCGTCTCCCCGCGGCGATCAACTCGGCCCGCGCTGATCAACTTGGCCCGCGCTGATCAACTCGGCCCGCGCTGATCAACTCCGCCCGCGCTGATCAACTCGGCCCGCGCTGATCAACTAGGCCCGCGCTGATCAACTCGGCCCGCGCTGATCAACTCGGCCGTGCTGTGGCGCGTGGGACAGAAGTCGCCGAGTTGATTCGCGCGAACCCAGTTGATAAGCGCGAAGGGGACCCGAAGGTGAGCCTCGCTAGTAATGAGGTAAACTAACGACATGACCGGCACGACGGCTGCGCAGCCGCAGGACGACACGAGATCCGCCACCGCGGATGCTCCGGTCGTCCCTGTGGAGGACATCGCGGCCCTGCGCGGCGCGGTGCTGATCCTGGCCCGCCGGCTCCGCCACCAGCAGGCAGGTGACGAGCTGTCCCCGTCCGAGGCTGCGGTGATGGGCCGGGTCGGGCGGGCGGGGCCGATGACGCCGGGACAGCTGGCGAAGTCCGAACACGTGCAGCCGCCGTCCATGACCAGGATCATCGAGCGGCTCGAGGCGCGGGGATTCCTGCGCCGGACCCCGGACCCGCACGACCGCCGCCAGGTGCTGGTGTCGAGGACAGCGGCCGGGGACGAGTTCGTCGAGCGATCCCGGGCCGTCCGCACCGCCTGGCTGACCCAGCAGGTCTCCAAGCTCGAACCCGATGACCAGAGAATCATCGCCGCGGCCACCGCGGCGTTGACCAGATTGGCAGAACTCGCGTGACTCGTTCCACCCGGTACCGCTCCGACCCCGCCGCACAGTCTGCGCCGCCCGTCGAGGCACCGCCCGACAGGGTCAAGACCTTCGCCGCGCTGGCGGTCCGTAACTACCGGCTCTTCTTCATCGGGCAGGGCATCTCCAACACCGGCACCTGGATGCAGCGGATCGCGCAGGACTGGTTGGTGCTGCAGATCACCAACTCACCGCTGGCCGTCGGCATCACCACCGCCTTGCAGTTCCTGCCGATGCTGCTGTTCGGCCTGTGGGGCGGCCTGATCGCCGATCGCTATCCCAAACGCCGGCTGCTGCTGATCACCCAGACCTGCATGGGACTGCTCGCCACCACCCTTGCCGTGCTGACGCTGACGGGTCACGTGCACGTCTGGCACGTCTACCTGATCGCCTTCGGGCTCGGCCTGGCGACCGTGGTCGACAACCCGGCCCGCCAGACCTTCGTCAACGAGATGGTCCCGCACGAGCTGGTCCGCAATGCGGTCAGCCTGAACTCGGGCAACTTCCAACTGGCCCGGATGACGGGGCCGGCGATCGCCGGCGTGCTGATCGCAGCCGTCGGGTCGGGTTGGGCGTTCGGCATCAACGCCCTGAGCTATCTGGCGGTGCTGACCGGGCTGCTGATGATGCGGACCTCCGAGCTGCAGCCCCAACCGGTGCGCGAGCGCGGTCCCGGCCAGATCCGCGAGGGACTGCGCTACGTCCGCAGCCAACCGCAGCTGCTCTGGCCGATCATCCTGGTCTTCTTCATCGGCACCTTCGGCTACAACTGGGCGATCATCCTGTCGGCCTACACCCGCAACGTATTCAACTCCGGAGCCGACGTCTACGGCCTGCTGAACACGGCCATCGCCGCGGGCTCGGTCGTCGGCGCCCTGCTCGCCGCGCGGCGGACCACCAGCCGGCTGGTCATCCTCTTCGCCACGGCCATCGGCGTGAGCGTGCTGCTGATCCTGGTCGGCCTCACGCCCTGGTTCTGGGCGTTCACCGCGCTGCTGGTGCTGACCGGTCTGCTGTCGGTCACCTTCAACACCCTGGGCAACTCCACCGTGCAGCTCGGTTCCGACCCGGTGCTCCGCGGCCGGGTGATGAGCCTGTACATGCTCGTCTTCATGGGCGGCACCCCACTGGGTTCGGTGCTGGTCGGGGCGGTCACCGCTCGCTGGGGCGCTCCGGTGGCCCTGGTCGCCTCCGGGGTCGTCTGTCTGGTGGCGGCGGTCGGGTGTTCGCTGCTGGCCGCCCGCCGGACCGGGATCTCGCTGCACGTCGACCTGCACCGGGGTGCCGAACACCACGTGACGCTGGTCCAGCACGCCGCCTGACCCGGCGGTGCCGCTGGTACCGTGAAAACGTCGATGACCCCTCGCGGGAGAGTCCGGTCGCAACCACCGGACGCCGAAGGAGCAACCTCCCCGCCAAACTCTCAGGCCCAGGAACCGCGAGGGAAAGACACCTCTGGAAAGTGGGCGGCCGGTCACCCGGCCGTCTCGCCGACGGGGCAAGCGTGCCGGGTCCGCCCGGCAGGTGAAGCTCTCAGGTACCGATGACAGAGGGGGAGCTCTCGTTCGGGTCGGGTCAGTCCCGCCCTGCAACGGTGACGCTGCCCCCGCACGCCCGTCTCATCCGGCACCTCGACCGCCAGGTCGGCGAGAAAAGACAGGTCCCATGACGCCCATCGGTCAGCACATCAACGGCGCGCACCACGACGTCGCCGTGAACTCCCCGCTCGATCCGGAGAACTTCGCCGACCGCCACATCGGCGTCGACGTCCCCGGACTGGCGGCGATCCTGCACTCGCTGGACCAGGCCGACCTGGGCGCACTCGAGCGCGCAGTCGTGCCCGCCGCCATCCGGTTCGGCCGGGCGTTGGACCTGCCTGCTCCGGCCACCGAGACGCAGACCCTGGCCGAGTTGCGGGCCTTCGCCGCGAAGAACAAGCCGATGGTCCAGATGATCGGCATGGGCTACCACGACACGATCACGCCGGGGGTGATCAAGCGGAACGTGCTGGAGAACCCGGCCTGGTACACGGCCTACACGCCCTACCAGCCGGAGATCTCGCAGGGCCGGCTCGAGGCGCTGCTCAACTTCCAGACCGCCGTGGCCGACCTGACCGCGCTGGACATCGCGAACGCCTCGATGCTCGACGAGGCCACCGCCGCGGCCGAGGCGATGACGCTGATGCGCCGCACCGCCAAGTCGAGGTCGAACCGATTCGTGGTCGACGCCGACACCCTGCCGCAGACGGTCGCCGTGATCGAAACGCGCGCCGAACCACTGGGCATCGAGGTGCTCGTCGCCGACGTGGACGCCGGTCTTCCGGACGGCGACTTCTTCGGTCTGCTGCTGTCCTACCCGGGCGCGTCGGGCGCGGTACGCGACCACGAGGTCCTGATCACCGAGGCGCACCGCCGCCAGGCGAAGGTGGCGGTGGCCGCCGACCTGCTCGCCCTGACGCTGCTGCGGCCGCCGGGTGAGGTCGGCGCGGACATGGCGGTCGGCAGCACCCAGCGGTTCGGCGTCTCGCTCGGCTTCGGTGGCCCGCACGCCGGCTACCTCGCGGTCCGTTCCGAGTTGCAGCGCCAGCTGCCCGGCCGGCTGGTCGGGGTGTCGCACGACGCCGCCGGTCTGCCCGCCTACCGGTTGGCCCTGCAGACCCGTGAGCAGCACATCCGCCGCGAGAAGGCCACGTCCAACATCTGCACCGCGCAGGTGCTGCTGGCCGTCATGGCGTCGATGTACACCGTCTACCACGGTCCGGAAGGGCTGACCCGGATCGCGCAGAAGGTGCACCGGCAGGCCCGGCAGATCGCCGCGGCGCTGGTCGCCGGCGGGGTCACCGTCGAGCACGAGCACTTCTTCGACACCGTGCGCGCGCTGGTTCCCGGCCGTGCCCGTGAGGTGGTGGCCGCCGCGCGGACCGCCGGCATCAACCTGTGGGCCGACGGCGAGGACGCGGTGCAGGTCAGCGTGTCCGAGCGGACCAGTGCCGCGCACGTCGCGTCGGTCGTCGGTGCGTTCGGCGTCCCGGACGTCGCGGACGCTCCGGAGGCGGACCCGTTCCTGGCCCGGACCAGCGGATTCCTGACCCACCCGGTGTTCCACGAGCACCGGTCCGAGACCGCGATGCTGCGGTACCTGCGCCGGCTGTCGGACATGGATCTGGCGCTGGACCGCACGATGATCCCGCTCGGGTCCTGCACGATGAAGCTCAACTCGACCACCGAGATGGAAGCGGTCACCTGGCCGGAGTTCGCCGGGCTGCACCCGTTCGCGCCCGTCGAGGACGCGGCCGGGCTGCTGGAACTCATCGGCCAGCTGGAGAAGTGGCTCGTGGAGATCACCGGCTACGCAGCGGTGTCGCTGCAGCCCAATGCCGGTTCGCAGGGCGAGTTGGCCGGTCTGCTGGCCATCCGCGGCTACCACCGGTCCCGCGGCGACGAGCACCGGACGATCTGCCTGATCCCCGCCTCGGCGCACGGCACGAACGCCGCGTCGGCCGTGATGGCCGGCATGAAGGTCGTCGTGGTGGGGACCGACGCGGGCGGCAACATCGACATGACGGATCTGGCTACCAAGGTCGACCAGCACCGGGACGACCTGGCCGCGATCATGGTCACCTACCCCTCGACGCACGGCGTGTTCGAGGACACCATCACCGACCTCGCGGCGCTGGTGCACGGCGCCGGCGGCCAGGTGTACATGGACGGCGCGAACCTCAACGCACTGGTCGGGCTCGCCCGGCCGGGTGAGTTCGGCGGCGACGTCTCGCACCTGAACCTGCACAAGACGTTCTGCATCCCGCACGGCGGCGGCGGCCCGGGTGTCGGCCCGGTGGCGGTGGCCGCGCACCTAGCACCGTTCCTGCCGAGTCATCCGCTCGGGCTGGACGTGCCCGGCACCTTCGGCTCGGTGGGCGCCATCGCCGCGGCGCCGTGGGGGTCGGCGTCGATCTTGCCGATCTCCTGGGCGTACATCCGGATGATGGGGGCGCCGGGCCTGCGCCGCGCGACGCTCACCGCGATCGCCTCGGCGAACTACATCGCCCGCCGGTTGGACGAGCACTTCCCGGTGCTCTACACCGATGCCGGCGGCTTCGTCGCCCACGAGTGCATCCTTGACCTTCGGCCGATCACCGCCGCGACCGGCGTGACCGTCGACGATGTGGCAAAGCGATTGGCGGACTACGGGTTTCACTCGCCGACGATGTCGTTCCCGGTGGCCGGCACGCTGATGGTCGAGCCCACCGAGAGCGAGGACCTCGCCGAGATCAACCGCTTCTGCGACGCGATGATCGCGATCAAGGGCGAGATCGACCAGGTCAACGCGGGCGTGTGGACGGCGGCGGACAGCCCGTTGCGCGGCGCCCCGCACACCGCGCAGTCGCTGGTCGGCGACTGGGACCGTTCCTACTCGCGGGAGCAGGCGGTCTTCCCCGCCGGCGTGAACCCTGCCCACAAGTACTTCCCGCCGGTGGGCCGGATCGACGGGGCCTTCGGCGACCGGAATCTGGTCTGCTCCTGCCCGGAGATCCAGGCGTACGCGTAGCAGGGTGCGGTCGCTGTAGGACGCAGCCGTCGGCGCCGTTCGGCCTACGGCGGTTGGATGACCGGCGGTTGGGTGACCGGCCCGTTGGGGTTGCCCCGCTGGGTCCGTCACCGGCGGTCGGCTCCTCGTTGCCGGTTGGTCGGGCCACGTGCCGGCTGGTGGCGGTTACCGGGCGGCTCAGCCGGCGGCGAGCCTGTCGATCGCGGGATGCAGGGCGCCCAGCGAGGTCACCGGCAGGTAGGTGCCGCGCCCGGCTGCGGCGATCTGCGTCATCGCCGACGCGTTGACCCGGTCGGACAACCCGATGATGTCCAGCTCCACGCTCGGGTTCTGCGCGGCGACCGCTGCGACCGTGGCCGTCAGGGTGCTGCGGGACAGGTTGGGTGTGCTGTCCGCACCGTCGGTCACCACGACCACCTTGGTGCGACGGCCCGGCTCCGCTGACCCGGCAGCCGTGGAGAAGGCCGCGCGAATGGCTCCGTAGGTCCAGCTGTTGCCTCCGGGCTGCAGCTGGTCGACCGCGCCGGTCATAGCGGTGACCCGGGCGGTTCCTTCGACGGGTTGGGCGAGCCCGCCGACGGGGACCAGCTGGGCGTACCCGTTGGTGTTGGTCGACGTCGAGAACGACCACAGCCCGAACTGGTCGTCGGTGCGTTGCTGCACCGTGGTCTTCACCGCCGTCTGCATCCACGAAAGCCGTGACTGGCCGTCGACCACCGTGCGCATCGATCCGGATGTATCCAGGACGAAGATGACGGCCGGGCCAGGCGCAACGGCGGCTGGCGTGGTCGCCACCTGCGAGGTACTCGACACCGAGATGGTCGGCTGCGAGGCCGTCGACCCGGCGGCCGTGGCAGGAGCCGGCGAGCCCGCCGAGCCCGCTGTCGGCTGGGGCGTCAGCACGGGGCCGGCTGACGATGCGGTGTTTGAGGGCGCGGTGCCCGGTGATGCGGTGCCCGGGGGCGCGGCGCCCGACTGCGCGGTGCCCGACGGCGCTGTGGTGGCTCGCGAGGCCGAGTTCGGGGCATCCGCCGAGCCGGCAGCCGTGGCCCAGGCCGTGATCAGCGCCTGCTGCCCGGCGGGGCCGGCGGCGGCCAGTGGCACGACCTGCGCGGCTGGATCCAGTCCCTTCCCCGAGGCCGGGACGCTCCCCGTCCGGAGGTGCGCTGCGGCGAAGGTGCCCAGCCCCTTGTCGCCGAGGTAGGCGTCGAAGGCGGCCGCCGCGTCGGACATCGCACTGCTCACCCAGCCCGCGGCGAGCGGTATCGGCAGGATCTCGTCACCGGCGGTGCGGCCGGTCGGATACACCGCCGTGAGCGGCGATGTCGCAGTCGCGTTGAAGGTAGCCAGGTCGGATTCGACGGCCGGGACGGCGGTGAAGTCCGCTGTGCCGTCGGCGAGGGCGGTCAGCGCCAGCCGCGTCGTGGCCGGCGGATTCGGGGTCGCGGACGCCAGGGACGTCAGGACTGGGTTCGCGGCTCTGACCGCCGCCGGGTCGACCACACCCGTCGAGGCCCCGGCGACCATCGATTCCAGCGCATCACGACTGGCCCGGTTGGACTTCGGGTCGGGCAGGGCCAGCCGCAGTCCGTCGGCCGCGCCGCCCGCGACGCCGGACCAGCTGATCGCACCGGCCGGCCGGGTCCGCACGGCGAGCACGACGGGCGAGGTGGCCAGCGGTGTGGTGGCATGGCCGGCCGTCATCGCCGAGTTCGCGGCGTCGAGCGCGCGCACGTCGGCCACCGAGTCCGCCACCCACAGCCCTGGCGCGGGTGAGGACTGGTCCTTCCATCCCGCGGCCAGCGAGGTTGCCGCCGACGTGCCGTCCACCGTGCTCACCGACACGGTGACGCAGGTGGAGCGGGCCACCGGCTTGGTCGCGTTGAACGCCGTGGCGGCCGCCGTGACGGCGGGCGCCGCGCCTGGTGCCGCCGCCACGGGCAGGACGGTGCTCGCGCTGCACGCTGCGGTGTTCTTGTCCCGGTTGACCACCAGCAGGTAGCCGACGGTCGCCGCCACGACCAGCACAACCACAACGGCGCTCACGATCGGCCAGGCGGCCACCCGGCGCCGTTGGTCGGCGCTGGCATGACGGCCCATCGAGTGTCTCCTCCGGCGCTCTCGGGCCGGATCCGTCCGGCGAACGGCTGCTCGCGCAGCCGTGGACCGCACCGACGACGTCGGTGCTGGTCACGGCCACCAAATGTAACCATGCCCACCGACACCGGGCGGCTCAGCTGCGTCGCCGGGCTGCTCCGCAGGTCCGACGAACCCTTGGCGGAGGCGAAAAGTACTCCCCGGCGGGGACTGAGGGTGGAAGCTGGCAGGATCACCTGACACCATGGGAAGCACAGCGGTCGCCGGTGTCGGCCGACCAGCGATGCGATATGCGAGAGGACTCCTGCGATGGCCAACCCATTCGTCAAGGCGTGGAAGTACGTGATGGCCCTGTTCTCGTCGAAAGTGGACGAGTACGCGGACCCGAAGGTGCAGATCCAGCAGGCGATCGAGGACGCAC
>CAXTBG010000036.1:0-44407 GCA_964242105.1 uncultured Nakamurella sp. | reverse complement strand
CGCTCGCGCCCCGGCTCACCGTGGATGCCGACGCCCATCTCGATCTCGTCGTCGCCGAGTTCGAACAGCGGTGAGCCCTTGGCGGGCGGCGTGCAGGAGGTGAGCGCGACTCCCATGGTGCGGGTGACATCGTTGACCTTGCGGCCGATCCGGAGGCATTCGTCGATGTCCGCGCCCTGCTCGGACGCCGCACCCACCGCCTTGATGACGAAGAAGTTCCCGGCCACGCCGCGGCGGCCGACCGTGTAGAGGGAGTCCTTCACCGCGACGTCGTCGTTGATCGTCAGGATCTCGACCCGGATGCCTTCGGACTCGGCCATCTCCTTGCCCATGTCGAACGCCATGCGGTCACCGGTGTAGTTGTTCACCAGCAGGAGAACACCCTTGTCGGACGCCATTTTCTTGGTGGTCTCGTAGACATAGTCCATCGGCGGGGCGGCGAAGACGTCACCCGGGCAGGCCGCGTCCAGCATGCCCTTGCCGACGATCATGACGTGGGCCGGTTCGTGCCCGGAACCGGAGCCCTGCACGATGGAGACCTTGTCCGCCCGGGGCGCGTCCGAGCGCATGATCAGGTTGTACTCCGGCACGTAGGTGAGCTTTCCCGGATTCGCCAGGGCGATGCCCTCCAGCATCTCCGGTACGAACTGCTTCGGGTCATTGACGAATTTCTTCACGACACTCCCTCGGTCTGCGTCGATTGCTGCGATGAATGCTGCTGTCCTGATTCCTGCTGTCCCCAGGCCTGCGCGATCTGTTCGACGATGACGGCCACGGCCATCGCACCCGCGTCCACCGAGCCGCGGCTCCGGTCGCCGGTGTAGGACGCCCGTCCTCGTCGTGCCACCATGTCGGTGGTCGCCTCTGCCGCCTGGCGGGTGGCGGTGGCCGCCGCGGCCAGGACGTCGGGCATTTCCTTGCCGCTCTTGAGTTCCGACTCGATCGTGTCGGTCATCGGCACCAACGCGTCGAGCAGCGTCTTGTCCCCGACATCGGACTGCCCGCGCATCTTGATGCCGTCGCTGGCCGCCCGCAGCATCGCCACCACCTGCTCGCCGGTCAGCTCCACGGACGATCCGGCAGTCATTCCCGCGTGCAGGAACGCAGTTCCCCAGATCGGCCCGGAGGTACCCCCGATCCTGGAGGTCACCGTCATGCCGACCTTCTTCAAGAAGGTGCCGGGATCGGCCCTGTCGAAGCCGTCCCAGTTCTCCAGCACCTTTTCGAAGCCCCGCGCCAGCGAATAGCCGAAATCGCCGTCGCCAACGACGGCGTCGAGATCGCCGAAGTATTTCTCGTTCTCCACCGCCGTTTCGGCGATCGTTCGGACGACCAACTCCACCTGCTGTTGTGTACCGGTCATGAAGCACCTCTCTGTGCAGACGTTCTCGGTCCGTTCCCGGCGCGTCGGTCAGCGCCCGGTCGTGGGAATTGCATTCGCAGGCAGACACGCGGACAGATCGTCCAGCGTCACGTATCCGTCGGGCCGCACACCGCCGGCGGCGGCCAGCACCTCGATGGGCTCCCCGTCGGGATCCCCCAGCTCCGAGACCACCAGTACGGCCTCGTCGAAATTCTCCGCTCTGGTGTACCCGTTCACGGTGACCAGGCAGGCAAGGCCGGCGGCGGTGGCAGCGAGCAGCCCGTTGCGGGAGTCCTCCACCACCAGCGTCTCCGCCGGATCCAACTCCAATTCCCGGACCGCCAGCAGATAGATCGCCGGGTCGGGTTTCTTGGCCGGCACCACGTCCCCCGCGAAGATCCGCACCCGCGCTGCGGTTGTCGCGCCGACGGCGTGCTCCAGGACGGCCCGCACCGACTCCAGCGCGGACGTCGAGGCAACAGCGACCGTCCACCCGGCTTCCAGCGCTGCCGGGATGATGCGGGCGATCCCGGGCCGGGCAGGCAGTTCGCCCGCTGCGACCAATTCCTTGAATTTCCTGGTCTTGCTCTTGTGCCAGGCCGCGAGCAGATCAGCGCGTGCGGCCTCGTCGTCGGGGATGTGTGCTGCGGCGGCGAACTGCGGGTCGCCGAAAAGGCTGGCCAGCCGCTCCTTTCCGCCGCCGATCGTCAACCGCCGGGCATATTCGTCCTCGTCCCAGTGCACTGGCAGGCCGAATTCGTCGAACATCGCATTGAACGCGGGCAGATGGCCATATCGCTCGGTATCGGCCAGCACGCCGTCGCAATCGAAGATCAGCGCTGTCACCAGGCACGCCCCGAGCTGCCGAACGTCTGCATGTGTTCCTGGGCCATCTTCTTCACGGCATCGCCCTGGAACTTGAACAGCGACGGCGGGTCCCACTTGCCCTTGTCCCCGGCTTCCCGCAGGAATTCCAGGCCGGCCTTCATGAAGGTCTCCTTCAACGCCGTGGAGATGTTCACCTTGGCGCAGCCCCGGGAAATGAGGTCTTTGAACTGCTCCGCGGACAACCCGGTCCCGCCGTGCAACGCCATCGGCACGCCGGTCGCCTCGACCAGATCGCTGACCCGCTGGTGGTCCAGCACCGGCGCCGACGAGTACTGCCCGTGGGCGTTCCCGATTGCCGGTGCGAAGCAGTCGACGCCGGTCCGCTGGATGAAGTCGACCGCGACGTCCAGGCTCTGCTGGATGGACGCCATGTCGGAACCCACCCCGTCCTCGATGCCCTGGATGCCTTCGATCTCCCCCTCCACATGGGCACCGGACCGGCGGGCCTCCTGCACGACCTCCGTGGTCTGGGTCAGGTTGTCGGCGATCTCGAGTTCGTGGGCGTCGAACAGCACCGAGTTCCACCCACCGGCCAGGCAGTCGCTGATCACGGATCGCTCCGGGCAGTGATCAAGGTGCAGCGTCACGGGTACGGGCACGTCGCGGACGAGGGCCGAGAAGATCCCGTACAACTGGTCGCGGCCGTACATGCTCACCGTCTTGACCGACGTCTGGAGGATGACCGGTGACTGTTCCTCGACGGCGGCAGCCAGCACCGCCTCGATGCTGAGGTCGTTGACGATGTTGAAGGCGGGGACGCCGTAGCGCCCGGCCAGCGCCCGCTCCAAAGTCTCCTTCAGCGACGTGATCGGCATCGATCCTCCTGGTCACGGTGGGTTGCGCAACTGCTCGCATCCGAGTGAACCCGGCGGATGGCTTCGATGCCATGGGTGAAATCCCCCACAGGCGGGCACGTCTCAGTGGTGGAGGGGTGCGGGCGGGTCGACCAGCCACCGGTGTTCCAGGGCCCGGACGACGGCGGCCGTCCGGCTGGGAGCACCTGTCTTGCGCAGGACGGCACCGACATGCTTCTCCACCGTGCGCTGGGAGATGAGCAGTCGCCGGGCGATCATCTTGTCGCCGGCGCCCTCGGCCAGCAGCTGCAGCACCTGATGCTCCCGGCGGGTGAACGGGGACGGGGTGGCGGTGGACCCGTTCCCGTCGTCGGAGTAGGGAAGGTCGGCACGCACCAGCGTCCCCCAGCCGGGCACGTGGTCCACGCTCACTCCGCCACCGGCGGTGTCCGCGAGTTCCTGCCACGTCGGGGCGTCGGCGGGTCGATCGGAGGCCGCGGCGCCCGATGGAGACGCGCTCGTCGTTGCGGCGTGCGCGTCGTGCACCAGGAGCCGCAGACCCGCCGCCCGGTGGACCACCGCGACGTGCAGCTCTGGTATGCCGGGCCTGGTGACGGCCGCCCGCTCGGCCAGACCGACCAGGTCGAGGGCGACCTGCGCCACCGACGGCGCCACCCTGCGCACGCTGCCCACCTCCGTGACGACAGTGTCGACGGCGGCGGTGCCGTCCGGCGTCGTGCCGGGACCGGCCGATCTCGACCGGTCCCGGATCAACTGCGACAGCGTCACGTCTTCTGCTCCGACCGGCGCAAGGCCCGCGGCTGCCAGCTGCGTCAGCTTTTCCAGGTCGTCGATCTCGGCGACGGTGAAGCGGCGCGTGGTCCCGGCGAAGAGCACGTTCGCGCCGACGAGCTCACCGCGCCACCACATGGGAATTGCCGCGACAGCGCCGGAGGTCGCAGCGTCGCCGCCGTCGAGATGCCCGTGCGGGATCTCGCGGTAGCTGCCCAGGACGACGGGACGGCGCCGGGCGACGACCTGGCCCGTGGCGCCCTCGTCGACGGGGAATGACTGACCGAGCCGGCACGAGGCACCGCGCTCGGCCAGTTTCACGTAACGACAGCCGTCGCTGTTGATCATCGAGATGCTGGCCGCCGCAGCACCGACCAGCTCGGCGCTGCACGCGAGAAGCTGGTGCAGCAACGGTTCCGGCCGGGGATCGGCGTACAGCAGCGCGGCCGCGCGGTCCAGGCTGAGCCGCTGACGCGAGGTCACCCGGTGTGCCGACGGTTCGAAACGGGTTCCACTGGACTCTCCGGCGATTCGTTGGCGGAGCGGCGTGCCTGGTCGGCTGATCGTGCCGATCAAGCACATTAACCAACCGGCGGACCCGCCAAACCTGCCGGTGCACGACGGCCGTGCAGTCCGCGTTCCGGATGTCGTTGCCGGCCGCGGGTTTGCCGGCGCGCGGTGCGTTGCCGGCACACGGTGTCGGTGCAGGCACACGGTGTCGGTGCAGGCACACGGTGTCGGTGCCGGCACACGGTGTCGGTGCGCGGCACGCGGTGTCGGTGGCGGCACGCGGTGGCGGTGGCGGCACGCGGTGGCGGTGGCGGCACGCGGTGGCGGTGGCGGCACGCGGCCGGGAGGGATCCCGGCACGCGGCCGGGATCCCTCCATCGTGGGCCGCCGGCGTCGACCTGGTGTGGACGTGGCCGGCTCCTGGGCGAAGGCTCAGGAGGTGGGTGCGGCGCTGCTCGTCGTGGGTGCCGGTGCCCTGGTCGGAGCGGGCGCGCCCGTCGGAGCGGGCGCGCCCGTCGGAGCAGGTGCCCCGCTGGGAGCCGGCGCGCCGGTCGGAGCGGGTGCCCCGGTCGGAGCCGGTGCCCCTGGCCGGGCAGGTGCGGCCGGCGGAGCGCCGACCGGTCCTGCGGGTCCGCCGCGCTGAGGTCCTGCCGGGCCACCGGGCCGTCCCGGCTTGTCCGCACCGATCGTGCTGGCATCCAGCGAGGTCCCGTTGGACGCCACCGAACCCTCGGCGCGGATCTTCGTACCGACGGCCAGGGCAGCTTTCAGCCCGTCCTGGTAGGTCGTACTGCCGGACACCACGACGGTGCGGGTGAAACCCTCGTGATCCTTGATCAGCACCGTGCTGCCGGACACCGACAGCACCGTGCCCTCCAGGTGCGGCTTGTGGGCGGCGGGCTTGGGGGCTGCCGGGTTCGGCGTGGCCGGCTTGGGTGCCGCCGGCGCAGCGGGAGCGCCGGGAGCCGCCGAGGGCGAGACCGGCGCCGCGGGTGTTGCCGTCCCGCTGGTGGGCACGATCGGTGAGGTCACGGCGGTCGGTTCCGGCCCGGGCGAACCGGTGGGCGCCGACGCGGAGGCCACCGCGCCGATACCGCCGCCCAGGAGCGCCACCGCGGCGATACCGCCGATCGTGGCCATCCGCAGCCGGTGCCGTCTGCCGGCAGCAGGGACAGCGAGGGTGGTGGCCGGTGCGTCGACGGCCGGGAGTGCCGGCCTGTCAGAAGGAGTGTGCATCGTGATGTCGCCTTTCCTTGGCCGGCGGGCCGATCCCGCCGGACACCACGACGCTGTGCCACCGGCCTGAAGAAGGCCTGAACACCCTTGGTTCCGGCGGGTGTCCCTCAGCCGATCCTCAGAAACCGCCTGCACGCTGACCAGATGGACTCCGATGCCGCACGCGTTCTGGTCGTCGAGGACGATGCCGTGCTCCGCGGGTGCATCGGCGACGGCCTCGCCGACGCCGGCTACCAGGTGGCGACCGCGCCCGATGGCGTCGGCTTCGCCGCGCTGGTCGAGCGGTTCCGGCCCGACGCGGCGGTGCTGGACGTGATGCTGCCCGGTACCACCGGGTTCGCCCTGGCACGCCACCTCCGCGATTCCACCCAGACGGCGGTGCTGTTCCTGACTGCCCGCGACGGGGTGTCCGATCGACTGGCCGGGTTCGACGCCGGAGCCGACGACTACATCGTGAAGCCGTTCGTGATGGCCGAACTGCTGGCCAGGACGCGGGCCGTGCTGCGGCGCAGCGGCCGCCTCAAGTCGACCCGGCTGCAGGTCGGGGACCTGCTGGTGGACGAGGACGCCGGCGAGGTGATCCGGGCCGGCCTGCCGATTCCCGTCACGGCCACCGAGCTCCGGCTCCTGGTCTACCTGGCCCGCAACCGCGGGCGCGTGCTGTCCAAGACCCAAATCCTGACGCAGGTGTGGGGATACGACGCCTACGACCCGAACCTCGTCGAGGCCTACGTGTCCGGCCTGCGTCGCAAGCTGGACGGCGGCGACCGGTTGATCCACACCGTGCGGGGCGTCGGCTACCGGATGAGCGCGCCCGCGCCGCGGACGCACGTCTCGTGACCGGCGCCCCAGCCCTGGGCACCGACCGGCCGCTGCGGACCGTGTCGCTCCGCCGCCGGGTCACCGCATGGGTCCTGGTGCTGCTGCTCGCCTCGCTCACCATCACCGGCCTGGTCGTCAACTGGCTGTTGGGCAACGCCCTGCGGTCGGATCTGCAGCAACGACTGGAGGACAAGGCCGGCTACGCTGCCGTCCTGCAGGAACAGGGCGTCACCGGCCAGACGCTGGCCGACCGGCTCGCCGGCAACGGCGTCGTCTCGCTGTTCACCGCCGGCGGCCGGCAGTACGTCGGCCGCGAGCAGACCCCTGCGGTGCCGCCGGCCGGGAAGCCCGGGCCGCGTTCCCCCAAGCCGACCCCTGCGGAGCTGCCCAGGGTGACCTTCGGCGAGTCGGCCGGTCGGCTGACGGCCACCGTCTCCCTGCCCGACGGCACGCTGACGCTCTCCACCACCGAGAACGACATCACCAACGCGCTCTCCCGGCTGCGGCAGATCGAGGTGGTGGTCGGGGCGGTCACCGTGCTGGCCACCGGAGTGGCGCTCGCGCTCGTGGTACGCGCCGCCCTGCGGCCGCTGGAGCGGATGTCCGAGCTCGCCCGCCGGATCAGGGCCGGCGCGCGCGGCCGACGGCTGCGGCCGACGAAGCCCGGGACCGACATCGGCCGGACGGCCGTCGCCCTGGACGACATGCTGGATGCGCTGGAAGCGGCGGAGGCGCAGGCGAGCGCGGCACAGGACCGCATGCGCCAGTTCCTCGCCGACGCCTCGCACGACCTGCGGACACCACTGGCCGGGGTCATCGCCGGGGCGGAGCAACTGCTCCGGACGCCGACCTCTCGCGCCGACCGGGAGGACCGCCTGGTGCAGGTGGTGCGGCAGGCGCGGCGCGCGGCGCGGCTGGTGGACGACCTGCTGCTGATCACCCGGCTGGACGCGGCAGACCCGGCCGACGAGCGGACGGGCGCACCGGCCCGGGACCGCCAGGAGGTCGATCCGGCCGTGCTCCTGGAACGGGAGGTGGACTTCCTGCGGCTGCGCCGGCCGGATCTCCGGTTCGAGTTGGCACTCGACCGTGGCGCCGTCGTCCTGGCCGATCCGGACCAGCTGCAGCGGGCGCTGGGTAACGTCCTGGAGAACGCGGCCGGCGTGACGCCGCCCTCCGGTCGGGTCACCGTCGTGCTGCGCAGGAACGAGGGTGCTGTCCGTATCCAGGTGCAGGACTCCGGCCCGGGGGTGCCGGCCGGGGACCGGGAACGGATCTTCGACCGCTTCGTCCGGCTGTCCACCTCGCGCTCCGGCCCCGGTTCGGGACTCGGCCTGCCCATCTCCCGCGCCATCCTGCGCGCGGACGGCGGCGACCTGCGCTGCGTGCCGAGCGAGGCCGGCGCCTGCTTCGAGGCAGTGCTTCCGCCCATCACGGCGCCGCGACGAGACCGCGGAATCGAGGCCGCGGAGGCAGTGGCCGGGCCGGCTCACCGGTCGAGCATGGCCTCTTCGAGGTCGAGTTCCCGCTGAACCCTGCGGAGCACCTCGTCGTCGATCCGCCCGCTGTCCCGCTCCTTGATGTAGACGGTCCGCTCCTGGTGCAGCATGTCGCGGCGCAGCCGCCGGTACAGCTCGGAGGGCGTCTCCTGCCGGGCGTCCCCCTGCGGGCCGAGCCGTTCCCACGCTGCATTGGCCCTGGACTCGGCGGTGTTGCGCAGATTCTCGACCACCGGAACGCTGTCCGGTAGCTCCGCGGCCGCGATCTCCTCCAGCCGCTCGACGGCCGCCTGCGCCGCGTTCTGCGCCGCCTGCGCCTCGGCGAGGGCGTCCGCCTGGTCCTGGTCGAACGGCACCCGGACCCGGCGGATCAGCCACGGCAGCGTCAGGCCCTGCAGCAGCAGGGTCGCCAACACCACGACGAAGCTGCACAGCAGTACCAGGTCCCGGCCGTCGACCGCCGCCCCGTCGTCCTTGGTCAGCGGGATGGCATAGGCCGCCGCCAACGTCACCACGCCCCGCATGCCGGCCCATGACAGGACGGCAACCATCGCCGCGGACGGTGCAGGATCCTTGGCGCGGATCTTCTTCGACACCCAGCGCGGCCCGTAGGTCGCCGGATACATCCAGACCACCCGGGCCAGCAGCACGGCCAGGGTGACGGCGATGACCAGGACGGCCACCTGCCCGCCGTCGTTCCTGTCCTGCAGCGAGCTGACGATCGACGGCAGCTGCAGGCCGATCAGCCCGAAGACCAGCGTCTCCAGCACGAAGTCGATGGTGGCGGTGACCGACGCACCCTGCAGTCGGGTGGCGTAGTGCATCTTGGGCATCTTCCGGCCGAGCAGGATGCCGGCCGCGACGACCGCCAGCACCCCCGACCCGCCCAGCTGCTCGGCCAGGGCGTACGCCCCGAACGGCAGCAGCAGGAAGATGGCCACCTCGACCAGCGAATCCGACAGCTTGAGCAGGAAGAAGGCACCGACGGCGCCGAGCACGACGCCCACCGCGACTCCCACCCCGACCGCCTGGGCGAACAGACCGACGCCCTTCCACACCGAGACGGCGCCGCCGAGCGCGACTCCCAGGGCGACCCGGTAGGCGGTCAGCGCCGTCGCGTCGTTGAGCAGGCTCTCGCCGCCCAGGATGGTCAGGATCCGGCGCGGGAGTTTCAGCGTACGGGCGATCGCGGTGGCCGCCACGGCATCCGGGGGTGACACCACCGCGCCGAGCACCAGCGCCAGCGGCCACCCGAGAGCCGGCCCCATCACCAGGTAGGCCACCGCGCCGACCACGGCCGTGGTGAACAGCACGAGTCCGACCGACAACAAGGCGACCGGCCGGATGTTGGCCCGCAGGTTGAGGTAGGAGCTGTCCAGCGAGGCGTTGAACAGCAGGGGCGGAAGTACCCCGAACAGCACGAGTTTGGGATCCAGCTCGATCGTCGGGATGGCCGGCACGAACGACAGCAGCAGCCCGGCGACCACCAGGACCAGCGGGGCCGGCAGGTTCCGGCGACGGGCCACCGCTGCGATCCCGACGGCAGCGACCACTAACATCAACACCACGGCGCCTGACACAGTTCCGGCCTCCTTGTTTGTTCCATCTCCTGGGCTTGCCACGGCACCCCCGCCGGTTCCCGGCCAGCTCTCCTCGACCGATCGGGAGCGTCATGGGTTGTCTGCACGTCAAGGATCTCGGGCCGGAGCCCGCGTTCGCCTCCCCGGCAGCCTGTGAAGAGTGCCACGAACTCGGCGTCGCCACCTGGGCCCATCTCCGCATGTGCCTGACCTGCGGACATGTCGGCTGCTGCGACTCGTCGCAGTACCGGCACGCGCGCGCCCACTTCACCGGGACCGGCCACCTGCTGATGCGGTCGATCGAGCCGGGCGAGGACTGGATGTGGTGCTACGTGGACAAGACCATCGCCCACCGCTGACCGGCCTGGGCAGCCGGTCGGCGGGAAGCCCGTCGGCGGGAACCCCGGGGCGGCCGCGCGCTGGGCACACCCGGGCACCGGCGGAGCGCCCGCCCTGTGGAGAACCGGGCCTGCGCCCGCGGGCTGGGACACTGGAGCCATGCCCGCCTCTCGTCGTTCCCCCGGTCTCGTTCCGCTCCTGACCACCGCCGGACTGGCCGCCACCGCCGGCCTGGTGCAACTGGGGCGGGCGGCCAGGGGACTGCCGTCGGCGATGGGCGCGTCCTCCCGCCGGATCGCACCGCAGGTGACTGGTTCGCCGCGGTTCTCCGGCGGGGTGTTCAGCAACGTCCTGCCCGGTACGGTGCTCGCCCACGGCACAGCGAAGACGCTGCTCCGGGCGATGCTGACCAAGGACGGCCGGGGAAGGCCGTCCCGCAGCATCCCGCTGGCCGCCGTGCCTCCGCTCCGGGAGGCCGCCGACCTGGCCGTCACCTGGCTGGGCCACGCCAGCACGTTGATCGAGCTGGACGGCGCCTGGATCCTGGCGGATCCGGTGTGGGGCGACCGGGTCTCGCCGTCGCCGACCGTCGGCCCGGTCCGTCTGCACCCGGTACCGATGGAGGTGCGGGAGCTTCCCCGGCTGGATGCGATCCTGATCTCGCACGACCATTACGACCACCTGGACCTGCCCACCGTCCGCGCGCTGCTGGCCGGCCAGAGCGCACCGTTCTTCGTGCCCACCGGCGTCGGCGCGCACCTGCGCAAGTGGGGTGTTCCGGAGGACCGCATCGTCGAACTGGAGTGGAACGCCGGCGTCACTCTGGGCGAGGTCACCATCACCTGCACCGAGGCGCGGCACTTCTCCGGCCGGAGCCTGAAGCGCAACACCACGCTCTGGTCGTCCTGGTCGCTGACCGGACCCCGCCACCGCGTCTTCTTCGGCGGCGACACCGGTTACACCCCCGCGTTCGCTGAGATCGGGGCGCGGCTCGGCCCGTTCGACCTGACCATCCTTCCCATCGGCGCCTACGCCGAACAGTGGCCGGACATCCACATGACGCCCGAGCAGGCCTGGCGGACGCACGGCGACCTCGGCGGCACGGTGCTGCTGCCGATCCACTGGGCGACGTTCGACCTGGCGCTGCACGCCTGGGCGGAACCCATCGAACGGCTGTTGGCCGTCGCCGACGACACAGCGCTGGTGGTGCCGCCGCCCGGCGGACGCGTGGTGCTCCCCGGGCCGCTGCCGATCACGCCGTGGTGGTCCGGGCTCTAGGTCAACTCGCTGACCAGCAGCTCCATCAGCAGTCCGTCGTGCCAGCCGGTGTCGTCGTGATTGCGTTCGTACTCCCGCAGCACGCCGACGGTGTGGAAGCCGACCGCCGCGTAGGCGGAGATGGCGTGGTGGTTCTGCGCGGCGGGATCGATGACGATCCGGTGGTGCCCGCGGTCGGTGAACAGGTGACGGGCGACGATCCGGACCGCCTCCCGCCCGAGCCCGCGGTGCTGGTAGCTCGGGTCGAGGAAGATGTCGATGCCGGCGTGCCGGTACATCGGGTCGCTCTCCTCGCTGTACTGCACGAGGCCGGCCACCGCCCCGTCGACGTCGATGACGTACTTGACGACGTCGGCGTCCGCGGTCTCCCAGTCCTCCTCCGGGCCGAGTCGCCCCACCAGCGGGCGACCTCCGGCTTGCGCAGGATGGTCACCAGGTCGCGGCCGTCACCGGGAACGATCGGGCGAAGCGTCACGCCGGCTCCGCGCAGCGTGGGTTCCGCCATCATTCGTCCACCGTAAGGCCGCAGCCGCTTTCCGGCGCGGGAAACCGTCCGCAGCGGTGGGTCAGACGGCGAGCTTCGCCCGCACCTGCGCGACCGGCGGGTTGGTGAGCGACGTCCCGTCCGCGAAGACGACGGTCGGCACCGTGCGGTTGCCGTTGTTCAGCTTCTGCACGATCTTGGCCGCCTCACCGTCCTCGTCGACGTCGATGTCGGTGAACTCGATGCCCGCCCGGTTCAGATCCGACACCAGCCGGCGACAGAAGGGGCACCAGGACGTGGTGTAAACGGTCAGTTCGCTCATGACGCGTGCAACGTCATGCGTTGCCCCGCTCATTCCGCGCCGCTGCGCACCCGGTCGCCGCGCGGCGAGTCGTACACCAGGCGGCTCCCGGCCGGCACCCGCCGCACCAGCACGGCGTCGCCGGACGGCACCACCTGGTGGACCGCACCCGCACCGCCCACCGTGACGCTCCGACCGACCACCGAGACAACGGTGTTCTCGTCGATCGCCACGCCCGGAGAGCCGGTGGCGCGGCAGGCGGCGACGAGTCTCGGCAACGTGCCCCACTGGGCGGCGTGCACGTCCACCAGGAAGGGCACGAGACCCAGCCCCGCGGCGATGGTCACCTCGTCGAGATCCTCGCCGGCGTCTTCCGGAACGACTGGCCGGCCGTCCACCAGCCAGCCGCCGACCACCGCCTCGGCCGCCGCCAGGCAGGCGCCGGCGGAGAAACCGCAGTACGGCCGGTCTGTCAGCCACCTTGTGATTTCCCGGGCGGCCGGGGCGAGCGCCGCCGCGTAGGCCGGGGTGAGCCCGCCGCAGACCAGCAGGGCGTCGGCATCGGCGAGCCGGCCCGCGTCGAGCCTGCCGCCGAGGGGAACCAGTACCGGCACCGGTCGGCACGTCGCGACCGCGGTCAGCACACCCGCCCACCGGTCGAATTGCTCCGCGCCGTCGCCCTCGTCCAGCACCACACAGGCGACGGCCGGGTCGATCCCGGCCGCGTCCAAGAACGGGCCGTACATCGACGGCAGGGCGTCCGCGTCCCACCCGCCGCCGATCAGGAAGATTCCACTGCTCATGCTGCCCGCCTCGCCTCGGCCCGTCCGAGGACCATATCGACGGCGCGTTCTACTGTGACCGGGTGGTCAGCGGAGAGCCGGACCCTGCGCTGCCCGTTCCGGCGGCGGTCCGGGCGGTGGCGGGTGCAGAGGTGGTCCGGCCCGCTTGGGTGAACGAGCGCGGCGGCCGCACCTTCCAGGTGGGCGCCGGCGGGCACCGGCGGTTCGTCAAGTGGTCACCCTGTGGCGGGATCGACCTCCGGCCGGAGGTGGCGCGGTTGACGTGGGCGGCCGGGTACGCGTCCGTCCCGCGGGTGCTCGACTCCGGGTCCGATGACGAGGGCCAGTGGCTGGTCACCGCCGGGCTGCCGGGCGAGAACGCGGTGACCGCGCGGTGGCGCGCGAACCCGGCGGTCGCCGTGACGGTCATCGGCCGGGCCCTGCGCTCGTTGCACGACCGTGCGCCGGTCGCCTCCTGCCCGTTCGACTGGTCGCTCGACGACCGGCTGGCCCGGGTTCCGGCCGAGCTCCACCCGGCGGACTGGCACGCGGAGCACCGTTCGCTGACGGTGCCCGACGCCCTGGCCCGGCTCGGCGATCCGCCCGCCGTCGACCAGTTGGTGGTGTGCCACGGCGACTCCTGCGCGCCCAACACGCTGATCGACGACGACGGCCGGTGCAGCGGCCTGGTCGACCTCGGCGCGCTGGGGGTGGCCGATCGGTGGGCCGACCTCGCGGTGGCGACCTGGAGCTCGCAGTGGAACTACGGCCCTGGCTGGGAGCGGCCGCTGCTGGACGCCTACGGCATCGACCCGGATCCGGTGCGCACGGCGTACTACCGGCTGGTCTGGGATCTCACGCCGTAGAAGCACCCACGGGCCGGACGCCCGGTGCCGGAGCGGCGGAGGCCCAGCTCTATCCTCGGGCGATTCCGGCTGAGGCGAAGGTGTGGTGGTGGACGCGATGTCCGATTCGATGCGGGCGGAAACCGTGCTGATCCCCGGCGACGGCGGCGAAGAGGTCGAGGCGTACCTGGTGCGGCCGGACGAGCCGGAGCGGCGCGGCGGCGTCGTGGTGATCCACCACCTGCCGGGGTTCGACCGCGGGATGAAGGAGATCACCCGCCGGTTCGCCGAGATCGGTTACGACGCAATCTGTGTCAACCTCTACCACCGGGAGGCAGCCGGCGCGGCGCCCGATGACGCGGCGGCATTCGTCCGGGCCAACGGCGGCATCCCCGACGCCCGGTTGGTGGGCGACGTCGCGGGTGCGGCGGCCCACCTCCGCGCGCTGCCGACCAGCAACGGCCGGGTAGGCGTCATCGGGTACTGCTCGGGCGGCCGGCAGAGCGTGCTCGCCGCCTGCTCCCTGGACCTGGACGCGTGCGTGGACTGCTACGGAGCATTCGTCACCGGAACGCCGGCCGCCGACTACCCGCTGCGCGTCACCAATCTCGTCGACAAGTTGCCCGGGCTGCGGGCGCCGCTGCTCGGTCTGTTCGGCGAGGAGGACGCCTACCCCAGCCAGGAGGCCGTCGAACAGTTGCGCGACATCCTGACCGCGAACGGGAAGAACTTCCAGCTGAAGAGCTATCCGGATGCCGGTCACGCGTTCTTCTCCACCGACCGCATCTCCTACCGACCGCAAGCAGCCAACGACGGCTGGAAGCGCATCACCGATTTCTTCGCCGAGCACCTCGGCGACCCCCCGGCGAAGGGCTGAGCCATGTGCACGTACGCAACGGAGACCACCGCACTGGAGGGTTGCGCGAAAGGCCCTGGTGGACAATGGTTCCCGGTCACCGACGGAATCGTCTACTTCGACCACCCGGTCGCGGCGATGGCCGAGCACACCCTGAACATCGACTTCGCCGCCCCGGCCGGCGGGCCGGCGGCGCGGGTGGCCGTCGAGCTGACGGCGGCGTCCGCCCGTGCACTGGTCGGTGCCATCACCGCCGCACTGAACTCCGCGCCGGCCGAACTCACGGGTCTGGCGACGTGAGCGAGCGGGTGTGTTTCCTGCTGCAGATCAGGCCCGACAAGGTCGAGGAGTACCTGACCGCGCACGAGACGGTGTGGCCGGAGATGCTGGAGGCGTTGCGCCGCACCGGATGGCACAACTACTCGCTGTTCGTGCGCCGGGCCGACGGGCTGGTGGTCGGCTACCTGGAGACCGACGACTACGCGGCCGCTCAGCAGGCGATGGCGGAGCAGGACGTCAACGCCAGGTGGCAGGCCATCATGGGCCGGTACTTCGAGCTGCCCGCTGGTGCACGCCCGGATGACGGGTCGACGCGGCTGACCGAGTACTTCCACCTGGACTGACTCCACCCGCTCGAGTGCGGTGATCCAGCCCGTCGTCAGTGCCGATCGGGCCAGGCTGCGAGCCGGCGCCGCGAGTGGAACTCCCGCTGCCGCCCGGTGATCGGGTCGGTGAACGCGACCGACGCCGCAAGCAGTTGCAGCGGCGTGCTGTAGTCGTCGTGCGGCACGTCCAGCAGCCGGGGATAGAACGCATCGCCCACGATGGGTAGACCCAACCCGTTCATGTGCACGCGGATCTGGTGCGTCTTGCCGGTCGCCGGGGTGAGCCGGTAGAGACCCCGGTCGCCCCGCACGTCGAGCAGTTCGATCGTCGTCTCGCTGTTCGGTTCACCCGGCAGCTCGTACGCCGTCGGCGTGCCCCGCTCCTTCACCAGGCGGCTGTGCACGGTTCGCGGGAATGACAGGTGCGGATCGACACCCGCCACGGCCAGGTAGGTCTTGCTCACCTCCCGGCGAGCGAAGAGGGTTTGATAGGAACCTCTCTCGCGTGGTTGCAGGGAGAACAGCAGTACCCCGGCGGTGACCCGATCCAGTCGGTGCAGGGGTGAGAGGTCCGGCAGGTCGAGCGCGCGGCGGAGCCGGACGACGGCGGACTCGACGATGTAGGACCCGTTGGGCAGGCTCGACAGGAAGTGTGGTTTGTCCGCCACCAGCAGGTGCTCGTCGTGGTGCAGCACGTCCACCTCGAACGGCACCCGCGGCTCCACTGCCGGGTCGCGGTAGAGGTGGACGAAGGTGTTCGCACGGAACGGCGTGAGCCCGTCGACGGGGACGCCGTCGTCGTCCACCACCTCGGCCGCGGCCACCTTTTCGAGCAGCCGGACCCGTTCGACGTGGAAGCGAGCCAGCAGGTACTCCAGGGTGGTCACCCAGGGGCCGGTCTCCGGCAGCCGCACCCGGCTGGGATTGAGCCCGTTCCGGATCGGCAGCGGAGGCGGGCGGCGGCCCGTGCGCTCCTGCCGTCGCCCCATCCGCCCACCCTCCCACAGCCCCCGCCCTCGGGCGGGCCCCGTCTGCGCATTCGCGCGGACTGCTCACCGGCCGCTCCTGCCACCCGCTCGCCGGGCACCCGAACGGCTCTCCGCGGGGCGAACCGGTGGTACACCCCTAGGAAGGGTGCGAGCCCGTGCGCGTGCGAACTACGCTCTGGATCGAGCGAGCCCGGAACTGGTGCTGTGCCGGAGCGCGGGTTCGCCGTGCAGGGTGTGGGGGGTGGCCTCGGTCGGCACTGGGCATGGCGTGGGTGGGCGTCGGGCGGGCGCGCTGCGAGCCACCCGGACCAGACTGCGCCGCTTCATCGTTGTGCTGGTGGCGCTCCTCCTGGTGGCTGCCTGCAACACGCAGGTCGACGGTCAGGCATCCACCTCACCGCGCGGGGCATCCACCGCGGTGTGGTCCGGCACCGCCCTGCCGCCCACGGGCACCGGGTCCGACATCCCGGCCGACTCGCCGCTGCCCTCGCCCCCGTCGACCAGCGTCCCACCGACGACCGAGCCGACGACGCCGGCGCTCCGGCCGACACCGACCACGCTCGGCTCTGCCCAACTGCAGGCGCAGCACGACACGGTGCTGCTGACGCTGCTGCACGGTCTGGAGGGAAGCCTGGAGGGCGGGCGGGCCTCGGCGTTCCTGGCGCCGTTCGGTGCCACCCTCCGGCCGCGCGTCGGGCACTGGTTCCGCAACACCGTGGCGCTGGGCGTCGACGGTGTGCTGTTCGCCCCGGCGGACGACTACTCCTCCGGCGCGACCGACTCGACCGGGTCCTTCACCCGCACCGTCGTGCTCGGAATCCGCACCCCGTACGACGACCCGCAGTCCATGCCCGGAATCCCGTACCTGGTCACCGTGTCGATGGTGACCAGCAGGGGCCGTGTCTCCCCCGTCATCACGACGTGGCAGCCCAAATACCTCGACGACCCGATGAACTGCAACTGCGCCCTCACCGTGGTGCACAACGCGACCGCCGCAGTGGTCGCCGACGCCTCGGACGAGGATCTGGTGTTCTGGTCGAAGTCCGCGCTCGACGCCACCGCCGGAATCCGCTGGGCGGACGAGCAGGTGGCCGGATCGGGCCTGGTCGTCCCTCGCGGATCGGTGATCTTCCTCGCGGACAAGCCGTTCCACTGGTTCCTGTCCGCGACCGGCGCACCGCGGCGGGCGAACATGACCGCTGGGCTGATCGACGCGCTGGGCGCCTATCCGGGCACCAGGTACTCCGACCAGTCCAGAATCGTGCTGATGCTGCAGGCCTCGGACGGATCGGTGGTGCCGAACAACGCCAAGGGGCAGCTCTACGCCTCCGACGTGCTGACCCACGAATCCACCCACCAGTTGATGAATCGCAATTCCACCCTCCCCGAACGCGCGGCCAATTCACCTCCCACCTGGGTGGTGGAGGGAATTGCGGTGGCGGTGGAAACGCTGCATCGCGATTCCCTGGGCAGCGCCGAGGACGTCGGCTATCCCGAGCCCAACGATCCGAAGAACATCGACGGCGATTGGTTCCGCCATCATCTGACGGCGCAGATGCCGACGCAGGCGCAGCTCTACGCGTCCACCGCCGCCGGCTACTACGCCATTGCCGGCTCGGTCTTCCGTTATCTGGCGGAGAAGTACGGCTACCTGGCCATGATGCGAGTCGCGGCCGCCATGTACCGCAAGCCGGCGCAGACGCCCTTCGACTACTTCCCCGACCCGGACCACGACGGCGCGACCCTGTCGGCGGTGGCCGCGAAGAGCCGGTGGCACACCTGGTTCGTCGCCAACTACGAATGACGCGGCCGCCGCGCCGGCCTGCTCCGCAAAGATGTCGGGTGCCGGGATGACCCGCTGCGCACCGCCTGCGTCAGTGGCCGAGCCGCACCGGGTGATCGGCGTCCGCGGTCCGGCAGGCGCCGCTGCTCATTGGCTGCGGCCCGCACCGGCTGACCGGCGTGCGCGTGCCGGTCCGCGTTATGGTGCGGCATGCGGACCATGCGCGCGCTGGTGCTCACCGGCCCGGGACAGGCGGCCATCCAAGAGGTGGCAGCGCCGACCGCGGGACCCGGCCAGGTCGTGGTCGACGTGCACCGCGTCGGCGTGTGCGGCACCGATGCCGAATTCTTCTCGGGAGGGATGGCCTACCTGGCCACCGGCCAGGCCAGCTACCCGCTGCGGCCCGGGCACGAGTGGTGTGGGACCGTGTCGGCGCTCGGCGACGGCGTGCCGGACACCTGGCTCGGCCAGCGGGTCACCGGCGACACCATGCTCGGGTGCCACCAGTGCGACCGGTGCCGGCGCGGACGCCAGCACGTGTGCGCCAACCGGTTCGAGGTCGGGGTGCTCGGCGGCTGGCACGGCGCCGTGGCCGAACAGCTGCTGGTGCCGGCGAGCAGCCTGCACCGGCTTCCGGACGAGGTCGGCGACACGGCCGGCGCGATGGTCGAACCCGGTGCCAATTCCCGCCGGGCGGCCGAGGCCGCCGGCATCGTGCCTGGCGCGCTGGTGGCCGTCGTCGGGCCCGGCACCATAGGCCTGCTCGCCGCTGCCTTCGCCCGCGGCCTGGGCGCGGATGTCCATGTGGTCGGCCGCGCGCCGGCGGGGATCGAGCTGGCCCGCGCACTGGGCCTGACGGCGTGGCTGCGAACCGACCTGCCGCCATTGGCCTTCGACGCGGTGATCGACGGTACGGACGCGACGGAGATCCCCGCGGCGGCAGTGGAACTGGTGGAGCCCGGCGGGCGGGTAATCTGCGTCGGCCTGGCCGGTCAGCCCAGCCTGGTCGACACCCGGCGGCTCGTCCTCCGCGACGTCACGATGGTGGGTCACCTGTCCGGCTCACCGGCGATCCCGGCAACGATCGAGGCGTACGCCGACGGCACCGTCGACCCCGTCCCGCTGGTTGCCGCGACCGTACCGCTGGATCGGGCGCCGCAGGTGTTGGCCGGCTGGCGCCCTGCGGACGCCGGTCCGGGGCCGAAGATTCACCTCGATCCACGGCTCTGACCTGCGCTGATAGGTCTGCCCCGGTTGGCGGGACCGCTTGCTCCCACTGGTTGTTGGCTCGCCGAGATCAATCACACGCGAGTGATCGTTCAAAGCGCCTGTCCTTCACGCACGCGGGCTTGTCCGTCATGCGGGCCAGACCGTCGGGAACAGCGGATGATCGAGCACTGCGCCCGCCGGCAACTCGCCGGCCAGGCCCTCGAACGGCGGGGAGGTCGGCCACCGTCGCGGCGCGTGCCGGGCGTCCTCCGACAGGTACCGGAGCGACAGCACCCGGCGCCGGCCGGCGAACGGGAAGCCGGGTGCGCCGTGCACGGTGAGGAAGTCGAAGAAGATCGCGTCGCCGGGCTCCATCTCGTAACGGCGGATGGAGAACGCCTCGCGGTCGGCCTCGATGTCCGGCAGCTCGCCGAGCGTTCCCTCCGGGAACCACCTGGCCTGACCGGTCAGGAACGTCCGGGGCATCAGCCACGGCCCCCGGTGCGTTCCGGCGACCAGTTCGAGGCAGCCGCCCTCCGGCACGTGATCGACCGGTATCCACGCGCTGATGCCCCGACCGTCGACGTTGTAGTACGGCTGGTCCTGATGCCATGGCGTGCGCTGTTCCGTGCCGCCCTCCTTGACCAGCACGTGGTCGTGGTAGAGCCGGACAGTGGGCGAACCCATCAGGTCGGAGGCGATGCGGGCCGCACTCGACGAGCGGGCCAGGGCTTCGATCTCCGGCACGTCGTTCCATCGCCGGAAGTCCTCGAAGAACGACCCGGGGTCAGTGGGACCGCTGGCCACCTGGGCCCACGGACCGGGCGACGCGAGCACCGTATCGATGGCCCGCCGGGCTGCGGCGACCTCCTCGGTCGAGAGCACGCCGCGGACGAGCACCACGCCATCGCGCCGGTATCGGTCGATGTCGGCGGGCGTCGGTGTCGTCATGGACGAATCGTAGGATGCAGGGGCAAAACGCCGGCCGATGTATCAGGACACCCCGGGTTCAGCTCCCAGGGACGATGCTCCACGCCATACCGACCCACCGACGGCCGAAAGAAGATCTACCCGCAATGACCGCCCTGCTGAACCGGATCCGTTCCCGCCCGCTCTCCGCCCAGCGCGTGTCGACCCTCCGCCGGTCCGTTACCAGGCGGTCGGCGGACCGCCTGGTGCCCGGCGAGACCGACGAGCGTCTGGGAACCGCCGCCGAGCTCCAGACCTTGCGCCTGGCGCACCCGCGCCGGATCACGCCCGCGCGGATGGACTGACCTCTCCGAAGTCAATGCCCCCGCCAGCGTCGCTGCCGTCCGAAGCGCTACTAGCTCCGGAAGCGGTGCAGCAGACGGCGGAGGACGGGGCCGGCAGCCAGGCCGGTACCGACGGCCGAAATGGTGCTGATGCCGAGGTCGACCGAGACGCGGCCCTCATCGGCCCAGTAGACGTCTTTGAGGTCGAGCAGCAGAGCGAATTCGTCGACGATCAAGGCCAGCCCGGCGCCGTACGCGAGCGGTACCGCGGCATGCGGCTTGAGGGTGTTGCCGCGCACGGCCATCCCGCCCACGCCCGCCAGCAGACCGATGCCCCACAGGTAGTGGTGGATGTGGGTGCCGCCGATCGACACGTTGCGGAACGGGCCCCGCCCGTGCTTGATGCTGTACGTGATGCCGCGGACCGAGGCGAAGGTGGCGGTGAAACTCGACCAGCCCAGCACGACCGCCCGGCGAGCCGGATTCAGCTCTTCCCGGAATGCGGCCTGCACCTCCTCGGCCGCCTCGCTGATGATCGCCGTCATGAGGTTCACAGTAGGCGAGCGGTTTTACCGGGCCGGACCGACCGAGCACGACGGTGGCCGGTGCGCGCGCCGATGTCGTGCGCGACAGCGAGGCCCCGCATCGTCGCGCTCTACGCCTCGTTCACCGCCTCGACGCCAGACCGCCTCACGCCTCTACCTATGCGCCTCGACCGCTTGTACGCAGTCCACTCCTGCGCCTCGTCCACGCCCACCTCGTCCGCTTCCACGCCTCGTCGAACCACGGCAGTCCGGTGATCGGCGGCCAGCTGACGGTCTCCCATTCTGCGGCGGCACACACTGGGCGGCGTCGTGGTGTCGGGGTGGTGCCACACTCGGGTCGTTCATGCCCGGCGTCCTGTTCTCGGTAAGGAGGCACTCGCCCCGGTGGAGGATGTCCCCGCGATGCAGCAGGATCTGGCCGGCTCGCTGGCGGCGGTCGCCGCCGCGGCGGCGGACGACGCCGGAGGCATCGATTCCGCTCTGCTCGGGGACTTCCTTCCCGTGCTGGTGGAGGCGGTCGCCACGGGACACCGCCTGACCCGGCGGCAGATCGTCCGCTACGGCGACGCGGGCCGAGCGGCGGCCCGGAGCGGCGTGGCCCTGCGGGCGCTGGCGGATCTGTACCTGTCCGCCGCCTGGCGCCTGTGGCGGCACCTGCCCCAGGTGGTCGACGCGGAGCGCGATCCCGCTGCGGTGGTGCTTGCCGGGGAGGTGATGCTGCGCGGCGTCGACGATGCGGTCGCTGTGCTGGCGGAGGGCTACCAACTGGCCCGCAGGGACTTGGTCCGTACGCAGGCCGCGCAGCGACGGGAGTTCGTCGACGATCTGCTGCTCGGCGGCACGCATGCCGCCGCCGGCCTGGTCCGGCGTGCGGAGCTGTTCGGGCTGAGCCTGGCCGGCCCGCACGCGGTCGTGGTCGTGCGGGCGGAGAAGGCCTTCACCGACACCTCGCCGCTCACCGGAATCCTCGAGCGGTCCATCCAGGGCTCGAAGGCCGACGCGGATGCGTTGGTGACGACCAAGGACGGTGCGCTGGTCGTGGTCTTCGCCGCGCCTGATCGCGAGGCCATCCGGGAGGTGACGGCCGGGCTGCTGGGCAGCCTGCCGAGCACGGACACCGAGGGCGACCTCCGGGCCGGCGTGGGCCGGCGAGCGCCGGGCGGCGACCCGGGGGTGACCGTCGGTCGGAGCGCGGCCACCCGTCCGGTGAAACTGCATCGCACGGCGGCGGTCGGCGCCTGGCGGATGGGAGTGGGGCTGCCGCACCAGGGGCCCAGTGGTGTCCGGCTGTCGTACGAACAGGCGCAGGAGGCGCTGGATCTCGGGTCCCGGCTCGGCGGCAGCGACCGCGTGCTCGACGCCGCCGATCTGCTCGTCCACCGCGTCCTGGTGCGGGACGAGGAAGCGATGCTCGAGCTGGTGCAGGCGGTCCTGACTCCCCTGCGCCGGGCGCGGGGTGGTGCCGAACCACTGTTGCGGACCCTCGAGGCGTATTTCGCGGCCGGCGGCAACGCCTCGTCGGGCGCACGCGCCCTGCACCTGTCGGTGCGGGCCCTGACCTACCGGTTGACCAAGATCGCGGAGCTGACCGGTCGCGATCCAGCCGATCCTGCCCAGCGGTTCGAACTGCAGGCAGCCGTGCTGGGGGCCCGGCTGCTGGGATGGCCGACCCCAGCGGATCTCACCTGACCCACGCTTGTTGCCGGATCTCGGCAACGTAGGCAGCTCAGGGTGACGTGGTTTGGTCCTGGCCATGCGTACTACCGGAAGAGAGACTGAGAGCACGGAGCCACTGGCCCGTCGACGCGGTATCGGCCGCATCGCTTCGTCGTCAGGCGAACATCTCGAATTCGAAGGAGCAGCACCATGACCGTTCCACTGTGGGCCTGGGCCGCATTCGGCGCCGTGGTCCTTGTGATGCTGGCAGTCGACCTGCTGGCGCACCGGGGCGCGCACGTCATCAAGTTCAAGGAAGCAGCGATCTGGAGCGCGGTCTGGGTGACCCTGTCGCTGGTGTTCGCGGTGATCATCTGGTTCACCCTGGGCAGCGGGCCGGCGGTCGACTTCACCACCGCGTGGTTGCTGGAGAAATCTCTCAGCGTCGACAACCTCTTCGTCTTCGCCTTGATCTTCGGATACTTCCAGGTACCCCGCGAATATCAGCATCGCGTTCTCTTCTTCGGGGTGATCGGCGCGCTGATCTTCCGCGGCATCTTCCTCGCCGCCGGCGTGGCGATCGTCAGCACCTTCACCGCCGTCCTGTTCGTCTTCGGCGCCATCCTGATCTACAGCGCAATCAAGCTGCTCAAGGATGACGACGACACCATTGACCCGGGCAAGAGTTTCGCCGTCCGGTTGCTGCGCAGGGTGGTTCCGGTGTCCGACGAGTACCACGGAACCAAGTTCTTCTTCAAGGAAGCCGGAAAGCGCGTTGCGACACCGTTGCTGGCCGTGGTGGTCGCGATCGAGGCCGCCGACCTGGTGTTCGCCGTCGACAGCGTGCCGGCCGTGCTCGCCGTCAGCGACAATGCGTTCATCATCTATTCGTCGAATGCCTTCGCCATTCTCGGCCTGCGGGCGCTGTACTTCCTGCTTGCCGGAATGCTGAAGAAGTTCCACCACCTGGGCAAGGGTCTCGCCTTCATTCTCGCGTTCATCGGCGTGAAGCTCTTCCTGCAGGCCGGTCACAAGGTGATCTCCAGCTCCATCCCGGAGATCCCGTCCCTGGTGTCCCTCGGCGTCATCGTTCTGGCCCTGACGGTGTCGATCGTCGCTTCGCTCCGCAACCCTCTTCCGGAGGAGGACGAGGTCGAGGTCGACGGTGCAGTGTCGGACGGTGCAGCCACCAGCGGTGCCGGCCCAACGAGTGCCGTCACGACCACTGCAGTCGGCGACGGCCCGCTGTCGGCCAACGAGCTGGGCGCCGATCGCTCCGCATCGGGCGCGGCGGCCGTTCCTGCCGGAATGCTGACCAATGCCGAATCAGTCGACGCGGTATCGATGACGAAGTCACCCAGCGCTCGCTGAGAGCAGCGCAGGATCGATGTCGCCAACCCGCCGCGCGGCGCCTGGAAACGGGCGCCGCGTGGCTTTGGCCGTTGTCGGGTATCCGTGCTGACATCGCAGCGCCGCTCAGAACGGTGGTTCGTCGGGAAGGAGCGCGTCGGGGACATGGTCGACGTCTGGCAGACGGAACGGCGACGAGGCAAGGCACACAACCCCGGTGCGGGAGATCCGGACTCAACGCCAAGCCAGGTACAGGGCCGCTCAGAACACGGGCGAGGTCGTGTGGTCCCACTGCACGCGGCCGGCAAGGAGCTGGTCGAACGCCTCGCTCACCGGCAGGAAGCGCGTCACGTCGATGTCTTCGCGGAATTCCATCCTCGTGCCCAGCCCGAACCCGGTGAACTCAGCAAGCGGGATCGTGGGAAAGTACGCCAGCAGCCTCATCCTGGCCCGACCGGTCAACTCCCGGACGACCGCCAATCTGTCCGGGTGGTCGCCGACATGCTCGTCCAAGCTGGCCGACACGCAGCCGTGGAACCCCACCGTCGCCTGGAGGAACCAGTCGTCACGAGCCGCGAGCAACCACGGCGGGCTGTCGCCGGCGCCGATCTGTCGCGACAGCAGAAAGAGGAAGAGTTCCAGCTTCAGGTCGTTCGACCAGAATCCCCTGCCGCGGAATTCGGTGTACGAGGTCGCCACGGTTCACCTGGTCTCTCCGTGGATCGGTGTAGCGCCATTGCGACGAGCAGGCTGACTGATGACCGCCAAAACTACACGTCCCGCCGGCACGGCAGCCGTGACTACCAGATCCGCACCCGCTCGGCCGGGTCCAGCCACATACCGTCCCCCGCGACGACGCCGAACGCCTCGTGGAACTCGTCGAGGTTGCTGGCGACCTGGTTGCAGCGGAACTCCGGCGGGGAGTGCGGGTCGATGCTGAGCCGCCGCAGCACCTCTGCCGGGCGGGTCTGCGCCCGCCAGGCCCGCGCCCAGTTGAGGAAGAAGCGCTGCGCACCGGTCTCGCCCTCGATGACCGGCGGCTGGGCGCCGTCCAGGGCCAGCAGCCAGGCCTGGTAGGCGATGCCGAGACCGCCCAGGTCACCGATGTTCTCACCGATCGTCAACGCGCCGTTGACCTTCGCACCGTCGGCCCCCTCGGGCGACAGCTGCGAGTACTGGTCGATCAACCTGCCGGTCAACACCTCGAACGATTTCCGGTCCTCATCGGTCCACCAGTCCGTCAGCGCCCCGCTGCCGTCGTACTTGGACCCTTGGTCGTCGAAGCCGTGCCCGATCTCGTGGCCGATGACAGCGCCGATCGCGCCGAAGTTGGTGGCGTCGTCGGCGTCGGGATCGAAGAAGGGCGGACGCAGGATGGCGGCGGGAAAGACGATCTCGTTCATGCCCGGGTTGTAGTAGGCGTTCACCGTCTGCGGGGTCATGAACCATTCCTCGCGATCGACCGGTGCACCGATCTTCGCCAACTCCCGGTCGAGCTCCACCGCCGCGGACCGCCGCGAGTTCCCCACCAGGTCGTCCGGCCGGATGACCAGCCCGGCGTAGTCCCGGAACCTCGGCGGGTAGCCGACTTTCGGGTTGAACGCCGACAGTTTCTCCTCCGCCCGCTGTTTGGTCTGCTCACCCATCCACGGCAGCGCGGCGATGCGGATCCGGTAGGCCTCGAGCAGGTGGCCGACCAGCTCGTCCATCCGGGTCTTCGCCGCCGGCGGGAAGGTCTGCTCGATGTAGATCTTCCCCAGCGCCTCGCCGACCGCCGCTTCCACCATGCTGACGCCGCGCTTCCAGCGCGGCCGGAGCTCCGGCGTACCGGACAGCGTGCGACCGTAGAACGCGAAGTTCTCGTCCACCAGCGCCTGGGTGGACAGGGCTGCGGCGCTGCGGATCGCCCGCCAGGTCAACCAGTCCTTCCACTGCGCCAACCGCTCGACGGTCAGCAGCTCACCGAGCCGGGCAAGGAAGCTCGGCTGCTTCACGACCACGTGCTCGACCACGGACGCATCGGCCTGCAGACCGGTCAGCCAGGCGCGCAGCAGCTCCTCGGGGAGCAACTGCGCGAGACCGGCTGCATCGAGCGGATGATGGGTCAGCGAGCTGTCCCGGCTGCGCACCCGGTCCCAGTGCGCTTGCGCCAGTTCGGTTTCCAACGCGATCGCCGACTCCGCACGGGACTCGGCATCCGGCACGCCGGCCAACGTCATCATCGCGGCCACGTGCCGCCGGTACGCAGCGCGGATGTCGGCGTACTGGTCCTCCCGGTAGAACGACTCGTCCGGCAGACCCAGCCCGCCCTGGTAGAACATGAGCGTGTAGCGGCTCGGATCGTCGGGATCGGTATCCACGCCCGACGCGAACATGCCGGGTACGCCATCGCGCTCCAGGGCGCCGAGCAGCTGGGCGAACTCCACCGGCGAGGTCACCGCATCGATCAGCCGCAGGTGCTCGCGGATCGGCTCGACACCGCGAGCCTCGATGGTGTCGACATCCAGGAAGCTGGTGTAGAGGTCGCCGATCAGCTGCTCGGGCGACCCTGGTTCAGGACTGGCTGAAGAAGCGGCCTGCTCGACGATCTGCCGGCAGATCGCCTCGGACTGGTCCCGCATCTCGTGGAACGCACCGTAGATGGACTGATCCGGCGGAATCGACTCCTGGGCCAGCCAGTCGCCGTTGACGTGGCGGAACAGATCGTCCTGGATACGGACGGTAGCCGTGTCGGTTCGTGCAGTCGTCATCAGCGGATGCTCCTAGCATTGGCGGTCCCACCGCAGGTTACCGATCCGATTCGTCGGGTCAGCAAGGAGCACGCATGAAGCGCATCGCAGTCACCGGCGGCAGCGGCAAGCTGGGCCGGGCGGTCGTGAGGCATCTGGCCGACTCCGGCTACGAGGTCGTCAACCTCGACCGGGCGCCGTCGCCCGGCTCGGACGCCGTGTACGTGAAGGTCGACTTCACCGACTACGGGCAGACCTTCGAGGCGCTGCACGCCATCGAGGACCGATACCAGCAGCTCGACGCCGTGGTGCACCTTGCCGCTGTGCCGGCACCCGGTCTGATCACCAACGCCGCGACCTTCACCAACAACATCACCAGCACCTATCACGTGTTCTCCGCCGCGAGGGCAGCCGGCATCAAGCGCATCGTCTGGGCGTCGAGCGAAACCGTGCTCGGCCTGCCGATGAGCCCGGCCACGCCACCGCCGTACCTGCCGGTCGACGAGGAGTACCACCCCCGCCCGGAATCGTCGTACTCGCTGGCCAAGACGCTCGAGGAGGAAATGGCCCTGCAGTTCTGCCGGTGGGACCCGGAGCTGACGATGATCGGCCTCCGGTTCTCCAACGTCATGGCGCCCGAGGACTACGCGCAGTTCCCCGGGTACGACCAGGACCCGAGCCTGCGGCAGTGGAACGCCTGGGGCTACATCGACGCGCGGGACGGTGCGCAGGCCGTTCGGCTCGGCCTGGAGGCCGACATCACCGGCCGTGAGATCTTCGTCATCGCCAACGCCGACACCGTGATGTCCCGGTCCAGCGCCTCGCTGGCGGTGCAGGTGTTCCCGGACGTCGAGCTGCGCAAGGAACTCGGCGAGCACGAGACCCTGCTGTCCATCGACAAGGCCCGCCGGCTGCTCGGGTACGAACCGCGGCACAGCTGGCGCGACCAGGCCTGACGCGGGCGGCTGGACGAGCCGGACCCCTTTCCCGAGCGCCGATCGATGCACACGCATAGACTGGGCGGATGGGACAGACGGACGAGCAGACCTACAGCACCAAGGGTGCCTACGTGTCGGGCGGCCAGGAGTTCACACGCGACACGAACTACATCACCACCCGCATCACCGCCGACGGCAGCGGGCCCGACGAGTACCCGGTCGAGCCGGGCCGCTACCGCCTGGTGGTGGCGCGGGCCTGCCCGTGGGCCAACCGCGCGACCATCGTCCGCCGCCTGCTCGGGCTCGACCGGGTGCTGTCGATGGGCATCTGTGGCCCGACGCACGACAGCCGCAGCTGGACCTTCGATCTCGACCCCGGCGGAGTCGATCCCGTGCTGGGCATCGAGCGCATCCAGGACGCCTACTTCGCCCGCTTCCCCGGCTATCCGCGGGGTATCACCGTGCCCGCCGTCGTGGACATCGCGACCGGCCAGGTGGTCACCAACGACTACCCGCAGATGACGCTCGACTTCTCGACGCAGTGGACCGCCCACCACCGCGACGGTGCGCCCGACCTGTACCCGGAGCGCCTCCGGGCGGAGATGGACGAGGTCATGGAACTGGTGTTCCGGGACGTCAACAACGGCGTCTACCGGTGCGGTTTCGCCGGCAGCCAGCGCACCTACCAGCGCGCCTACGACCAGCTCTTCGGCCGGCTGGACTGGCTGAGCGAGCGGCTCACGCGCCAGCGGTACCTGATGGGCGACATCATCACCGAGGCCGACGTCCGGCTCTTCACCACACTGGCGCGGTTCGACGCGGTCTACCACGGGCACTTCAAGTGCAACCGGCAGAAGCTGAGCGAGATGCCGGTGCTCTGGGCGTACGCCCGAGATCTGTTCCAGACGCCCGGTTTCGGCGACACGACCGACTTCGTCCAGATCAAGCAGCACTACTACAAGGTGCACATCGACATCAACCCGACGCAGATCGTCCCGGCGGGTCCGGACCTGTCCAACTGGCTGGACCCGCACGGCCGGGAGGAGCTGGGCGGCAGCCCGTTCGGCGACGGGACGCCGCCCGGTCCGCTGGTCGCGTCCGAGGTGGTGCCGGCGGCGCACGGCGCCGCGGTCCATTCGGCACAGCAGCCGGAGGCGGGCACCACCCAGGTGCCCGCGCAGCGTCAGGACGGGTTGAAGTAGGTCTCCAGCAGCCGGAGCCAGACCTCGCTGACGGTCGGGTACGACGGCACCGCGTGCCAGAGCTGGTGCAGCGTCACCCTGCCGACCACCGCGACGGTCGCCGCGTGCAGCAGCTCGGCCACCTCCGGCCCGGCAAAGGTGGCCCCCACCAGCGTCTTCGATGATTCGTCGACCACCAGCTTGGCGCGCCCCCGGTAGTTGTCGCGCTGTACGTACGTACCGGACAGACCGGCCATGTCGAATTCGACGGCCCGCACGTCGATCCCCTTGTCGCGGGCCTGCGCCTCGGTCAGCCCGACCGAGGCGACCTCGGGATCGGTGAAGGTGACCTGCGGGACCATGTCGTGATCGGCCACGTCGGCGACACCAGGGAAATCCAGCGGCCGGCCCTCGGCCCGCGCGGCGATGACCGTCCCGCAGATCCGCGCCTGGTACTTGCCCATGTGCGTCAGCAGCGCCCGGCCGTTGAGATCGCCGATGGCGTAGAGCCATTCGCCGTCGACGCCGGAAACGCCCAGGTGGTCGTCGACCGTCACGTAACCCCGGTTCGACCTGGTCGCCTCGGCCAGCGACCCGACCGTCTCCAGGCCGAGATCCCGACTGGCCGGTACCCGCCCGGTGGCCACCAGCACCTCGTCGACGACGACCGACTGCCCGCCGAAGGACACCGTCACCTCGCCGCCGTGGATGTTCCCCTCACCGGTGTCCGCCGGCTCGACCCGGGACACGGCGTCGACCGACGCACCCAGGTGGACCGTCACCCCGTTCTCCCGGAGCCTGTCGACCACCAGTCGGCCGGCGAACTCCTCGTTGCGCGCCAGCAGGTTCGGCGCCGACCCGATGACCGTCAGCTCCGCGGTCCCCAGGCCGTTCAGCCAGGTGGCGGCCTCGCACGCCACGACGCCGCCGCCGATGACGGCCATCCGGCGCGGCACCACGTGCATGTTGGTGACGTCGCGCGAGATCCACGGCAGCGCCTCGGCCAGACCCGGAATGGGCGGCACGGCGGCCGCCGTGCCGGTGGCCAGCACCACGGCGTGCCGGGCATGCAGAGTGCGCACGCCGTCGGCCGAGGTGACCTCGACGGTCTTCTCGCCGGCCAGCCGGCCGTGCCCGCGCACCACGTCGATCCCTATGCCGGTCGCCCAGTCCACCTGCGAGGTGTCGTCATGGGTGGAGCCAGTGAAGTGCACGATCTCGTCGCGGCGCTTCAGCACCGCCTCTGCATCGATCGGCATATCGCCCACGATGCTCTTCGTGCCCGCCAGATGACGGGCGTTGTCCAGCACCGAGATCGGCCGCAGCAATCCCTTGCTCGGCATGCAGGCCCAGAACGAGCACTCGCCGCCCAGCCGCTCCCGCTCGACGATCACCGCGGTGCGGTCACTGCCCTGGATCGCGTACTGGGCGGCGTTCTCGCCGGGCGGCCCACCGCCGATCACCACGACGTCGTACGTGTCCTGCTGCGCTGCGCCGGTTGTCATGGTGAGACGGTATTCCTCCGGCCGGGCTGCCGATTCGGCGGCTGACCTGACGGGTCAGTCGAGCGTCAGGACGATCTTGCCGCGCACGTGCCCGGTCTCGGACAGCCGGTGGGCGTCGGCGGCCTGCTCGAGCGGGAAGGTCGCAGCGATCGGCAGCGTCACGGTGCCGTGGTCGACCGCCTTGACGGCCTCCCGGAGAGCGTCCTCGAACCCCGGGTCGCCGCCGGTGGTCCTGATCACGTTGAAGCCCGTCGCCTCGAAGTCCGCGATGGTGACGACCGGGCCGCCCTCCACCACGAGCTCCAGCGATCCGGGGATGACCCCCGCCCCGGACGCGTCGATCACCGCGTCGATGTGTCCCGGGTGGGCCTGCCGCACCCTGTCCTCCCAGCCGTCGCCGTAGAGCACCGGAATGGCGCCCAACGACTCCAGGTATTCGACGTTCGGCTCGCTGGTGGTCCCGATGACGGTGGCGTCCCGGGCCCTGGCCAGCTGGGTGGTGAAGATGCCCACGCCGCCGGTCGCGGCATGCAGCAACACGGTTTGGCCCTCGTGCACCTTGGCCAGGGTGAGCACCCGGATGGCCGTGGTGCCGACGACGTTGATCCCGGCCCCGGTGGCGAAGTCGATCGAATCCGGCAGCGGCACGATCTGCTCCGGCGTGACCAGGACGTACTCGGCGGACGTCCCCGACGCACCGCCGGCCACCCGGTCACCGACCGAGAAATCCGATACACCGTCGCCGACGGCGTCGACCACGCCGGCCAGATCGCTACCGGTGAGGGTCGGTCCGTCCAACGGCTTGCCGCCCGACATGTACCCGCGACGGATCTTCCAGTCGATGGGGTTGACGCCGGCAGCGTGCACGCGCACCCGGATCTGGCCGGGACCGGGGTCGACCAACGGCACGTCGGTCAGCGTCAGGACGTCGGCGTCGCCGTACTCGGTGAAGACGATGGCACGAGGCATTCTCACTCCCGGGGTGTCGTTCGGCTCTTTGCGCAAGCGCTCATCGACAAGACAGCGGTCGATGTGGTTGGGGTAACCACATCGACCGCCGGGTCTATTCCTGGGGCTGGATCAGGCTGGGCGCTGCTGCGGCGAGGTCTGCACCGTCTTGCCCGGGTCCTTCTCCACGATGTCGCCGAGCGCCTTGTCGATGCGCTCCAGCACCTCGGCGGACAGCTGCACGCCGGAGGCCTTGACGTTCTCGTGCACCTGCTCCGGTCGCGAGGCACCGACCAGCGCCGCGGCCACGTTGTCGTTGGCCAGGACCCAGGCGATGGCCAGCTGCGCCATGGTGAGGTCGAGCTCGTCGGCGATCGGCTTGAGCTCCTGAACCCGGGTCAGGACGTCGTCGTTCATGAACCGCTTGATCATGTTCGCGCCGCCCTTCTCGTCCGTGGCGCGGGAGCCCTCGGGCGGCGGCTGGCCGGGCTGGTACTTGCCGCTCAGCACGCCCTGCGCGATGGGCGACCAGACGATCTGCGACACACCCAGCTCGCGCGAGGTCGGCACGACCTCGTCCTCGATCACCCGCCAGAGCATCGAGTACTGCGGCTGGCTGGAGATGAGCTGGATGCCGAGGTCGGTGGCCATGGCGTGACCCGCCCGAATCTGCTCGGCCGACCATTCACTGACCCCGATGTAGAGGGCCTTGCCCTGCCGGACGACCTGGGCGAAGGCCTGCATCGTCTCTTCCAGCGGCGTCTCGGTGTCGTACCGGTGTGCCTGGTACAGGTCGACGTAGTCGGTCTGCAGCCGGCGGAGCGAGGCGTTGATCGATTCGCTGATGTGCTTGCGCGACAGGCCGACGTCGTTGTGACCGGCCGGGCCGGTCGGCCAGTAGACCTTCGTGAAGATCTCGAGCGATTCCCGGCGCTCGTTCTTCAGCGCTTCGCCGAGAACGGACTCGGCCTTGCCGTTGGCGTACACGTCAGCGGTGTCGAAGCTGGTGATGCCGACGTCGAGGGCGGCCCGCACGCACTCGGTGGCGATGTCGTTCTCCACCTGCGAGCCGTGGGTCAGCCAGTTGCCGTAGGTGATGGCCGAGATCTTGAGCCCGGAGTTTCCGAGGTATCTGAATTCCATGGTTCGACGGTAGCCCTTCGCGGCGGCAACCAAACCCGGACGAAACGTCGGAGCCGTCGTCGTGGATGTCTTCGCCGACCGCCCGATGCATCGACACCTGGCCCGACGTCGCAGGTCAGAGTAGTTTGGTGGGGCCGGGCGGGCGGCCGGCGGACGGGCAGGAGAGCGAGGTCCCAGTGTCCGACGACTGGCGTTGCAAGCTCGGCCTGCACCATTTCGTCGACTTCCCCGATCCCAATCCGGAGACGGTCGGCCAGCGCGAGGCGCAGGGTTACCGGGCCTGCGCGCGATGCGTGCGGATCAAGGACAGCAACGTGTACCTGCCGCGCAGCGCGTCCCTTCGGGGAACCGATTGGTGGCTGGCCTGACCGCTCTCCACCGGCTGTCGATCGGCCCAGACGTGACCCGGGGATGCCCTAGCCTGGAGGCGAATCGGCCCGGCCGGGTCAGGACCGAAAGAGGTGGGCATGCCGGACGGCGCAGCACTGGAGGCGCCGAGCGGGTCACCGGCCTACCGGGCGGCCACGACGACCCGGCGCGAGTCACTGGTCGACCGCGGGCTGCCGTGGGGTGTGGCGGCGCTGCTGGCTGTGCTGTACTCGGCCATTTCGATCCGGCGGCACCTCGATCTGCTGACCAGCGGATACGACCTGGGCATATACGACCAGGTCGTCCGTTCCTACTCGCAGGGTCACCTGCCGTTCAACACCATCCAGGGCCCGCACTTCGACGTCCTGGGTGACCACTTCTCGCCGGTGCTGGCTCTGCTGGCGCCGCTGTACTGGATCCACGACTCGCCCACCACGCTGCTGGTCGCACAGTCGGCGCTGATCGCGGTGGCCGTGGTGCCCCTGATGAAGTGGGCGGCCCGGTCGGTCGGACTCGGGCTGTCGCTCGTCGTGGCGTTCGGCTACGGGTTCAGCTCGGGCGTGGCGAACGCGGTCACCTTCGACTTCCACGAGGTCGCCTTCGCGGCGCCGCTGCTGGCGTTCGCGATGGTGGCGTTCGGCGAAGGCAGGTTGACGGCGGCCGCCTGGTGGGCCGCCCCGCTGGCGTTGGTCAAAGAGGATCTGGGCCTGACCGTCGCCGTCCTGGGACTGCTGATCGCCTGGCGCGGCCGTCGCCGGCTCGGCCTGCTGATCACCGGGTGGGGAGGCCTGGTGTCTTCCCTGGCGGTGCTCGTCATCATTCCCGGCTTCAATCCCGCGGGCCGCAACACCAAGGTCGGCAAGTTCGGCGACTCGCTGTTCCACCAGTTCACCGTGCTGCTGTCGCCGGACACCAAGATCGTCACGCTGGTCGTGCTGCTCGCCCCGACCGTTTTCCTGGCTGTCCGCTCACCCCTGTTGCTCCTCGCGGTGCCGACCGTGCTGTGGCGATTCCTGGCGATCGATCCCGCCTACTGGGGAACCGGGTACCACTACGGACTGGTGCTGATGCCCATCCTGTTCGCGGCAATGATCGACGTCCTCCGGCGGCCGGCCTGGCAGTCCCAGAGCTGGCGATCGGGTCGCAACGCCATCGCGCTGGCGAGCGTGCTGATCACCGGGTACCTGATACCGCAGAACGGCTTCGCCCCCGCGTTCACGCAGCGGTTCTGGGGCTCCGACCCGGCGGCCACCGCCACCCGGGAGCTGTTGTCCCGCATACCGAACGGGGTCCGGGTCGCCGCATCGAACCAGTTGGTGCCGCAATTGACGGCCCGGGATTCGGTCACGCTGATCGGCCGCACACCGCTGGAGGTGTCCCGACCCGACTTCATCGTGTCCGAGACATCGACTGCCGGGTTCCCGCTCGGGCCGGACGGGCAACGGGCGTGGCTGGACGATGCCCGCGCGCATGGTTACCACGACATCGGCAGCGCGGGCAGCGTCGTGCTGCTGCAGAAGGACTGACCTGCGGCCGGCCTCAGCGCAGGGTGAGCCGCGGCCTCTCGGTGGCGATCGTCTGCATCTTGGCCAGCAGCCGCTTCAACTCGGACTGCTCCGACTCCGAGAGCGACGTCAGCATGGTCACTTCTGCACGCTGGTGGGCGGCGGTCAACCGGGCACGCTTGCGTTTGACCGCCGGCGTCGGCGACACGAAACTCTGCCGGCCGTCGGACGGATCGGCGACCCGGACGATGAGGTTGTCGCGCTCCATCCGGCGCAGCGTCGCGGCCATGGTCGGCTGTTCGACGCCGACAGACCGGGCGATGTCCGCCTGGGTGGCGGACCCGCCGTTGGAGAAGAGGAAATCAATGACGGCGAACTGCGCCGGCGTGACCCCGAGCGGGGCCAGCTGCGCAGCGAATTCGAAGGAGGCCCGACGGGCGAGCTGGCCGATCATCTCGGTCGCCATGCTGTCGGATTCGACTGATGGTTCTACGGACCGGCGAGAGGCGCGGGCGCTGGCTGTCATCTCACTTCGTCCCTTCTGTTGCCGTGCGTTTCATGCCCTGACGGGCGGCGCGGTGGGCTCTGCTTGCTCGACCGGCGACCACGTGCAGACTGTCCCTGCCGGTGCTCCGCCGTGCTGGTGCCGCACTGGACGGTCCGGCCTGGTGTGGAGCTCCTTGGGGTGAATCACTCATAGCATACGGCATAAGGCCACGGAAAGTCGGTTGGCACCGACATTGTTTGACACGGGCTGTGCCAGCTGGCACTCACCCGGTATGTCGGCAACCGAATCCCCAGCAGGCGATGGGATTCTCGAAGTTTGAATCCATGCTATGAGGGAATGCTCTACCCATGGGCCTGACGGGGCCGAGCGCAGCCCGGTGCGGTACACGAATCGAGCATCGCACCTGTCACCTGTCGAAGTCGTTCGCGCACAATGTGTTCACCGAGAGCCTGCTGTGTCATCCTTGCCCGCATGGCGGGCGACATTCTCCGGTTCGGCACCGACGGTTCGTGTCTGCGCAATCCGGACGGGCCGACGGGCTGGGCCTACGTGTGCGACGACGGGCGATACTCCTTCGGAGGACGGACCGCCGGCACCAACCAGATCGGCGAGCTGATGGCGATCCTGACGGTGCTGCGTGATTTCCCCCGTGAACCGCTGGAGATCCAATCCGACTCGGCGTATGCCATCGGCTGCTCGGCCACCTGGAAGGAGGGGTGGCAGCGGGCCGGCTACGCCCGGAAGTCGGGACCGATCGCCAATCTGGGCATCATCCGGGAGATCCACCGGCTGATCGACACCAGGGGCGCTGCCGTCCGGTTCGTCAAGGTGAAGGCGCACCTGCGCGACGAGAGCGTGCATCCGCTCAACGTCCGGGCCGACGAGCTGGCCGGCCGGGGGGCGCGGGAGGCACAGGCGGCGCGGGGCGACGTGGCCGAGACGGGGAGGTGGACCGGGCCGGCCCCGGCGACCGGGATCCGGCCGGCGACCGCACCCGAGCCGGAAGCACGGGCAGCAACGCTCGACCCGGACGACGGCTACTTGTTCTGATTCGCCGGCCGCGAGCGCTCCCAGGGCGAGACCCGGGCAACGCAGAAGGCCCCCGGACCTTCGTCCGGGGGCCTTCGCGTCTGTCTCAACCAGAGAAGTGCACGTCACCCGGAGGTGACCTGCGAACCACGTGGGCGAGGGGGGAGTTGAACCCCCACCCCGTTTCCAGGACACGGACCTGAACCGTGCGCGTCTGCCATTTCGCCACTCGCCCGAGCAACCGGTAGAGGCTAACACGCACCGGCAATCGCGCCGAAATCACCGATCGCCGCCGGTCAGCCCGGCGCAGCAACCTGGGGCAACGCCCGGACGTCCACTGGTGCGCACCATTACGATCACGCAGAACCAGGCGGTTCGACCCCGACTTCGGGTACACCGGCGACACCGACAGGAGGGAGGTGGCCGATGGGCGTACTGCAGAACTTCGAGAGGAAACTGCAGGGCGCCGTGGCGGCGACCTTCGCCCGGCTGTTCGGCGGCACGGTGCACCCGACGGAGGTGGCCGACGCGCTGCAGAGCGAGGCGTCGAGCAATCTGCAGCACGAGGGGGGGCGGACGATCGCACCCAACCGCTACACCGTCCGGCTCGGCCCGACCGACCACGACGGCGTCGGTCAGGACGAGGAGCGCGTCGCGTCGGCGCTCTCCACCATGATCAGGGAGTATCTGGACGAGCAGGGCTGGCAGACCTTCGGTGACATCGACGTCACACTGGAGGAATCCGACGCCCTGCACACCGGTCAGTTCCGCATCAGTTCGCTCGTCGACCCGGATGTCGACCGGCGTTCGGCCCATCGAAGCGCAGGAGTGCGACCCATGACGCAGCAGCCATCCGATCCGGGGCGCCCGGCGGGCAACAAGCCGACCGGCTCCTCGCCGGTCGCGCCCGGCGCCGACCGCCCGGATCACCAGGGCGACGACCAGCACGACTGGGGATCCCCGGCGGCGCAGCAGCCCGGTGGCTGGGGTCAACCGGCCTGGGGCCAGCCCGTCGACGGACAACCCCTCTATGGGCAGGCCGGGTACGGGGCGGGTTACGGGCAGCCGGCGGCGGCACAGCCGGGCTACGGGCAACCGCTCTACGGCCAGCCCGGCCACGGGCAGCCGCTGTACGGCCAGCCGGCGTACGGAGAACCGGGCTACGGCCAGCCCGCCTACGGCGAGCCCGGCTACGGCCAGCCGGACTACGGTCAGCCCGTCTACGAGCCGCGCGCCCAGCAGCCGCCCGGCGGTTACGGGCCGCCGGGTCAGTACGACCGCCAGCCGCCGGCCGGGTCCGGCTACGGGCAGCCGGGCCAGTACGGCGCACCGCAGTCGAACCCCTACGGCCAGCCGGCGACGCCGCCGCCGTCGTACGGCCAGCCCGCCGGTGCCCCGCAGTACGGCCAGATCTACGGTCCCCCCGCCTACCAGCAGCCGGTCACCGATCTGCAGGCCGTGCTCAGCGTGGACGACGGCTCCCACCGCACCTATCAGCTGCAGCGTGGCTCGAACATCGTCGGCCGCGGCCAGGACGCCTCGTTCCGGCTTCCGGACACCTCGGTCTCGCGACGGCACGTCGACATCTACTTCGACGGGCAGATCGCCGTCATGCACGATCTCGGCTCGACGAACGGGACCTCGGTGAACGGTTCGAACGTCCAGACGTGGCAGCTCGCCGACGGCGACGTCATCCGGGTGGGTCACTCCACGGTCGTCTTCAACACGCACAGGTGATCTGAGCCCTACCGATGCCGGCGCTGCTCCTCCAGATCACCAGAGTGGGATTCCTGATCCTGCTCTGGCTCTTCGTGCTGGCCGCGGTGCGGGTGGTGCGGAACGATCTGCGGATGGCCGCCGACGGCCGGACCGAGGACCGTTCGCGGGCTGGGCGCCGGGCGGCGCGCAACCCCGCGCCGCAGTCCGGCGCGTCGATGGCGCCGGGCATCCTGGTGGTGACGGCGGGGTCGCTGGCCGGCACCCGCCTGCGGCTGGGATCCGGGCCGATCCTGATCGGCCGCGCCGAGGACTCCACGCTGGTGCTGGACGACGACTACGCGTCGACCCGGCACGCCCGGATCGTCCAGCAGGGCCGGGGGTACGCCGTCGAGGACCTCGGGTCGACGAACGGGACCTACCTGGACCGCGCACGCATCACCGCCCCGACGCCGGTACCCGTGGGGGTCCCCATCCGCATCGGCCGGACCGTGCTCGAGCTGCGCCCATGAGCCGGTGCCGGCCATGAGCCACGTCCTCCGATACGCAGCCCGGACGGACCGGGGGCTGCTGCGGGCCAACAACCAGGACTCCGTGTTCGCCGGCGACCGGCTCCTGGTGATCGCCGACGGCATGGGCGGGCACGCCGCCGGCGATGTGGCGTCGCGCCTGGTGGTGGCGGCGTTCGTCGACCTGGACGAGCTGCCGCTGGGCCACGACATGGTCCGGCCGCTGACCGACGCGACCCGCGAGGGCAACGCGGCGATCGCGGAGATGGTCGGCGAGAACCCCGAACTCGACGGCATGGGCACGACGCTGACCGCCCTGCTGTTCGACGGCCCGGTGGTGGCGCTGGCCCATGTCGGCGATTCTCGGGCCTACCTGTACCGCAACGGCGTCCTGCACCAGATCAGCCACGACGACACCTTCGTCCAGTCCCTGGTGGACGACGGCCGGATCACCGCGGACGAGGCGGCCCACCATCCGCAGCGGTCACTGCTGCTCCGGGCGCTGAACGGCACCGAGATGGACCCGTCCATCACGCTGCGGGAGACCTCGCCCGGCGACCGGTTCCTGATCTGCAGCGACGGCCTGTCCGACGTCGTGTCGCCGGAGGCCATCGCCGACGCGCTCGCCGGCCCGGAGCCGGACACCGTAGCCGACACCCTGGTCCAGCTCGCCCTCGTCGGCGGCGGCCCCGACAACGTCACGGTGATCGTCGCCGATGTGGTCGAGACCGGCGGCGATGGATTCGGGGTGCCGGCGGGCATCGACCCGGAGGCCACCGGTCCGATGCAGCCCATCCACCTGACCCAGAAGATGCCGCGGGTTCCGCTCCCGCCGATCCCGGAGGAGCCTCCGGCCAAGGCCGAGTACGCGCCGGACGACGACCTCGGCGACGGCCCATACGACGACACCTTCGACGACGAAGACGAGGACGCGTTCGACGACGACGAGGACGACGGGGCGTTGGTCGGCGGCGCCGACCGCCCGCGCGCCGGGACCGGGTCCACACCGGTACCCGACCGCCGCGCCGGCCGCCGGATGGTCACCGCGCCGCCCGCCACGCACCGCCGGCGCTGGGCGCTTGCCGTCGCCCTCGTCGTGCTGGCCGGCCTGGGCGTCACCGGGTCGTACCTGTGGGCCGGCAGCAAGTACTACGTCGGCGACAACGACGACCAGGTGGCCGTCTTCCGAGGTGTCAACGGCTCGTTGCTCGGCTGGAAGTTCGCGTCCGTCGAGGAGAACTCCTGCGGCACCGCCGGAGCCCCGTGCACGCCGCTGAAGGTGCGCGACCTCGTGCAGGCCGCGCGCGACCAGGTGACGGCCGGTATCCCGGTCGGCACCCTGGCCGATGCCCGTGCGGTGATCACCAGGTTGACCTCGCAGCAGCTGCCGCCCTGCCCGGTGGGCAGTGGCGCGACGGCGGGCGCCGGCGCGGGAACCGCCGGACCCTCGTCCGTCCTCTCGCCGGCCGCGACGGCGCCGTCGTCGGCCGGGTCGACCGCGGCCGTTCCGACGTCGGCCGGGTCGACGGCCGGGTCGGTCGCCGCCACCGGCCCTACGGGTGCTCCGACGACGACCTCCCGTTCGACGCCGAAGGGTGCGACTTCCCGGATCGCCGCGACACCGCCCGGGCTGCGGGCGGTCACCACCGCTCCCCGGCGGACCGCGACGCCCCGACCGGCCGCCAGCTCCCGGCCCGGGCCGGCGACGGTGCCGACGCGGGTGTCGGCGACCGGATCCAGGACGGCATCCACGACGCTTCCGGCCACCGTCACGACGGTCAGCACGCCGACGTCCACCGGCGCGCCGCTGGTCAGCCCGGCGGCGGTGCCCGGCGTCAACTGCCGGCCGGTGCCATGAGCAACGCCGACAGCACCTCCCCCGGCCTCGGCGAGCGCGGCGCGGCGGCCACCGGGCGACCCCGGCGGACGGGGCGCGGCGCGGAACTCGGAATGCTGGTCTTCGCGGTGATCATCGTCACCGGCGCCCTGGTGCTGGTGGAGCTCAACCAGAGCCGGGCCCTGTCGGTGCGCCTCGCGTACTACGGCGGCGGCTACCTGCTGGCGCTGACCTTCGCCCACCTGATGATCCGGCGGTTCGCGCCGTACGCCGATCCCGTCCTGCTGCCCCTCGTCGCGCTGCTGAACGGCATCGGGCTGGTGATGATCTACCGACTCGACCTCGCCGGGGCCGTCCGCGCCGCTGCCAAGGGCACCGCCGCACCGGCGGCGCAGGCGCCCGCCCAGCTGCTGTGGACCGGTATCTCGCTGCTGCTGTTCCTCGGTGTGCTGCTGATCGTCCGGGATCACACCGTGCTGGCCAACTACTCCTACACGCTGCTGCTGGTCGGGCTGGTGTTCCTGGCCCTGCCCGGGCTGCTGCCGGCCAAGTATTCGGCCGTCAACGGCGCACAGATCTGGATCAAGATCCCGCACCTGTTCTCCATCCAGCCCAGTGAGTTCGCCAAGATCGCCCTGATCGTCTTCACCGCCGCGTTCCTGGCCTCGAAGCAGAGTGTGCTGGGTATCGCGGGCAAGAAGGTGTTCGGGCTGGTGCTGCCACGGGCCCGGGACCTGGGCCCGCTGCTGCTGGCACTGCTGATCTGTCTGGCGGTGCTGGTGCGCGGCAACGACCTCGGCACGTCGCTGTTGATCTTCGGGGTCCTGCTGATGATGGTGTACATCGCATCGTCGCGGGTGTCGTGGCTGATCATCGGGCTGCTCGGGTTCGCCGGCGGGGCATTCGTCGCCTATCGGCTGTTCGGGCACGTCCGCGTGCGGGTGGACATCTGGCTGCACCCGTTCGCGGATCCGCAGAACACCGGTTACCAGTTGGTGCAGTCGCTGTTCGGGCTCGGCACCGGCGGCATCTTCGGTACCGGCCTGGGCGCCGGGCGGCCGGACATCGTCCCGTTCGCGTCCACGGACTTCATCTCGGCGGCGCTGGGCGAGGAACTCGGCCTGGTCGGGCTGTCGGCCATCCTGGTCTGCTACCTGTTGATCGGCGGCCGCGGGCTGCGTGCCGCCATCGCGGTCAAGGACCGGTTCGGCTCGCTGCTCGCGGGCGGGCTGTCGTTCACGCTGGTGTTCCAGATGTTCATCGTGGTCGGCGGCGTCACCCGGTTGATCCCGCTGACCGGTCTCACCACGCCGTTCCTGTCCTACGGCGGCTCCTCGCTGCTGGCCAACTACATCATCCTGGCGCTGCTGATCCGGATCTCCGACTCCTCCCGCCGCCCGCCGGCCCCGCGGCCCGCCAGGAAGACGCCGCTGCTCGAGGCGCGGACCGAGATGGTGCCGATCGCCACCGAGGTCCCCTCGTGACGACACCCGAGGTCCTCTCATGACGGAACCGGAGTCTTCACGTGACGAGCACGGCGGTCCCCTCGTGACGAGCACGGTGGCCCCGGGGGTGCCCGGGTGAAGCGGCCGTTGCGCCGGGTCGGCACGGTGATCACGGTGCTGGTGGTCCTGCTGCTGGCGAACATCACCTACATCCAGGTGGTCAAGGCGTCGGCCTACCGGGCCGACCCGAACAACCTGCGAACGGCACAGGAGGAGTTCACCCAACCGCGCGGCCAGATCACCACCGCCAAGGGCACCGTGCTGGCGCAGTCGGTGCCGAGCAACGACAGCTTCAAGTACCAGCGCAAGTATCCCCAGGGCGCCATGTACGGCGCGGTGACCGGATACTTCTCCTCGCTCTACGGCACCGGAAGCACCAGCACGGCCGGGATCGAGAGCACGGAGAACGCCATCCTGTCGGGCGATTCCGACCAGTTGATCGGCGACCGGTTCTCCGACCTGATCACCGGTCGTGACCCGCGCGGCGGCAGTGTGCAGCTCACCCTCGTCGACGCCGTCCAGCAGGCCGCCTACAACGGGCTGGCCAGCCGCAACTACGTCGGCGCCGTGGTGGCCATCAAGCCCTCCACCGGCGCCATCCTGGCGATGGCGACCACACCGTCGTTCGACCCCACGCCGCTGGCCAGCCACTCGGAGGCGGTGCAGCAGGCGGAATCCAAGCGCATCAACGCCTCGTCGCCCTCGGTCCGGCTGAACCGCGCGACCAGGGCCGTCTATCCGCCCGGGTCGACGTTCAAGCTGGTGGTGTCCGGTGCGGCCCTGCAGCGCGGGTACACCCCGGACTCACAGGTCACCGGCGCGTCGAAGATGATCCTCCCCGGCACCGGCGGCGCCACCCTGTCCAACTTCGAGGGCGAGACCTGCGGCGACGCCGGCGGGGCCGACGTCAGCCTGACCGAGGCACTCGCGCACTCCTGCAACACCGCGTTCGCGACCCTCGGCATCGCGCTCGGCGCCGCGCCGATCCGCAACCAGGCTGCCGCACTGGGGATCGATCCGGCCGGTTTCGACGTCGGAATACCCGTGGTGGGATCCCGGCTCGGCTCGCTGTCGGACGCGGCCGCCATCGCGCAGAGCAGCATCGGCCAGCGGGACGTCGCGCTGACGCCGATGCAGGACGCCGTCATCGTGGCCACGATCGCCAACCACGGCAGCCGGATGGCGCCGTACCTGGTCGACCGGACCACCAAGCCCGATCTGTCGGTGATCTCGCAGACCGCACCGCAGCTGGTGACCCAGGCGATGCCCACCGGTGTGGCGGACCAGATCCGGGACATGATGATCCAGTCCGAAAAGGATGCCCCCGGCGCGAACCCGTTCAGCGGCATCGTCATCGCCTCCAAGACCGGGACCGCCGAGCACGGCACGGACCCCAAGAACACCCCGCCCGACGCCTGGTACGTGGCCTTCGCGCCGGCCGACAACCCGCAGGTCGCGGTGGCCGTGCTGGTGGAGAACGGCGGGGACGCCGGCCTGCAGGCGACGGGGGCGACGGTCGCCGGGCCGATCGGCCGAGCCGTGATCAGTGCCGCTCTGACGGGGCAGTGACCGCCGTGACCGCCGGACCGGGCCCGGCAGCAGCGGCCGGGAGGCGTCCGGTATGGCGCTGACTCCCGGGCTGCTGCTCTCCGGCCGTTACCGGCTGACCAGCCGGATCGCCGTGGGCGGCATGGGCGAGGTGTGGTCGGCCGACGACACCAGACTCGGCCGCCGTATCGCCGTGAAGATCCTGCGGTCGGAGCTCACCAGCGACCCGGAGTTCGTGGACCGGTTCCGCGCCGAAGCGCGGATCACCGCCTCCCTCAACCACTCCGGCATCGCGGCGGTCTACGACTACGGCGAGGTGGCCTCCATCGCCGGTGGGCCGCACGACACCGCGTACCTGGTGATGGAACTCGTGGTCGGCGAGCCGCTCTCCGCCGTGCTGGCCCGCACGCCACGACTGTCGGTACCGCGCACCCTGGACGTGCTGGAGCAGTCCGGCCGGGCGCTGCAGGCCGCGCATGCCAGGGCGCTGGTGCACCGGGACGTCAAACCGGGCAACATCCTGATCACCCCCACCGGCCAGGTGAAGATCACCGACTTCGGGATCGCCAAGGTCGCCTCCGGTGTGCCGATCACCCGGGGCGGGCTCGTCATGGGTACCGCTCAGTACCTCTCGCCGGAACAGGCGGCCGGGCAGAAGTCGTTCCCGCCGTCGGACGTCTACTCCCTCGGCGTGGTGGCCTACGAGTGCCTGGCCGGTCATCGGCCGTTCACCGGGGACGACCCGATCGCCGTCGCGGTGGCGCACGTCCACCAGCAACCGCCGCCGCTGCCACCGGACATCCCGCCGCCGGTCGCCGCGTTGGTGCTGCGCATGCTGGCGAAGGACCCGGCCCATCGGTTCCCCGACGGCGTCGGTGTGGCCAGGGCCGTGGTGGCGGTGCGCGGCGGGGCCCGCCCGGGCCGGGCGCGCCAGGCACCGGCGTCCGGGCCGATCCCGCTGGCCAGGCCGGGCCCAGCCCTGATGACGAGCATGTCGGCCATGTCGACCAGGTCGGCCGCCGCCGGCGCGGGGGGCGCCCGGAGATCGGCGGCCGCTGAGCCCGGCGGGCCCACCGGCGGCGCCTACGCCACCCCGGGCTACGCCGTGCCGCCCTACGCTCCGCCGCCGCGGGCGGTGGTGGCACCGGCGTTCCGGCCGCCGGCACGGACTCCTGCGCCGGTGCCGCGGCGCACCGGACTTGCCATTCTCATCGCGGTGCTCGTGCTGATGCTGGTCGCCGGGCTCGGCGCGGTGGTGCTCCTGCGCGACGCGGCCTCCGGCGGCCGCGCCGATGCGCCCGCCACCGGGCTGACCCGCGGCGCCCCGACGGTCCAGCTGCCCACCGGGTGGACCTAGTTGTGGCCGGACCGGGATGACGTCGTGATGTTCGCCTGCCAGCGTCGGGCGCGGGGATGTGCCCACCCGCCGGAGCAACTCGGCGCCGCGCCAGGCGTCTGCACTACTGGCATGTCGTTGCGCACGGCAGCCGGCGCACACGGGGTGGCCGGCCACTGCGCCGCAGCCGGCCTGGCCGGATGCGCACCGTAGCGGCAGGTCGGGATGGGACAATCCTCCCCGGCCCCCCGGCGGGCGCGTGTCGGGGCAGCGGACGGAACGAGGATGAAGGACGGCGATGACGGGACAACTGTTCGGCGACCGGTACCAGGTCGGCGACAC
>CAXTBG010000035.1:0-45893 GCA_964242105.1 uncultured Nakamurella sp. | reverse complement strand
GACACGTGGAAGAAACCCTTGCCAGGGCCGGCATCTTCCAGGGGGTAGACCCCGACGCGGCGCTGGCTCTCGGGTCGCAGCTGGAATCGGTCGAGTACCCCCGCGGCAGCGCGATCTTCTCCGTCGGCGAGCTGGGCGACCGGCTCTACGTCATCCTCTCCGGCAAGGTCAAGCTCGGCCGCAATTCGCCCGACGGGCGGGAGAACCTGTTGGCCATCATGGGTCCGTCGGACATGTTCGGCGAGCTGTCGGTCTTCGATCCGGGCCCGCGCACCTCCAGCGCCACGGCCGTCACCGATGTCCGGCTGGCCACCATGGACCGGGCCGCGCTGCGCGAGTGGATCGGCAAGCGCCCGGAGATCGCCGAGCAGCTGCTGCGCGTGCTGGCCCGCCGGTTGCGCCGGACGAACAACAACCTCGCCGACCTGATCTTCACCGACGTGCCCGGCCGGGTCGCCAAAGCGCTGCTGCAGCTCGCCCGCCAGTTCGGCCAGCAGGAGGGCAGTCACCTCCGGGTCACCCACGACCTCACGCAGGAGGAGCTGGCCCAGCTGGTCGGCGCGTCGCGGGAGACGGTGAACAAGGCGCTGGCCGACTTCGGGCATCGCGGGTGGCTGCGCCTGGAGGGCAAGAGCGTGGTCATCCTGGACGCGGAGCGGCTGTCCCGCCGGGCCCGCTAGGGCCGGACCAACACGCTGACCGTCACGGCCACGGTGACGGTGCTGACCGGCGGCAGCTGACCCACCCGCTCCGCAAGCGCCGCATCGCTCACGTGCCGTGCCGTCGGGCCCATCCCGACCAACGCCGAGACGCCGCGATGATCCAGCTGCAGGTCGTACTCCAGCCGCCGCGCGTCGACCGGGTCCAGCAGCCCATCGAAGGCCTGCACCAGCCGGTCGGCCTTGCCGTCGTCGACAGTGAGCATCTCCAGTCGCTCCCGTAGCTGCTGCAGGTGGCCCACCTCCGGGGTGACGGCCACCAGCAGTCCGCCGGGTGCCAGGACCCGGGCGATCTCGGCCGGGTGGCGGGGTGCGAAGACGCTCAGCACGGTTCCGACCGCACCATCGGCGACCGGCAGCGCCGACCACGCGTCGGACAGCACGCTGATCACGCGCGGGTCGCCGGCGGCCCGGCGGGCCGCGTACTTCGACGCGTCCAGCGCCAGGCCGGCCGCCGCCCCGGTCTGGTCGAGCACGGCGGTCAGGTAGTAGCCGGTGCCCGCGCCCACGTCCAGCACCGGGAGGGACGGGTCGCCACCGTGACCTCCGACGACCGCATCAGCCGGTGTCCCGTCGGAGGCCCGTGCCGCGGCCGCCGCGACGGCCTGGGCGATCGGGCGGTAGTGCCCGGCGCCGAGGAATTCCACCCGGGCGGAGACCATCGACGCGGTGTCACCGGTGTCGGTGCGCGCACCGCGGCCCAGCAGCGCCACGTAACCCTGCCTGGCGATGTCGAAGACGTGCCCGGCTTCGCATCGGAAGGCATCCTCGTCGCCGGTCAGCGGCCCGAAGCAGTGCGGGCATGCCAACGCCGCCACCCCGGCGGCCGGGTGGTGCCTCGACCGGGGCGGCGGCCCGTGGCGCAGCGGCGCCGGCCGTACCCGGCCGGGCTTCACCCGACGGTCCGCACGTAGTGCAGCTGCGCCGCCACCGACAGCTCCGCCGCGGGCCGGACCGACGGGTCGATACCCGCGTACACCAGATCGGTGACCGCGGCGACGGTCGCCGCACGGCCGAGTACCAGCAGCGCCGCCCGGACGGAGTCCAGCCGCTGCATCCGGTGATCCAGATAGGACGCGCACACGGCCGCCAGGTCCGGCAGTTCCGGTCCGTGCGCCGGAAGCACCAGGGCCGCGCCCAGCCCCGCCAGCGTGCCCAGCGATTCCAGGTACGCGCCGAGCGAGCCGTCAGGATGGGCGACGACGGTCGTGCCACGGCCGAGGATGGTGTCGCCGGTGAGCACCGCACCGGGCCCGTCCTGGTCGGCCAGGTGGAAGCACACGGAGTCGCTGGTGTGGCCGGGGGTGCCGATCACCCTGATCCGGCACCCGCCCGCTTCGATCAGCTCGCCGTCCGCAAGCGGTTCCGCGTCCCGGCAGTGGGCCGGGTCGGCGGCCCGGACCGGTGCACCCGTCAGCTCCGCGAACCGCTCGGCGCCCGCGGTGTGGTCGGCATGCCGGTGGGTGAGCAGGACCAGCCCGACCGGGCCGTGCGCCGCCAGCATCCGGAGGTGCCGCTCGTCCAACGGACCCGGGTCGACCACGACCGCGTCATCGGCGCCCCCGCGGGACAGCAGGTAGGAATTGGTGCCGTCCAACGTCATCGGACCCGGGTTGTCGGCCAGCAGGACGCTGACTCCCTCGGCGACGCCACGGATGACGCCGGTGGTCGGTGCCATCAGTCGTGCAGCCGGCGTTGGGTGAGGATCCGGCCGTCGACCTCGACCTGCAGTGGCTCGCCCGGCCGGCTGATGACCGTGGGCAGGACCGGCACGATCCGCCGGCGCTGCTGCATCGCCTGCCGCACGGTCCCGGCCGCGGCGAGGTCCGTCAGCATCGCCAGGGTCGGCGCCAGCAGGGCCAGCAGACCCGCGTCGTACTCGGTCAGCAGGTCGGCAGGGCGTGCCCAGCGACCCGACTCGGCCTCGGTGGTCAGCAGGCGGGCGTGCTGCCCATCGGGCAGCGTGGCGAGGAAGAAGAACGTGTCGTAGCGGCGGGTGTTGCCCACCGGGGTGACCCAGTTCGCCCACGGCCGGAGCAACTCCGACAGCAGCGAGGATCGCCGCGCGGCGAGGACCTCGGACAGGCTCCGTCGATGCGCGGTGACGTCGGCCCGGTCGGTCTCGGAGGCACTGCCGTCGGACAGCAGCACTCCGGTCTCCTCGAACAGCTCGCGAACGGCCGCAGTGACCAGCGCGCCGGCCAGCTCCGGATCCGTCCCGAGCGACGCCGCCCACCAGTGACGATCCGGCCCGGACCAGCCGATGTCCTGCGAGTCGCCGGGGTCGACGCCGCCGCCGGGGAACACGGTGACGGACGGCGCGAACGCCATGCCCGCCACCCGGTGCAGCACGAACACCTCGAGGGTGGGTTCTCCGGTCCCGTAGAGACCGTCGCGCACCAGCATCACGGTGGACGCCGGCCTCGGCGTCACGTCAGCAACCACCCCGCAACGGTAACCGGCCCGCGGTGCGCTGGCTCCGTCACCGCTCGCTCGGTTGATCAGTCTCCAGAGCCCTGGCCGCCTGGCGCCGCAGACGACCATGCCGGGCCGCCGCCGCCAGGACACGCACGCCCGAGCGGTCAGCGGACCTCGAAGATCGCTTCCACCTCGACGGGTGTGCCCAGGGGGAGTTCGGCGACGCCGACGGCGGACCGGGCATGCCGGCCGATCTCGCCCAGGACCTCCGCGAACAGGTCCGACGCACCGTTGATCACGCCGGGCTGGCCGGTGAAACCGGGCGCGGAGGCGACGAAGCCGACCACCTTGACCACCCGCACGACGTTGTCCAGGCCGACGGCGGCATGTGCCGCGGCCAGCACGTTCAGCGCCGCGATCCGGGCGTACCCCTTGGCGTCCTCGGGGCTGACCTCCGCGCCGACCTTGCCGGTGGCGGGCAGCTTGCCGTCGACGAACGGCAGCTGCCCGGAGGTGTAGAGCATCGATCCGGACCTGACAGCCGGCAGGTACGAGCCGGCTGCCGCGGCGACCGCCGGCAGCTCGATCCCGAGCCCGGCCAGCCGGTCCAGCACGCTGCCCGACGACGTCATGCGCGCACCCGCTTCAGGTACGCCACCAACTGCTCCGGGTTCGGCCCTGGCACCACCTGCACGAGTTCCCAGCCGTCCTCGCCCCAGGTGTCGAGAATGGCTTTGGTGGCGTGCGTGATGAGCGGGACGGTGGCGTATTCGTACGTCGTGCGGCTCGAGGGTGAGGTCATGGACGCAACTGTAGGTGGTTACCTCTAGTCTGGCGCCCAGACGCCGGAGGCGCCGATCGACCGTCGCGGCCGGCGCGGTGGGCGTCCTGCCGAGGCGATTCCGGGCGATGGCGAGCACAGGGGGTGAGGGCGATGGTCTCCCGGGGGAACGGCTCGTCCACGCCGTCCGCCGCCGCGGGCGGCGCGGCCACCTGGCCTGCTTCCGGCCGCCGGGCCAGGTTGCACGTCATCACCGGCAAGGGCGGGACGGGCAAGACGACGGTCGCCGCGGCGCTGGCGCTGGCGCTGGCCGCCGACGGCCGACGGGTGCTGCTGGCCGAGGTGGAGGAGCGGCAGGGCATCGCCCGGCTGTTCGACGTGCCGCCACTGCCCTACGAGGAACGAAAGATCGCGGTCGCGTCCGGCGGCGGCGAGGTCCGGGCGCTCGCTGTCGACATCGAGGCGGCCCTGCTCGAGTACTTCGCGCTGTTCTACAACCTCGGTTTCGCCGGCCGGACCCTGAAGAAGATGGGTGCGGTGGAGTTCGCCACCACACTCGCGCCCGGCCTGCGGGACGTGCTGCTGACCGGCAAGGTGAAGGAGACGGTCACCCGCAGGGGCAGCGACTCGCGCCCGGTCTACGACGCCGTGGTGATGGACGCGCCGCCGACCGGTCGCATCGTCAACTTCCTCAACGTCACTGTCGCCATGTCCGACCTTGCCCGTCGCGGCCCGATCCGCAGCCAGGCCGACGGGGTGGTGGAGCTGCTGCACTCCGACGACACCGCGGTGCACCTGGTCACGCTGCTCGAGGACATGCCCGTGACCGAGACGCTGGAGGCCATCACCGAGCTGCAGGCGCAGCGGCTGCGCGTCGGTTCGATCATCGTCAACGCCGCCACGCCCTCGCACCTGGGCACCGCATCCCTGACGCCCGCCGCCGAGGGCCGGCTCGACGTCAACCGACTGGCCTCCGGGCTGGCCGGCGCCGGCATCGATCCCGATCCTGCGCTCCTGGCCGGGCTGTCCGCGGAAATCGCCGACCACGCGGTGCGGGTGCTCGCCGAGCACCAGTGCCGGGAACAGCTCAAGGCTGCCGGGCTGCCGATGCTCTCGCTCCCCCGCCTGGTCGACGGGGCCGACCTCGGCGGCGTGTACGAACTGGCCGATCACCTCGCCGAGCAGGGAGTGGGCCGATGAGCCAGCGGCCGCAGATGGACCTCGCCAAGGTGCTGACCGACCCGGCGATCCGGGTGGTGGTGACGTGCGGGTCGGGCGGCGTGGGCAAGACGACCACGGCGGCGGCGATGGCCCTCTACGCCGCGGACGCCGGCCGCAAGGTGGCGGTGCTGACCATCGACCCCGCACGGCGGCTGGCCCAGTCCCTGGGCCTCGGCGAGCTGGACAACGTGCCGCGCCGCGTCGTCACCGATCCGGACCTCCCGGCAGAGGACCAGGGGGCCGCCAACGGCGGGGAGCTGTGGGCGATGATGCTGGACACCCGGCGGACGTTCGACGAGATGGTGTCCTCCAACGCGAACGCCGACCACGCCGCCAAGATCCTGGCCAATCCGTTCTACCAGACCATTTCCACCTCGTTCTCCGGGACGCAGGAGTACATGGCGATGGAGAAGCTCAGCCAACTGGCCTCCACCGACCAGTTCGACCTGATCGTCGTGGACACCCCGCCGAGCCGATCGGCGCTGGACTTCCTCGATGCGCCACAACGGCTGTCGTCCTTCCTGGACGGCCGGATGATCCGCCTGCTCGCCTCCCCCGGCCGCGGGGTGATGCGGGTGCTGGGGACCGGTTTCAGCATCTTCGCCCGCGCCGTCACCTCGGTCGTTGGCGGCCAGATGCTGACCGACGCGGCGACCTTCGTGCAGCTCTTCGAGGGGATGTTCGGCGGTTTCCAGCAGCGCGCGCAGGTCACCTACGAGCTGCTGCGGTCGTCCAGGACGGCGTTCGTCGTGGTCGCCGTCCCCGAGCCCGACGCGGTGCGCGAGGCGTCGTACTTCGCCGACCGGCTCCGCGCCGAACGCATGCCGGTGGCCGGACTGATCCTCAACCGGACGCACCCGCCGATCGCGGACCTGAGCCTGTCCAGCACCCAGGCCGCGATCGCCTACATCTCCGGCGGCGCACCGCTGACCGCTGCCGTGCTGGCCGTGCACGCCGACCGGCTGACCACCCGCAGCCAGGAGATCCGGATCCGGACCCGGCTCGACCGGGCGCTGCCGGACCTACCGGTGGTCGAGGTGCCCGCGTTGGCGTTCGACGCCCACAACCTGCCGGCACTGCGCACGATCGCCAGGAACCTCACCGCCAGCTGAGAAGGGCCGGCCGTCGGCAGTCGACCGCGCGCGCCCGGCCGTCAGCCGGCAGGTCGGTCAGCTCGCCGCTTCACGGCCGACCGAGGACCGCGCCTCTTCCAGCATCGACCGCCAGCTGGTGACCTCCGGCGACTTCTTGAGCACCGCGCGCCGCTGGCGTTCCGTCATGCCGCCCCAGACGCCGTACTCGACACGGTTGTCCAGCGCGTCGGCCAGGCACTCCAGCCGGACCGGGCAGGCCTGGCAGATCTTCGCGGCGTCCCGCTGAGCGGCACCGGTGACGAACAGCATGTCCGGGTCGGAGCCCGCGCACACCGCCTTGCCGGTCCACTCGGAACCCTTGATCAGAGCGGACAACGACGACCGTCCGGCCATGCCGGGCGCCTGTCCGCCCCCGGTGCCCGACGACCGGTCGCCCTGGCCACCGAGCAAGCCCGATACATTTCCCCCCACCGGCACCGCTGAGCCGGCCGGGACAACACTCAATGTCGGCCTGACCATGTCAATTCCTTTCTTTTCACCATTGATGCCGGAAAATTGCTCGGCTCGTTCCAACATGAAAACCCCCCACTGCGTTCTGCCACCCCGTTGCGGCCCGTCCTCTGCAGCCGCCGCCGGGAGCCCGGAACGGTGGGTAGCAGATCAGACGCAGCCAACGTCTTGAGCGTTCCACGGAGTGCGACCAAAGATCGAGGGGTCTGGCCGTCTCTTACGAGGGAAAACGTCCCGCGATGCCACGCTGTTGACTACTCTGCGTGGTTGCGGGCGTAAGAACATCGACCTCACCCGGCCGCCGGTACCCTGGCCGACGTGCGTGTACTAGGTGGACTCGGCCGTTTGACGATCGCGACCCTGCTGGCGGGTGTGCTGGTGGCGGGTCTGCTGCTGCCCTATTCGCTGGGCCTCGGGCTGGCGTCCAACAAGATCACGAATGCGCTCGGCAGCACTCCGGCCAATTCTTTGACGGGCCCGGTTCCCGAAACCAGCACTGTCACCGACAGCACCGGCGCCCCCATTGCCTACATCTTCAACCAGGACCGCGTCGTCGTCCCGCTGTCCGAGATCTCGCAGAACCTGCGGGTCGCCGTCGTCGCGGTGGAGGACCGGCGGTTCGCCCAGCACAAGGGCGTCGACTGGCGCGGCACCACCAGGGCGCTGCTGAGCAACGCGCAGAGCAGTGACTCGGGTCAGCAGGGCGGGTCGACGATCACCCAGCAGTACGTCAAGAACTACCTGTTCCTGGTCGAGGCCAAGACCGACGCCCAGCGGGCCGCGGCCATCGCCGTGACACCGGGCCGCAAGCTCCGCGAGGCCAAGCTGGCGCTGACCCTCGAGCAGCACGAGACCAAGGACGACATCCTCGCCGGTTACCTGAACCTGGTGGCCTTCTTGCCCAACACCTACGGCGCCGAAGCCGCGGCGGAGGCGTTGTTCGGCGTCCATGCCGCCGACCTCACCCTGCCCCAGGCCGCCCTGATGGCCGGCATGGTGAACAACCCGAACAAGTTCAACCCGTTGAAGGAAGCGTCCCGGGACGACGCCAAGAAGCGGCGCGACATCGTGCTGCGGGTGCTGGCCAACGACGGGTCGATCTCTCCGGCCCAGCGCGACAAGGCCATCGCCGCACCGCTGGGCACCGAGTCGGGCAACCAGGTCCGCTACAGCGGGTGCCTGCCCGCCAGCGGCTCGGCGACCAACGGCTACTTCTGCCAGTACGCCCTGGACTACCTGGCCAACGCCGGCATCTCCAAGGACGAGATCGCCAATGGCGGCTACACCATCAACACCACGCTCGACCCGGCGAAGATGGCCGCGGCGCACAAGGCCGTGGTGGCGCAGGTGCCGCTGACCTCGGCGAACAGGCGGATCGCCAACGTGATGGCGGTCGTCGCGCCCGGTACCCCGCGAAAGGTGCTGGCGCTGACAGCCAACCGGCCCTACGGACTGGATGCGGCGAAGGGTCAGACGACGCAGAAGCTGACCACGACCTTCGCCCCGCTGGGTGGCGGTTCGACGTTCAAGATCTTCACCGCGGCCGCCGCGCTGGAGGCCGGCCTCGGTACGCAGTCGGTGATCCAGACGCCGGTGGAGTACCGGAGCCCGCTGTCGCCGCACCCGTTCCACAATGACACCGACAACAACGAGACCTTCCCGGCGTCGATGACGCTGCAACAGGCGCTGGCCACGTCGCCCAACACCGGTTTCGTCAAGCTGGAGGACGACCTCGGACTCGCCAAGGTGGTGGACATGGCGGTGGCCATGGGGCTGCGCAGCTACACGCTTCCGGCCGGTGACGTCGACCAGGCCTTCAACGACAGCACCAGCACCTACGCGGCGCAGCTGGTCTCGCAGAAGGTGGTCTCCTTCACGCTCGGGGTGACCCCGGTCAGCCCGCTGGAGCTGGCCAACGTGGGTGCCACCGTGGCGTCGGACGGTGTGTGGTGCCCGCCGACCCCGATCAACAGCGTGCTGGACCGCGACGGCCGGGTGGTGTCGGTCAAGGCGCCGGCCGCCTGCTCGTACATCGTGGCGGGACAGAAGGACGCCTCGCAGAACCTCGCCCGGACGCTGGCGCAGTCGATGGGTGACGACGTGACCTCGCCCGTCGGCACCGCCCACCAGTCGGCCGTCGCCACCAAGTTCGACCTGACGCAGGGCACTGCGGCCGGCAAGACGGGCACCACCGGTGAGTACAAGTCGTCGGCCTACCTCGGGTTCACTCCTCGTTACAGCGCGGCGAACCTGACCTTCGACTACCTGACCAGGCCGCAGTCGATGTGCATGTACCCGCCGAACGCACCCAAGACGGCCACCCTCGTGCCGATGCAGATCATCGGCACCTGCACCATCGCTCAGGCCCGGAGCAGCGAGGGCAGCACCACCAGCAGGATCACCGGTCTCACCGGCGGCTCGGTGCCGGCGGCGACCTGGTTCACGGCGATGAAGCAGATCCAGCCGACCAGCTCGTACTTCGCGCCGTCGTACTCCACCTACGTCACCGGGCAGGACAACACCCGCGTCCCGGACCTGACCAACCTCACCGTCGACGAGGCGAAGGCGAAGGTCGCCGCGGCCGGATTCAAGTTCAACTACCTCATCGAGAACCAGCCGAACTCGGCGCCGGCCAACACCGTCACCCGGCAGGACCCTGCCGTCGGGCAGAGTGCGCTGCCGGGCAGCACACTGAACGTCTGGGTCTCGGCGGGCGGTACCACGACCGGTGGCTGAGAAGAAGGTCCTCGCCGCGGTCGCCGCTGCCGTCGGCACCGCCGGCGCCGGTCTGCTGTGGTCCACGGTGCTGGAACGGCGGTGGTACGCGCTGCGCCGCATCGAGGTGCCCGTCCTGGGGCCCGGTGCGTGGCCGATCCGGGTGCTGCACCTGTCCGATCTGCACATCCTGCCGGGTCACCACCACAAGGCTGCCTGGGTGTCGGCGTTGGCCGACCTCCGGCCGGATCTGGTGGTGAACACCGGGGACACGCTGTCGCACGCCAAGGCGGTCCCGATGGCGGTCACCGCCTTCGGTTCACTGCTGGACGTCCCGGGGGCGTTCGTGTTCGGCAACAACGACTACTACGCGCCTCGGCCGAAGTCGCCGCACCGCTACTTCATCAAGTCTCCGTCGCTGCCCAGGACCCCGCCGCTGCCGTGGCGGGACCTGCGCGCCGCGCAGGCCGAGCGCGGCTGGATCGACCTGTCGAACCGCAAGCAGACGTTGTCGGTGCGCGGTCAGCGCATCGCGCTGGCCGGCGTGGACGACCCGCACCTGCGCCGCGACCGCTACGAGATGATCGCCGGACCGGCCGATCCCGACGCCGCCGTGCGGATCGGGGTGGCCCACTCACCGGAGCCGCGCGTGCTCGACCGGTTCGCCGAGGACGGCTACGACCTGGTTCTCGCCGGGCACACGCACGGCGGGCAGATTCGCATCCCAGGATTCGGCGCCGTGGTGACGAACTGCGGCATCGACCGATCCCGGGTGCGCGGGCTGTCCCGCTGGGGCGTCCGGATGTGGCTCAACGTCTCGGCCGGGCTGGGCAACAGCCCTTTCATGCCGGTCCGGTTCTGCTGCCGCCCGGAGGCGACGCTGATGACGCTCGTACCTCGCAGCTGACGCCGGTTCGACGCTGGGCGCTGCCCGTTCCGGTCGTCGCCGGCTCTTGCCTGGTCGGTACCACTCGCGCTGATCGGATAGACTTTTCGAGGTTCACCGGGGTGTGGCGCAGCTTGGTAGCGCGCTTCGTTCGGGACGAAGAGGTCGCAGGTTCAAATCCTGTCACCCCGACCAGGACGTGCTGACTCGCCAACGACCACAAGTGGTCGGCGAGGTGAGTAGGTCCGAGTTCCCGAAGAGCTCCCAGCCGCAAGGCTGGGAGCTCGTTCTCGTTCAACGACGCATGTCGAGGCGGTCCGGCCAGGATCCAAGAGGCCCCGGGGCCGGGCTCCTCGGCGAGTCTCAGGTCTGTCGCGGGTGATCCACGAAGCTCCGGCGCCGTTCCGGAACTCGCGGGCGCCAAGCGGCAGATTCGGTTCTGAACCCTGCGCGCAGCTGGAAGACGCCGGGCGCGAGTCACTGGCGGCGCAGATAACGATCACGTGGCCGACAACACCGCAGACCCGCGGATCACGCGACGGCTGACAGCACACGCCCGTCCTGTCCTTCTCCTGACGACGGTGTCCTACCCGTCGTCACCAGCACGCACGCGGCAAGACACACAGCAAGGACGGCGACGACGAGCCAGGTCGGATACGGCGACCAAGCCGTCATGCGGGTGAATTCCCTCGCATAGCTGGCACCGCCTGCGACCCAGAACCCGTTGAAGGCCACGAACAGGCCGTACAGCGCCATCCCGACGGCACACAGCGCGACGATGGGGAGGAACAACCGCCTGGTCGCCGCCTGCCGCATCAGCAATGCGTTCAGTCCCGTGGCACCCGCGGCGGCCAATGGGACCAGGCCGACGAACAAGTACCGGCCCTGCAGACCCGGTAGGCTGCCGTATTGCAGGTGCAAATGGTAGGTCGTATAGAAGAGATAACAGGCCGACATCAGCGGCAGGGAAAGCAGGACGTAGAAATTGCTGCGCAACGCCGCACTCGACAGTGCTGCCAGCAGTGGAAGCGCGGCAACCAGAGTAGCGATGACCACTACCGCTGGTGCCAAAGGTAGCTCGAGGTAGCCGAAGGACCCCCAGAAGGATGTGCCGACCTTTTGGAGGAACGGGCCAGTGAAGGCAAGCAACGTCATTTTCGGTGCTTGGTTGTCGAAGATCGGTACGGTATAGCCGGCCGGCATCAAGGTTCCGTAACGCAACAAGTCGACGACGTACCACCATCCACCCAATGCGACCGTCACTCCACCCAGCATCGCGAACTTGACAACACTGGACTGGCGTGTCGACTCTGCCCGGCGACTGCGCACACTGACTACTCCGTACGCGAGGAAAGCAGTGAGGATCATCGGTAGCAGTGTCGCCTTGGTCATGCAAGAGGCACCCAGGACCACGCCCAGGGCAAGGACGAAGTGCGAGCTGCGCGCACCCGTCAGCAGGTAGGAGATCATGGCGATACCTACGCCGCCCAAGGCGATCACCAGTGCGTCGTTGGTGACGCTCGCTCCGATGTGTGCGAGCTGGGGCACGCCGAGCGGCAAGAGGCACGCGGCGTTCGACACACGAATTGATCCGGTCAGGCGGCGGGACGTCAACCAGCACAGCAACGGTGTCCACATCACCATCGCCACGCTGACCAGCCGCATCAACCCGAGAGCTCGGTCGAACCGCCAGTCGTCCGCACCAAGTGCTCGGTACACCCCCGCCACGACGGCGTAGTACAGCGGCGGATGCTGCGTCATCTGATCCACCTGTACGGACGCTTCGTGATTCGGGGCGAGCTGGTTGAACGGCAGACGGTCGGCGATCGGAGCTGGTGACCGTCCGCTGAACAGAGCAAAGTATCGAAGATTCAGCTGCGGGTTTACCCGAACGTAGCCGGGCAACACGTTGCCGCCGTTCCAATTGCCTGTCTGGGTGTCCTTGTTCGTGAAACCGGAGACCGTTCGAGCGCGCAGCACCTCCGGGAGCATTCGGGCATCGCCGGGGGCGGGCCAGCCACCCCCCTCCGCGAGACGAAGCACGCTATTGACGTGCTGCGACTCGTCAGGAGCCCGGAACGCTGGCGTCATCACCGTCCACACCACGAGCAATGCCGCGAACGCTACGACAACACACCATACGAAAGCCGGCACCGGCCATGCACGGCGAATTGGCGGAACAATAGTACCCTCAATCACGTGAGGTAACCGGCTGGGCGCCTTTGCCGCGTATCGTGACGGTCCCGTACGACTCACGTGCCGAACTTTACAGCGCCATGAGTCTGACGAGGGTTGAGCCACGCACCCGTTGGTTGGAAACTACTCACCCTGGTGCACCGGCACTGTTCTCCGCCCGGCGGTGCTCATCCGAGTTTGTCCGCGGACTCCCCGCTACCCGCGTGGCGACCCTGCCGGGCTTGGGCTCCCGGGCTTCGGCAACTCCCTCCTCTTGCCACAGTGCCTGCAGGAATGGCCGACCGTTGCGAAGCAGTGTCGCTTCAGATGGCCACGACGTCCCGTAAATACCGGCTGTGCGGCACGACGGAGACAATCCAGGGCGACGTCAGCCCTTGCCCTGCGCCCGGTACTCGCTGGGCGTGAGGTGGTGCACGCACCGGAACCGGCGGGAGAAGTGGAACGGGTCGGGATAGCCGACAGCGGAGGCCACCGCGGCGATCGGGTCCTGGGTGGTGTCCAGCAGTTGGCGGGCGCGCGCCATCCGCAGCCGCGTCTGGTAGGCCCCCACACTGATGCCGGTCTCCCGACGGAACAGGGCGGCGAAATGGGACGGGCTGAGCCCCGCCAGTCCGGCGAGGGTGTGTACCGGAATCCGCTCGTCCAGGTGCTCGCGCAGGTACTGCTGCGCTTGCCCGACCGGTGAGGCGGAGCGGCGGCGGTGGCCTTGGTCGGCGGCCAGCAGCGCCATCAGGTGCCAGGCCGCGCCTGCTGCGGCCAGCAGATTGGACTGGGTTTCGTCCTGCTGGAGCCGTTCGAGCACCGCCTGGACCAGTCCCACCGCGGCAAACACGTCACCGACGTCCACGACGATCCGGCCGGCCCCTATACCTGCCGCGTCCAGCAGCCCAGGCACATCCGCTCCCGCCAGGTGGCACCACCAGATCGTCCAGGGGTTGTCCTCCTCGGCGCCGTAGACATGCGGCTGGAGCGGAGGGATCACCAGGGCCTGGCCGCCCTCGACGCGATGATGGATCTCGCCCACCCGGCACCACCCCGCGCCTTCGGTGCACACCATGACGATGGCTTGGTCCACACCGTGCGGCCTGGAACGCCCGTGGTGAACGGCGTGCGGGAAGTAGCCGCAGTCCGTGACGAGCAACCTGTCGGTACCGGGTCGGCGGAGTGCCGCGCGGGCCAGCGGAAGCGGCACGACGCGCAACTGCTGCCCGGGGAAGCCGTCGGCGATGCGCAGCATCGCTGCATCGTGCCAACTCATCGTCGTTTCGTCCAGGTTGTCCGTCGATTTCCGCATTCCAGGACCGACCCCGCCGCCACTAGCTTTGCCGCATGCTCACTGCAGAGTCGCGGATCGTTCTCCCGCCGGTTCCGGCCGATCAGGTCGATCTCCCGGTCGCCGGCTGGGCCGAGCCGGTGGTCATCGACACCTATCCGCCGGATCAGCCGGACCGATTCCCCGCATTCCTGGACAGCCGGGTCTACCAGGGCTCGTCGGGCCGGGTGTACCCGCTGCCGTTCATCGAGCGGATCTCGACCACCAAGTCCCCCTGGCGCTGGTCGGCCATTCACCTGGAGAACCAATGGATTCGACTGATGGTGCTCCCGGAACTCGGGGGTCGGATCCACATCGGTTACGACAAGGTGCGCGGCGAAGACTTCTTCTACCGGAACAACGTCATCAAACCGGCCCTGGTCGGTCTGGCCGGCCCGTGGATCTCCGGTGGCGTTGAGTTCAACTGGCCGCAGCACCACCGTCCCGGCACCTATCTGCCGACCGATACCAGCATCGAGCGGGCGTCCGACGGCAGCGTCACGGTCTGGTGTTCAGACCACGAGCCGATCAGCCGGATGAAAGGAATGCACGGCATCCGGCTGCATCCAGATCGGGCCGTGGTCGAGGTGGTGGTCAGGCTCTACAACCGTACCGAGGAGACCCAGACCTTTCTGTGGTGGGCGAACGTCGCCGCCCGGGTGCACGAGGACTACCAATCCTTCTTCCCGCCGGACGTCACCCACGTCGCCGACCATGCCAAGCGCGCCACCACCACCTTTCCCCGGGTACAGGGCACCTACTACGGCGTCGACTACCCTTCCCGGGTCGATGCAGACCATCCGGACGCCGACCGGCTCGACTGGTACCGGAACATTCCGGTGCCGACGTCATACATGTGCGTCGACAGCGCGGGTGACTTCTTCGGCGGTTACGACCACCGGTCCGGCGTCGGTTTCGTGCACTGGGCGGATCACCACATCTCACCCGGCAAGAAACAATGGACCTGGGGAAATGCGCCCTTCGGCTGGGCGTGGGATCGGCAGCTGACCGATGCCGACGGCCCCTACGTCGAATTGATGGCCGGGGTCTACACCGACAACCAGCCCGATTTCTCCTTCCTCACCCCCGGCGAAACCAAGACGTTCAGCCAGTACTGGTACCCGATCCACGACATCGGGCCGGCGCAGGCGGCGACCCTGCTGGCCGCCGCTTCGCTGACCGCCATCGGCCCTGGCCGTTATCGGGCCGGCGTCTCGGTCACCGGCGACCGGCCGGGGACGGCGGTCACGGTCAGCGGCCCGGACGGGGAGCTACTGAGCCGCACCGTGAACCTGGCTCCCGGGCAGCCTGCGTCGATCGAATTCGACAGCAGGCTCGCGCCCGAGGAGCTGGTGCTCAGCGCTCACCAGGGTGGCCTGGAACTGGTCCGCCGCGAGCTGGCGACCCCGTCCGCCGCGCAGCCGCCGACGCCGGCCACCGAGCCGAAGCCGCCGGCCGAGATTTCGTCCGTGGACGAGTTGTACGTGATCGGTCTGCACCTGTGGCAGTACCGGCACGCCACCCGGTCGCCGGAACCGTACTGGTTGGAGGCGGTACGCCGAGACCCGGGCGACAGCCGCAGCAACGTCGCGCTGGCTGCGCTCCGGCACCGGCGCGCCGAGTACGCCGCGGCTGAGATGCATGCCCGGCGGGCGATTTCGCGCCTGGTGGAGCGCAACCCGAATCCGTCCGACGGCGAGGCCCACTACCGTCTCGGGCTGACGCTGCTGCACCAGCAGCGCTGGGCGGAGGCATACGCCGTTCTCGCCAAGTCGGCCTGGAACTCGGCGTGGCGCGCCCCGGCGCACTACGCACTGGCTCAGCTGGACTGCCGGGCCGAACGGTGGGCCGCCGCCGACGCCCACCTGGAGCAGGCGCTCGCCGCGGAAGCAGACCATCTCCAGGCTGCCAACCTGCGCGTCGTGGTGTTGCGCCGACTGGGCAGGACCGAAGCGGCCCAGGTCAGGTTGGCGGCGACGAGAGCCCTGGATCCGCTGGACATGTGGGCGGTGGACCTGGCCGGCGAGGATGCGGGTACCGACGCCCAGACCCTGCTCGACGTTGCGCTCGACTACGCCGCCTCCGCCCTGGTCGACGAGGCGCTGACGGTATTGGACCGGGCCGAGCGGCGGGCGCTGGTCTCTCCGGTAGGGGCAGGTGCGGTGGCGCCACTCATCGGCTACCACCGCGCCGACATCCTCCGCACGGCGGGTCGGGAGGCCGCGGCACAGGCGGCCGCGGCTCGGGCCGCGGAAGCCGACCCGGCGTGGTGCCTGCCCGGGCGACTTGCTGATGCTGACGCCCTGGAGCGGGCGTTGGCGGCCGACCCGGACGACGGCCGGGCGGCCGCGCTGCTCGGGCATTGGCTGTACGCCAACGGCCGGGCGTCGGAGGCGATCCAACGGTGGACGCGAGCGGTCGAACGGGAACCCCGTAACCCCGTCGTCTGGCGGAACCTGGGTGTGGCTGCCGTGAACGTCCTGGGCAACGACGAGCTGGCGGGCCGGCACTACGACCGGGCCGTCGAGTCCGATCCGGATGCCCCGCGGCTGAGGTACGAGGTGGACCAGCTCGCGGCACGGCGCGGCGCCCCGGTCGAGGAACGTGTAGACGTGCTCTCCGGGGTGGCCGATCTGGTCCGCCAGCGGGACGACCTGACCGTGGTCCTGACCGATCTGCTCATCCAGACTGGCGATGCGGCAACCGCTCTGGAGTTGTTGTCCACCCGGACCTTCCGCCCCTGGGAGGGCGGCGAGGGTCAGGTGTTGGACGTCTGGGAGGCGGCGAACGCCGCGCTCGCCCGGCGGGAGCTGGCCGGCGGAGACCCGGCGGCGGCCGTTGCCCATCTCCGGGCGGCGCTGGACCCGCCCGCCCGATTGGGTGAGGCCCGGCACCTCCTGGTGAACTCGGCCGACCTCTACCTGGCCCTCGGAGATGCGCTGGCGGCCGCCGGTGGGGATCCTCGTCCGGCCTGGACCACGGCGGCCCGCTTCGTCGGCGACTTCCAGCAGATGAACACCAACGCCTACAGCGAGCTGACCTACTTCTCCGTCCTGGCCTGCCGGCGGCTCGGCGAATTGGACCGTGCCGACCAGCTGACCGCCGGCCTGGACGGCTTCGTCTCGTCGCTGGCCTCCCGGTCAGCGGTGGACTATTTCGCCACCTCACTACCGTCCATGCTGTTGTTCCACCAGGACGGCGACGCCGAGCGGGTCATCAGGAGACTGTTCCTGTCGGCCCAGCTGTCGGTTCTGCGCGACGACCACGACCGGGCGGTCGACCTGTTGCACCAGGTGCTGTCGAGCGACCCGGCCCACCGCCGAGCCCGGACCCTCCTGCACGACGTGACACCGCCGGCGGCGGTATCCGGAAGAAGGTTGACATGAACAGGACCATGACCGGCGTGTACCTGCCCGGCGACTCGACTGCCGAGCTACGGCAGCTGCCGGTACCCCAGCCGGGGCCCGGCGAGCTGTTGGTGCGGGTCGGGGCGTCCGGCATCTGCGGCAGCGACATCGGTTACATCTACCGCGGTTACAAGGGGCACGTCGGCGCGGAGGGAGCCGCCTACCGGGGCGTCGTCGCCGGGCACGAGCCGGCCGGCACCGTCGTCGAGGCCGGCCCCGACTGCAGGAGATTCACCGCCGGAGATCGCATCCTCGCATACCACATCGTGGGGTGCGGGCACTGCCGCAATTGCCGCGCCGGCTGGATGATCAACTGCCACTCCACTTCCCGGGCCGCCTACGGATGGCAGCGGGACGGTGGGCACGCCGAATTCATCCTGGTCGACGAGCGTACGGCGATCGCCCTGCCCCACGAGCTGTCGTTCGTCGACGGGGCACTGATCGCCTGCGGCTTTGGTACGGCCGGGCAGGGTCTCGATCGGTTGACGATCAACGGTTCCGACGATCTCCTGGTGGTCGGTCTCGGACCGGTCGGGCTGGCCGCGGGCATGATCGGGCGCGCGCTGGGGGCACGCAGTGTGATCGGCGTGGAGACCAGCGACGTACGCCGGAACTGGGCGTCCGGGTTGGCCGCCTTCGATACTGTCGTCGGGCCGGACGAGGTCACCGGCGCGCTGGCGGAGTTCACCGGCGGACGCGGGGCGAGCGCCACCATCGACTGCTCGGGCAATCTGCACGGGCGGCGGGTGGCGGTGTCCGCGGTGGCCGAATGGGGCCGGATCTCCCTGGTCGGTGAGGGTGGCACGCTGGAGACCGAGGTGTCGGACTCTCTGCTGCACAAGCAGGCCACCATCCACGCCTCCTGGGTGACCTCGGTGGCCGGCATGGAGCGATTGACCGAGAACATCGTCCGCTGGGGCCTCCGGCCCGAACGCATCGTCAGCGACACACTCCCGCTGTCCCAGGCGGACGCCGCCTATTCCCTGGCCGCCGGCGTCAGCCGGGGCAAGGTGGTGCTGGTGCCCGATGCCTGACGGGCTCGAGGCGCACGTCGACGAGTCGGGGCCGGACCAGGTGTTCTGGATGTCCAATCGCCGGGTCACCCTCGGCTTCGTCCCGGCCCTGGGCGGACGGCTGCTGTCGTTCCAGCTCGATGGGCGGGAACTGCTGTACCGCAACCCGTCGTTGCTCGACGACCGGCTGCATCGCCGCGCTCCCGACGGGCTTCCGCCGGCGGACGGCACCCTGTCGTCCTGGCGGAACTACGGCGGCGACAAGACCTGGCCCGCTCCACAGGGCTGGTCCGGTCCGGCGGAGTGGCCCGGACCGCCCGATCCGGTTCTCGATTCCGGTTGCTATCAGGCCGATCTGGAGACCGGGAACGACGAGCTGCGCCTCACCATGGTCAGTGCGCCCGACCCCGGAACCGGTCTGCAGATCAGTCGCACCGTCACGCTGACCGCGGACGCCACCGAGTTTCCCGTTCACCAGTGGTTCACCTGCGTCGGCCGACCGGTGCGGTGGGCTATCTGGAATGTGCTGCAGCTACGCGGCGACCCCTCGGGCGATGCCGCCGACGGCTGGTACGCCGAGATCGACGATCGCCCAGACGCGGTGATCGAGCTGTTGTCCGGCAACGGTTTTCCACGCTTCAGCATCACCGATGGTGTGGTGTTCGTACCACTTCAGAAAGTCGTCGGAAAGTTGGGTCTTCCCGGGGCGACCGGCCGGCTGAGCACCGTCATCGATGGCATCGAGGTCTGCCAACGGTTCGCCCCCGAGATATCAGCCGACTATCCCGACCGTGGATCCCGGGCAGAGATCTGGCTGGAGTGCCCGCTGGACGAGGGTCTCGCGCACCTGGGGGGGCTCAAGCCCGACGCCTACGTCCTGGAAACCGAAGTACTGGGGCCACTGACCGCGCTGGAACCCGGTGAGAGCAGCGAATTGACGGTGACCATCAGTGCCCGCCGCGTGGACGACGACGAGGCGCAGACGTCAGACGCGCACCGGGGGTAGGCCCAGAGTGGTCCTGATCGCGGCGGCGGAGGCCTGCAGCATCGCCAACTGGGCGGTCGGCCAGGCCGCGTCCCGTCGACTGGTCGGAGCGGTGATGGACATCGAGATCACCATTTTCGAATCGACCATGACGGGCACGGCGACACAGCAGGTTCCCGGCAGGTATTCTTCGTCGTCCCGGGCATACCCGTTGCGTCGCACCTCTTCCAGCACATTCATGAATTCGTCGACGTCGACGATCGTCCGGTCGGTGAACTTGATGCGGTCGATTTCCTCGAAACGGGCCCGTACCTGCTCCGGCGGAAGTTGGGCGAGCAGCGCCTTGCCGAGCCCGGTGGCGTAAGCCGGCAGCCGGACCCCGACGGACGATGCCAGCCGGATCGGACGCGGCGCCTCACTGATGGCGATGTAGATGTTCTCCATACCGTCCAGCCGCGCCATCTGCACCGTCTCGCCGACGGCGGCGGCCAGCCGATCCATCTCCGGCCGGGCCAAGGTCGCCAGATCCAGATGCCCGACATAGCGCTGGCCGATCTGCCACGCGCGCAGCCCCAGCGAATAGCTTCTCGTCTCCGGATCGTGTTCCAGCCAGCCGCGGGCGACCATGGTCTGGAGCAGCCCGTGGGCGCTGGATCGGGGAAGGTTGAACTCCGACAGCAGCTGGGAGAATCGCACCGGCTGCGAGTCGGCCACGAATCCGAGGATGGCGAGCACCCGGTCGGCCGACTTGACCGCCGATGTCTCAGCCACGAGCACCCCCTTCGTTCACGGCCTGATCGGCCGAGTGGCCGCCGGGCCGACCGCTCCATTGTCCGGATCAGCGATCATGCGAGGTGAAAGTACTCCTCGAGACGGTGGAAGCCGTCGTCCGGCCGATGGCCATCCAGACCGGTGAAGAAGGGCGCCATGGTGGCCTGCCACCGCAGGTTGATCTCATTGCCGGCCATCGCCTGCTGGGCGGCGGCGAAGTCGTCGGTTTCCAGGTACCCGACGACCAGACCGTCCGCCCGGCGCACGAACAGCGAGTAGTTGTGCCACCCGGCGTCGGCCAGGGCGGCCAGCATGTCCGGCCACACCGACTCGTGCGCCGCCAGGTAGTCCTCCACCTTGTCCGGGCGGATCTGCAGCAGGAAGCACACCCGCTCGGTCACCGCGAACGCTCCTTCCCGGACGCCTGGAGCCTCACGGCAGGTCCTGGCCGCGAGGGGCGAAGGTCCCGGCCAGGACGGGCGCGATCAGCTGGTCGAACTCCTCCACCTCTCGGCGCGCGGGTATGCGCACCTGGCCCGGGTAGCCGATGGCGGCCCGGACGGCGGGCAGCATGAAGTAGGTGCCGGCCACTGTCTCGCACAATGCGTCGTGCCCGGCCGGGTCGTTGGCCCGGAACCACGTCAGCGCCGCCTGGACCCCGCTGGCGTCGATCCTGTCCACGGCCGACTCCAGCAGCGGTACCCGTTCCGGGAGCAGCTCCGGGATGCGGTGCTGCAGGAGCTCGACCACTCCCGCCTCGGCGGCAGACGGCCTGCCCTGTCCGGCCGGGATCAGGGCGTCGGCAAGGGCGGCCAGCGCGGCGCTCGCGCGATCATCGGTCAGTGTCATGACATCGACCTCCAGTTCTGCGGGTGGCGGACAGGGCCATCAGCGCGCGCCGCTGGTCCGCAGCCCGTGGGCCAGCATGTGGTCGGTCGCCCAGAGCGAGAAGGCGGCGATGGTGGCGGTGGGGTTCATCCCGGACGACGTCGGCCAGGTACTTCCGTCGACGACGAAGAGGTTCGGCACGTCGTGGCTGCGGCCGTACCGGTCCACGACGCTGTTCGCCGGGTCGTCCCCCATGACGGCCGTGCCCAGCATGTGCCAGCCGGTCTCGCGGGCGTGCGGGGAGATGATGGTCCGGTAGGCGCCCGCGGCCTCGAACGATTCGCGCGCCCGCTGAGCCATGAAAGCGGCCATCCGGGTGGAATTCTCGCTGGTCGTGTAGTTGACCCGGACGCCAGCCATGCCGCTGCCGTCGGTGGCGTCGGGGTCCAGCACCACCTCGTTGGCGGGGTCGGGCAGGTCCTCGCAGATGATCCCCCATGACATGGAGCGGCCGAAACGGCGGGAGAACTCGTCCTGGAACGGTGATCCCCAGAAGTTGGTGGAATCGCCCCATGGCCATCGCCGGGTCGCCTGCAGCGGGCCACCGGTGGCCTGCAGGCTCCACTTCGCGCCCCGCACGAAGTCCCTGGCCGAATCGGTCTCGTAGAACTGGAGCGAGTACGCCGCCTGGCCCCAGACCGCCCGGTAGGACTCGAGATCCTCGTCGAACAGTCCCACCACCACCGCGGTCGGGTGCAGCATCAGGCGCTTCCCGACGAGCCCGCTGGAATTGGCCAACCCGTCGGGATGGGCCGCCGAGGTCGAGGCCAGCAACAACCGCGGAGTGCCGATCGCGTTGGCGGCCAGCACCACCGCTGCCGCCCCGACGAAGTGCTCGACGCCGTCGGCGTCGGCGTAGACCGCGCCCGTGGCGTACCCCTGGGCGTCGGTTTCGATCCGCAACACCCTGGCGCCCGCGATCAGGGTGGTTCCGCCGCGCACCAGCGCTCGCCAGTGGGTGAGGTCGGTGGATGCCTTGGCGCCCTCGGTGCACCCCCACATGCAGGCCGTGAGCTGCTGGCACGGCTTCATCTCGCCGTGGCGCTCCGTCGCGATCGCATTCGAGCCGGGCCACCAGTGCCAACCGAGCTCGTTATGGGTCCGGGCGATGCGCCGTCCGCCGGCGGTCAGGTCGGCCGGCCGGAAAGGAGTGGTGATTCCGGTGGGATAGGCCGGGTCGCCGCTGACGCCCGACACGACGAAATCGACCTCGACCTGCCGGTAGTACGGCTCCAGGTCCCGATAGCCGATGGGCCAGTCGTCGCCGACACCGTCAAGGGTCCGGACCCGGAAGTCCGATGGGACGTTGCGCATCCAGGCCGCAGCCCAGGAAATGCTCGATCCACCGACGCCGTTCCACATCAGCGGTTCCACATCGGACTTGCTGGTGTCGATCGGGAAGTCGCCACTGGAATCGCGAATCGCCGGGATCGAGCTCCAGTCCTTGGCCGCGGTGAGCTCGAACTCCGGCGTCCCGGCCCTGGCCTTGCTGTAGTCGACCCAGTCGCCCTGCTCGAGGCAGATGACCCGCAGCCCGGACTCGGCCAGCTTCTTCGCGGCGACAGCGCCGCTCGGGCCGGACCCGATGACCAGGACGTCGGCCTGCTGGGTGGGTGCTGCCGTCATGGGCGGTGGTTCCTTTCCCTGGTGCTGGGGTCGGCGAGAGGAGGATCAGGTATTCGTTGCGCCGCCGCGCCGGGTGAGGGCCATGTTGATCAGCACGGCGCCGACGATCAGCACTCCCTGCACCACGCTCTGCAGGTACTGATCGACCCCGAGCGGGATCAGGCCATTCCCGATCACCGCGATGAACAATGCTCCGAGCAGGGTGCCGAGCATCGATCCACGACCCCCCGCCAAAGACGTACCACCGACCACCACGGCGGCGATGACGTCGAATTCCAGGCCTTGCGCTGCTTCGCTGTAGCCGGAGTTCAACCGCGCGGTCAGGATGATGCCGAGAATGGCTGCCATGAGCCCGGACGTGGCGAACAGGATGATCCGGATGCGCAGCACCTTGATGCCGGTCAGCATGGCCGCCCGCGCATTGCCGCCGACCACGAAGACCGACCGGCCGTAGGTGGTGTTGCGCGCGACGAAGGCGAAGACGAGGAAGGCGACGATCATCACCACGGCGCCGACATCGGGTCCACCGGCCCACATCTTGCCGCCGAGCCACGTCATGAAGTCGCTGTCCTTCATCGGTACGGGCAGCGCGGTGGAGAAGGAGCGGGCCAATCCGCGCAGGGCCAGCCAGAGACCCAGCGTCACGATGAACGACGGCACTCCGAATCGGCCGCGCAGCCAACCGGCGAATCCCCCCACGACCATCGCCAGCACGAGCGTGACGACGATTGCGATGGGCAACGGGAATCCCCAGCGCTTCCCCTGCAGCTCGGCCACGATCACCGACCAGAACGCAACCGACGGCCCGACACTGACATCGATCTCCCCGGCCACGATGACCAGGGTGGCCGACCACGCGACCACCCCGGTGATCGCCGCGGCGTTGACGACGTTCCAGAGGTTGGCCACCGACAAGAAGTTGGTGGCGAAGATCGAGAAGAAGATGACCGCGACGATCAACGCTCCGAGCAGGCTGACTTCATTGAGCTGTTGGCTGTTCAGCTTCCTTTTCGCCACGGCCGGCGGGGTGGGATTACCCGTCGGACGAACGGCCTGCGACGAACTCATGCGCCCTCCTCGATTCTCTCGGCGATCGCCGCTACCAGCAGCTGATTGGTGTCGATCCGCGGAGCGACCTGCTCGGCGACGATCCGGCCGGCTGTCAGCACCAGCACCCGGTCGCACACCAGGTTCAATTCGTCCATCTCGCTCGACACGAACACCACCGCCTTACCGGATTCGGCGAGATCCCGCAGCAGTGCGTAGATCTGCGCCTTCGCCTGGACGTCGACGCCGCGGGTCGGCTCGTCCAGCAGCAGCAGGGTGCTACCGGCGTGCAACCAGCGGCCGATCACGACCTTCTGCTGGTTTCCGCCGGAGAGCGTACCGATCGGAGTGGTGGTCCTCGGGGCCTTGACCGACATCGCGTCGATCGCCTTGCGGGCGGCGGCGGCGACCTTGCCGCGCTGGACCACACCGTAGGAGGAAACAGTGGCCCAGTTGGTCAATACGGTGTTCTCGTCGATGCCTAGATCCGGCACGATGCCGTCGTTCTTCCGGTCCTCCGGGGTCAACCCGATCCCGGCCCGGAGGCCCGCGCGCAGGCCCCTGCCCTCGATCCGTCGCCCGTTCACCGTGACGGTGCCGCTGGTCGGTGCCCGCAGCCCCGACACCACCTGCAGCAGTTCGGTTCGTCCCGACCCGAGAACGCCGGCGATGCCGAGCACTTCGCCGGCCCTGACGTCGAACGACACATCGATCAATTTGGGCCGCAGCGTGATGTCGCGGACCTGCGCGACCACCGGGCCGTCGGTCGCGGCGGACTGGACAAGCGGGTCCACCGCTCCTACGTCGCCCAGCATCATGCCGACGAGTTGATCGGTGTCCACGCTGGACATCGACACGGTGTCGATGACCCTGCCGTCACGCATGACCGTTGCGCTGTCGGCGATCTTGAAGATCTCCGGCAACCGGTGACTGACATAGACCACCGCAACTCCCTGCGCCCGAATGGCTCTCACCGCAGCGAGTACCCGGTCCACCTCTGCGGCGGCCAGTGACGAGGTCGGCTCGTCCAGGATCAGCAGCGCAGGATCGGAGTCGAGGGCGCGCGCGATCTCCACCAGTTGCTGGTCGGCGATGCTGAGCTCGCCGACCAGATGCCGCGGATCGAGCTGCGCACCGATGCGGTCCAGGGCAGCGGCCGCATTTCGCACCATGGCCTTCTGGTCGATCGAACCGTTGCGCTTGGGCCACTCTCCGATGCAGAGGTTCTCGGCGATGGACAGGCCCGGGATGACGGTGAGTTCCTGGTAGACGGTGCGGACACCCAGCTCGTGGGCTCGCTGCACGCTCGGCTTGTCCATCACCGAACCGGAGAGGGTCACCACGCCGGAGTCGGCTGCCTCCGCTCCGGCCAGCAGTCGGATCAGGGTGGACTTCCCGGCACCGTTCTTGCCCAGCAGCGCCCGGACCTCCCCGGCTGCCAGCGAGAACGACACCTCGTCCAGGGCCTGCACACCGACGTACCGCTTGCTGGCGCCGTCGACGACAGCGATCGGACCGCGTTCGGTAGCTGTCATCGTCGAATCTTTCTGTTGTCACTGGTTCCGTGCCGGACTGCTGCTCCTCGGCGACCGCTCAGCCGACCGTCGGACCACTCCCCGACGGTGGTCCCACGGTCGGCCTCGCGAGCCGATGGATGGCCTACGGAATGCCGTCGGCGTGGGTGGTCAACCACTTGCTGGCGTCGGCGGGCGAGGTGTAGATGTCCACCGACACCGGAACCGTCACACCCGCCGGCTTCTTGCCGTTGATCGTGTCGATCGCGGCCTTGATCGCGGCACTACCGACCGCCTTGCCCGAGACGTCCACCTCTGCCTTGAGAATCGTGTTGTCCTTGAGTGCGGTGGCGATCTCCGTGGTCATGTCGCCGCCGAAGACGACGGTCTTGCCGACGCGTCCGGAATCCGAGACCGCTTTGATGGCACCGGTCGTCGCCCCGCCCGATTCGCCCATGAAGGCATCGATGTCCGGGTGCGCGGTCAACATGTTCTGCGCGACGGTGATCGACTTGACCGGGTCGGTGCCCTGCTGGTTGTCCGCGATGGTGTAGCTGACGCCGGCCGCCTTGAGTCCCGCTTCGAAGCCCTCCCGACGCTTGACGCACACTTCGACGAATTCGCAGTTGAGCACGCCGATCTTCGGGGCGCTGATGTTCTTGGACTTGAAGTACGCCGCTGCGGCTGTACCGAGCTTGGTGCCGAACTCGACCGGATCACCGAATGCGTAGGCCGACACGTACTTGCTCAGGTCGGGTTCGCCGATGCAGGTGTTGTAGCAGATCACCGGGATGCCTGCGGCGACAGCGGCTTTGATGGCGGGTACCGACGCCGTCCCGGAGGACGCCGAGGTGAGGATGGCCTGCACCTTCTGGGCGGTCAGCGTGCCCATGAAGGTCGCTTCCTTGGTCGCGTCGTCCTGTGCATTGGTCTCGATGATGTTGACCTTCTGGCCGGCGCTGGACGCACCGGACACGATTCCGGCCTTCACGCCACCATAGAAGCCCTGCGTGTCCAGATAGATGACGCCGACCGTCAAGTCCTTCCCTGCGTTCGGGTTTGCAGCCGCGCTTGATCCCGTGGAGCCGGCGGACGCCGACGCCGACGCGGAGCCGGCAGGGGCCGACGAGGAGCCGGCAGGGGCCGACGAGGAGCCGGCAGGGGCGGACGCAGAGCCTGCCGGGGCGGACGCAGCCGAACTTGCCGACGCCCCCGCGGCCGGGGTCGAGCTGCTCGAACACGATGCGACCAGTGGCATCACCGCCGCCGCGGTGACGGCCGCCACGGCCCACCTACGCTGGAACAGTTTCACGCTTTCCTCCTGTGGTGTGCCGCCTGCGGCGAGCTGGACGATCGACATGGTTCACACTGATGAACGCGTTTCGTATCTGTGAACAAGTATGCACCTGTGCGGTGGATTATCAAGAGGCTGGACGGAATGAATTCCGAGCAATCGACGGGCGGCACAAGACATGGTCGCGCGGGCGTCAATCGGCGCGGGTCGGCCGATATCCGGCTGCCGGTCATTCTCGCGGACATTGGTGGGGTGCAGCTCAGCCGATGCCGTTCGGGTGCCTGCTGAACACGTCCGGATCGTAGAGCGGCACGAGGATGTCGGCCGTCCGCCGGATGCGCTCGTAGGCGAGCAGCGTTTCCTCCATCGACTCGTTGATGCCCAGCGGCCGGGTCTGAAGGACATTCTCGATGCGAAAGAAACAATCGGAGGCGATCACTTCGCCTTCGGTGGTCGGTATGCGGACCGCGAGCGAACTACGGTGATGACCTCCGGTCCAGAAGATCCGGATGCCGGGGGCCAACTCGTCCTCGTCCTCGATCAGACGCAGCTGCGGCCAGCTCTCGGTCACCAACGAGACCAGCACCCGTTCCGGGATCACGAATGGCCGAAAATCATGCGGGTGGTCCCGCCAGCGGGTGGCATGGAAATCGATCCACCCGGTGCGGGAGAGGGCGTAGGTCGCGGTGGGCAGCTCCAGCAGGTTACCGATCGCATAAGGCTGGAAAGGCGTCACCAGCACCGTGTCCACCTGGTCGGGCGAGACACCGACGCCGGCCAGGGCCGCGGTCAGTCGTTGGCTGTCCGCAACCTCCAGCTGGTGTCGCGGATCGAAGTTCACCCAGCGCGCGTTCAGCGTCGGCAGCATCTCCGGGTCGGGACCGGTGTTGATCAGGATGGTCCGGCCGTTGCCGCGGATCAGGACCCCGACGAGCTCCAGGGGCTCGGCGGGTGCGTTGGGCTCCATCCAGTAGATCTCGAAGCCCGGGGCCCAGGGCCAGCGGCCGAGGCTGAGCAGGTCGATGCGGTAGGTCGGGTCTTCGGCCATGACACTCCTTCCAGCGGTTAGATCTTCGCTATTGCAGATTGACGAACATGCCGCCGTCGACCAGAAGGCCGGCGCCGTTCACGTAGCGGGCCGCGTCGGAGGCGAGAAAAACGACAGGGCCAGCGATGTCGTCCGGCTCGCCGATCCGGCCGACCGGGATGCGCTCGCCGAAGGCTTCCTTCTTGCCTTCGGCGGCGAGGTCAGCGGCGTTGATGTCGGTCAGGATGGCGCCCGGCATGACCGAGTTGCACGTGATGCCGTGTGGTCCGAGCGCGATCGCGAGGGATTGCATCAGCGAGTGGATACCGGCCTTGGTCGGCGTGTAGGCGGTCTGGGAGCCGCCTCCGACCAGTGCGCTGATCGAACTCATCCCGATGATCCGCCCGCCGCGACCCTGGGCGACCATCACCCGTGCTGCAGCCTGCGAGACCAAGAAGGCCCCTCGCAGATTGACATCCACCACCCGGTCGAACAGCTCGGGCGGCATCGTCAGGAAGTCGTGGAACGGGCAGATACCGGCGTTGCTGACCAGGATGTCCAGGCCGCCGAGCTTGTCGACCACCTCCCCGACCATGGCGTCGACCTGCTCGGCGTCGGAGACATCGGCCGGGACGGCGACGCCCCGCCGGCCGATCGCCTGGATCTCGGACACGACCGCCGCCGCGTCCGCGTTGTTGTCCCGGCCGAATTCGGCCTCCACCGGATGGTGGAAGTTGACCGCCACGTCGGCACCGGCCCGCGCCAACCCCACCGCAACTCCCCGGCCGATACCACGGGAACCGCCGGTGACCAGAGCCGTCCGGCCGGTCAGATCGAAGCCGGACAGATCAGACATCCGGCATCGCCGGGCCGCGTCGTTGCAGCAGCATGGACCTTGTACTTTCTTCTCGAACGGATCAGTGGGTGTAGGGACGATCGGTGGGGACTTCAGGATTGAGCCGTACCCCGAACCCCGGGGTGTCGGGCAGCTTCATCCGGCCGTCGACCGGTACCGGTTCGTCCAGCAGCAGCGGGGAGAACATCGGGACCACTTCTTCGGCGCTCGGGTGCATCATCAGGAACTCGGCGAACGGACTGTTCTGCCGGGTGACCACGAAGTGGTAGCTGTACACGCTGGAGCCATGAGGCACGACGAGTTTGCCTGCCGCATCGGCGAGCGAACTGATCTTGAGCAGTTCGGTGATGCCACCGCACCAGCCGACGTCGGGCTGCAGGATGTCGACGCACTCCATCTCCAGCATCATCCGGAACCCCCAGCGGGTCGCTTCGTGCTCGCCACCGGTCAACAACATGCCGGGCGGCAACGACTGCCTGAGATCGCGGTAGGACCAGTAGTCGTCGGGCAGGAACGGTTCCTCCAGCCAGTACAGATCGTGCGCCGCGGCCCGGTGGGCCAGTCGCGTCGCGTACGGCACATCCAGCGCCATCCAGCTGTCCCACATCAGCCGGAAATCCGGGCCCACCCTCTCCCGCATGACAGCCAACTCGGTCAGGTCGGCGGTCATGCCCGCGGCGGTCTCCAGATCCTCCGACGGGCTGTGCCGCAACGGCATTTTCCCGCCGATGAAACCCATCCGCGCGGCCAGATCCGGCCGCGGGCCGGTGGCATAGAAGATCAACTCGTCGCGTACCGGGCCACCGAGCAGTTGGTACACCGGCTCGCCGCGCCACTTGGCCAACAGATCCCACAGGGCCAGGTCGACGGCGCTGATCGTGTTGACGACGATCCCGCGGCGCCCGTAGAACGCAGTCGCCAGGTACATCTGGTCCCAGATGCGCTCGATGTCGGTGATGGGTGCGCCCTCCACGAACCGGGCCAGGTGCTTCTCCACGATCCATGCGGAGATCTCGCCGCCGGTGGTCGGCGCGAAGCCGACCGTGCCGTCGTCGGCCTCGATCTCGATCACGACGGTGCCGAGCAGGTTGAGCCCGAAGGACCGGCGCAGCGCGCGGTAGGCGGGATACTTGGACATCGGGGTGGCGATCTGGCTGTCGATCCAGTGACCGCTGGGCTGATCGTGATAATCGGCGCCACCACCACGCACCACCATCGCGCGGATCGCCGTGACCCGCGGAACACCGGCGGTCATGAGTGGGCGGCGCCCAGCCGCACGACGATCTTGGACGCGGTACTGGTCCCGTCGGCCAGGTCCGCGAAAGCCTTCGCGGCGCCGTCGATGTCGACCGAACCATCGATCAGCGGGCTCAGCTCGTCGGCGTGCTCGGCCACCCACTGCGCGGTGTCGGCGAACTCGACCGAGCCGTAGCAGAAGCTACCGACGACGGTCCGCTCCTCGGTGCTGATGGTGAAAGCGGCCAGCTCGATCCGGGGGGACCCCATACCGACCATGACGATGGTTGCTCCGACTCCCGAGACGGTCAGCGCCTGAGCCAGCGTCGGGTTGATGGCCACCGCATCGATGACGATCTCCGGTAGCCGACCGAGGGCCCGCTCGACCTGGGCGGCGAGGTCACCGGCAGGGTCGAGCACCGGAAACCCCAGCTGCCGCACCAGCTCCGCACGGCTCGGGGCCAGTTCGGAGACCACGACGTCCGCCCCGAGCCGCCGCGCTCCCAGGGCAGCAGCCTGACCGATCGGACCGCCGCCGATCACCAGGACGGCACTGCCACCGGTGACCCCGCCGCGCCGCGCGGCGTGGTAGCCGACGGACAGCGGCTCCACCAGCGCGCCCAGGTCGGCGGGCAGATCGAGCGGCAGAATGACCACGTTTCGGGCCGGGACCACCATGCGTTCGGCGAATGCGGACGAGATGCTCGGGTCCACACCGATCACCCGACGGGTCGGGCAGCGCTGCTCGCACTTCGCCAGGCAGGCCGGACACTGTCCACAAGCGATGACCGGGTTGACGGTGACCAGTGAGCCGACGGGCGGGGCGGCCACATCGGCGCCCAGAGCGGCAACCCTTCCGACCGTTTCGTGGCCCATGACCTGGCCGGCGAAGCGCCGTCCGTTCTCGCCGGTGTATCCGTGCAGGTCCGACCCACAGATGCCGGTGGCGATGACGCTCAGTGCAATCTCTCCCGGCCCAGGCTCGGGGTCCGGGCGTTCCTGCACTGTGATGTGATGCGGGCCCTCGAACACCAGCGCCTTCACAAGACCTCACTTCGTGTCGCTCGTTCAGAAATGTGAACTTATGCCTTCACTTCTGAACTCACGATAGAGCCGCTGTCAAGGGGCCTCGGACCCCACCCGCCCCGCCGCGCACCTCGTAGGCTCCACCGCGGTCGGCTAGCCTGAGCGGGCAACCGGGAACAAGGGCGAGCTGCGGAAGCCGACAGGGCGGTGCGGCACATGAGAATTCTGCTGTGGCACGTGCACGGCAGCTGGACCACCGCCTTCGTCCAGGGTCGTCACGAGTACGTCGTGCCGGTGGTGCCCGGTCGGGGCGACGACGGCGTCGGCCGTGCGCAGACCTGGGACTGGCCCGCTTCGGTCATCGAGTGCTCTCCGGACCAGTTGCGGAACGAGCATGTCGACGCCGTGATCCTGCAGCGGCCGCGCGAGATCGTGCTGGTGCGCGAGTGGCTCGGGCGAGCCGTCGGCAGTGAACTGCCCGCTGTCTACCTGGAGCACAACACCCCGGCCGAGAACCCCTGCCTGCAGAGACATCCGCTGGCCGATCGGATCGACATCCCGATCGCCCACGTCACCTTCTTCAACCAGCTGTACTGGGACAACGGCCGTGCGCCCAGCACGGTCATCGAGCACGGCATCATCGATCCGGGCGCCCGGTACACCGGAGAGCTGGCCGCCGGAGCCGTGGTCGTGAACGAACCGGGCCGGCGGGGGCGGATGGTCGGCGCGGACCTGGTGCCGTTGCTGGCGGACTCGGGCCCGGTGGACGTCTACGGCATGGCGGCCACGCCGTTCGTCCGCGCGTTGGGCCATGCCGGCCTGACCCCGCACGACGACCTACGGTCGCAGGACGACATGCACACGGCGATCGCCCGTCGCCGGGCCTACCTGCACCCCATGCGCTGGACCTCGCTCGGGCTCTCGCTGCTGGAGGCGATGCACCTGGCGATGCCGGTGATCGCGGTCGCCGCCACCGAGGTCGTCGAGGCGGTACCCGCCGCCGGCGGCGTGATCAGCACCAACCTCGAGCGGTTGGCCGGGGCCTTCCGCTTCTACCTCGCCGAGCCCGAAGCCGCCCTGGCAGCCGGGCGGGCGGGCCGGACCGCAGCACTGGAACGGTATGGGCTGCAACGGTTTCTGGCCGATTGGGACCGGCTGCTCGACGCCGTGGTCAACGGCGGCGGGCTGCCGCGTTGATGCGGGTGGACGCGATGGCGTGGCCGCCACCGGCTCAGCGCACCGACAGCAGGCCGCCGAGCAACCGCGGCGTCAGCAACCCGTCGGCCAGCGCCAGGTCGACCAGGTCTTCGAAGCAGCCCTGGTGCCGGCGCGACGCCGCGACCCCGGCGTCGATCAGCCACGGGCGTCGGGTCAGCCGCGCCAGCAGTGCGGTGTGCCGGAAGTGGCGCGCCAACCGGCCGTCCAGCAGGCGCCGGTAGAGCTCGCCCGCCCGCCGGCCGACCGGCACCGCGTCACCCGCGCACAGGCCGGAGCGCACCGCGTAGTAGATGCCCTCCCCGCTGAGCGGATTGATCAGCGACAGCGCGTCGCCGACCAGCAGCACCCGCCCGGGAGGAGAAACAGCGCGGTCGGTGGACAGCGGGAGCCGGTGCCCGCGGAGGGCGGACGGCATGACCCCCGGCAGCAGGTCGTGCAGCCGGGCGGTCAGCAGTGCGCGGCTGACCGGCTGCTCGGTCAGCACTTCGCCGTAACCGACATTCGCCTGGCCGTCGCCCAGCGGGAAGCTCCAGGCGTAGGCGGGCCACCGGTTCCTGGTCATGGTGATGATCTGTGCGCCGCGCTGCCCGGGCAGTTCGGGTGCGTATCCCCGCACGGCCACGGCCACACAGCCCGGGCGGGCGGGCGGCACACCGACGAGGCGGCGGACCGTCGACTCCGCGCCGTCGGCGCCGATCACCACCCCGGCGTGGATGTGGTCGTCCAGCACGACCTCGTCCACCCCGTACCGCAGGCCGCGCACCGTGTGCCGGCGGAGCACTGCGCCGCGGCGCGTCACCGCCTCGACCAGGCGCGCATCGAACACCCTGCGGGGGATGACGTACCCCGGTTCGGCCATCGGCCGCTCGACACTGGAGCCGCCCGGGGAGTCGAGCCGGATGCGCCGGCACCGGGGATATCCCTCGGTCAGATCCGCGGACGGGATGCCGACCTCGGCGAGCGCGTCGAAGACGGCGGCTGCGATCCCGTCGCCGCACACCTTGTCGCGCGGGAAGTCGGCACGGTCCAGGATCAGCACCCGGGTCGACGGCGCCGACTGCAGCACCCTGGCCGCCGCGGCGCAGCCGGCCGGGCCCGCGCCGACCACCACCACGTCCCAGTGCTCGTCCATCCGCCCCACGGTACGGACGCCTGCGCGCCGTGGTCGGGAAGCGGTTTCCCGCCGGCGGTGGCCGGGTAAGGGCCAGGGATGACGGCGATCACCCGGGAGACGCTCGGGGCGTGGCTGGTCCGCTGCAATCCTGCGAAGTGGGACCTTCCGGGCTACCTGGCGGCCGGCGGGAGCGTGGTCGACAGCTGCAGCGTCGTGGAGAACTACCGCAGCGCGTTGATGACGCCGGGCGATCGGATCCTGTTGTGGGTGTCGGGCAACGGAAAGCTGATGGCGCGCGGCGTCTGGGGCCTGGGGTCGGTCACCGCCCCGGTGCGCAGCGAACCGGCCGGTGCCCGGCCCGACCCCGGCTCCCGGTGGCTGGACGAGCGGACCCGGCGATCGGTCCGGCACGCCGTCTTCGTGCACATCCCGTTGCTGGCCGACCCGGTGACCGACGCCGAGCTGCGGTCGGTGGACATCGACGATCTCGAGGTGCAGCGGCAGCCGATGGGATCGAACCCGTCGTTCGTCTCGCGCGAACAGCTCACCCGGCTGGCACCGTTCCTGCCGCCGTGGCCGCCGGCGCCGTCCTCCGCGCGGTCGTCCGGCCGCTCAGCCGAGCCCGCGTGAGTCCTGCTTCAGCGCGGTGTCCACCGTCAGCGCCGAGGCGACGACCAGCGACAGCAGCGGTTCCTGCAGTGGGCGGTGGATCTGCACCTGATAGGTGTCGGCGGTGGTGAACAGGGTGGTGAGCAGGCCCTCCCAGGTCTTGGTGATCCGGGCGACCTCCGCGCCGGTGACGTCCTGGATGGAGAAGTTCCAGGCGCGCCAGTTCTCCGCGTTGAGCGACCCGAGCTCTACCCCGTTGGCCTCCATGCCGAACCGGATCTTGCCGAACACGTTGCGCTGCACCAGCCTGCCCAGCTCGACGCCGTCGGCACCCTGGACGATCAGCGTCGACTTGAGCACCTTGGCCGGCCGGGTCAGTTGCAGCAGCGGCCGGCCGTTGGTGTCGTGCACCTCCAGGCGGTGCGTGAGGAACTGGTCGAAGTCGGTCAGGAACCGCAGCGCCTTCTTCGCCGTGCTCTGCCCGACCTCCGTGACGCCGCCGATCTGCGCGCCGTCCTGCCCGTAGATCGCGTACTCGTTGGTCAGTTCGATGATCTTGCGCTTCTGGCTGACGAACAGCACCGGCTCGGTCATCGGGGAGCGGTAGCCGCCCTGCGGGTAGGGCTGCTGCCCGTACGGGGCCGCCTGCTCGAACTGCCCAGCCTGCTGGGACTGCGCAGCCTGCCACGACGGCGCAGCCTGCTGACCGCCGGCCGACCACTGCGGCTCCGCCGCCGCCGGTGCGGCCTGCTGGGTGTGCTCGGTCCACGCGGCGCCGTCCCACCACCGCACCGTGGCGGCCGCGCCGGACGGATCGGGATACCAGCCGGCGGGCACAGGTGCACTCATGCAGCTGAGTCTGGCACCCCGCGGCCGTTGTCGCTGCGGCTTCGTCGGCGACCGCAGGGCAGGATGGCGGGATGAACGACGATCCGGACGGCCCGGCCGCGGGCACACCCGCAGCAACCGTGGCCCGCCCCGCTCACCCGACGGCGCCGGTCCCCGACCGGCTCTTCGCCGACGACACCGCAGAACACCGCTGGCGGCAACGCTTCTCGGCGACCAGGATGACGTTGGCCGACCCGGCGCGGGACGCTCCGGACAGGACCGTCTACCTGTCCAACGCCGGCGGCCGCTACGAGTTGTACTGCTGGGACGTCGCCACCGACACCCACACCGTCGCCACCGCACGCCCGGACGGGACCTCGTCCGGCACGCTGTCGGCCGACGGAGAGCGGCTGCTGTGGTTCGACGACACCGACGGCGACGAGTTCGGGCGGTGGCTGGAGCAGCCGTTCGGCGCCGCACCGGGGACGGCGACACCCTCCATGCCCAGCGTGGCCCCCGGATATCCGGCCGGTCTCGAGGTCGGCCGGCACGTCAGACTCGCCGGTTTCGTCGACGACGACGGCACTCGGATCCACCTGTCGATCGACGGTGCCGATCCGTCGGTGGTGTACCAGAACAGCAACGATGCCAGCGTGGACGGGCTGTCCCAGGACGAAACCGTCTGGCTGCTGGCGCATTCCGAGCACGGTGACTCGCGGTACCCGGCGCTGCGCGCGATCTCGGTCGCCGACGGACGGGTGCTGGCCGAGCTGGACGACACACCCGGCAAGGGCCTGAACGCTCTCGCGTTCTCCCCCGTGGCCGGCGACCAGCGCGTCCTGGTCGGCCACGAGCGAGCGGGCCGGGACCAGTTGCTGGTCTGGAACGTGGCCGACGGTACCGCGACGGAACTGGACATCGACCTGCCGGGCGACCTCACGGGCGAGTTCTTCCCCGACGCCGGTGCGCTGCTGGTGCTGCACACCAGGGCCGGCCGGACGACGATGCACCGCTACGACCTGGCCACCGGCGACCTGACCGACCTGCCGGCCGCGGCCGGTGTGCTCAGCGGCGCGGTGACCCGGCCGGACGGGTCGGTCTGGTACCGCTGGTCCAGCGCGGAGGAGCCCGCCCAACTCCGGGTGCTCTCCCCGAGCGGCGGGAAGGACGCGACCCTGCTGCTCCCGCCGGGCGGCGCGGCGCCCGGTTCCGAGCCGTTGACCGACCTGTGGGTTCCGGGCCCCGGCGGCGACATCCATGCTCTGCTGGCCCGTCCGGCCGGGCACTCGGGCGGGACGGGCCCGACCGTCTTCTTCCTCCACGGCGGCCCGGCCGCGGCGGACGAGGACTCCTACGACGGCACCCGGGCGGCCTGGCTGGACGCCGGGTTCACCGTCGTACACGTGAACTACCGCGGGTCGACCGGCTACGGGTCCGCGTGGCGGGACGCCCTGACCGCCCGTGTCGGCCACACCGAACTGGCCGACGTCGCCGCCGTGCAGGACAGGCTGATCGCCGACGGCGCCATCGATCCCGCCACCTGCGTGCTGGCCGGGTACTCCTGGGGCGGGTTCCTCACCCTGCTGGGCCTGGGCACCCAGCCGGAGCGGTGGGCCGTCGGCATCGGCGGTGTGCCGGTCGCCGACTACCTGCAGGCCTACGAGGACGAGATGGAACCGCTCCGGGCCTACGACCGTGCGCTGTTCGGCGGCTCGCCGGACGAGGTGCCCGACGCCTTCCGGGACTCCTCGCCGCTGACCTACGTCGACCGGGTACGGGCGCCGGTGCTGATCCTCGCCGGCGAGAACGACCCGCGCTGCCCCATCCGGCAGATCGACACCTACCTGGACGCGCTGGCCGCCCGCGGGGCGACCTACGCCCAGTACCGGTACGACGCCGGTCATGGGTCGATGGTGGTGCAGGAGCGGATCGACCAGGTGGCGTGCGAGCTGGCCTTCGCCCGCTCCGCGCTGGGCCTGGGCGACCCTGACCTGACCTGACCTGACCGGGCCGGTCCGTCAGCCGCGTAGCTCCGGGAAGTCCTCGAGGCGGAACTCGGTGTCGCTCGGCGCCGCCCCCTCCGCGTGGCTCAGCTCCTCCTGGCCGCGCAGCTCGACCCGGCGGATCTTGCCCGAAATGGTCTTGGGCAGGTCGGCGAACTCCAGCCGGCGGATCCGCTTGTAGGGCGACAGGTGCTGCTGCGAGTGCCGGAACAACGCCGCCGCGGTGTCCCGGTCCGGCGCGAATCCGGCTGCCAGTAGGACGAATGCCTTCGGCACGGCCAGCCGGACCGGGTCCGGAGAGGGTACGACGGCCGCCTCGGCCACCGAGTCGTGTTCCAGCAGAACCGATTCCAGCTCGAACGGGGAGATGCGGTAGTCGCTGGCCTTGAAGACGTCGTCGGCCCTTCCCACGTAGGTGACGTACCCGTCGGCGTCCACCGAGCCGACATCGCCGGTGTGGTAGAAGTTGTCGGCGAACGCCTGCGCGGTGAGCTGGTCGTCGCCGTGGTACCCGGTCATCAGCGAGACCGGGCGGCTGCGCAGGTCGAGGCAGATCTCGCCCTCGCCGGTCGCCCCCGAGCCGTCGACCGGGACGACCCGCCCGCTGGCGGCGTCCACGAGCGCCACCGCGTACCCCGGCATGGGCCGGCCCATCGACCCGTCGTGGACGGGTTGCCCCGGCGCGTTGCCGATGGCCAGCGTGGTCTCGGTCTGGCCGAAACCGTCGCGGATGGTCACGCCCCAGGCCTGCCGGACGCGCTCGATCACCTCCGGATTCAGCGGCTCCCCGGCGCCGACCACCTCTCGCGGCGGTGTGGTCAGCGCGGACAGATCGGCCTGGATCAGCATCCGCCAGACGGTCGGCGGTGCGCAGAACGTCGTCACCCGGTGCTCGGACATCACCCGCATGAGCGCGCCGGCGTCGAACCGGCCGTAGTTGTACAGGAATACGGTGGCGCCGGCGATCCACGGCGCAAAGACGTTGGACCAGGCGTGTTTCGCCCACCCCGGGGAGGAGATGTTCAGGTGCACGTCCCCGGGTCGCAGACCCAACCAGAACATCGTCGACAGATGGCCGATCGGGTACGAGATGTGGCTGTGCTCGACCAGTTTGGGTAGCGCGGTGGTCCCGGACGTGAAGTACAGCAGCAGCGGATCACCGGCCGCGGTCGGACCATCGGGCTCGAAATCGGTTGCTGCTCCGGTGCTGTCGCCATAGTTGATCCAGCCGGGACGCGGCCCGCCCACCAGGATGCGGGTGAAATCGCCCGGCACGTCGTCGAACCGGTCCGCTTCCGCGGCCCTGGCGACCACGAAGGAGGCGTGCCCGCGTGCCACCCGGTCGCGCAGGTCGGCCGGCGCCAGCAGCGTCGAGGCCGGGATCAGCACGGCGCCGACCTTGATCGCGGCCAGGATCACCTCCCACAGTTCCACCTGGTTGCCCAGCATCAGGATCATCCGGTCGCCCCGCCGGACGCCGATGCTGCGGAACCACACCGCGACCTGGTCGGACCGGGTGGACATCCCGCCGTAGCTCACCGACGCGGTCCGGCCGTCCTCCTCGACGATGGTCAGTGCCGCCCTGTCCGGGTGCTCGGCCGCCAGCACGTCGAACCACTCGAGCCCGAAGTTGAACGACGCCGGTCGGGGCCAGACGAACGACGCCGCGGCGGCGGCATGGTCGGTGCGGTGACCGAGCAGGAAATCCCTGGCCGCACGCAGCATCTCGGTGGCCGGAGTGGTCGAGGACGCCATCGTCATCTCATTTCGTCGGAATACCCGCCGGGCGTGCCCGGCGACTGGGGAACAGCCTGCCGATCCTGTCAAACGTGCCGGCGGCGCGCAGCCCTACCCTGCTCAACCGGCGAGCGACCAGCCGACGGCGGTCGCGTCCGCACGCGGCGCCGAAACCGACAGCACGTCGAACACCGACCAGCTCATCGCACTCCGGGCAGCCAGCCGGCCCGGGTCCCGGGACACCGTGCGGGCGCGCCCCCCGGGCACTGCGGCGACCGCGACCAGCAGGCCGGGGCCGTCGATGCTGTCGACCACGGCGATCCGGGTCCCGTCCGGTGAGAACGCGGCCACCGCGAAGTCGCCCGACAGACCCGGGATGGGGGTGAGCACGCCACTGGCCAGGTCCAGCAGTCGTGGTGGTCCGGGATGCGCCAGGGTCGACACGCCGACCACGGCCGTCCGGCCGTCCGGTGACACGGCCAACGGCACCAGCCGGTCCCCGGTGACCGGGCTGAACTCCCGCCGGATCCCGGTGTCCAGGTCGAGCACCACGACGTTGGGAGTGAGTTGGTCACCGCGGAACACCGTCAGCACCACGACCGGCCCGCCGGCCACCACATAGCCGGACTGGAATTCGTACGGGCCGGTGGCCTCGGCGACCACCCGGGGCACCAGGGAGGTGGGATCGACGTCCACCAGCCGGGTGTGCGCGCCATCGGCCTGCACCGAGCTGCTGATCAGCAGCAGGTCACCGCCCGGCGCCCAGAGCAGGCCGACGTAGGTCGGCGAGTCGGCCGTCGCGGGCGCCGCCGTCGAGGGCCCGGCCGAGCGGGAGGACGGAGCGGCAGGTCGCCCGGGCAGGGCGGGTACGGACCGGGCACGACCGGTACGGACGTCGACCACCCACACCGAGCCGCGGCTCTGCGCCGCCACGTCCGCACCGAGGGCGACCAGCCGGCCGTCCGGCGAGAACGCCGCCGTGACAACGGCACCCGCCCTGATCCGGACCGCGGCACACAGCGGTGCGGCGCCGGACGCCCGGACCGGCCGGAAGCACACGCCGTGCTGGGCATCGGCGACTGCGGCGAGGGTGCCGTCAGGGGAGAGGGCCAGCGCTCCCGCTGCCGCCGGAATCGGCCGGCTGGCCAGGGCGTCGACCGGGCGGCTGCGGTACGGCGCCTTGACGGCGGCCCCGCCGACGGTGCACGCGCCGGTCAACAGCACGGCGCAGAGCGCTGCCACGATCCGGTGCCGACGGAAGCGGGCGGTCGCCGACCGGGCGGTCGCCGGTCGGGTCGAGGCCGGCCGGGTGGGCCTCGGCCGGTTGGTTGACATGGTGCCTGTCAATCTACGAGCTTCCACCGGGTGCCGACGGTCGCCGCTCGTCACCCGGGGCCGACGGGTCACGGCCGGTGAGAACCCGTCCGAGTCGAGTAACCGGAATGAGCCGGACCGGGTCGGGTCGGGCTGGGATACTTGAGGAACAAGGCGGAACGTGCGCCGTCGCACACCAGGTCAGGATCAGGCAGTGGAAGCATCCGAAGAGGCATTCCGCGCCTGGTGGGACGAGCAGCACGGGGTGGTCCGGATCGAGTGGATCCCCGGCAGGGAGCTCACCCTGGCGACCGCCGAGCAGATCACCTCGCTGACCCAGAGCTACACCGCAGACCCGCCCCTGGTCCTGGTCGACGTGCGCGGGCTGACCGGGAGGCTGGACCGAGCCGGACGGAAACACCTGGTCGACGAGCTGGACAAGTTGACAGCCATGGCGCTGCTGGTCGACTCCGCGTTGAGCACCATGATCGCCAACATCTTCATCCGGCTCCAGCGCCGGCGCGTCCCGATGATGCTGTTCACCGATGAGCAGGTCGCACTCGACTGGTTGGTCGCCCGGCGTGGCTGACCAGCGCATCGACGAGATCATCGGGATGCTGACCCGGCTCGCGGCCGGCGACCTCTGGGTGCGCGCGAAGCGCTCGGAGAGCAACGACGACCTGGACGCGATCATCCTGGGCGTCAACGCCCTCGCCGAGGAACTGGAGATCAGCCGCGAGGAACTCGAGGAGCGGGTGCGTGCCCGTACCGCGGAGCTGGAGATGTTCAACCAGGACATCGGCCGGCTGACGGAGCTGGGCAACCTGCTACAGGCGAGCGAGACCGCGCAGGAGGCGCACTCGGTGCTGAACCAGTCGCTGCACGGCATCTTCCAGGGACTCGACGGTGCGGTGTACCTCTACCGGGCATCACGCAACGTCCTGGAGAAGAAGTCGGACTGGGGGACGACCTCGAGCACCGAGGTGCTCGGGCCCGGCGACTGCTGGGCGCTGCGACGGGGCCAGGCGCACCTGGTGCGGGCGGAGAGCCCCGCGCTGTCGTGCCGGCACGTGGGCACCCGGACCGGCGATTCGATGTGCATCCCGATGTCCGCGCGGGGCGACACCATTGGGCTGCTGCACCTGATGGACACCAACGGCGTGCACGCCCAGCCGTCGCGACTGACCTCCGCCAAGCAGTCGCTGGCCGTCGCCGTCGCGGAACAGACGTCGCTGGCGCTGGCCAATCTCGACCTCCGGGACACCCTGCGTCTGCAAGCACTGCGAGACCCGTTGACCGGCTTGTTGAACCGCCGGTTCGTGGAGGAATGGATCGAACGGGAGATCGTCCTCACCGACAACTCCGGGCGTTCGTTCGGCGTCATCATGCTGGATCTGGACCACTTCAAGCAGGTCAACGACCTGCACGGCCATGACGCCGGTGACCAGATGCTCAAGGCCGTGGCAGATGCCATCAAGGGGTCGCTGCGGCCCGGTGACCTGCCGTGCCGCTACGGCGGCGAGGAGTTCCTGGTGCTGATGGCGGACATCGACCTCGCCGTGCTGACCGGCCGGGCCGAGCAGATCCGGGCGCGCGTCGCCGCTGTGCGGGCGGAGATCAGGGGACGGGAGCTGCCCGGCCCGACCATTTCGGGCGGGATCGCCATGTATCCGGAACACGGCGCCAGCGCCTCGTCGCTGATCCACGCGGCGGACGCCGCCCTCTACGACGCCAAGCGCGCGGGCCGGGACCGGGTGGTGCTGGCCGGCTCTGCGGAGGTCGCCGGGTGACCCGCGCCGGCCGGTCGACGACGAGCCCGTCGGGTGACACCGGTCTGGTGGCGCAGCCGCCGTCTCCGGGCGCTGTTGCCGTCGGAGAAACGGCGCTGCGAGGGCCGGCTCACGCCTCCGGCCCCCGCAGCTGTCGATCGCTTTCCCGTTCGGCTACCCGGCCGGGGTGAGCGTCACGGCGGCAGAGACGGCCGAACCGTAGGCGCCGGACGCGGGCACGGAGACGCGGTAGGTTCCGGCGTCCAGGGTGATGGACCTGGTCTCGGCGGTGCCCTCGGTGGTGAAGACGATCGGCAGCGTCGCCCAGGATCCATTGGTGCCGCGCTTCTCCACCCGGAAGGAGTACGAAGCGGCACCGCGATCAGGGTTCACGTTCACTGCCAGCACGTTGCCGCGTCCGGCCTTCGCCGCGGTGACGACCACCGCGATCCGCGGGGTCACCGCCGCGGACCTGGCTGACACGGGACCGGAACCAGCGATGTTCGACGCCCGGACGGTGAAGGTGTAGGCGGTCCCGTTGGCCAACCCGGCGACCGTGCATGCAGTGGCACGGACGCTGGTGCAGGTCTTGCCGCCCGGGGACGCCGTGACCCGGTACCCGGTGATCGCGGACCCGCCGTTCCCGGCCGGCGCCGACCAGGACACTGCCGCAGAGGCGTTCCCGGCGACGGCTTTCACCGTTCGCGGAGCCGTGGGCACCGTCGCCCGCGGTGCCCAGCCGACGTTGGCGTTCAGGTTCGGTGACCCACCCTGGCCGTAGGGGAAGGCGATGACTCCGCGGGTCGCCTGGGCCTTGATGGCGGCGCTGACCGTGCCCGCCGAAGCGGCGGGGTGAAGGCCCCAGTAGACCGCCGCCGCGCCCGCCACGTGCGGCGCTGCCATGGAGGTGCCCGACATCGTGAAGCTGCCGCCACCGACAGCGTCCGACCGGATGTTCACGCCCGGCGCGTACAGGTCCAGCACCGGACCGAAGTTGGAGAACGTCGTGTCCCGGTCGTATTGGTCGACTGCGCCCACCGTCAGCAGTGACGGCTCGCTGCCCGGAGAGTAATAACGGGCATCGTCTGCATCGTTACCCGCGGCCGCTACGACCACCAAGCCCTTGGCGACGAGCGCCCGGGCCGCATTGTTCTCGGCCGGGCTGTAACTTCCGCCGATGCTCATGTTGACCACTGAATGGGCAGGCGCATTCGCTGCAATCCAATTCATTCCCGCGATGACGTCGCTCTTGTATCCGGAGCCGTCGCTGTCCAGCACTTTGACGGCGTGAAGGGTCACCCCGTTCGCGACACCGTAGGCGGTCGAACCAATGGTGCCGGCCACGTGCGTGCCATGGCCATTGTCATCCTGAGCACTGGTCCCGTACGCCGTGGCACCATCGCCTATCCGTCCGGCAAAATCCCGGTTGGTGTAGTCGATGCCGGTGTCCAACACGAAGACGTTCACGCCGGTGCCCCTGCCAGGGCTGGTGTATCGGCCGTCCAGCGGCAGGTTCCGCTGGTCGATGCGATCCAGGCCCCAGCTGGTGGCCGCGGCCGCGGCATCGACTCGCCCCGCGGTCGCCTGGTCGCTTCCCAGTGGCCGCTTGGTGTCGTCGGCGGTGGTGACCACCGAGTCGCGCTCGACGGCGGCCACCCCCGGAGATCCCTTGAGCTTCTGCGCCTGCGCAGGCGTCAGGGATACCACCGCCCCGTGGAATGCCGGACCCGAAACCTTTTTCACGATCTCTCCCGCGGTCGCGGCGGTCGACAGGGACGCGCCGTCCTTGAAAGTGACGATGTAGTTGCTGCTGCTCCCGGTGGCCGGTGGTGCGGGAACCAGGAGAGCAACTGCAGGAGTCCGGTCATTTCCCGAATGGGGGTCCGCGGAATTGGCGGGCGCTGTTGCGGAAGCAGTTCCCGACAGCGCACCCGTCAATGCCACTGCCATCAATCCTGCAATGCCGCGCGCAGTCGCGCGTCTGGTCGGAGTCACGTCACACCTCTGTGTCCAATCGAGACTGACGGACACCCTGGTGTGGAGGCCCGCTATGCCGAGCAGTGCTCGGATACCTGGTGGAGACGCGGGCAGTCCCTCGTTCATCACGCGATCCAAAGCCGTGACCTGAATCACACTCGTCCGTGCGTTCATGGAGGCGTTCACCGGACCGGCCGGGGGCACCAGGCGTGACGCCTGCCGCCCGAATGGACTGCTCAGGAGTGGCGCGGCTCCCAGCGGAAGTTGTCCTTGAAGACGGCGCCGGCCGCCACCAGCCAGGCACCCAGGACGGCGAAGCCGAAACCCATCGCCGCGAACGCGGGCGAGAAGCCCACCGGAACAGGCGCATTCACGGTCGCGTGCGCGAAGTCCCGCCCGAACCAGCCGGTGCGCACACCATTGACCACCGGGGTCAGCGGCAGGGCCTTCGCCACCCCCTGCAGCCATGACGGCAGCGACTCCAGCGGAAGGAACACTCCGGAGCAGAACATGCTGACCAGCAAGAAGGGCACGCACATCACCGGCGCGACCCCGGCGCCTGGCACCCACCCGGTCAGCGCGACCCCGAGCACGACGAACACCACGATGCCCAGCAGCACGGCGGCGAGCACCAGCAGCGGGTTCTGGGGGATCGGCACGCCGATGACGATTCCCCCGCCCACCGCCACCACCACGACCTGCGCGAACACCAGCAGCACCGAGTTGAGGATCTGTCCGGTGAGGATGGCGGACTCGGGCAGCTGGGTCGCGCGGAGGCGCTTGAGGATCAGCTCGTCCCGCCGCGACACCAGCGCGGTGACGATCTGCCAGAGACCACCCCAGACGATGACGATGCCGATCATCCCGGTGAGGAGGTAGGTGCCCTTGCCGATTCCGTCGACGGTGCTGTTGTCCTGGTGGGCGGCAACCGGCAGTCCGATCCCCAGCAGAATCGGCAGCGCGAACGTCGCGAGCGCGGCGCCCTTGTTGCGCCAGAACAGCTTCTGCTCCATCAGCAGCGCCCCTGCGGTCGACTGCGGCCAGCGCAGACCCGCTTCCGCCCGCAGACTGTTCATGCCGCCACCCCCGTCACCTGCAGGTAGAGATCCTCCAGCGACATCGGGCGGATCTGCACGTCCTGGAGGCGGTAACCGGAGGAGATGGCCCAGCGGAAGATCTGGTCGACGACCGAATCCAGGTCCTGACCGGTCATGGCCACCTGGTCGCCCGCTGCCGTCACGGTGATGCCCAGCATCCGCGGCAGGTCGGCGACGGAGGCACCGACGGGCAGGCGGAAGGTGAACCGGCCGGCACCGCCGCGCAGCACCTCCTCGACCGACCCTGTGGTGACCACCCGGCCGCCGTCCATGATCGCCACGCGGTCGGCGAGCTGCTCGGCTTCTTCCAGGTAGTGCGTGGTCAGCAGCACCGTGGTACCGGCCGCAACGAGCTCCCGCACCAATCCCCACATGTCACGCCGCGCCTCCGGATCCAGGCCGGTCGACGGCTCGTCCAGGAAGAGCAATTCCGGGTGCCCGAGCAGCGCCAGCCCGAGGTCCAGGCGGCGCCGTTCACCGCCGGAGAGCTGACGCACGGCGACCGACGCGCGGTGCGCGAGGTTGACCAGGTCGATGGTCTCGCCCAGGCTGCGCGGCCGCGCGGTGAACCGCTGCCAGATGGTGATCGTCTCGGCAACCGTCAGATCGGCGAAGAATCCGGCCTCCTGCTGCATGATGCCGATCCGCGGCCGCAGCGTTCTCCGGTCCTTGCGGGGGTGTCGGCCGAAGACGGTCACCGTCCCGGAGGTCGCGATCTGCTGACCTTCGAGGATTTCCAGCGTGGTCGTCTTGCCGGCTCCGTTGCTGCCGAGCAGACCGAAGACCTCGCCCCGGTGTACGTCGAACGACACCCCGTGCACCACTTCGGCATTTCCGTAGGACTTCTTCAGGTTGTGCACCTGGATGGCTGGTTCCAGCACGGCGATCCTTTCGACGAGAGGCTTCTCGTGCCCAGGGTGTCGCCGCTGCCGCGCCTGGGACAGGGCGCTGTCCACCAGAAGGGCGTGCAAAACGCATGCCCTGATCGGCGATGCGGCTACACCCAGCCGCGCTCGCGGGCGATGCGCACGAGGTCAACCCGGTTTCGGGCGCCGCACTTGGCCATCACGCTCGAGGTGTAGTTGCGGACGGTGCCTTCGGAGAGGAACAACGTGGTGGCGATGTCCCGCGCCGTGCGACCGTCGGCCAGTAACCGCACCACCTCTCGTTCCCGACCGGTCGGGCTGCCGCTCTCGTCGACGGTCAGTGCGGCGATCGCCAACGACTGGTCCACCACCCGCTGGCCGGCGGCGACACCGCGAATCGCCGACAGCAGCTGCTCGGCCGGGGCGTGCTTCACCACGAACCCGCGGGCCTTCGCCTGCAGCGCCCGTTGCAGCGCACCGGGGCGGCTGAGGGCAGTGAGGATCAGCGCCTTGCACTCCGGTGCCTGCTCGGCCAGTTGGGCCGAGGCCGAAATGCCGTCCAGTCCGGGCATGTCGATGTCGAGCACGACGACGTCGGGCTGCAACCGGACGGCGAGGGCGACCGCCTCGTCGCCGCGACCGGCCTCCCCGACGACCTCCATGTCCGGCTCGAGCTCGATCAAGGAGATCAATGCGGAGCGGATCATCACCTGGTCCTCGGCCAGCAGGATACGAATCGGCGAGGTCATCAGCCTGGCCCCTCCCCCGCCCACCGCGGGGCGCCGGCCACCAGCACGAACCCACCACCGGACGGCGACC
>CAXTBG010000034.1:0-45901 GCA_964242105.1 uncultured Nakamurella sp. | reverse complement strand
TGCTGCGGCTGCAGGGTGAACTGGTGATGTTGCAGCAGTGGGTGCGGGACACCGGCGCCCGCGTGGTGGTCGTCTTCGAGGGCCGGGATGCCGCGGGCAAGGGATCGGCGATCAAGCGCATCGCCGAGTGTCTGAATCCCCGCTGGTGCCGCATCGTTGCGCTTCCGACACCGACCGAGCGCGAGCGCGGTCAGTGGTACTTCCAGCGCTACATCCAGCACCTGCCCACGGCCGGCGAGATCGTCCTCTTCGATCGGTCCTGGTACAACCGGGCCGGGGTGGAACGCGTCATGAAATTCTGCACCGATGCCGAATATCGCCGGTTCCTTCAGCAGGCGCCGGTGTTCGAGAACATGCTGGCCGATGACGGAATACTGCTGCGCAAATACTGGTTCTCGGTCTCCGATGCCGAGCAGGAGAAGCGTTTCCGCTCACGCCTGCATGACCCGCTGCGTCGGTGGAAGCTCTCGGACATGGACCTGCTGTCGATCAGCAAGTGGGAGGACTACTCGCGGGCGAAGGACGACATGTTCGTCCACACCGATACCGTCGTCGCGCCGTGGTACGTCGTGGACAGCGAGGACAAGAAGCGCTCCCGCCTCAACGTCATCGCGCATCTGCTGTCGAGCATCCCCTACGAGCACCGCACCCCACCGAAGGTGCACATCCCGGCACGACCTGCCCACGACGGCTACGTGCGTCCGCCCCGTGAGCAGTTCACCATGGTCCCGGACCACGCCGCCACGCTGAGCTGAACGATGACGTCGGCATGCCGGCCGGACCGCCACGCGACGACCGCCACGCGATCGCGAGGAGGGTGGCGTTCCCGCTCGGCACCAGCGTCGTGGTGCGGCGGAGCACCGGAGGGTTGGACACTGGTGGGGTGCCGGCACTCGACCCGAAGATCCTGTCCTTCTACCGGGACCGGTATGACGAGGATCAGCGACTGAACCGGTCCGGGCACGGCCAGCTCGAATTTCGGCGGACCCAGCAGTTGTTGCGTCGCTTCCTCCCATCACCACCGGCGACGGTGCTCGACGTCGGCGGTGGCACGGGTGTGCACGCCCGCTGGCTGGCCGCCGACGGGTACGACGTGCACCTCATCGACCCGGTGCCCGAGCATGTGCAGCGGGCGGGCGCGCATCCGGGTTTCACCGCGTCCGTGGGTGACGCCCGTGCCCTGGCAGCCGAAGACCGATCGGTCGATGCAGTTCTGCTGCTCGGCCCGCTCTACCACCTGATCCGCGGAGCCGATCGAAGCGCCGCTCTCGCAGAAGCCGTCCGGGTGGTGCGACCCGGCGGGCCGGTCGTCGTCGCAGCGATCAGTCGCCATGCCCCACTTCTCGAACTGGCGGGTCTGGGCGAACTCGACGATCGATCGGCGACCGAGGTCGTGCAGTTGATCTCGACAGGCGTCCACCACGACGACCCGCTCTCGTTCACCACGGCGTACTTCCACCGCGTGGACGAATTGGCCGACGAGCTCACCGCAGCGGGGTTGTCCGGCGTGCAGGTCCTGGGCATCGAGGGCCCGAGCGGACCAGCCCTGGACAACGCGCCGGCGGAATCGTTCGATCTCGTGCTCGATTCGGCCATCCGCTGCGCCGGGTTGGTCGAAGCCGACGGTGCACTCATTGCGGCCAGCGCACATCTTCTCGGTGTGGGCCGGGTGGATGGTGCTCCCCGCATCGGTGGCACGGGAGGGCGCGACCGCGCACCATTGGACGATGCAGGGCGGTGAGACCATCGACAGGACCAACGAGGACCCAGGCTCTCCTGCGGTGATCCGGCCGGCTCGTCGGGCCGACTTGATGCATCTGCAGGACATCGAGCGCGCCGCGGGCGAACCGTTCCGGCAACTCGGCATGGGATCGGTCGCCGATGAAGCGCCGCCCACCGTCGCGGTTCTCGACGAGTTCGTGCAGTGCGGACGGGCCTGGGTGTGCACCGACGACGACCGGGTGATCGCCTACCTTCTGATCGAACTGGTGGACGGCGATGCCCACGTCGAGCAGGTGTCGGTCCATCCCGCCTGCGCACGGCGCCGGCTCGGTAGCGCCCTGCTGGAGGTCGCAGCCGAGTGGGGTCGCAGGAACGGCCTGACGGCGCTCTCGCTCACCACATATGCCGAGGTGCCGTGGAATGCTCCGTACTACCGGCGGCTCGGATTCCGTGTCGTACCGGAAGACCAATGGGGCCCGGGGATTCGCGCAGTTCGTGACTCCGAGACGGCTCGGGGATTGGACCGGTGGCCCCGCGTCGTGATGGCGCGCCCGCTGGGCTGCACGACGGGCACGGCCCGGTGACCGGCGTGCCGCCACGGCCGACCGGCACGCTGGTCATCGGGGCATCGGCCGCCGGATTGGCGACGGCGGCCGCTCTGCGGCGGGCCGGTCAGCAGTGCGATGTCCTGGAGACCACCGACGGTGTCGGCAGTAGTTGGCGACGTGCCTACGATCGTCTGCACCTGCACACCCCGAAGTGGAGCTCGGCACTGCCCGGGCTCGAGATGCCGGCGGAATGGCCGCGATACCCGTCGCGGGATCAGGTCCTGAGATACCTGGAACGGTATCGGGTTCGGCACGGCTTGCGCCCGCACTACGGCCAGCACGTGACTGCCGTGTCGTGCCGGAACGGACGATGGACGGCGACCACGCACGACGGCCAGTGGCAGGCCGTGAATCTCGTCGTGGCGACCGGTGCCAACCGGCGCCCGGTGCGACCCGCTTGGCCGGGCATGGGCGACTTCCCGGGTGAGATTCTGCATTCCAGCGATTTCCGCAACGGCGAGCGGTGGCGCGGCCGGAAGGTCGTGGTCGTCGGCTTCGGCAACTCCGCCTGCGAACAGGCCCTCGACCTCGTCGAACATGGGGCGACCGTTCACCTGTCGGTGCGGTCCGCGGTCAACATCCTCCCCCGGGACATCTTCGGAGCGGTGCCGGTGCTGCAACTCGGCATCGCCTTGCGCCGCCTGCCGACGTCCCTGTCCGACGCTCTGGCCAAGCCCCTCGTCGCCGTCACCGTCGGCGATGTGCGGCGCCTCGGGCTGCGCAAGCTGCCGTACGGGCCGAACACCCAGATTGCAAGGGACAGAAAGATTCCGCTGCTCGACGTGGGCACGGTGGCGATGATCCGCGCCGGCCGGATCGCGGTGCACGGCGGTATCGACCACTTCGGGCGGGAGGGCGTGACCTTCGTCGACGGCACGGCCGTGGACGCCGACGCGGTGATCCTGGCGACCGGTTACCGGCCCGCCTTGGAAGAGTTCCTGCCGCAGTGGCAAGCGGTGTGCGACCAGAACGGCGTACCGGTCACGTCCGGCAGGATGACAGCTCTGCCCGGCCTGTACTTCTGCGGGCAGTTCGTCTCACCAGCCGGCATGCTCCGGGAGATCGGGCTGGAGTCCAAAGCCATAGCCCGACAGATCGCCGACAGGTCGCCGAAGCCGGGATCGGCCCCGGTCTAGCCCCGACGCCGACGCCGGATCGCGGCGACCGTCTTGCCGGCGACGTACACCCACGGCCCGCCCACCAGCAGCGGGTCGATCCAGGCATGGCGCACGTCTGCCCGGTTGTGCCCGAAGCGGGACGAGATGCCGTGTCGCTTGAACTCGCTGAGCACCCCGGTCTGCGTGATCGGGTTGTCCGGATGCAGGGTGGCGAACGACCGCAGGTGACTCTCCGCGGCGTCGACCCGGTCCGCCGCGACCAGCAGGAGCCAGTGCGCCGCCCGCGCCTCGCTGTACCGGGCGTAGGCATATTTCCGGATGATGCCCGACAAGCCCTTCGGCGGGCACGACGTGCCGAACACCGGCGTCAGGAACTCGTGCTCGATCGACCGTTCCCGCGGCCACGTCTCGACCTGACGTTCGGGGAAGTCCCAGTGCGCACCCGTCGCGTCCGGGTCGTACCGCTCCTGCGGGACGGACGGTCGGTCCCTGGGGTCGAGATCGGCGCCCCAGCCCGGGATGCGGGCCCGGAGTTGTTCGCTGGTCTCGGCCAGTGGTGGCTTCTCGCGCGTGTAGGTCATCGGTCCTCCTCAGGACGCGCTGGGCACGATGATGGGTTTGATGCAGTCGTCCAGCTTGGCCGAGAACATGTGGTAGCCCTCCGCGATGTGCTCGAGCGGGATCCGGTGCGTCACGATGTCGTTGGGCTTGAGGTAGCCGTTGCGGATGTGCTCGAACAGGCGCGGCCATTGCCGCTTCACCGGGCACTGGTTCATCCGGAGCGTCAGGCCCTTGTTGAACGCGTCGCCGAACTTCACCGCCGAGAAGATCGGCCCGTACGCTCCCATCACCGACACGGTGCCGCCTTTCCGGACCGAATCGATCGCCCAATTCAGCGCGATGGGTGAGCCGCCCTGCAATTTGAACTTCGCGGCCGTCACGTGCTGCAGGAAATTGCCGTCGGCCTCGGCGCCCGCGGCGTCGATGGCGACGTCCGCACCGAGCCAGCCGGTCGTCTTCTTCATGTGCACCACTATGTCGTCGTAGTGCATGAAGTTCAGTGTTTCCGCGTGGGCGAAGGTGCGCGCCTTGGCGAGCCGGTAGTCGAGGTGGTCGATCACGATCACGCGACCGGCGCCCATCAGCCAGGCGGACTTCGCCGCATACAGGCCCACCGGCCCGGCGCCGAACACGACCACCGTGTCGCCCTCGACGATGTCGCCCAGTTGAGCGCCGAAATAGCCGGTGGCCAGTGCGTCGGTCAACAGCAGGGCGTCCTCCTCGTCCATCCAGTCGGGAATGCGGGTGGGGCCGACGTCGGCGAACGGGACGCGCACGAATTCGGCCTGACCGCCGTCGTACCCACCGGTGGTGTGCGAATACCCGTAGATGCCACCGACCGCCGTGGCATTCGGATTGACGTTGTGGCAGTTGGAATACAGCCCCCGGGCGCAGAAGAAGCAGGACCCGCAGTAGATGTTGAACGGCACCATCACGCGGTCCCCGCGCTCGAGGTTGGCCACGGAGGAGCCGACCTCCTCGACGACGCCGATGAACTCGTGACCGAACGTCATGCCCACCCTGGTGTCGGGCATCATGCCGTGATAGAGGTGCAGATCGGATCCACAGATGGCGGCGAGCGTGACGCGGACGATCGCATCACCCGGATGCTCGATCTTGGGCATCGGCTTGTTCTCCACCCGCACCTTGTACGGGCCGCGGTAGACCATCGCGCGCATGACTGCCTCCCTGGGTCGGCGACCGTTCGGTGATGCGGTGCCCGCCTGTCATCGGCGCCAAACCGATCGGCATGGACAATGGGTGCATGAACGACACCGCTGCCGGAAACTGCTGACGACATGCGCATACCCGGCCCGCTCGAGATGGTCCGTCTGGCCGCGTCCGTCCCCGCGGCGCTGCAGACGGCCGTCGCGGCCGCCTTCCAGCTGGCCGAACTGACCCGCCAACTGGCCGAACTGGTGCACCAGGCGCGCGAGTTCGTGGTCGACGCGACCCTCACCCAGCGGCAGGCGCAGGCGCTGGTGGAGCTCGTCGGATCCACCCGCCTGGACGCGCAGGCGATCGCCGACCGGGTGGGAGGTACGCAGGCGGAGGCGGCAGCCGCCGTGAGCGAGGCATCCGCGGCGGTCGCCGAGGCGGCCGCACTCATCGAATCGGTGCAGCAGCTGCTCACCCGGTTCCAGCCCGCACTGGCCAAGCTCGGTCCGCTGACCGAGGTGGTCGCCCGGGAGGTGACCACCGATGACGCCCAGGCGTTGACCGACATGCTGCACACCGCACCGGATCTGGTGGACACGTTGCAGAACGACGTGGTGCCGGTGCTCGACTCGCTCGACACCGTCGGGCCGGATCTGCGCGACGTCCGGGAGGTCACCCACGCCGTCGACGAGATGCTCGGCGCGGTACCGGGACTCGGTCGGGTGAAGAAGCGGGTCGAGCGGGAGCAGGTGCGCAAGCCGCGGCCACCCGCTGCCGTTCCGGAGACCGCGACCGGGGAGCCGACGCCGCTCTGAGGACCCCCGCGGCGGCGCCAAGGTGCACGCCAGGGTGCGGACGAGGACGGGCGGGTCCGGCGGATGGCGACTGGGACGGCACGGGCCAGGGGCAGATCAGTGCGGCACCGGCCGAAACGGTGGACCACTCGTCAGTCAGGCGGGCCCGGCCAGGGTGGGAGCGCCCGGTTGATCCGCCGACTGCACCGGCTGGGGAACGGCCGGCCGGCGCGGGCCGGCGGAGGGCGCCACACCGGACGGGGTCGCGGCCGTCGCCGGAGGAGCGGCGACCTCGACCCGGTTGCGTCCCGAACGCTTCGCCACGTAGAGCGCGGAATCGGCGAGCCGCTCGAGCCGCTCGGTGCTCAATGCGTGCTCCGGGAACGCCGCGATGCCGATGCTGATGGTCAGCACCAGGTCGATGCCCGGGAACTTGATCTCGGCCACCGCGGCGCGGATCTTCTCCGCGGTCACCTTCGCGCCCGCGAGATCGGTGTCGGGCAGCATCACCGCGAACTCCTCGCCGCCGTTGCGTCCGGCGAAGTCGCCGTCCCGCAGCACCGACCGCAGTACCGCGCCGACACTGGCCAGCGCCTGATCGCCGACGGGATGCCCGAACCGGTCGTTGACGTCCTTGAAGTGGTCGAGATCCAGCATCAGCAGGCACAGCGGAGTGAGCGTGCGCGAGGCCTGGGCCAGCATCCGCATCAGGGTCTCGGTCACCGTTCGCTTGTTCGGCAAGGCCGTCAGGCCGTCGGTGGCGGCGCGCATCTCGGCGATCGCGAGGTTGCGTAGGTTCGCCAGCACCGGTGCGGCCTGACCGACGGAGTCGCGGACCCGCTGGTGCTGGGACGCATCCATCGTCTTCGACCCGTTGACCAGCACCGAACCGATGACCAGACCGCCGACGGTGAGGGGATGACAACTCGACCGGCCGGGGCACGGCCCGCAGACCGGGCAGGCCAGCAGCGCTGGGCGCCCGTCGTCCTCGTCGTGGCGACGGCCGGACCGCACGGCAAGGCACGAACTCGGCTGGGCGTGCTCGAGGGTCTGCTGCAGCACGGACCCAGCCGGGATCTCGGTCACCGCCTCGAGTCGGTCAGCGCTGTTGTTGCGGTTGAGGACGGTGGCGACGGTGCCGGGCGTCCCGCGCTCCAGGTGGCGCTTGAGGACGAGGTGCGCCTCCACCTCGTCCAGCGCCAGCTGCATGGTGTCGGCGAACTTCACCTGGTCCTCGGCCGGTTCCAGGGCCCTGCGGATGCGGCGGCTACCCGTCCAGCCACTGGCGATCGCCACCAGGATGGCCAGCACCACCGTCGTGATCAGCGCCCCGGTCGTCTTGCTGCTGACCTCCGCCGACGCCGCCTGCCGGACGATGGCCTCCGCGCGGTCCTGCTCACCCAGGCGGTCGGTGGCGTTGTTCAAGGCAGCGAATGCTGCGTTCACCTCCGGCGCGGTGATCGGCTCGATGCCTGCGGACGCGACGGTCGCCGTTCCGGCGAGATCCCGGGCCTTCGCCCACAGACTGCGCAGGTTGGCGATCGTCGCGGCGTCCTGGGGATGGTCGGCGTGCGACCGCTGGATGTCGGTCAGCCGGGCTTCGACCGTGGGGACGTACGTGCCGAACAGCAGCGCGGTGAGCCGTTGCCGGTCCTGGACGTCCGCGGTCATCAACGTCTGCACGGTGTTCTGCGCGAGGCCGGCCGAGCGGCTCAGCTCGCCGACCAACAAGCCGTCCGCGATCTGCTGGTTGTTGATCGAGGTGGCCCTTGCGTCCGCGGTGCGGACACCGACGATGCCCAGCACGCCCAGGATGATCGCCGCGATGCAGGCGATGCCGCAGACCATCCAGATCCCGGCGGTCACCCGCTGCGATGTGGTGCGCATCCGCGGCCCCCCGGCTCTCGTGGCGATCTGGCAGGTCCGACACGCGCTCGTCGAGTGCCGTGGGGACGGTTGATACCAGTTACTGAAGGTTATCACGCGTGCGCTTTGGGTAGCAGGGGATCTGGACGCCCCCACCCGGCTACAGCACGAACCCCCGCGGGAACGGGTCACGCGGGTCGAGCATGTACTGCGCGGTTCCGGTGATCCAGGCGCGGCCGGTGATGGTCGGGGTGACGGTGGGGATGCCGTCGAGCTCACCCGCGTCGACGAGCCGCCCGGTGAAGTGGGTGCCGATGAACGACTCGTTGTCGAAGTCGGTGTGCAACGGCAGTTCGCCCCGCGCGTGCAGCTGAGCCATCCGGGCGCTGGTCCCGGTGCCGCAGGGCGACCGGTCGAACCAGCCGGGGTGGATCGCCATGGCGTGCCGGGAATGCCGGGCATCGGAGCCCGGCGACGCCAGGTACACGTGATGGCAGCCGGTGATCCCCGGGTTCCCGGGATGCACCGGCAACTCCTGGTCGTTGATCGCCGCCATGATGGCCAGTCCGGCGCGGAGCATCTCGTCCTTGTTCGCCCGGTCGAACTCGATCCCCAGGTCGTCCAGCTGCACGATGGCGTAGAAGTTGCCGCCGAACGCCATGTCGTAGGACACCCGGCCGAACGGAGCCACGTCCACCTTCCGGTCCAGCCCGAGCACGAACGAGGGCACGTTGGTGAGCGTCACCGATTCGGCGACGCCGTCGCTGACCTGCACCGATGCGACCACCAGACCGGCCGGGGTGTCGAGCCGGATGGTCGTCACCGGTTCGGTCACCGCGACCATGCCGGTCTCCACCAGCACAGTGGCGACGCCGATGGTGCCGTGGCCGCACATCGGCAGGCAGCCGGACACCTCGATGTACAGCACGCCGACGTCGGCGTCCGGCCGGGTCGCCGGCTGCAGGATCGCCCCGCTCATCGCCGAGTGCCCGCGCGGCTCGTTCATCAGCAGTTCCCGCACGGAGTCCAGGTGCTCGAGGAAGTAAGCGCGCCGCTCGAACATCGTCGACCCCGGGATCACCCCGAAACCCCCGGTGATGACGCGGGTGGGCATCCCCTCGGTGTGCGAGTCCACCGCGGAGTAGAGCCGGTTCGTGCGCATGTCAGTCGCTCCCCTGTCCAGCCGGTCCGGTGGGTCGGCCGTCGTTCCCTGCGTCTCGGTGATGTGCGGCGGCCAAGGCGCCCAGCGTGATCGGCGCGGCGATGGGCCGTCCCGCCACCCCTGCGACGTCCGCGGCCGACGGCGTGCGGCCGCACCGGGCCGCGACCAGTGCGCCGGTGGCGTAGCCACACACCTTGCCCTGGCACAGGCCCATCCCCGGCCGGGCGTACAACTTGACCGCCCGGGCGTTCTCCGCGCCGAGCTCGACCGCAGCGGCGATCTGACCGACGGTCACCTCCTCGCACCGGCACACCACCGTGTCGTCCGACGACCACCCCATCCATCCCGGCCGCACCGGATACGCCCGCAGCAGCGCGGCGGCAAACGCCCGCTGCGCGCCACGCCGGCGCCGCAGCGCGGCCGGCACGACCGCCGACCCGCCCGCACCGGGCCAGGCTGCACCAGGCGAGGCCACACCCGGCGACGACGTGCCGGGTGAGGCCGCACCGCGCGCGGCCGCAGCCGCCTGCCGCCCGGCGATCGTGCCCTCCGTCACCGCCAGCGCCGCCCCGCCGACGCCGGTGGCCTCCCCGGCGACGAAGACGCCCGCAACGGTGCTGGACTGCCGGTCGTCCACATCGGCCACCAGGCTTCCGTCGGCATCCAGCGACGTGCCGCAGCCCAGCTGCACCGCCAGTTCCAGCTGCGGGGTGAAACCCCACCCGACGGCCACGGTGTCGCAGTCCACGAATCGCCGCGTACCGGGCACCACGTTCCACTGCCGGTCCAGCGTGGCGATCTGGGCACCGGTCACCGAGTCGTCGCCGGACGCGACGACGACCGCGGTTCGCGTCCGGTAGGGCACCCGGTGCCGCGCCAGCACCGAGGCATACCGCAGGCCCTCGGCCACCTTGCCGGGGTTGCGGGCGACGGCGAGGGGATGTCGGGCGAAGGCGGTGGGCGCTGCCCCGGCCTCGCACACCCCCACCACGTCGGCCCCGCCCTGGACGAGCCCGGCCGCCACCGCCAGCAGGAACGGGCCTGTTCCGCCGACGACGATGCGCCGGCCGGCCAGCACACCGTGCCCCTTCAGCAGCGCCTGCACCGCTCCGGCGGTGAACACACCGGGCAGCGTCCAACCGGGAAAGGGCACCTGCCGGTCATAGGCGCCGCAGGCCAGGACGAGAGCGCGCGCGTCGATCGTCGCCTCCTGCTCGTCGACCGTGGTGTGAACCCGGAACCCCGATGCGGCAACGGGTTCCACCTGCCACACCGAATGGCCGGGAAGGAAGACGATGCCTGGGGCGTACTGCGTCAGCACCTCCTGCAGGCGGCGGAAGGCGGACCACCCGGTGTGGTGGCGACCGGGGTCGGCCTCCCGGTGCCGCCAGTACTGCCCGCCGATGCGGGTGCCGGCGTCGATCAGCGCCACCCGGGCACCGGTGGCCGCGGCCGCTCCCGCGGCGGCGATCCCGGCCGGACCGGCGCCCAGCACCGCGACGTCGCAGGTGACGTCGTGGCCGGCCGGTGGCTCATCGGGCGAGATCGACATGCCCCGTCCCCTCCTGGGTGGTGACGATCGCGCCGTCCACCACCGGCACCAGGCAGGCGCGGCGGTTCGGCCGACCGTCGACGGTGATCAGGCAGTCGAAGCAGATCCCGATGCCGCAGAAGATGCCGCGGGGCCGGTCGCCGAACCGGGTGCGTCGCCACGACCGCCGGCCGATCGCCACCAGCGCCGCCCCGATCGACTGGCCGCATTGCGCCGCAACGGGTTCGCCGTCGAACTGGAACACGACGGGCAGCTCGCTCGTCATACCGGCACCTCCTGGAATCGCTCGGGACGGTACGGCGCCAGGTCGAGCTCGGGCAACTCGCCCGACAGGTGCTGGGCGATCAGCCGGCCGGTTCCGGGCGCCAGGCCGATCCCGGCGCCCTCGTGCCCCGTCGCGTGCACCAGGCCGGGCACCCGGAGATCTGGCCCGATGACGGGAAGGTGGTCGGGACAGTACGGCCGGAAACCCAGGTAGGTCCGCAGCAGTGACACCTCGGCCAGCATCGGGAAGACCTGCACTGCCTGCGCGGCAAGCTTTCTCACCACGGGCAACGACATCGTCCGGTCGAAGCCGACCCGCTCCCGGCTGGCTCCGATCAGCACGGTGCCGCCCTTGGTGCCCTCCACGACGACCGACGTCTCCAGGCCGGCGTCACTGCTGGCGACGTTGGCCACGTACTCGGCGGTGTAGACCTTGTGCCGGATCACCGGCGGGAGCGGCTCGGTCACCAGGATGAAGCCGCGGCGGGGCAGCACCGGAATCGGAGCGCCGGCCAGCGCGGCGACGTGGCCGGACCAGGTGCCGGCGGCGTTGACCACCCAGTCGGCACCGATCACCGCATCCGCGGCCGAGTCGGTGCGGACTCCGGTGAGCCGGCCGTCCCGGTCGCGCCGGAACCCGGTCACCTCTACCCCGGTCAGCACGCGGACACCCGCCCGGCGCAGGTGGGCGAAGATGTTGGCGGTGGCCCTCATCGGCTGGATCTGGCTGTCCTGCGGGTAGTAGGCGCCGCCGGCCGCGGCCCGTGTCACGTGGGGCTCCAGCTCGAACAACCCGTCGGGACCGACGTCGACCGCGTCGATGCCGGCCGTCCGCTGCTGCGCCGAGAAAGCCTGCAGCGCAACGGCCGACAGTGCGGTGGTGGCGACCACCACGCCGCCCTTCTGCTGGTACTCCAGCAGATCGGGGCCGACCTCGTCGGCGAGCTCGGACCACAGCCGCGCGGACAGCAGGGCGAGGTCGAGCTCGGCACCGGGGCCCTTGTCGGAGACCAGGATGTTGCCCTCGCACGCCGACGTGGTGCCACCGGCGATCTGCCCGCGCTCCACGACGGTGACGCGCAGACCCGCTGCCGCGCAGTAGAACGCGCACGCCGCGCCGACCATCCCGCCGCCGATCACCACGACGTCCGGCGCGGTCATGCCGGCACGCCTGACTGCGCTGCGGCCCACCGTGCGTGGGCGACCTCGGCGACCGCGAGGTCCTCCCACCCCATGCCGACGCTCTTGAACACCGAGATCCCCCCGCCCGCGCGGTGAGGTGCACCGGCTTCGGCGAGCACGCGGGCGAGATCGCGGATCGACTCGACCTCCAGCGACCCTTCCCGTACCGCCAGCACCACGTCACCCGCCTCGCGCAGCGCGGTGGCCCGGTCCTCGACGACGACCCGGCCGGCCCTGGCGAACACCGTGCCGTCGAGCTCCCGGACGCCCGGGTCGTGCGAGCCGACCGCGAGCACGCAGGCGTGGCCAGGCAGGACTCGCCCGTCGAAAACCGGAGCGCCGGCGGTGGTGGCGCACACCACGACGTCGCTGTCCCGCACCGAGTCGGCGGTGCCCACCGTTGCGGGATAACCGCTTTCGACGAGGCTCTGGGCGAGCGCGGCGGAGTGGACCGGGTGCCGGGTGACGATCCGGACCGCCTCGATCGGCCGGACGGCGGCCAGCGCCTCGACGTGCGAGCGTGCCTGCGGACCGGCGCCGAAGACGGTCAGCACGCTGGCGTCGGGCACCGCCAGCACCCGGGCGGCCAGCGCGGACAGCCCAGCAGTGCGCAGGCACGTCAACGCCGTGCCGTCGAGCATCACCCGGGGCGTGAGGGTGACCGCATCGAACAGCGTGTAGACGGCCTGGATCCTCGGCAGCCCGCGCCCGGGATTGCCGGGCGCGAGGCCGAGGAGCTTGAAGCCGACGGCGGTGGGTGATTCGGCCGCCATGAGGAGCAGTTCGCCGTGCTCGGTCGGGACCGCTGTGCGCGGCGGCGCCGCCGCCAGGTCGGTGCCGGCGCCCAGCACCGCCTCGAGGGCACCGATCGCCTGTTCGTAGGACACCATCGACCGTAAGGTGTCCCCGTCGAGGTAGGGCGGAGCGGTCACGACAGTGCCGACCCGGTCCCACGGTGCGGCCGGGCCGGCGGGCCGGGCTGGGAGTGCCAGTCGGTCCGGATGTGCTCGAGGTGGTCCACCATCAGCTGTTCCACCCGCGGCCCGTCGTGCGATGCGAGCGCCTCGACGATGTCCACGTGCGAATGCGCCATCCGCTCCAGTTCGTCGGTGCCGACCAGCGCGGTCAGCTTGAGCTGCCTGGTCTGGTCCCGCAGGGTCCGGACCGCTGCGACCAGGCGGTCGTTGCCCAGGACGCCGAGCAGGCCGAGGTGGAAGGCCAGGTCCAGCTCCAGGTAGGCGACGACGTCACCGTCGGCCGCGGCCGCCACGATGTCCCCCGCCACGCCGGCGAACTCACGAATCCGTGGAACCAGGTCGGGACAGTGGGCAAGGCGCACCATGCTCGGGATCTCCAGCAGCGCACGCATCTCGTGGATCTCGGACCGGTCGCGCTCGCCCAGCGGGAGCACGCGGTAGCCGCGATTACGGACGGCCTCCATGACGCCCTGGTCGACCAGGGTGAGCAGCGCCTCGCGCACCGGACTGGTGGATACGCCGAGGTCGAGTGCGATCGCCGACGCCGAGTACAGCGTGCCTTCGACCAGGTCACCGGTGACGAGGTTCTTCCGCAGGACGGCCAGCACCTGCTGCTTGAGCGTCGACTGCTCGATGCGACGGCCGAAGGTCTGCACCACGCCTGTCACTGATAGCCCTTGGCCAGGGCTGCCTCGGTGTCCTTGACCACCTGCGCCGCGGACTCGGGCGACAGCGGTGAGCGCGGTGGGCGGCAGGCACCGCCGGCGCGGCCGGCGACGTCCATGGACAGCTTGATCGCCTGGACGAACTCGTGCCGGGAGTCCCAGCGCAGCAACGGGTGCAGATCACGGTAGATCGGCAGGGCCGCCGCCCAGTCGGCGGGATCGCTGGAGGTGGCCAGCCGGTAGAGCCGCATGCTGTCCCTGGGCAGCGCGTTCGGATAGCCGGCGATCCAACCGACCGCGCCGGCCATGCCGAGCTCGAACAGCACGTCGTCGGCACCCACCAGAAGGTCGAGACCGGGTGCCAGCTCGCGGATCTGGTAGGCGCGCCGGACGTCGCCGGAGAACTCCTTGACCGCGACGATCAGTCCCTCGTCGAACAACTGCGCCAGCAGTTCGGGAACCAGGTCCACCTTGGTGTCGAACGGGTTGTTGTAGGCGACCACCGGCAGTCCGACCTTCGCGATCTCCCGGTAGTGCTCGACCACCGCGTCGGGGCCGGCCCGATAGACGTTGGGCGGCAACGCGAGGACGGACCGGGCGCCGGCCTCTGCGGCCTGCTCGACCCAGCGCCGCGACTGGTGCAGCGAGTAGGCGGCCACCCCCGGCATGACGCCGAAACCGGCCGGCGCGGCCTGCACCGCGGTGGTGACCACCCGGGCGCGTTCGGTGTCGGACAGCGTCTGGTACTCCCCGAGCGACCCGTTGGGCGTCACGCCGGTGACGCCGTTCTCCGCCAGCCAGCCGACATGGGCGGCGTAGCCGTCGAAGTCGACGGACAGGTCGTCGTGGAACGGCAGGGCGGTCGCGACGAACACTCCGTGCCAGGCCGGTGCGGTGGGATCGGTCATCTCTGCGGGTCTCCTGGGGTGGGATCGGCCGGCGGGCGGGCCGAGGTTCGTCAGCGGTAGCATGTAACATACTACGGATGCGCTTCCAGCAGGTTCTCAACGTCGTGGGATGTCATGCCGAGGGTGAGATCGGCAACGTCGTGGTCGGCGGGGTCGGAGATGTCCCCGGCCGCACCATGTTCGACAAGATGCAGTACCTCGCCACCGAACGGGACGACATCCGGCAACTGCTGCTGCGGGAGCCGCGCGGGTCGATGGTCCGGGCGGCCAACATCATCCTGCCGTCGAACGATCCGGCCGCCGCCCTGGGCTACGTCATCATGGAATCCGCGGAGTACCCGGCGATGTCCGGGAGCAACACCATCTGCGTGGCGACCGTGCTGCTGGAGACCGGCATGGTCCCCTCGGTCGAGGGCGACAACGAGCTGACGCTCGAGTCCCCCGCCGGCCTGATCCGGTTGCTCTGCAGGGTCGAGAACGGCAAGGTGACCAGCGTCCGCTTCTACAACCAGCCTGCATTCGTGCACCACCTGGATGCACCGGTGGAGGTGCCCGGCATGGGCACCGTGACCGTGGACGTCGCCTGGGGCGGGATGACGTACGCCATCGTCGACGCCTCGTCCATCGGTTTCCAGCTGCACCCGTCGGAGGCGCGCGACCTGTGCATCGCCGGTGAGCGGATCAAAGCCGCTGCCGCCGAACAGCTCTCCGCGGTGCACCCGGAGAACCCGTTGTTCGCCGGGATCACCATCGCGTCCATCACCAACCCGGTCCGCCGGGAGAACGGCGTGCTGACCGCCCGGAACGCGGTCATCGTGTCTCCTGGCAGGGTGGACCGGTGTCCGTGCGGCACCGGCACGTCGGCCCGGCTCGCGGTGCTGCACGCCCGCGGTGACATCGCCGTCGGCGAGCAGTTCCTCTCCCGCTCGCTCATCGGCACCACCTTCGACGCGCGCATCGAGGCGACGACGACGGTCGGCGGATTCGATGCGGTGCTGCCCAGCGTCGCCGGGCAGGGCTGGATCACCGAGATGTCCATGGTGGGCGTCGATCCGTCCGACCCCTTCCCCACCGGCTACACCCTGAGCGACAGCTGGACGGACGCGCGGACCTCCACCGGAGTCGTCCCGGTCTGACGGTCAGCTCCGGCCCGTCCGCACACCGCAGTCGCGCAGGACCAGGTCGGCGAGTTGCGCCGCTGCCTGCGGGTCACCGCGTCGCCAACGGCCCACCGGATCGGGACCAAGGCGGGCCAGCGTGGACAGCGGCAGGGTGGCCACCGCCCGCAGCGCCAACAGGTCCACGTCGGACCGCAGCCGGCCGGCCGCCGCAGCCTGCCGCGCGAACCGCAGGCGGTGGAACAGCCACAACGCCGCCACCAGGACGATCGGCACGATCGCGACGAGCAGCGCCAGCAGCGTCGCCAGGGTCGACACCGTGGTCTGCACGGCGACACCGGCTCCGGCCACCGTGTGCCCGGCGTTCGCCGCCGCCGTCAATGGATCGGCGAGCCGATCACCGACCAGCGGCGCTCCAGAGACCCGGCGGGCAGCATCGTCCAGGCCGTTGCCCAGACCGTCACCCGCGGTCTGCAGCAACCGCCCCGGCTCCTGCAGCCGGAGCACGGCGGCGCGCACCGAACGGGCAAGGCGCACCCACCCGTAGCACCACAGCACCACCACGAGATCCAGCGCCACCTGCCGGGCCCGGCGCACACCGTGCTGGGCATACCACTTCATCACTTCGCCTCTCGTCGCCGGGACGATTCTGATGGTCGCCGACGGCGGGATCGCCGGTCCCGGCGGCCCCGGTGCTCGCCGACGCGGTCTCGCGCCCAGTCGGCGAACGAACCGAACCTCAGCAAAGCGCCCATCCGGCCCCGCGGTCCGCGTTCGGGTCGGGACGGGCCGGCGCGGCACGGGGTACAAGTGACGAATGAACGACTCACCGACAGGCCGGTCCAGCGATTCGTCCAGCACGTTACCGAGCGCGGGTGCGCCGAGTGGCGCCGTCACCGTCGTCGGCGCGGGCATGGCCGGTGCGGCCTGCGCCGCCGGGCTGGCTGCGGGCGGGGTTCCGGTGCGCGTCGTGGAACGCGGGCGTGCGGTGGGCGGGCGGATGGCCTCGCCCACGCTGTCCGCCCGGCGGGTGGACATCGGCGCGGGTTACTTCACTGTGCGCGATCCCGGATTCGCCGGCGTCGTCGAGCGGTGGCAATCGGCCGGACTGGCCCGGGAGTGGACGGACACCTTCGCGATCCTCCAGCCCGGGGCGCCGGCCCGTACGACGACCGGGCCGATGCGGTGGGCTGCACCGGGCGGCCTGCGCTCGCTCGTCCGGGATCTGCTGGCCGCGACGGACGTCGAGCTGGGGACCGAAGTCCCCACCCTGCCGCCGGGTGATGTGGTGCTGGCCATGCCCGACCCGCAGGCGGCCCGGTTGACCGACGTACCCGGTGCGGTCGAGTGCCAGCCGGTGCTCACGGTCGTCGCCGGATTCGCCGAGTGCGGTTGGTCGCTGCCCGGGGCGGCGTTCGTGCACGACCACCCGGATCTGGAGTTCGTCGCGGACGACGGTGACCGCCGGGGAGACGGCGCCGCCGTTCTGGTCGCCCACAGCACCCCGGCTCTCGCCGGGCAGCACCTGGCCGCACCGGATGCGGCGATCGGCCCGCTGGTCGGGGCCGTCCGGGAGCTGCTCGGCATCGGGGCGCCGGCGTGGACCCACGCGCACCGCTGGACCTTCGCCAAGCCCACGACCGCCCACGACTGTGCCTTCGACCTGCGGCAGGTGGACGGCCGCCTGGTGGGCTTCGCCGGGGACCAGTGGTGTCCGCAGGGTTCCGCCCGGGTGGAGAGCGCGTGGCGGTCCGGCACCGATCTGGCGGCGGCCATCGTGGCGGCCCGCCGCTGACCTCTGCCGGTCGGGTTCTGGCGGGCTGGTCCGAGCTGCCAAGCGCGATGCAGTCCTGGCCAGACACCACCGGAAACGGTCGGCTCGACTTCATCCCTCACGTCTTGACGGTCGACGCCATGCCTGGCGATGACCAATCAGGCGCCGGAGAGCAAGGCCCGCTGGAGGAGAGCGGCGGCGATGCGGGTCAGCGTCATCGAACTCTTTCCGACGAACGCATTCCCGCGCGCCAGGCGGATCCATTTCCATACCGGCAAAGGGGTCGACTCCGTACTCCTGGCGGAAGATGCGAGAGAGGTGGGCAACAGAGACTGACGCCGCCGCCGCGACTTCCCCGCGGTTGATCGCCACCACACCGTCGGTCTCCCATCGTCTGCGCAGCGTCGCCTCAGCAGCCCAGCGGGCCCCGGCACCGGGACCGCTCGCCTCGGTATCGTCGGCGCTGCAAGTGATCGCCATGTCGGTCATGGTCACCACTGCACCGCTGCTGTCAGCCTCCTGATGTAACCGAAACGCAACAACCAACGTCTTTACACCGCTCCCAAGGACCAGGAAGTATAAGTTATTATTCATCCACACCCGAGGAGCGGCATGAAGCGTAGGACGACGGCCAGTGTGTCCGTGGGCATCGGGATCGTGCTGACCTTGAGTGCGTGTAGCAGCTCGAGCAGCACGGTCGCCGCCTCGAGCAGCCCTTCGGCAGTCGCGTCAAGCACTGCTGTTGCAACGACGTCGGCGACCAGTGGCACTTCCTCGGCCGGCAGCGTCAGCGCCGCGTCAGGATCGGGCGGTGCGACGGCCGGCGGTCCAAGCTCAGCCTCGGGCTGCGCTGCGATTGCAGCGAAGTACCCATCGGTGAAGGGCCAGAAGATCATCGTGGGGTCATCACCCGGTGGTTCGAACTACGAGTTCCCGGATCCCAACGATCCCAACAAGATCATCGGGATCGAGCCGGACCTGCTCGACGCGGTGAGCAAGTGCGTCGGCTTCAGCTTCTCGTTCCAGAAGCAGGATTTCAACGGCCTCATCCCGGCACTGCAGGCCAAACACATCAACCTCATCGCCTCCGGCATGTACGCCTCCGACGAGCGGGCCAAACAGATCAGCTTCGTGCAGTACATGAAGGCCGGAGAGGCCTCGGTGGTGGCCAAGGGCAACCCGAAGAATTTGACGTCCCTCGAGTCGACCTGCGGCGTGATCGCCGCCGAGGCAGTCGGAACCGTCGAGAATGCCATCTTCGACAAGCAGAGCGCTGCTTGCAAGGCAGCCGGAAAGCCGGCCATCACACCGTTGTCGTTCCAGGGGAACGACCAGGCGGTCAACGCCGTTGCCCAGGGTCGTGCCGACATATTCCTCACCGACAGCGGGGTGGCGAGCTACCTGGCCGGCAAACTGCCGAAGGTCCAGGTCGGCTTCCCCATCGTTTCGGACTTCGTCTTCGGCTTCGGCGTGGCGAAGTCGGACACTGCTCTGCTGGGCGCGGTGCAGGATTCGATGACCGAGCTGTACTCCTCCGGCAAACTCAAGGAATTGGTCACCAAGTGGGGTTTCGCCGCGACGCAGGTCTACAAGCCCGCCATCAAGGCCTGACGGGATCCGGCCGGCTCATGCCGCCAGCCCTCGATCTGCTCACCGTTCAGGACCGTCCGAGCGTGTAGCGCCCCTGGAGTCGAAGAATGTCGCTGTTCTGGCACTATCTCACGACGTCCTATCTGTGGCAGGGGCTACTGGCCGCCATCGAGGTCGCGGTTCTCGCCATGGTGCTGGCCCTCGTGCTGGGCCTGGGTCTTGCTGTGATGCGAGAGTCGAAATATCGCGCCGTCCGAGCGCCCGCATCGATCTACGTCTGGATCATGCGCGGCACACCGCTCCTTCTGCAGTTGATCTACATCTACGACGTGCTACCCATCATCGGCATCACCCTCACGACGTTCCAGGCGGCGGTCGTGGGATTCGCCTTGAACGAGGCCGCGTTCTCCGGTGAGGTGATCCGCGGCGGTATTCGCTCGGTCAGCCGCACGCAGCTGATCGCAGCGCAGTCGCTCGGCATGTCCGCACCCTTGACGCTGGGCAGGATCGTCCTGCCACAAGCGCTCCGGGCGATCGTGCCGGCACTGGGCAACAATGCGATCTCCCTGCTGAAGTCGACATCTCTCGCTTCCGTCATCGCGTTGAACGAGGTCTTGCTCCGCGCTCAGAGCATCACGGCGCAGAATTTCGAATTCATCCCGGTGCTGTCGGCGGCCGGCGTCGTCTACCTCGCGGCGACCACCGTGATGTCGGGTGGGCAGATGCTCCTCGAGCGGCGCTTCTCCCTCGACCGCGACACGGCCGGCGGCCCGATGAATCGAATGCTCGGAACCGGTCTGCGCAATCTGGGTGGTCTGCTGACGCGGCGCCCTGAAGGGACGGGAGACGGCGGGCGGACCGGCGTCGAGATGTCGGCTGCACCAATGGACGCCGGGCTGCCGCCAGAGGTGCGCGACGGCGCTCCACTGACCGGCGTAGCCGAGATGGTTGTCGGAGCCGGGTCAGAACGGCGGCCCGCGAACGGCGCCGACTTCGTCACCTGTCGCGCCGTCTCGAAGTCCTACGGACCGCGGGAGATCCTCCGGGGCGTGGATCTCGAGGTCAAGCCCGGGGAGGTGGTGGTCGTCATGGGCCCCAGCGGATCCGGCAAGAGCACGCTGCTGCGCCTGATCAACCACCTGGAGCCCATGGACAGCGGCGAAGTACTGGTCGACGGGGAGCACGTCGGTTATCGCCGCGTCAACGGCGTGCTCAAGCCGGTGGGCAACCTCGCCAAGGCCCGCGCGGCCGCCCGCATAGGGATGGTCTTCCAGCACTTCAACCTCTTCGACCACCTGCCGGTCTTGGAGAACGTGACGATCGCGCCTACCCGGGTGTACCGGGAACCCGTCGCAGACGTGCGCCGACGGGCCACCGGTCTGCTCACCGACGTCGGCCTGGCGCAACACATCCACCATCTGCCGCATCGGCTCTCCGGCGGTCAGCAGCAGCGGGTGGCCATCGCCAGGGCGTTGGCGATCACCCCGAAACTGATGCTGTTCGACGAGCCCACATCGGCGCTGGATCCCGAACTGGTGGGTGAGGTGCTATCGGTCATCCGGCGTCTCGCGGATGCCGGCATGACGATGATCATCGTGACGCACGAGGTTCGATTCGCGCGGGACGTGGCCGACAAGGTGGTGTTCATGGACGAGGGCGTCGTCGTAGAGCAGGGCAGTCCGAGCGAGGTGCTGGACAACCCGCAGAACGCCCGGACCCGCCGCTTCCTCAACATGGTCGCCCGGGACGACGCCTGACCGTCATGGTCGCGATCGGCTTCGTTCGTCCACCGGATTGCCGCCCGCAGAACCACGCGTACGGTATATTTTCTTCCGACGGGGAGGGCGACGGTGTCAGGACCAGGCGGGAGAGGGGCCGTGCGGACCAGTTTGTCCGCGGCGCTCCCGGAGTTGACCGGTTCAACCACACTGCCCAACCGACTGTATGCGGAGCTCGAATCGGCGATCATCGCCGGTGCACTTCAGCCAGGACAACGCCTGCATGCCGATGATCTCGCGATGCACTACGGCGTCAGCAGGATTCCGGTGCGGGAGGCTCTCAGTTCTCTCGACCAGGCCGGCTGGGTGGAGATCAAGCCCCGGCACGGGGTGCGGGTGCGGGATCGGACCGTCACCGAACTGCACGAGCTGTTCGAGTTCAGGGCCGATGTAGAAGCTCTGGTCGCGCGGTGGGCCGCCGAGCGGAGGACCGACGAAGACCTGGTACACCTCGAGCAGGCGGTGTCGCGTACGAGGGCGGCCGTCGCCGCCCACGCCGACGACCAGGGTATCGGGTTCGTCGGATTCCGCGCGGCGCTGCGCCAGGCCGCGCACAACAGCGTGTTGGCCGCAACGTCCGCTGGGTTGGAGAAGCGGGCAAGGTTCTACTTCTCCACGGTGGAGGACCAGCTCGGCGACGACTGGGTCACCCTCGAGGAACAGGTACTGGAGTTCGTCCGGGCGCGGGACGGTGCGGCTGCGGCGAGATTGACCAATCAGCACATCGTCGACACGGGCGTGGCCGTCGACCGGATCCTGTTCAGCTAGACGATCGATGAATGCTGCGGCGGCCGCCTGCTACCGGATGCCGCAGCACCGTTGTCGGCGTCCGTAGGTACGCCGGTCCTGAACGAGTGCGAACTGATGCGCCGCAACACCACCGTGAGCAACGCGTACAGGGTGGCACTCTCGGGCCATTGGGTGACCACCTTTCCCGAAGCCGAGACGTAGTAGTTGTCGGTCGCGGTGAAGGCGGTTCGGGCGAGCTTCCGCTGTAGCCAGCGGTTGTACCGTTCGGTCACCCCAGGGCGGACCTCCACGGCCGTCACCCCACGGCGCAATCGTCGGATTTCCTTCGCTGCGTAGGCCGACTGACGCTCCAGATTGGGGATGATGAACCCGCCATTGGTGTTCGGTCCATACAGCAGGAAAAAGTTCGGAAAGCCCGGCATGGTGATGCCGAGGAAAGCCGACGGCTCTCCGTTCCAATATCCGTGCAGATCCACACCGTCGCGGCCCACGACGCGCAGGCCGGCCAGGTAGTCGGCCGGCCGGAAGCCGGTCGCCATCACCAGCACGTCAGCTTCTCGTTCCTCGCCCGCTGCATCGACCACGCCGGTCGGCGTGCATGAAACCACGGGGCGCGGCACCAGTTCGACGTTGTCCCGCAACAACGCCTGGTAGTAGGAGCTCGACAGCACCGCCCGCTTGCCACCGAAGGAGTAGCTCGGCGTGACCATCGCACGCAGATCCGGACGGTCCGCGAAGACGGTGTCGATGAGGTCCAAGGCTGCCTGCGCGGACCGCGCATTCATCGCCGAACCCGGCAGGAATACCGCTCCGCGGAATTCCCGGCGTTCCTGCCGCAGATACAGTCGCAACCGGTTGATCCTCCACAGCAGTGGCAGTCGAAAGATGCGTCGTTCCAGTGGGGTGAAATCCCGGTCGCCCTTGGGGAGCAGCCAGCCAGGTTGCCGCTGGTACACGACGACCCGGTCGGCACGGCCGGCGATGGACGCGACCACCTGGGTGGCGCTGGAACCGGTGCCCATGACGGCCACCTGCTTGCCGTCCAGGACGATCGAATCGTCCCAGGCCGCCGTGTGCACCTTCCGCCCGGCGAAGGCGTCCAAGCCGGGGAGGTCGGGTAGCCGCGGGGCGCCGAACATCCCGACGGCGCTGATCACCGCGTGGAACATCTCCGTCCGGACGGTACGCGCGTTCCCGCCGTTGTGCACGCCTGCGTCGATGGTGACGGCATACTGCTGTTCGGCCTCGTCCCAGACGACCGACCGCACCGTGCTGCAGAACTGAAAATGCCGGCGGACGTCGAAGCGGTCGACCACGTGCTCCAGGTACTCGCGCAGCTCCCGGTGTCCGACATGGGTTCTCGACCAGTCGTAGCGGGCGAACGAGTAGCAGTACATGTGCGACGCCGCATCGGTCTGTGCACCGGGATATCGGTTGTCGTACCAGGTACCACCGACTCCCGACGACTTCTCGAGAACGACGATGTCGTCGATGCCGGCTTTTCGTAGTTCGATCGCGGCGGCGATGCCACCGAAACCACCGCCGATGACGGCGGCTCGGATCCGCGCCGGTCTCGGCTGCCGTGGGCCGATACGCATGTCACGCTCCTCTCGACAGCGGATGGGAAGCGCCCACCTGTTCAGCCGTTGCCAGAATCAGAACACGCACCGTGACGGCGGTTCGGACGAACAGAGGGCCCCGGAATCGCTCCCGTTCCGGTTCCGCATGACGCGATCGGGTCGGCACCGCGTCGCGGCGGTCCCCGGTCATCCGACCGTCCAGCCGCCGTCGACGGTGATCGCCTGCCCGGTGACGTACGCGCCGAGGTCGCTGGCCAGATAGACGAAGGTGTCGGCCACATCCGCCGGTGTGCCGAGTCGGCCCAGCGGCACACGCCGGGTGAAGGACTCGCGCTCCTGGGCCGCGGAGCGTCCCGATTCGGCGGCGCGGTCGACGAAAAGCTGTGCCAGCATGGCAGAGTCGATCTGTCCAGGACACACGGTGTTCACCCGTATGTGGTGTCGGGCGACCTCCGCGGCCAGGCTCTGGGCGAGCCCGATCATGCCGAACTTGGACGCCGAGTACGCCCCGTTGCCCACCCCGCCCCGGGTGCCGAACAACGACGAGGTGAACAGCACGGCACCGGGTTGCTGCGCACGCACCATCCGCCCGGCGAACTCCTTCGCCGTCAAGAAGGCGCCGGTCAGATTGATCCGCAGCACCCGCTCGAAGTCTGCTGCCGAAGTGGCCAACACCTCGCGCAGGATCAGGATCCCGGCATTGGCCACGACGACGTCGCACACCCCGACGGCGTCCTCTATGTGCTGCGCTGCAACGGCTGTACTGTGCTCGTCGCCGACATCGGCGGTGGCCGCCACGGCCGTGACCCCGGTGCGCGCGCTGATGCTCTCCGACGCCCGACGTAGGCCTTCGGCGTCGATGTCGATCAGCGCGACAGCGGCGCCCTCGGCAGCGAAGCGGGTGGCGATGGCCAGCCCGATCCCGGAGGCGGCGCCGGTCACCACGGCTGTGCGGCCGGCCAGCAGACCAGGCATGGTCATCGCTCGTTCACATCCGTTGTCGTCACGGCTTTCTGGAGCACAGCACGGTAGTTCACCGGGTCGGTCGCGCCCTCGGTGTTCACCAGGAGCAGCCGCGCGTCGTCGGTCAAACCTGCCGCTACGGCCGCCTTGCGGTCGCTGCTGAGGGCCAGTAGCCCACCCAGCGAGGCTGCCCCCGACTCACCGGCCTCGATCCCGATGTCGGCATAGGCGCGCATGGCCTCCTCGGCGCACTGGTCGTCGATGGCGACGAAGGTGTCGGTCCCGGCGGCCACGATCGGCCAGACCAGTTCCGAAGGCAGGCCGCAATTCAGGCCGGCCATGCTGGACTCGTGCGGTCCCGGTACGGCCGTCATCCGACCGGCCCGCGCAGACGCCATCAGACAGTTCGCACTGACCGGTTCGACGACCAGCGTGCGGACCGTTCCGCTCCCGTGCCCACCTCGGTAGTGCCGCAGGCCGGCGGCCGCGAAGGCACCGACTCCCGCCTGCAGTGCAACCATCGTCGGGCCGGGACGCCCGGCCCGGGCCAGCTCGTCGTCGATCTCGAAGAACATCGTGGAATACCCCTCGACCACAGCCCGCGGGGTCCGTTCGTAACCGGGCCAGGACGTGTCGGAGACGATCAGCGCGTGATCGTCGGCGAGTCTCGCGGACGCGGCGACCGCATCGTCGTAGGACCCGTCGACCACCGTGACGACCGCACCCTCGCCGGCGATCGCCTGGATGCGAGCCCCAGCCGTGCCCGCCGGCACCAGGATCGAACAGCCCAGTCCCAGCAGCGCCGCCATCCGAGCAACGCCCCTGCCGTGATTCCCATCGGTGGCGGCGGCGAGCGACAACGGGAGCAGGTCCGCGAGGGCTTCTCGTAGGCCGATACCCAGCGGACCGGTGAAGTCCGGCAGCCATTTCTCCCGGATGGCCTGCACGGTTGCGAACGAGGCGCCCAGGATCTTGAACGACGGCAGGCCCATCCGGAGCGACTCGTCCTTGACCATCACCTGCCGGACACCGAGGCGGGCAGCCAGACCAGGGCAGTCGATGAGCTCGGTGACAAGGTAGCCCGGAAGGCCGGTGTGAACGGCCATCGGCGCGCGCGATTCGGCGGCGAAGCCCGCCGCGGGAACAACGCGAGACGCCCGCGGATTGGTGAAGACCTCGAGATTCAACTTGGCTCCCGGTTCAGACGGCGGTGTAGCCGCCGTCGATGACGAGCGGCTGGCCGGTGATGTACGCCGATCCGGGGGACGCCAGGAACAGCAGCAGTTCGGTGACCTCATGGGGCTCGGCCTGGCGGCGCAACGGTATCTGCCCGGTCAAGGCGGACAGCGCCGCCGCAGGATCTGACTGGTGGCTCCAGAATGAATCGTTGAACGGGGTGTCCACCCATCCCGGACACAACGCATTCACTGTGATGCCGTCCGGCCCCAGCTCGTCGGCCAGCGCCCGGACAAGCCCGAGCAAGCCTGATTTGCTGGCGTGGTAGGCCGGCATGCCGGCGTGGCCCCGGAATGCGCCGGTCGAGGACGTCAGGATCACCCGGCCGTTTGTCGCTTTCCGCAGATAGGGCGCAGCAGCCTGGACCAGGAAGAAGGGCCCGCTGAGATTGACCGCAAGCGACCGATTCCACTGCGCGGCGGTCCACTCACCGAGCGGGGCGGCGTCCAGCACGGCCGCGTTGTAGAAGACGACATCGAGGCTCCCCCATAGGTTCACGGCGTGCTCCACGGCACCCGCGGCTGCCGCGGGATCGGCCAGATCGCAGTGGTAGAAGGCTCCGCCGCCGGTAGCCGACTCATCGATAACCACCCGGCCGTCCTCGTTCCGGTCGGCCAGCAGGACGCAGTCGCCACGATCGCGGAAGGCGCGGACCGAAGCTGCTCCGATGCCGGTCGACCCCCCGGCCACCAGAACGACGCTCACCGGCGCATGGTGCTCAAGCCACTGCCGGCCACGGCTTTCTCCGCGCACTCCTGGTCGATCGCGGATGCTGCACCGCTGACCCCCAGGGCGCCGAGCAGGTACTGGTCGCTGTAGACAGGCACTCCACCAGGAAAGACGACGCATCTGCCGCCGAGCGTGCCGGCCATGCCCCAGTCCGCGCCTCCCGGTCCCGTCGATGTCGTCCAGGCTGCCGTCGGATGGCCGAAAGCCGCGGCAGTGTAGGCCTTGTCAGAGGCCAGGGAGGCGGCACCGAGCTGCGCGCCGTCCATCCGGCAGGACGCAACCTGGTTGCCCGCACGGTCCACGACAACCCCGGCCAGCGCCACGCCGCGAGCGGCCGCCGCGACCTTGAGATCGCCGAGCAGACTCTCCGCAAGCTCCAGCGACATATCGGGCAGTACCAGGAAATCCACCACTGCTCCTTTGCCTTCGGCGGCGCCCCACGCGGTGCCCCGCAGCCACGTGGACCATCGGTCGCCAGCGTATTATTTATATACACTGTCACCATCATCTGGCAAGCGACCGACCCGGGTGTAGATAAATTATACAGGTAAGATCACGCGACGGCCGCGAGTGTCGTGATGGGAGGTGACATGCCCGGCAGTGATGTGTCCGCACGGCACAGCCGGGCGGTGCCCGGCCTCCGCGGCGCGGTAGCCGCCGCCCATCCGCTCGCCGTTTCGGCAGCGACCACCGTGCTCGCCAGGGGTGGCAGTGCGGTCGATGCTGCTGTCGCAGCACAGGCGGTGGTGTGCGTCCTGATGCCGCAGGCGGCCGGATTGGGCGGAGACATGATGTGCCTGGTTCGCGAGCCGGGCTTGCCTCCGGTCGCGATCAACGGGACGGGCAACTGCGCCGCCACTCCGACGAACGACCTGACCGGCGGCGGATCGGTGACGGTTCCGGGTCTGGTCTCGGCGTGGGTGGAATGTCACCGCCGGTGGGGTCGCCTTTCGTTGCGTGAGGTACTGCTCGACGCCATGACCGTGGCGGACGCCGGATATCCGGTCGACGAGGAACTGATGCGCGCCGTCTCGGCACATCGGCGTCGTCTCATCGATGGCGGCGCGGCGAACTGGCCTCTGCTGGCGATGAAGGCCGGGGATGTGTGGCGGCAGCCCGAGTTGGCGGCGCTCCTCCACGATGTCGCCGAACGAGGGTCTGCGGCCTTCTACGACGAAGCCGCGACCGCCATGGTCCAGGCGGCCCGCCGCACCGGCGGGATGTTGCATCGCAGCGACTTCCTCCATCACGCCACCGACGTCGGCGCGCCGGTCACGATCGGCTTCGGCGGCGGATTCCTTGCGGTGCAGCCGCCGTCGTCGCAGGGCGTGCTGTTGGCGCTGGCTCTGCGCGAATCCGCAAGAGCTCGCTCGGATCATCCCGAGGCGGTGCTCGATCACCTGCTGATCGAAATCACCGAAGCAGCATTCGAGCTCCGGTCCGGGTGCGCCGACGCCCGCCGGACCCTGTCGCGGACACTGACCGTGGATCCACGACGTGCTGCCAGGCGAGGCGGACCGCGCGCCTATCTGCACACTGCGGGCGTCGCAACCGCCGATGCGTCCGGACTCGTCGTTTCCTCACTGATCAGCGTGTTCGATGATTTCGGCTCGGCCGTCTTCGTACCGGAGCACGGCATCGTGCTGAACAATCGGGCCGCCGGTTTCACCGATGGCGAGAATCGTTACGGCGCCGGCACGAAACCCGTGCACACCCTCGCGCCGGCCATGGTGGTGCAGCGCGACGACGCGACCCTCGGCTTGGCCACCCCGGGCGCTGACGGCCAGGTGCAGACGCTGCTGCAGGTCCTGACCGCATTGACGGCGGGGGTTTCCTTGCCGGCGGCGGTAGCCCACCCGCGGTGGAGAAGTGAAAATGCGCGCCTGCTCGTGGAATCCGACCATCCACACCTCGCCGAGCTGGAGAGCCTGGGACACCGCGTCGAGCCGCGCCTGCCGGGCGACGAGGTCTTCGGCGCGGTGGTGGCCGCCGGTTGCGACGTGCGCGGTCCGTTCGCTGCTGCCGATTGGCGCCGCTGGACGACCTCCGGCGCGACGTGAAGTGTGTGTCGGTCCATGTGCGACGTCCATCCCAGCAGAGAGAGAAGCCCGATCGTGTCGATGGAACAGGATCACGCCGCGGACGTGCTGTCGTCCGTCAGCGCAATGCGGGAGCAGATCGTCGCACTGTGCTCCGATCTCGTCGCGGCACCGAGTGTCAATCCACCCGGCGACACCCGGCTGATGGCGCAGGTGGTGCTGCAGGCGCTGGCGGATCGAGGGCTGACCGGGAGGCTGGAGCACACCGATCCGTCGATGCCCTGCGTGCTGGCCGACGTCGATTCGCAGCGGCCGGGGCCGCACCTGATTCTCAACGTCCATCTGGACACGATGCCTGCCGGTGACGAGGCGAGCTGGTCGGTGCCGGTGTGGCGGCTCACCCGAACTGGCGGTCGGCTGTTCGGACTGGGCATGGGCAACATGAAAGGTGCGGTTGCGGCGATGGTGACCGCGGTCGGGTTGCTGGCCGAGCGACGGGATTGGTGCGGGCGCATCACCTTTGCTGCGGTCAGCGACGAGGTGGTCTTCGGGGACAACGGGGCAGCCTACCTGCTCCGTACTCACCCGGAGCTCTACGGGGATGGGCTGATCTGCGGGGAGGGCCCGGGGTTCCGCCGGCTGGCAGTGGGCGAGAAAGGCGTGCTCTGGCTGGACGTCACCGCGTCAGGGCCGGCCGGACACTCCTCCGCGGTCCGTTCCGGCGCCTCCGCCACCGCCCGGATCGCCGAGGCGGTCGGCACGATCGACGGCTTGACCGGACTGCGTGGCGTCCTTCCATCGGAGCTCTCAGACCTGGAACTGATGGACGGGGACACCGGACTGACGCTCACCGCCAACGTCGGCACCATCTCCGCCGGTACCTTCGTCGGTCAGATCGCGACGCGGGCGCGAGCCGAGGTCGACCTGCGGCTGCCGCCGGGCATGTCGATGCGCTCTGCTGAGGAGACCGTGCGATCGGCGGTTTCCTCCGTCGAAACGGTGACGGTCACCCGACGGAAAGGTTGGGATGCCAATTGGACCGATCCGCACTCGACCCTGGCGCACGCCTGGCGCCGTGCCTCGCTGCAGGTGACCGGGCGGCCTCCTGAGTGTGCAATCAGGCTGCCTGCCAGCGACGCGAGCAGATGGAGACAAGCCGGAAGGGACGCGCTGTGCTACGGGCCCCAACCGACCTTCTCCGCCGGCATCGACGACTACGCCGACGAGGACGAGGTGCTGAACTGCGCAGCGCTCTACGCGCTTGCCGCCCTCGCCTTTCTGCAGCCGTGACGATCAATGCACCCGCCCGATCAGAAGACGAGTTCGCGCTCCAGGGGCAGTACATCGACCGCTTCGGTCGTCCACGCCCAGATGGAGTGCGCCGTCCGCTCGTCCCCGACGTACCACCGGCGCCCGTGCAGGACCCGGTAGTTGTCGAAGCAGGCGAGCTCGCCGACGCCGAGCGTGGCGCCGGGCGCACTGGCGGAGGCCTCGGCGCACCGGGCTTCCCAACGTGCGACCAATTCGGCGTGCCGGCTCGGAGCGCCGGCGAGCGGTGCCTGATAGGGATTGCGACGGACCTGCACCCGTCCGGACGGCAGGGTCCGCACCACGGGTGCATGAACGACATCGAAGGCGGGCTCGCTCTGGTCGATCGGTTCGGTCCAGAGAAATTCCGACAATTCCGGATCCTGCTCGGCGATCTCATCCAACAGCACTGCGGTGTCGATCAGCACATTCGCTCCGCCCTCGCGAGCGGGTTGCTGGCACAGCAGGAACAGCTGGTCAGGTGCCTGGTCTCCGACTGCATAGCCGTCGTTGTGCAGCCAGAGGTCCTCGTCCGCGCCCACCTGCAAGCGACGGTGGAAGGCGTCGTCGCTAGGGCGCGACGCCGCCCGCTCCTGTCCCCGCCTACCCGATGCCACGCTCGCTTCGAATTGTGGCACCACCTGCACTCCGGCGTCCCCGAGCACCTGTCGGGCAAGTCGGACTCCGTAGTCGGTCCACGACTCGTCCGGCCGACGTTCCTGTGCGGTGAGGATTGCTGCACCTTCGCCGGCCACCAGACGACGCGCCTCGTCCGGATCGGCTGTGCGGATCACCGCAATTCCTGCGTTGCTCATCGATCGCCACCTCTCAGTGATTGCAAGGCCATCGGCGCGGCTCGCCCTGATCCTCGCGTCAGGCACCATCCTCCCGAGGCGGTGACCCCGCCGATACCCGCTCGGAACCGTCGTCCTCTCATTTTGTGCCACCTCCGCCGCGCCGGTGGCCGGGCATGACCGGGAGCGGGTCGCTGCCACGGACCCACGCCACCACCTCCTTGGTCAAGGAGTTGGTGCCCGGTCCGTCGTCGACGCCGCCCGAGGCAACGGCAGCGACCGCTGCGCCCGTTCTGGAGCTGTGGCTGGTGATCCAGGGACGCGTGGCTGTGCGGACCGGCGGATCGGTGATCCAACTGCGAGAAGCGATGCTGTGCTGGTTCTTTCCGGGACAGCAGCCTGCGCCCATCCATTCGTCGCCGGATCTGCGAGGTTGGCAGGTGATCGCTGCGCGAGAACTCACGGACCTGGTGAACTCCGCGTCGGACAGCCCGGTCTTCAGCCGGCCCGACGGCGCCGACCTGCCGCTGGTGATGCGGATTCCGGCCACTGACCTGCGCTGGCTGCACGAGCGGCTGGACGAGCTGTCACAACGAGCGGAAGACCCGCTCGAGAGCCGCCTCGGGCTGGGCTACGTCCTGCTGCGAGCCTGGCGCCTGCGCTTGACCGCTCGGGGGACCCGACCGCCCGCTTCCGCCGTCGTCCTCCGGGCCGTGCAGGCCCTCAACGAGCCGAGCGGCCTGGTTCAGTGGTCCGTGAAGGCGCTTGCCCGGTCGCTGGATGTCAGCCCAGGACAACTGCAACGGCGGTTCCGCGCCGAAACCGGACAGACCGTCACCCAGTACCGTCTTTCCGGGCAACTTGCGCGTTATCTCGACCGGTGCGACGACGATCATGAGCTGTCGATCACCGACGCCGCGTATGCGGCGGGCTTCGGCAGCTACGCGCAATTCCACCGGGTGTTCGTGCGCTACATGGGCATGAGCCCGTCGACACACCGGGCAAGACGCCGCACCGGACAGCTCGACACCACCGCGGCGCGGACCAGTCCCGCGGATCCCCTCCGCCCCGCGGATGCCATCCGCCCCGGTCCCGGGCACGCCGCCCACCGGGGCCTTGCCTGACCCCGCACTGGTCCTGGCGACGTGGTCGGCATCACACCCCTGTCCCGACATCCGATGACTCGCCTTGTATCACCACCGCCAGCAGAGCCTCCTGGCTTCCCGGATCGGCTGCCTGCCGGTCGCCACCCGCGCTCGCCGTCGCCCTGACGCAGCCCGTACGAGGAAGCAACACCGATGAACATCCGTCGCTGCCTGGCCGCCAGCATGTTGGCTGCCGGGCTCCTGACCATGACCGCCTGTGGAACCGAAGTGGCCGGCCGGCCGGTAGCTGCTGCCGGGGGCCCGGTGGTGCCGGCGACCGCGCAGTCGACCAGCTCGCCGTCCAGCACCGCTGCACCCACTACTCCGCTGGCGACGACCGACGCGCCGAGCACGAGCCGGCCGAGCAGCGCCCCGAGCACGGCCGGCCCCAGCACGGACGACCCCGGCAACGACCCGACCAGCGACAACCCGACCAGCGACGTCCCGACTGCTCCGGCCGGATCGTCGACCGGTTCCAGCAGGGCTGCCGGTACGAAGGCCGTCGACGCTGCCACCAAGCGTTGGGTGACCGGCATGTGCACGGACATGGGCGCCGTGTACACCGCCGTCCTGGATGTGCCGCAGTCCACCGAGGCGTCCGGCCTGGCCGCCTACCGTTCGGCGTACGTGACGTACTACAGGGCCCTGCACGAGAGCGCAGCACAGGCGCTCGGTGATGCGCAGGGTGCGCAGCCACCGAGCGTGCCCGGCGGTGCGGACATCCACCAGACGTTCGTCCGCTACCTCACCGGCCTGGCGGACCTCTCCGGGTCGGCGGCCGAACTGGTCGGCGGCGAGACCACACTGTCCGACGTCTCGGCCGACATCCTGCAGGTCAGCCACGAGATGGAGAACCTCAGCACCAAGGTGGCCGGGCCGACCGAGATCAAGTCGCCGGAGTTGGCTGCGGCGGTGCAGGCCGAACCGGAGTGCGCCGACTTCGGCAAGTAGGCCCACGCAGACCCACCACCACCCCCGGGACCGGCCCGCGCCGACAGCAGCCGGCCGGCCGGCCGAGGGGCGGTGCTGGGCGGTGCGACGAGCGATCGGAGGCCGCCGGCTTCCGTTGATAGGCTCGCCGCGACCAACTGGAGGATGAAGTGGGACTGCGCGAGCGCGCGACGACGGCCTACCTGAACGTCACGAGTGGTAACACGCCGGAGACCGAGCGCCTTTACACCGACTCGATCAACCTGACGAGGCAACGCCTGCGGGCCTGGCAGAAGCTGCTCGGTGTGGTGGGGCAGGAGCCTGCGTTCGAGGTGTTGGACCGGCAGTTCATCATCGCGCCGCGGCAGCGCACCGAACTCGAACTGTCCATCTACCTGATCGTCGACGACGTCGCCTTCATCGGCACCTACACCTCGATCGGCAACCAGCTGACCCTCTGCGTGGAGGGCTCCGACGAATCGATCGAATCGCTGCTCGACCTGGGCCGGGTACTGAACGACATGCCCTGAGAACAGGCTCACCCGGCATCTCCCCGCACCGTCACAACAGGCCGGCCGATGCACCCGGAGGTCCATCGGCCGGCCTGATTCCTGTTGTGACGCAGTCAGATCTGCATCATCGGCAGATCGGCATGGCGCGGGTTCCCGGGCCCTTGTCGGTGACCGCATCCGGGCAGGGACCGATGGGCGGCGGCTCGTGGACGACGCGCACCGGAAGGGTCAGCGACGCGCTGGCCGACGCGCCGGTCGAGTCGGTCGCAAGAACGGTGAAACGGTTGGTGAAGGCTTCGGCGCCGACCATGCCGGAAATGGTGCCGGACGGGCTCAGCGACAGGCCGTCCGGCAGCGCTCCACCGACCAGCGACCAGGTGACGGCTCCCGACCCGCCGACGCTGTCCAGCGACGTGCTGTACCCACTGTTTCGAACGGCCATGGGCAGCGTTGCCGTGGTGATCGACATGCGGTGCACCGCCACGGTGAACGACCGGGACAGCTGTTCGCCGTTGGCGTCGCGGGCGACCACCCGGAAGGTGGTCGTGCTGTCCCTACCGGACGGATCGCCCGACGGTGTACCGGTGATGGTCCCGTCGGCGTTCAGGGTCAACCCGGTCGGCAGCGCGTCCGGTGAGGAGAACGAGTAGGGCGCTTCGCCACCGACCGCTGCCACCCGCGCGGCGTACGGACGCCCGGCCACCGCCGACGGCAGGTTCTGGGTGAGGATGCCGAAAGCGTTGACCAGCGTCCATTCCCGGTGCCAGATCTGCCAGGTGCCGATGTTGAACACCAGGAGGCGCAGGCCGCCGCTGATCGTCACGCCGGCATACAGCCGCCACCACGGTGTCTGCGCCGCATTCGCGGCCGCGCCGAGATACACCCGGGCGTCGAGCCGGGGCCCGACCAGCGCGGCGACCTGCAAACTCACCGAACCGGTCACTCCCACCTCGAGCTTGCCGGATCCACTGAGCTGAGGGCGGTCGAAGTTCCAGGTCGACGAGGTCGATGAATACGGCATGATCGGCCGGCCGTAGATGTAGTTGAGGCCGGCGGCGCTCTGGTAATGCTGTGACCCCGAAATCGTCGCGGACCCGCTCACGCCGATGCTGGCATCGGCTTTCAGTTCCAGCGACGCGGTCACCGGAACCGGTCCCACGGAGAACGCCGGCAGCAGCACGGTCGCGAGGGTGAACGAGGCGCCGCACGATGCCGCGCCCTGCAGACTGGCTTTGAGGGCGGCGTCCTCCACGACGGACAGACCGAAGGAAGCCGAGTTGATCCGGCCGAACCCGACGACGAACGAGAGGTTGACCTGGGGGCGAATCGAGAGATGGCCGGTGATGTTCGCGCTCACGTTGCCGCTGCACTTCACCGCCTTGCTCAGGTTGACGGAGAAGGACTTCCCGACGGACTGGGCAGCCGGCTGACGCAGCGACACACCCGCAGAGCCGGCTCGCACCACGGATCCTGGCGCCAGCTCGAGCTGCCTGGTGTAGTTACCCGGCGGCAGCGCCTCGGCCAGGGCGGCGGGAACCACGGTCAATGCGGTGTTCGCTCCAGCTCTGGCGACCTTGGTGACCTTCACCAACAGGCCTGCAGGGGCGACGTGCCCACGGCCGGACACCACGACGACCCCTGGCCGGACACCACTGGGCACGCCCTGCACCATGATGGTCTGCGTGCTGCCGGCCGCCCCGCGGACGCTGAGCACGTCCCCGGGTGCCACCGTGTGCGGCGGGCGGAACAGCGGCGCAGGCCTGACCGCCTGGACCGCCGGGGCCGTTGCTGCCGACGCGGGGACGGAGCGGGGCGTGCCGGCGATCGCCGGGCCGGCGAAGGACAGCAGGCACGCCGCGGCCATCACCGCTGCGCTGAATCTCACTGACTTCATGACTTGTCCACTTTCTTGTGCGGAGGTGGCGGCACCGACGTTGTCGGTGCCGTGGTCGGGCTCTCGCCGACGACCTAGGCGGGATGCCTGGGTGGATCGAGAAAATCGTCGCCGTTGCTCGGCGGTAGCGTTACCGGGCAGCTACTCGACATCGGCACGGGGAAACACCTAGCCCGATCGGCCGTCGCGCCGGGACGGAAAGACTGCCGGTCCATGGATAGCGGCGGACCAGCCGCAAGAATGGCGCCCAGGTGGGCGAAACGGCTCGGCAGACGGCGTAATCGGGTGGTCGACATGCATAGATCACTCGATACTTGATCCGATTGATGCCGGTGTAGCGACAGGAGTGAAAAGTGAGAGCGCTGCGGCGAACCCCAGCACCCGTGGTCCAGGAAACCGTCGAACTGCGAGGACGACGCCTGAGGTGCTACTCGCTGATCACCTGGGCAGTCGGATTGATCGGCCTGGCCGGACTGTCGCTGCTGGACGCGGCGCTGACCGGGCACAGCGACGATGAACTGCGCAGCTGGGCCTTTCGTGCACCGCTCGCCGGCGCAGTCATTCTCGTGCTGCTGGCAGTGGTTCGCGGCGTCGCGATGCGTGCCATTGTCACTGGAATGGTCACTCCCGCGCGAACGGATGCGGGGAACGTACCGCCGGACCCGGGTGAGGTGACCGGCCCGGACCCGCTGACGGGTACCATCATCACTTGTTCCGGTGGCGGAATAAAGTCCGCATCCTTCTGCCTGGGTGCCCTCCAGGTTCTCGATTCCCGTCCCGGCGGAGGGTTACCGTCTGTCTATCGGAGCGCGCGTGCCGTGGTAGCGGTCAGCGGCGGCGGTTACATCGCTTCAGCATTCGCCGCGCGATACCACACGCGGCGCGGCAGTCCCCAGGCGGAACCAGTATTCGCTGTCGGCGGTTCGGACGAGGCCGTATTACGCCGGAACACCAACTATCTCGCCTCGACCGGACGCGCTCGATATGATCTGGTCAGCTCACTGATATTCGGTTTTCTCATCAACGTCATGATCTCCATCGCCGTCATGTGCGTGATCGCCTGGATCCTGATCGATCACGTCCGAGCGGTTGTCCTCATCGATCCGCCGCACCCGAACAATCGATGGTACTTCCACAGCAATGCGAATCATCCACTCTGGCAGTTGTTCATCGGCCCGCTGATCCTGGTGGTGATCTCGCTCGTCGCTTTCCTGGTGTCCAGGTTCGTTCCAGCACGGTTCCGTCACGCGGTCACCGGCCGATTCGGGCAAGGACGCGTTGCCGGAGTGCGGATACTGCCCCTCGATCAGAATGAGACTGCCCTGGCATCCTGGATGTCCAATCTTCCGAACACGCTGATGCTGCTTGCAATATTGACGACGATGTTTTATCCGGGAGTACCATGGCTGGCCTACCTGCTGCACAATTTGTGGGTCGACAATTCGTGGGCCCGCTGGTGGAAGGGCTTGACCATCGGGGGTGTGATCGCCGGGATCGGCTCGTTTCTCGCAACAGTGCGGTCGGCCACGAAGGGGTTGCCGAAGTCACCGACCAGCCCGGCCGGCCGGGTCGTCGGATTGTTCAGACAGAAGGTCGCCCCCCGGGCGGGCGTGGCATTGGCGGCTCTGGGCGGCTACCTCGGGCTCATCGGCGTGACGGTGTGGTTCTTCGCCGCCGCCGATCAGCCGGCGTTCCTCCGCTGGATCACCATCGTGGTCACCGGCGGCGCCGGACTCGTGTCGGCGAATCGAACCTCGATGTCACCGTTCTACCGGGCTCGTCTGGACAAAGCCTTCCTTCCGCAGTACACCGACGCCGATCCGCTCGTCTCGCCGCTCACGATCAACGATCTGGCGACAAGGCCGCCGGGCGACGGTCCCGAGCTGGTGTTGTGCGCCACCGCCAACATCAAGGACAGTGACCTGCTGCCGAGCCTGCGCAATGGGAGCACGTTCGTTTTCGGGGATCGGATCGGCCTGAGTGACCAGTCGTTTCCCGGAGCGACGCCGCCCAGGCCGGCGAACGAGTTCCATCCAGGAGCCGGCAACGGCAAGAATGTGGAACTGGCCACCGCGATGGCTGTTTCCGCCGCCGCGATCTCCCCGCTGGCCGGCCGTGAGGACAAGGCGCTGGGCGCCTACCGGCTGCTGCTGGCGCTGGCCAACATCCGTCTGGGGGTCTGGATGCGGAACCCCTGCTGGTCGTCCTATCACCGGGTGAACGGTCGGCTCGGCCGGTTGGTGACGAAGATCGATCGCCTGCTGGATATCGTCATGCCGTTCCAGGTCGTCCGAGAGGCTCTCGGAACGCCCAGCATCTACAGTCCCTACCTGTACCTCACCGATGGCGGACACTTCGACAATCTCGGCCTGGTGGAGGCGCTACGCCGCCGACCTCGGCAGATCATCATGCTCGACGGATCCGGCGATGCGGAAGATCAGTTCCCGGCAATGGGTGATGCGATCGCCTCGGCCAGGATGGACCTGTCGGTCGACATCGAGTTCGACCCCGAGCCCCTCCAGCGGGCGAATCCGCTGGTGACGACGGTTGACAAGAAGCCATATCCGGCCACAGCGTGGACCACCGCGACCGCGAAGTGGCCCAGCGGCGACCCTCCGACGGAGATCCTCTACATCAAGTGCGTACTGCCAGCGGGTCTGTCGTGGGATCTGAACAGCTACCGGCTGCGGCACAACGACTTCCCGGCAACCTCGAACAAACTCGAGATGTACGACGAGTTCGATTTCGAGGCCTACCGACAACTCGGGTACCAGATCACCCAGCAGGCGATGAACCACTTCGTCGGGGGAAAGCCGCTTGCCTACCTCCGGTGACACCAGTGGTGGCGCGGGCCGGCCCGACGAGCGAAAATGGCCCATGGCCATCGGTCGAGGCACGGTGCTGCCGGTCGCGGTGGGCGCCGGCGCGGTCGTCGCCAAGGTCGCGCTGTCGCTCCCCCGGCTGCCGCAGTCCCCGGTGCAGGTGTCGATCACCTGGTTGGTCGTCACGTCTTTCGTCGTCACCGGACTGGTACTGCTGGCTGCCCGGCTGCCGCCGGCCAACGGTTGGGCGTGCCTGTGGGTGGCGTGCGGGACCGTGCCGGGAGACCTCAACAACGCCTTCTACCAGCCGTACCAGCTGCTCACCCCGATCGGCTACGTCTTCGATTCGCTGTACCTGCCCTTGGCGGCGGCCCTGGTGCTCCGTTATCCGGTCGCAACGTTGCGCCGCAGCCACGTTCTCTTCGTCGCGGCCATGGGCACCTGGATCTGCGGCGCCCGGTTGCTGACTGCCCTGACCGCTGGGGCCGAGCCCGACCGATTCCTCAGACCGCCGTCCTGGCCGACGCTGGACATACCGGCGTTCTGGCACGACTGGGTCTTCGGGCGCGGCGGGCACTTCGGCACGATGGCGCTGTTGGTAGCCGCCGCTGCGCTGATGGTGCGGCGTATCGTCACGGCCGGCGGCTTGCTCCGGCGGTCGCTGACGCCGCTGGCGGTGATCGGCGCGATGTGCGCCGCCGCGGCGGCTGTCGACCAGGCGGTGTGGGTGCTGAACCTCACCCGGCTGCACCTGGCCGGTCCCGCGTTGGCACGCGACGCGAGTGCGGCGGCCATTCCGGTCGCCCTGCTCGCCGACCTGCTGCGCCGGCGGGTGGCCACCGCGGCGGTATCCGAACGGGTACTGATCGCGGCCCGGGCGGGCGACGCCGCAGGGCTGCAATCGGCGTTGCGCGACGTGCTGGTCGATCCGACGCTGACGGTGGCCGTCCACACCGAGCCGGGCGTCTGGATCGACGCCGTAGGGTCGACGACCAGCCCGGCGGCGGGACCGGGAAGGTCGCTGCGGATCGTCGGGCTGGAGGACGGTTCGCCACTGGTCGCCATCGCTTCCAATACCACGGCCCTGCAGGACGAGTCGGTCGTGCACACCGCGCTCACCGCTGTGCGGCTCGGTGCCGAGAACATCCGCCTGCAGACCGATCTGCAGGCCCGCGTCGCCGAACTGGAGGAATCACGCACGCGGATCGTGGAGGCGGCACTGACCGAACGTCGGCGCGTGGAGCGCGATCTGCACGATGGCGCCCAGCAGAACTTCCTCGCCGTCGCGGCCACCCTGGCACGCGCCGACCTGGTCTCCGACGACCAGATGCGGGACGTCATCGGTGACGCCCGCGGCCGGCTCGGGGTAGCCCTGCGCGAACTCCGGGAATTCGCGCGCGGAATTCACCCGGCCGCCCTCAGTCAGGGTGGTCTGCCCGCGGCACTGGCCGGCCTGCGGATCGCCGATGCCACCGCCGTGCAGCTGTGCATCGACCCCGATCTCGGCACCGATCGCCCGCCGCCGACGCAGGAGAGCGCGATCTTCTTCCTGGTGGCCGAGGCGCTGACCAACGCGGTGCGGCATTCCGGTGCCGGTGCCGTCCTGGTGGAGGTGTCCCGGCGCGACGGCGTGCTGGTCGCCTCGGTCCGCGATGACGGCTCCGGCTCGGTGCGCAGGGTTCCGGGTGGCGGGCTGGCCGGCCTCGCCGATCGCATCGAGGCGCTCGGCGGGCATCTGACGCTGCACGGCGATCCCTGCCCGCGGCATCCGGCCACGTCTGGGACGACCGTGCGAGGCGAGGTGCCCTGCCCGGGTCCGGGGCCGGGGCCGGGGCCGGGGCCGGGAGGCGAGCGATGACACTGCCCGGCGGCCCCGCCGCTCCGGCTCTGCGGGTGATCCTGGTGGACGACTCCCGGTTGTTCCGGGAAGGCCTGGCGGCACTGCTGACCGCGGCCGGGATCCAAGTCGCCGCCGAGCTGGGCAGCGCGGAACAGCTGCTGGAAGCGGTACGCCGGCATCGACCGGATGCGGTGCTGATGGACGCCCGGATGCCCCCGACGCATACCGACGAAGGGGTGCGCGCCGCTTTGGAGCTGCGGCGTGCCGAACCATCCGTCGGGACTCTCGTGCTGAGCACCTACGCGGAGGGAAGCTGGGCGCAGCAACTGTTCTCGGCCGGCTACGCCGGGATGGGCTACCTGTTGAAGGACAGGGTGGACGACACAGGGACGTTGGTCGACGCGATCCGCCGGGTCAGCGCCGGGGGCACCGCTGTGGACCCCGAGGTCATCCAGCGACTGCTGGAGGTGACCGCCCACCGGTCGGCTCTCGCCGACCTGTCACCGCGCGAGCGGGAGGTGCTGTCGCTGATGGCCGAGGGCCGGTCCAACTCCGGCATCGGCCGGGTGCTGAGCATCTCGCCCCGCACGGTGGAGGCCTACATCGCCACGATCTTCCTCAAGCTTCCGCTCGGGGACGACGAGGGTTCGAGCAACCGCCGCGTGCTCGCCGTGTTGACCTACCTGCAGGACCGCGCCAAGCAATGACCGCGCCCGGTCCGTCACCCCGACTGTTCGACAACCAGGAGAGATCGTCGCGCGGGCGGCGAGTGAAGATCCGGTCGGTCAGGCAGCGGTCGGGTCGGCCGGGACCATGGACTCGGGGTGGTAGGTGAGCACCCGGGAAGGAGAGGTCATCTGGCAGGTGAGCCGGTGGACGTCCGACCGCCCGACGCGGACGTCGATGTCCGCGGCCAGCTGCTGATCGCCCACCGATCGCCGGATCCGAACCCGCGCAGCACTTCCCGTCCGACGCTCCACAGCGCCGACGGAATAGGAAGCGATGGTTCCGCCCCACTCGAGATGCGCCCGGGCCAGGGCGGCCTGGGCCTCCGGCACCAGCCCGATCTTCCCGCGGAGCGGCTCCGGCAGCGCCTCACCCCGATCGGTGGCGGCGACCAGCGCGGGCAGCTCGGCGGTGTGCACCGACCCGTACAGCAGTCCGGACGGCACGACGAGGACGTTGGCGGCGAACCGGTCCCCGCCCACATGGCTGCACTCCCATGCCCGCCCGGGTCGGAGCAGCTCGATCGCCGCCGCCACGGGACGGCCGCGGAGAGCGCAGCAGGCGTCATGACTGCCGTGCGCGCACACCAGGTAGGCCGGGTGCGCTGCTGCTTCAGCCGCTGACGCCGCATCGCCGGCCCGCGGCCGCGTGGGACGCGGTGCACTTCCCTCTGGCCACGATCCACGGACGAACACCGACACCTGTCGCCAGAGATCGCGTTCGTCGACGAATGCGCCCCACACCAGGTGTTCCCTACCGAGCCGGGAATCCACGCACGCCCACTGCCGGGGCCGGTCGTCCTCGGAACGGCCGGGCCGGCGGATGGCCAGCACTCGGATGCCGGCGGCACTGCAGCTGCGCACCAACCGATCCGCCGCGAGCGGATCGAAATGCGATTGCAGCAGCCCCAGCCGTCCCCACGGCCCCGGCTGCTCGACCAAGAGCAGCCGCCCGGCGGGAAAGGCGGTGCCCAGCATGGGATCCGACCGCTGTCCCGCCCGGACCGAACACCGCGCCGGCGTCTCCTTCGGAACCGGCGGGCCGTGCGATCCGTGCAGGGCGTCAGCCGGGTCAGCCACCGGCGGGCCCGGGAGCCGGAACCAGCAAACCCTCCCGCAACAGCCGGCGGACCAGTGTCAGCTGTTCGGCCGCATCCAGGTCGACCAGATCGGCCGGGCGGTGCGATGCGCCGTCCAGCAGCGTGGCCAGAGCGCCGACCATCACGGTCGGCACCGTGACGCTCTTGCCCAGCGCGGTGACTCCGTTGTCGCGCAAGGCGAATCGGAGACCCGGCCGGGCCAGCACCGGCGTGTCCCCGGACAGCGTGGACAGCGCCGACAACTGCGCCAGCGGTGCCAGGGGAGCCGGGCGGGTGGCCGAACGGAGGTCGGTACCGAGGAGTTCTGCTGCACGGTCGGCGACCGCGGCCGGGCGTGCGGCGACGTCGGTGAGCCGCTCGGCGATCGCCCGCAGGTGCGGGGCGAGCACGGCCGGGTCGGCCAGGTCGACGCCCACGGGCAGCGACCGACGGATCTCCGGATCGTCCTGCAGGGTCTGCAGGAGGATTTCAGCCAGCCGATAGCCGGTGATCGGATGAATGCCCACGGTCAGGTGGATGGACAACTCGCCCTGCGCCGTGGCGGCATGCAGGAAACCCCTCGGCAGGTAGAGCGCGTCACCGGGGCTCAGGATCACGTCGAGCAACGGGGGCTCCGCCGCACGGGCGGCGACCGCCGGCTTTCGACGGTCCCAGGTCTGGTCCGGCAGGGGGTGCTCCAGGACCGGCGGGGAGACCACCCACCGCTTCGTCCCGGCGATCTGGAGGACGAAGACGTCATGGGTGTCGTAGTGCGCGGAGAAGCCCTGGTTCTGCGCCGGTGTGACGTAGGAATTGATCTGCACCGGATGCCCGAGCTGGGCGGCAAGAGCGCTGCCGAAGTCGACCAGCGGCGGCCAGGTACGGTGCAGGGCCTGCAGCACCAGCGTGGCACCGTCGGCGAGCTGGCCGAGGATCTTGTCGTCGGCCGCCTGGTCGGCGATGGTCGCCCCGCTGCCGGCGCCCCTGGTGAACGCGTTGTCCGGCAGCACCTTTCCCTCGCGTGCCATCCGGAGGAAGGGCGTCCGCAGACCCCTGCTGGAGACCAGTTCGTCGACCGCGGCCGGGGAGAACAGATCTGCGAAATCGCCGGTCCGGCCGGGCGTCAGCAGCGGTTCCCGGCCCCAGTGACGGCCGGCGAACTGCGCCTGACCGACTCCGACGCAGCGACCGAGAGGGCCGGTGGCCCGCGGCCCGGACTCGGTAACGGCACCCGCCGCGGCGCTGGACTGCACCGCGGCGAGCCCGCCATCAGTCCCGGGAAGCCGCTCCGTGACCAGGGTTCCGGTATGACGATCCGGCATCAGCTGCCGCTGGCTCCGCTGTCCGCGCCGCCGTCGGCCCCACCGTCAGCGCCGCCGTCGGCACCACCATCGGCACCACCGTCAGCACCACCATCGGCACCGCCGTCATGGCCACCGGGGACACCGGACGCACCACCGTCGGCCGGGCCCTCCGCACCGCTGTCCGCACCGCCGTCCGCGCCACCGTCGTGCGTACCCGGTACACCCGAGGCGCCACCGTCGGCCGGGCCTTCCGCACCGCTGTCCGCACCGCCGTCCGCGCCACCGTCATGCGTACCCGGGACACCGGACGCACCGCCGTCCGCGGGGCCTTCGGACGCTACCGAGGTGGTGGTGATGTCGTCGTCGCTGACGCTCATGATGAGCTCCTTCGCGTTGGCTGCTGTTCGCAGAGACTCTGCGGGCGCTGGTTGCGACCGCGGACCAGAGCAAGGCTAATCCCATTCCTGCCGGCGCTGCCGCGGGGTACGGACCGCGAACCGGCGACGTGCGGTCGGCCGACGCGTCAGCCCCGGACGGAGCTGCGGTGGCTCACCCGGGTGTAGATCAGCAGCACGATGATCGCGCCGATCACCGAACCGATGAGCCCGGACGGCTGCAGGAAACCGTTCTGCGCGTCCTTGTGGAAGATCAGGTAGCCGAGGAATCCCCCGACGAACGATCCGATGATGCCCAGGACGATGGTCATCAGGATCGAGATGTTCTGCCGTCCCGGCACCAGGAGCCGGGCGAGTGCGCCCGCGATCAACCCGATGACGATGATGCCGATGATGAGACCGAGCATGGTGTCCTCCAAGCGACTGCACGCGTTCGGCGTGCGGGGCCGGCCGTATGGCCGGGTCAGCGTCTGCTGGCAAGAACGAGCCAAGCACCCCTACGGCAGGCCCGGTACACCCCTAGGGAGGGTTAGTGGCTGCCGGGCAACGGTTAGGGTGAGCTGATGACCCCGCCGACATCGACCGAGCCCATCACCATCGCGCTGGTCGACGACTACGACGTGGTCCTGATCGGTGTGGCCCACATGTTCGACCGGTACCGGGACCGGATCGTGGTCGCCGAGATCGACACCAACGAGCCCGTCGTCGACCAGGTCGACATCGTGCTCTACGACTCGTTCGCGCAGCCCGAGGCCGATCACGAGGAGATCGGTGTGCTGGTGCGCAACCCGAACGCGCGCCGGGTGGTGGTCTACACCTGGAACTTCCATCCCGACCTGATCGCCAGCGCCCGACGGCAGGGGGCGCACGGATATCTGTCGAAGGCCCTGCCGGCGCGGGAACTGGTGTCGGCACTGGAGGCGGTGCACAGCGGTGAGGTGGTGATCAGCGAGGCGCCCCGTCGAGCGCCCAGCAGCAGCGGGCTGAACTGGCCGGGCCGCGGGGAGGGCCTCACCGACCGGGAATCGGAGATCCTGGCCCTGATCACGCAGGGAAAGAGCAACGCCGACATCGCAGCGCTGACGTACCTGAGCCCCAATACCGTCAAGTCCTACATCCGCACCATCTACCGGAAGATCGATGCCGGCAGCAGGACGCAGGCCGTGCTGTGGGGAGTGAACAACGGTTTCAGTCCGGACCACCGGCGGATCGACCACTGGCGGGGCGGGCCGTGAGCGAAGGGTTTCGAATGGCACACAGCGAGCGGGAGGGGCCGACAGCCCGTCCCGCTCGCCGAAGATGCACAGCTGGCGGTCGATCAGTCGATGCGCACCGAACCGGGCCGCTGGATGTCCCACGACTGGTTGCCGATGTTCCAGGCACTGGTCGAGGTGACGCAGGACCACTGCTGCAGCAGAGCCCGCACCGGCGGGCGGCCGCCGGCGCCGTTGGCGGCATCGAGGCACCGGCCGGTCGCGCGGTTGACCAGCAGCATCTGGTCGATTCCGGTCGTGCAGATGTTGCCGGAGCACCGGGTGCCGGACAGCCATCTCCTGGACCACTGCGCCGGTGCGTAGTTGTTGCCGCAGTAGGGGTACTGGATCACCGCGGTGCCGTTCAGGTAGCTCCCGCCCCGCCAGTCGAGCATCAGGCACTGACCCGAATGCCGGGCCTGGATGCGGAAATAGCCGCCCCCGCTGTCGAGCAGGTTGTATTCCTGGGAGGCGCTGGTGTTGTCGGGCCACAGGAAGACCCGTTGGTAGGGGCTCGTCGAGGCCCCGATCACGTCGGCCCGCAGTCCGCTGTAGTGGTTGACGATCTCCACCCGGGGGGTGTCGGCCGACGCGGATGTTGCCGGCACGACGAGGGACAGCACGGTGGTGACGACGGCCAGGACGAAGCCGGCGATCGTCCGGCCGCTGCGGGTCGAACGGACAGCAGTCGCGTTCATCTCGTTCTCCTCCAGAAAGAGGCACCTGTGGACCAAGTGCGCTATCGACAAGGAGCGGGCGGAGCGGCGACTGATACCCGTTGCCGCACCGGCAGCATGCGCAGAACCCGGACGACGAGGAGATCGTGATGCCAGTGCCACCCGCTCCGCTGCGCAAGCTCGGATTTCTCACCATCGGCGTGTTCGATCCCGACGACCCGGCCCGGGGTCACGAGTCGACGCTCGAGGTGATCGCGCTCGGCGAGCAGCTCGGGTTCGACAGCGCGTGGCTGCGCCATCGTCATCTGCAATACGGCATTTCGTCGCCGATCGCCATTCTTGCCGCGGCATCGCAGCGGACCAGCCGGATCGAACTCGGAACGGCCGTCACGCCGCTGGGATGGGAGAACCCGCTGCGTCTGGCCGAGGACCTGGCGACCGTGGACATCCTGTCCGGCGGGCGGGTGAACCCGGGAATCAGCGTCGGGCCACCGATGAACTGGGACCGGATCAAGGAGGCGCTGTATCCCGATACCGCGGAGATCGAGGACTTCAGCTACGCACGGGTGGAGCGGCTGCTGCGGTTCGTCGGCGGCGAACCGGCGTCCGACTTCAGCGGCATGCAGGGCATCGAGGTCTACTCGGACCGGGTGCAGCCGCACTCAGCGGGGCTGATCGACCGGATGTGGTACGGCGCAGCAAGTGCCCGCTCTGCGCGGTGGGCCGGCGAACACGGGCTGAACCTGTTGGCCAGCAGCGTCGTCCGCGCCGAGGATTCCGCCTCCTTCGCCGACATCCAGCTGTCGCACATCCGGGCGTTCCGCGACGCGCGTCCCGACGGCAACAGGGCACGGGTGTCCCAGGGGCTCGTCGTCATCCCGACCGACAGCGCGACGCCGGCGCAGCGCGCGAAATACCAGGAGTACGTCCGTTCCCGGACGCCCCGAACGGCGCAGCCGCAGGGACCGGCGCGGTTGCTGTTCGCGGTCGACCTGATCGGCAGCTCGGCGGAGATCGCCGATCAGCTCTACGCCCACGCCGCGTTCCGGGAGATCGACGAGGTGGCCTTCGCTCTGCCGTTCAGCTTCGAGCACGAGGACTACGTGCAGATCCTCACCGACATCGCCAC
>CAXTBG010000033.1:0-47768 GCA_964242105.1 uncultured Nakamurella sp. | reverse complement strand
GGGTGTCGGCCAGGGCCGACACGATTTCCGGCTGGGTGGCGTCCCACCGCAGGAAACCCCGCGCACCACAGGCGATCGCCGCCGCGATCGAGGCGGTGTCGTCCGGCGAGCCGAAGACGATCACCACCGCGGACGGGTGGATCGCCAGCAGTCGACGGGTCGCCTCGATACCGCTGGTGAGCGCCCGCTGGGTGCCGATCAACACCACGTCGGCCGCTTCCCGGCCGTAGCGGCCGAGCAGCTCGTCGCCACCGCCGACGCAGTCGATCGACGTCACCGAGGGGACGGAGGCCATCACCCGGTTCAGCCCGTCGCGGGCACTCCGGCGCTCGTCGCAGATCAGCACGGTGGTCACTGGAACCTCTTTCTGGTGGTGTTGCCGGGCCACCGGGGACCGGTGACGGAAAGGCGGACCGGTGAAGACCCGGTCGACGTGGCCAGGGATGCGGCCGCTCTGGCAGGCCGGTGGGCGGGCGGGCGGCCGCCGGGCACCGGCCGAGGCGCCCGGGAGCAATTGCGGTGCTCACGAGCGCGGGAGTGATCTTCGGTGATCACCCGCGAGCTCTTGATGCGCCTGCCCATCCGGCCTAGGGTGCTGATCACAGCAGCGTCGATATCAGTGGAGATGCGACCGGTTCGGGTGGAGACAATCCCCCTGATGCCTGCCTGCACCTGCTTCGTCGACGAAGGCGAGCGATGGAGGTGGGCAACCGAATGGCCGATACCCGGCGCCTTCCCGGCCCGAATGCCGATGTGTGGGACTGGCAGCTGCACGCCGCCTGTCGCGGCATGGCCAGCTCCTACTTCTTCCACCCGGAGGGCGAGCGTGGGCCTGCCCGCGCCCGCCGGGAGGAAACGGCCAAGGCCGTCTGCCTGCAGTGCCCGGCGATGTCGGCCTGCCGCGCGCATGCACTCGAGGTGCACGAGCCGTACGGCATCTGGGGCGGGCTCTCCGAGGGTGAACGGCAACAGATCCTGGCCACCGCGGTGCAGGCGGGCTGATTCCGACCACCCGTCCGGCCGCGCGCCGGCCGCGCGGGGTAGGTAGCCAACCCGGCGGGGTGCCCGACCGGACGGTCCGCGGCTGGACACGGGGGGAGGACCGGCGGCGTTCGGCGTCAGCATGGGCACAGTGCGCGTCACCCCCCGGTGGTCGCGCTGGCTCCACTTCAGTGGCATGGAGAGAAGATTAAACCACTGGGAGCGTGCTGTCACCCCAACGCGCATCATGGAGTCACTCCATCAGCTGAACTCCCCACCCGACGGCGCCATTCGAGGACAGCGCGAAGGCGCGCTGCGCACAGACCGTGCGCCGCTCTGCAAACAAATTCAGCGATGTGTGAGCAGGAGAGTGGCGGAAATTCGCGAATCGTACAGCGGTCACGCTTCGTTACGAATACGCCGACGGGCGGCACCGGAACCGGTGCCGCCCGTCAGGAGGAATGCGAAGTCGCGGAAGGCAGGAGTCGGGCCTGTCGACGACGCGAGGTGGATCAGTGCTGGTGGCCGTGCGACCCGTGCGAATGCGAGTGCCCGTGGGCCGCGGCGGTCTCGTCCTCCGGGATGTCGGTGACGGTGCTGGCCGTGGTCAGCACCATGCCGGCGATGGAGGCGGCGTTGGCGACCGCGGACTTCGTCACCTTGACCGGGTCGATGATGCCGGCCGCGATGAGGTCGGTGAACTCGCCCGCTGCGGCGTCGTAGCCCTGCCCGACCGGGAGGTCGGCGATCGTGTTGACGATGACCGACCCCTCCTGCCCGGCGTTCGCGGCGATCCAGTACGCCGGAGCGCGGAGGGCGCGCCGCACGATCGCCACGCCGGTGGCCTGGTCCCCGCCCAGTTCCAACTCCAGGTCGCCGAGCTCCAGCGAGGCGTGCACCAGGGCGGACCCGCCGCCGGCGATGATGCCCTCCGCGACGGCTGCCTTGGTGGCGGCCACCGCATCCTCGATGCGGTGCTTGCGCTCCTTGGCCTCGGTCTCGGTGGCGGCACCGACCTTGATCACCGCGACCCCGCCGGCCAGCTTGGCCAGCCGCTCCTGCAGCTTCTCGCGGTCCCAGTCCGAATCGGTGTCGTCGATCTCGGCCTTGATCTGCGCCGCACGGTCGGCGATCGCCTGGCTCGTCCCGCCGCCGTCGACGATCGTCGTGCCGTCCTTGGTGACGGTGACCCGGCGCACCGTGCCGAGCACCTCCAGCCCGACGTCCTTGAGCTTGAGGCCGACCTCCGGGGAGACGACCTCCGCGCCGGTGACGATCGCCAGGTCCTGCATGAAGTTCTTGCGGCGGTCGCCGAAGTACGGGGACTTGACCGCGACCACCTTGAAGGTCTTGCGGATGGCGTTGACCACCAACGTGGACAGCGCCTCGCCCTCGACGTCCTCCGCGACGATCAGCAGCGGCTTGCTCTCGGCCAGCACCTTCTCCAGCAGAGGCAGGAGGTCGGCGAGGGCGGAGATCTTGTCGCGGACGAGCAGCACGCCGGCGTCTTCGAGAACGGCCTCGGCGGATTCCGCGTCGGTGACGAAATGCGGTGAGATGTAACCTTTGTCGAACTGCACGCCGTCGGTGTACTCGAGCTCGATGGTCTGCCCGCCGTGCTCCTCGACGGTGACGACGCCGTCGGCGCCCACCTTGTCGATGGCCTCGCCGAGCAGGTCGCCGATGTGCGAGTCGCGGGAGGCGATGGTGCCGACCTGTGCGATGGCGGCGCGGTCGCCGGCCACCGGCGTGGCGCGCGACTCGAGGATCGAGATGACCTTGTCGGCGGCCTTGGAGATGCCCGAGCGCAGCGCCAGCGGGTCGGCGCCGGCCGCGACGTTGCGCAGGCCCTCGGTCACCAGCGCCTGGGCGAGCACGGTCGCGGTGGTGGTGCCGTCACCGGCCACGTCGTTGGTCTTGGTCGCGGCGGTCTTCGCCAGCTGCGCGCCGAGGTTCTCGCCGGCGTCGTCCAGGTCGATCTCGCGGGCGATGGTGACGCCGTCGTTGGTGACGGTCGGGCCACCGAACTTCTTGTCGAGCACCACGTACCGGCCGCGCGGGCCGAGGGTGATCTTGACCGCGTCGGCCAGTTTGTCCACGCCGCGCTGCAGCGCCGACCGGGCCTGGGAATCGAAGCTGATCTGCTTCGCCATGGGTATGCCAGTCCTTCGTTGAGATTGAGCAGGTGAGAACGGTCGCTGCTGCGGCGTTCTCGGGGCCAAACGCCTGCGCCCCGACCCCGCACGTGCGGGAATCGGGGCGCCGGCGGATCAGGCGGTGAGCAGGGCCGGCGCGCAGTGCGCGCGAGCCGTGCTCACCGACGTCACTTGGTGACCTTGGCCAGCACGTCGCGGGCCGAGAGGATCAGGTATTCCTGGCCCGAGTACTTGACCTCGGTCCCGCCGTACTTCGAGTAGATGACGACGTCGCCCTCGGCGACGTCGAGCGGAACCCGGTTGCCGTTGTCGTCGACACGGCCCGGTCCCACTGCAAGGACGGTGCCCTCCTGGGGCTTCTCCTTGGCAGTGTCCGGAATGACGATGCCGGATGCGGTTGTTGTCTCGGCCTCGTTGGCCTGGACGAGGATCTTGTCCTCGAGCGGCTGGATCTTCACGCTCGCCACGGTGTGATCTCCCCCTTCTGGGGTCCAATGCTGACAGGAATGATGGGTACTGCCGGTTCGCTTCGTCCGCCGCAGCGGCGGGCCCGTCGTCGCGGGAGCCGGGCCGTCGCTGCACCGTTCACTAGCACTCTAGCCACGAGAGTGCCAGGTCTCAAACCCGGCTCGGTGGCGCGGCGCGGACCGGCGTCGTCGACGTCGGACCGGAGCTGATCCACCGGCCGCGGTGGCGCCCCGGCGGAACGCGCCCCGGCCGCCGGCGTGGCATCATCTCCCCGGTCGGCCGACGCGTCGCCGATGTCCGCCGGCCGAGGAGGCAACGCCGATGTGTGCAGCGGAATCCCGGCTCCCCGGGCCCGGCGACCGGGTGGACACCGGTTCCCCCGCGCCCGGCGAGGAGCAGCACTGATGGCCATCGACCTGGCGGCCGTGGACGCCATCGACACCCACGTCCACGTGGAGTCCGACGGGCACGGGCACTCGTCGCTCGACGAGGAGCTGCTCGCGGCGTCGGCGAAGTACTTCAAGTCGGGCGCCGACCGGACTCCCGACATCGCCGCCATCGCCGGGTACTACCGCGAGCGTCGGCTCGCAGCGGTGGTGTTCACGGTGGATGCGCACACGGCGACCGGGCACCCCGCGCTGTCCAGCGAACAGATCGTGGAACGCGCGTCGGCCCACGCGGACGTGCTCATCCCGTTCGCCTCCGTCGACCCCCTGGAGGGTCCGGGCGCCGTCGCCCGGCTGCGGGACCTGGCATCGGCGGGCGCCAGGGGACTCAAGCTGCACCCGTCACTGCAGGGGTTCCTGCCCAACGATCCGGTCCACGACCCGTTGTACAGCGCCGCCGAGGAGCTCGGGCTGCCCATCGTGTTCCACACCGGCCAGACCGGAATCGGAGCCGGCCTGCCCGGCGGCCGGGGCATCAAGTTGCGGTACTCCGACCCCATGCTGATCGACGACATCGCCGCCGACCATCCGCAGCTGACCATCGTGCTGGCGCATCCGTCGGTGCCGTGGCAGGACGCGGCCATCTCGATGGCCACCCACAAGTCGAACGTGTACATCGACCTGTCCGGCTGGTCACCCAAGTACTTCCCGCCCGCGTTGGTGAGGGCGGCCAACGGGCTGCTGCGGCACAAGGTGCTGTTCGGCTCGGACTACCCGGTGCTCACCCCGGACCGATGGCTCGCCGATTTCGCCGCGCTGGACATCAAGCCCGAGGTGCGGCCGCTGATCCTCAAGGACAACGCCGCCCGGCTGCTCGGACTCGGGCCGGACACCGCCGACGATGCCTGACGACGGGGTGGGCAGCTGGCCGCTGCGGCGATCGCGGATCAACGGCGCGTCCGTCGCCTTCCGGCAGGGGGACCGGAGCGTCACCTACACCGAACTGGCGGCCCGGGTGGACCGGCTGGCTGCCGCGCTGACGCTGCTCGGCGTGACGAAGGGCAGCCGGGTCGCCTACCTTGCGGCCAACGACATCGCCGGCTTCGAGACCTTCTTCGCCGCCGGGCGCCTGGGCGCCGTCTTCGTCCCGTTGAACACCCGGCTGACGGAGCCGGAGGTCGCTGCGCTGCTGCTCGACTGCCGGCCGGCGGTCCTCGTCCACGGGTCGCCGCCGCCGCCGCCCACGGCCGGACTGCCGACCCTGCGCACCATTGCGATCGAGGAGCTCTCCGACCTGCCCGTCGGGAACAGCACCGGGACCAGCGGCAGCAGCCCCGACGATCCGGACGGGCATGCCGATGTCGCCCTGACCGACGACGCCGTCATCCTCTACACCAGCGGGACCACCGGCGTCGCCAAGGGGGCCGTGCTGACCCATGGCAATCTCACCTTCAACACGATGAACCAGCTGGCGCACGTCGACGTGCTGTCCACGGACGTCGCGCTGTGCATCAGTCCGCTGTTCCACGCGACCGGGCTGGGCCAGGTCAGCCTGCCCACGCTGTTCAAGGGCGGCACGGTGGTCGTGGTGCCCAAGTTCGAACCGGCGGCCGTGCTGTCGGCCATCGAGCGCTGGCAGGTGACCTGCTTCTCGGCGGTGCCGACCACGCTGCAGATGTTGTGCGACCACCCGGCCTTCGACGCCGCGGACCTGAGCTCGCTGCGCTACGTGATCTACGGCGGGTCCATGGTGGCCGAGCGCGTGGCGGTGGCCTGGCAGGCGCGGGGGGTGGAGCTCCACCAGGGCTACGGGATGACGGAGGCGTCGCCCGGGGTCTACATGGCCGTCGGCGAGGGTGCCAGGGAGCGTCCGGTCTCCATCGGGGTGCCGCACTTCTTCACCGACGTGGCCTTCGATCCGGTTCGGTCCGATTCCCCTGCTTCCGCCGCGCCGGCCGTCGTCGACCCGGCCGTGGGGCCGACCGACCCCGCGGCCGGGGTGGTCCGGCACTCCGGCGAGCTGCTGGTGCGGGGGCCGAATGTGTTCCGCGGGTACTGGAACCGGCCGGTGGAGACCGCCGGTGCGTTCACCGACGGCTGGTTCCGGTCCGGCGACGTGGTGCGGGTGATGGCCGACGGCTGGGCCTACGTGGTGGACCGGGTGAAGGACATGATCATCACCGGTGGCGAGAACGTCTACCCGGCCGAGGTGGAGGCGGTGCTCGACACGCTCCCGGGGGTGGTGGAGAGCGCTGTCGTGGCGTGCCCGGACCCGCAGTGGGGGGAGGTCGGGTATGCCTACCTGGTCACCACCGGGGTCACCTGGGACAGGGATTCGGTGCGGACCGCGCTGCAGGGCCGGCTCGCGTCGTTCAAGATCCCGCGCCACGTCCAGCTGGTGGCCGAACTGCCCCGGACAGCCACCGGGAAGATCCGCAAGCAGCAGTTGGCCCGCGGCCTCGGCTCCCCGCCCGCGGGAGACACGGCCGGGCCGGCACCTGCAGGCTGAGCTGTCCGCCTGCCGGACGAAGTACCTGCGGCGCAGCGCTTCCTGCAGAACAGCAGGTGCACAGCCAACTGCCCCAAATCGTAGACTTGTCAATGTTGACATCGGTCGTACAGTGACGGAATGACGAAGACGACGGAACCGACCACCCTGCAGGACGTCCGTGACGAATCCCTGGAGCCGGTGGCCATCCAGCGGCCGCTTCGCGTCTACGGCGACGACGCCTATCCGGTCTGGTTCCGGCGGCCACTGCCGCTGGACACCCCGCGAGCGCGCCGGCCGGTGTTCCCCTCCGGCACCCATCTGCTCGAGGCGGGCACCATCAGGCGGGAGGGGGCGCTGCCCCTGCCGTGCGACATCGTGCTGGAACGCGACGTCGAGGTGGTGCTGCGCGACGGCACGTCGATCCACACGGACGTGTACCGCCCGGTGGGCGAGGGCACCTACCCGGCGCTGATCGGGTGGTCGCCCTACGGCAAGGAGTTCGGCGGCCAGTGGCTGGACGACTTCCCCCACCGGGTCGGGGTCCCGCTGTCGATGGTCTCGGAACTCCAGCGGTTCGAAGGTGCCGACCCCGCCTACTGGGTCAACCAGGGGTACGTGGTGCTCAGCCCCGATCCGCGCGGCGTCGGCAAGTCCGGGGGCGACATCGTCTTCTGGGGGCGCCAGCTCGCCGAGGACGGCTACGACTTCGTGGAGTGGGCGGCGGAGCAGCCGTGGTGCTCCGGCAAGGTGGCGCTGACCGGGAACTCCTACCTCGCGATCTCGCAGTGGTTCATCGCCGCCGAACAACCGCCGCACCTCGCGGCCATCGCGCCGTGGGAGGGGTTCTCGGATCACTTCCGGGATGCCGGAAACCGGGGCGGGGTGCCCCGCTCGGGGTTCTCGGACATCATCCTGGCCACGTTCTCCGGCACCAACCTGGTCGAGGACCAGCCCAGGATGATGAGCGAGGAGCAGACCCGGACGCCGTACTGGCAGGACAAGCAGGCGCGGTTGGACCGGATCACCGTGCCCGCCTACGTGGTGGCGAGCTGGACCAATCCCGCGCACGCGCACGGCACCTTCGCGGGCTACCGCGGCCTGGCGTCGGCGGAGAAGTGGTTGCGGGTGCACAACACCCACGAATGGGTCGACTACTACGACCCCGCGCACGTCGAGGAACTGCGGCACTTCTTCGATCACTACCTCAAGGGCGTGGACAACGACTGGACGGCGACCCCCGCGGTCCGGCTGTCGGTGCTGGACCCCGGCGGGCAAGACGTCGTCGACCGGGTGGAGCAGGAGTTCCCGCTCGCCCGCACCGACCACCAGCGGCTGTACCTGGGTGCGGACTCCGGCCTGCACGGTGACCTCCCCGAGCAGGAGAGCAGCGTGGAGTACGAGACCGGTCGCGGCGGCGCGGTGACGTTCACGGTCACCTTCTCCAAGGACACCGAGCTCACCGGATACATGAGTCTGCGGCTGTGGGTGGAGGCCCGGGGCTCGGACGACATGGAGCTGATGGTGGCCGCGCAGAAGGTCGGCCCGGACGGCCGACCCTTCCGGGGCAACCCGATGCTGACGATGGCAGCCAGCGGCGTGCTGCGGGTGTCGCAGCGCCGGCTGGATCCGGAGCGCTCGACTGCCAGCGAGCCGCTCACCCTGAACCTGGACGAGGAGCGGCTGGCGCCCGGCGAGATCGTCCAGGTCGACCTCGACCTCTGGCCGATGGGCATGGTCTACCACGCGGGTGAAACGCTGCAGCTGGTGATCGGCGAGGCCGGCGGCTTCCCCGGCGGCATGCCCGATCCCGGGTTCGGCGTCGCGCCGATCACGGTGCCGGCGGACGGCGGTACCTACCGACCAGGTACCGAGGTGGAGACGGTGACCCTCGGCGGCGCCCGGGAATTCCCCGCATTCGTTGCGCCGCAACGGGCCCGGCCCGCGCCGAGCCGCAACGCCGGGACGCACGTCATCCACCTCGGCGGCCGCTACGACAGCTCGCTGCTGATCCCGGTGGTGCCCGGTCACTGAGCCGACCAGCACCATGCGCCTGGCGAAACTTCTTCCCACTGCCCTGGACCCGGCCCAGCGCGAGCTGTACGACACGATCGTCAGCGGTCCCAGATCCGATGGACCGCAGGCCTTTCCGCTGACCGATGATGACGGGGGCCTGGAGGGGCCGTTCAACGCGATGCTGTTGAGTCCGCCGCTGGGCACGGCGGTGCAGGCTCTCGGCGCCGCCGTGCGGTACGGCTCGGCGCTGTCGCCGCGGTCGCGGGAGATCGCCGTGCTGACCGTCGCCGCCCGCTGGAACTCCGAGTTCGAGCTGTACGCCCACCGTGCCGTCGGGCGGACCGTCGGCCTGTCCGACGAGGAACTGGAGGCCATTCGGCAAGGGCGGCACCACGATCTGGCCGACCCGGGTGAACAGGTGGTCGCCGCCACCACGGCGGCGCTCGCCCACGACGGTGACCTGACCGACGAGCAGTACGCGACCGCGACGGCCATTCTCGGCCTCCGCGCGCTGTACGAGATCACCACCGTCACCGGGTACTACGCCCTGCTGGCGCTGCAGTTGCGGGCCTTCCGGGTACCGCTGCCCACCACCGGGATAACATCATCGATGTGAAGTCAACATATGAGGACGCGACCGGTTCGCCCGGCTCGGGAGTGCGGCGCCGCACCGGCGCCGCACCGTCGAACGGGCCCCGATGACCGTACCGCCGTCCGCCAGGACGGCCGGTGCGGCGCTGCGGGCGACCAGCACCTCCACCGCCGCCGGCGACGCCAGCGTGCTCGCCCTGGAGCAGCTGGTCGCCTACCGGCTCAGCCTGCTGGCCAAGCTGCTGGAACGGCGGCTCGCCCGGCTCGTCGGCGGCGAGTTCGGCCTGGCGGTCGCCGAGTACCGGGTGCTGGCGCAGATCATCATGCGTCCGCAGTCGACCGTGCGCGAGATCGCCGCCCGGACCCTGGTGGACAAGGCGCAGGTGAGCAGGTCGGTGGCGGCTCTGGAAGAGCAGCGGCTGGTGACCCGCTCCATTCCCACCACCGACCGGAGGTCGCCGATCCTGACCGCGACCCGGTCCGGCAAGGCGCTGGTCCGCAAGATCGCCCCGCTCCGGCAGGCGGAGGAACGCGAGATCCTGCAGGGTCTGACCGCGGAGGCCGTCACACAGCTCCGGGAGACCCTGGACCTGCTGTTCGACAAACTCGTCGAGCCGGCGGACGACGCAGCGCAGCCGACGGCGGCCCAGCGCCGGGCCGCCCTGCGGCAGCAGCGCGCCGGCACCCCGGCCTGACGACCCGCCGCAGCACGCGCGGCGCAGGCGGTCAGCCGACGGGCAGGAACAGCTCGGCGAGAGTCGGCGTCCGGTGCAGGATCTGTTGTTCCACAGCCAGTCGCACCAGCATCCGGACCGCCGGCCCGTTCGCGTCCAGGCCCACCGGTGACGGGTCGTCGGGACCGACGGCGAGCACGCTCCGATCGCTGTCGACGCCGCGTCGGCGGGCCACTCCGAAGGCGTCGTACAGGGACTGCGGCAGGTCGGGTCGACCGGCCAGCACGCGCTCGTGCACCGCTATCAGGGTGAACACGGGCAGCACTCCGGTGCGGGCGAACTGGTCCCGGTCCATCGCTGCCGGATCGCCGAAAAGTGGAACCACGTCTGGATCCACGGCTCCGTCCGGCGCGACTCCGGCGATGCCGGCATCGAGTTCGCCGGCGCACAGCCGGTCGAACAGCGATCGGCCGTCGGGCGCCTGCACGTGGGTCGGCAGCTCCCGGTCGCAGGCCGCCACGTGTTCCTCCTCGCCGAGCACCCAGGTGAGCTGCGCCGGGGCGATGCCGAAGTCGTCGCTCAGGATGCCGCGGTCCCAGACGCCCGGCGTGACGGTCCAGCTCCGGGTGCCCACCCGCCGACCCGCCAGGTCGGCCGGAGCGTGTATCCCGGCGTGGCGATTGACCCGGAAGTCCCCGTGCTGGAACCGATGTCTCGGAAAGATCGGCAGGGCGGAGAACGGCAGCCCGTGATCCCGGGCCGTCAGGTAGGACATGACGCTGAACTCGCAGACGTCGAACTCCTGGTCCCGCGCCATCCGCCGGAAGATCTCGACATACCGGGGCACGGCGACCACGTCGAGCTCCGCGCCGGCCACCGGAACGCTGCCGTCGAGCAACCCGCCGTGCTGCCGCAGCGGGGTCAGCGCCGTCGTCAGCCGGACGGGTTCGCTCACGGCCCCTCCGCCAGCGGTCCGGACGCGGCGAAATCGACCAGCTGCCACCGGGTGTTCCGCCGCTGCCAGACCTGCAGCACCTGCAGCCGGTCCGTCTCGTGCCCCGGTCTCGTGTTGCACTGGATGCCGCTCATCACGGCCACGTCGCCCTCGACCCGTACGGTCAGCTCACCGCGCTGCGCCCGCCGTGGTCGCCGCTCCAGGGCGGCCAGGTAGGCGTCCTTGTCCTGCACCGCGCCGGTGACGTGCACGTGCCGAAGGTCGTCCGCCAGCAGGGTCGCCAGCACCTCGAGGTCCCCGTCACTGATCGCTGCGCAGCGCAGCGCGTCGAGCGCCCGCAGGTCGTCCTCGTCCGCCGGCGAGACGACCGTCATCGCAACGGGATCAGCGCCGGCCCGGCGACCACCCGGTTGGTCAGCGTGCCGAGCCGCTCCACCGAGCTGGTGACGACGTCCCCCGGCCGGAGCCATGGATAGTCCCCGGCGCCCGACCGGGAGAGCTCCAGGATGCAGCCCGTCCCGCAGGTGCCGCTGCCGAACACGTCGCCCGCCTCCACCCGGCTGCCCCGTGAGGCGTAGGACACCATCTCGCCGAACGACCAGTACACGTCCGACCAGAGCGCGTCGGAGTACCGCAGGCCGTTCACCTCGCAGGTCATCCGCAGCCGGAACCCGTTGCCGTCGCGGACGTCCGCCAGCTCGTCCTTGGTGACGAACACCGGGCCCAGCCCGGTGGTTCCGTCCTTGCCCTTGACCGGCCCCATCGACAGCAGCATCTCCCGCTGCTGGACGTCACGGGCGCTCCAGTCGTTGAGCACGCAGTACCCGGCGACCAGCTCCTCACCCTGTTCCGGGGTCAGGTCGGACCCGCCGCCGGCCAGCACGGCCGCCACCTCGAGCTCGAAGTCGAACTTCGCACTGCCCGGCGGCACGGGGACGTCCCCGTCGCCGGCGAAGGCGTAGGGGTTGGAGAAGTAGAACACCGGGAGCTGGTACCAGTCCGGCTCCATCTCCAACCCGCGCCAGGACCGGCCGGCCCGCACGTGCTGCTCGAACGCGTAGAAATCCCGGAACGTCGGCGGAACGGCGATGGGCGACACCAGGTCTCGGCCCGCCAGCGGCACCGGGGTCGCCGACCCGGACAGCGCCCGCTCCCCGGCCTCCATCAGGGCGGGAATGCCGGCCCGCAGCAGGGGCAACAGGTCGGTCACCCCCTCGACGGGACGGGCCAGGTCGCCGTCGACCACCGCGAGCACCGGGCCGTCGGCGCCGGCGTACCGGACGAACCTCATGCGCCGGACCCGGTGGGGGACTCGGCGGTGGACCTGACCCACGTGACGTAGGACGGATCGGTGAAACCCTCGGCGCCGTAGCGGGCGACCGAGGCGTGGATGGAAGCGACGAGTTCGGCCGGGTCCTGCGTCAGGTCGATGTGCTCGACGAACGGTTGGCGCGCCGTCAGGCCGGTCTGCCAGTACACCTCGCAGCGGTTGCCCTCCGGGTCGTAGAAGTAGACGCCGACGGCGTTGCCGTGCGAGACGATCATGTCGAAGCGCGCGCCGCTGTCGGCAAGGCGGTGGTAGAAGCCGATGACGTCCGACAGCTGCTCGCAGCGGAACGAGATCTGCTGGATCAGCTGCGCGTCGGCCGGCACGGTGCGGCCCCTGGCCAGCAGCAGTTCGTGGTGCTCGGTGTCCGGCCGGGCCGACAGGAAGTAGATGCCCAGGGCGTCGTCGTGGTCGGTGACCGTCAGGCCCAGCACCTGGGTGAAGAAGCGCAACTGGGCGTCGACGTCGTGGCAGCGCAGCCCGACGTGCCCGAGCTCGGCGATGCGTGGTCCGGTTGCGGTGTCTGCGTTCGTCATCTCTGCGGCCCTTCGTGGCGTGGACGTGCCGGCCGGGTGGTCGGCCGGGGTGGTCGGCTGGGGTCTACCGGTTCGCTTCAGGTGGTGCCGGGCGGGACCGGGTTCTCGGTGGTCACGCCCGGGTCGGCCACCGTGGACTGCAGCCTGGTGGCCAGGTGACTGCCCGAGCGGGCGGTGCGCTGGTAGTGGTCGAGCAGCAGCTCGTACCCGAGGTCGTTGCGGTAGTCGCGCCACACGGAGTGGATGTGGTTGCCCGAATCGATGGCGTTGTCGAACTCCAGCAGCAGGTGCGTGCCCTGCACCCGGAAGTAGTGCGAGGTGCCGGGTTCGCGGCCGCCGGCCCAGGCGAACCAGAGGTTGCCCGCCCCTTCCCGCTGGACCCGGTCGAGCTGCCGGGTGGCCAGCTCGTCCGGCGCCCGGGTCAGGTGCAGTTCGACCAGGCGCCACAGCCGGTCGAGCTGGGCCGGGTCGAGTTGGTCGGCGGCGAGCCCGGCCGGCTCATCGGCCCGGAAGGCGAGCGCGTGGCGGTCCTGCTCGGTCAGCCGGTAGTCGGGTATGCCCAGGTCGTAGAGGTCGGGGTACTCGACCGCGCCGATGTGCGGGACCTGGCGGGTCACGTAGTCGGCCGGAGCACGGTCGTGGATGACAGCTGCGCCGGCCTGCCGGCCGTCGAGGCTGTGCAACAGCCCGAACGCGGTCCGCTCCTCCTCGCCGAGCGGGTTCAACACCCCTGAGGATGCCGGTTCAGCGCCCAGGTTGCAGGGCGTCATGGTGACGTAGTGCTGCTCGACGACCGTCCAGCTCACCGACAGGTGATGGCCCAGTACCCGGCAGGCCCAGGTGCGTTCGAACGCAGGGTGGCCGTAGAAGGCGAAGAAGTACTTGTCGGGGTCCCGGACGTCGCCGGCGTTGACGCCCACGATCTTGACCAGCTGCTCGCGCAGCACGTTCTCCATCGCCATGATCGACAGCGCCTGCGTGTAGGCCCGCGCCCCGAGGCCGGTGGACAGCAGGCTGTGGGCCAGGGTGCGCTGGTGCGGGGCCATCGAGGCCAGCGGCAGGCCGACCCGGTCCGGCTTGGGGACGAAGTCCCAGTCCAGCCTGCTCGGGTGGTCCATCGGGAACTGTGCCTGCCCGCGCTGCTCCGGGCTCATGGTGCCCAGAAGCGAAGCCGACAGCGACATCAGCCGGCGGGCGAGCGCCGGCGCAGCGAACGAGGCGTCCGGAGCGGCGGCGGTCATACCCAACCGTTGCATTTTAACCGGTGATTTGTCAATGAACGTTTCCGGGCCTAGTGTTTGCCCCACCACCGGGCGGCGAGAGGAGCGGCATGGACGCGTCGACGACGAAGCTCCCCGTGCTGATCGTCGGCGCCGGCCCGGCCGGTCTGACCCTCGCTGCCCTGCTGCACCGCCTCGGTGTCGGCTGCGCGATCATCGAGCGGCACTCCTCCCGGCTGGCCCTGCCCAAGGCGCACGTGATCAACCCGGTGACGCTGGACGTCTGCGCGGCGGCCGGTTTCGACGTCCAGGAAATGGTCGCACAGGCGACCCCGCCGGCGGTGGATTCCATGGTGCGGTTCCGGGCCCGGCTGACGGGTGAGGAGATCGGCGCGCTGCCCTTCGAGCGCCAGCAGCCCGGCTGGGTCGCCCGCCCGCGGATCAACCTGGCCCAGCCGAAGTTCGAGGCGTTGCAGGAACAACACGTCCGGGCCCTTCCGGACGTCGACTGGGTGTCCGGCAGGTGGCTCTCGTACGAGTGCCACGACGGCGTCGTGGTGTCCTGCGTCCGGGTCGACGGGCGCGCGGAATACATCGCCAGCGATCTGCTCGTCGGCGCCGACGGGGCCGGCAGCTCCGTGCGCGCTGCCGCGGGCATCGACCTGCAGGGTCAGGCCAACAGCCAGGCGGTGATGAGCGTGCACTTCCGCGCCGATCTGCGGGCCGAGCTCGCCGGCGCGCCGGCGGCCATGTACTGGAACCTGGACCCGGAGGTGGTCGGCGGGTTCATCGCGCACGACATCGCCGGCAGCTGGGTCTACAACTACTACCCCTCCGACGGTCAGGTGCCCGACGCCGCGCAGGCCGCCGAACGGGTCCGGGCTGCCATCGGCCGGCCGGTGGACCTCGAGGTCGTCGCGGTCTCGCCCTGGGTGCGCGGCTCGCAGGTCGCCGCCCGGATGTCCGAGGGCCCGGTCTTCCTGATCGGTGACGCCGCCCACCGGCTGCCGCCGACCGGCGGTCTGGGTCTGAACACCGGTGTGCAGGACGCGGCCAACCTGGCCTGGAAGATCGCGGCGGTGCGCGGCGGGTGGGGCGGGCCGGGCCTGCTCGGCAGCTACGACGCCGAACGTCGCCCGATCGCGGTGACCAACACCGCGCAGAGCGCCGCCAACGCCGCGACGATCCGCGCGCTGCACCACAGCATCGGAGCGGCGATCGCGGAGGGGCGGCTGGCGGCGATGCCCGACATCGAGGTCGCCGGCCTGATCGACGCCCAGTGGGACGGTCACAACAGCCCCGGCCTGCAGCTCGGCTACCAGTACGGGGTGCCGTGGCCGGTCGACGCCCGCGTGGGTTCGTACACGCCGTCGGCCGAGGTGGGGCGCCGGTTGCCGCATGTCCTGCTCGGCGGCGGACCGGGCGGGAACGGGACGCCGGTGCACGACCTGCTCGACCCGACCACATTCACCCTGATCACCCCCGAACCCGCCGACGACTGGGCGCTGCTCGCCAAGCTCGCGGCCGTCGCAGCGGTGCCGGTCAGCGTGCTCTCGCTGCAGGACCGTCCGCCGGCCGATCCGTGCTGGCTCGACGTGCTGCCCTTCGCCGGCTGTCGCGGCGTGCTGGTGCGCCCGGACGGGCATGTCGCGGCGCACGTGGCCGGCCCGGACGAGTCGGACGTCGCCCCGGTGCTGGAGGCCGTGCGGGCGTACCTGCGCGACGGTGTGCTGTTCCGCCCGACCGAGCCGCCCGGCACTCCCCCGCCGGCTCCTCCGACAACCAAGCCGGCTTCTCCGACAACCAAGAAGGACAACGCATGAATCTGCAGGGACGCAGCGTCATCGTCACCGGTGCCGGTCAGGGACTGGGCCGCGCCTATGCCGTCGGGCTGGCTGAGGCGGGTGCCGCGGTGGTGGTGAACGACGCCGACGGCACCGCCGCCGAGTCGGTGACCGAGCAGATCGTCGCGGCCGGCGGGCGGGCCGTCGCGGTCCCGGCCGCGGTCGGCAGCACCGAGACGGCGCAGCTGCTCGTGCAACGGGCCGTGAGCGAGTTCGGGCGGCTCGACGGGCTGGTCACCAACGCCGGCATCCTGCGGGACACCGTGCTGTGGAAGATGTCCGACGACGACTTCGACTCCGTCATCCGGGTGCACCTGCGCGGCACGTTCACCTGCGTCCGGGCCGCCGTGCAGCAGATGCGCGAGCAGGGCGACGGCGGCCGGATCGTCGTCGTCGGGTCGCCCACCGGTCAGAGCGGGAACTTCGGCCAGACCAACTACGCCGCCGCCAAGGCCGGCATCGTCGGCATGGTGCGTACCTGGGCGCTGGAGCTGGCGCGGGCGGGCATCGGCGTCAACGCCATCGTCCCGGTCGCCGCCACCGCGATGACCAGGACCATCCCGGCGCTGGCGGAGGCGGTCACGGCGTGGGAGGACCACGGCACACCGCTGCCGGACTCGCTGCGCAAGGGCCGGGGTTTCGGCGTGCCGGAGGACGTCGTCGGGCTGGTCACCTTCTTGATGTCCGAGGCGTCCGCCGGCATCACGGGGCAGGCCATCGGCATCGGCGGGGACAAGGTGTCGATCTGGTCGCATCCCACCGAGACGACGCGGGCCTACTCCGACGGCGGCTGGAGCGCGGACGACCTGGCGACGATGTGGCCGAACCTGATGCCGGTACCGGAGCGCAAACCGGTGTCCAACTGATGGAGGTGCTCACCGACGTCTCCGACCTGGTCGCGATCGACGTCCACGCGCACGCCACCATCGACTGCCACGGGCACGGCGCGCTCGCGCCCGAGCTGCTGGCCGCCTCCGGGAGCAAGTTCAAGGTCGGCGGTCCGCGCCAGCCCTCGATTCCCGATGTCGCCGACTACTACCGCCAGCGCAGGATGGCCGCCGTCATCTTCACCGTCGACGCGGAGGCGGCCACCGGGCACCCACCCATCGACGCCGAACAGATGGCGCAGGAGTGCGCACCGCACCTGGACGTGCTGATCCCGTTCGCCAGCATCGATCCGTGGCGTGGCAGGGCGGCGGTGACGCTGGCCCGGCGGATGGTGGCCGACTACGGCGTCCGCGGTTTCAAGTTCCATCCCAGCCTGCAGGCCTTCTCGCCCAACGACCGGATGGCCTACCCGCTCTACGAGGCGATCAGCGAACTGGGCGTTCCGGCGCTGTTCCACACCGGCCAGACCGGGATCGGCGCCGGTGTGCCGGGCGGCGGCGGCGTCCGGCTCAAGTACGCGGCGCCGATGCTGCTGGACGACGTCGCGGTGGACTTCCCCGAGTTGACCATCATCATGGCCCACCCGTCGTTCCCGTGGCAGGACGAGGCGCTGGCCGTCGCGACGCACAAGCCGTCGGTGTACATCGACCTCTCCGGTTGGTCGCCCAAGTATTTCCCGCCGCAGCTGGTGCACTACGCGAACAGCCTGCTGCAGGACAAGGTGCTGTTCGGTTCCGACTACCCGCTGATCACCCCGGACCGGTGGCTCGCCGACTTCGCCGCCCTGGACATCAAGGAGCAGGTGCGGTCGAAGATCCTCAAGCACAACGCCGCCCGCCTCTTCGGCTTCACCGATTCCCATGCCTGACCGGGGCCTCGGGTCGTGGCCGGACCGGCTCGCCCGGCGCAATCCGGCTGGGGTGGCCCTGGTGCACGGCGAATCGCACACCACCTACGCGGAGTTGGCGCAGCGCACCCTCGCCCTGTCCCGCGGACTGCGCGACCGGGGCATCGGTCGCGGTGACCGGGTGGCCTTCCTCGGCGGCAACTGCCCCGCGTTCCTGGACACCCTGTTCGCCTGCGGCCGGCTCGGCGCGGTCTTCGTCCCGCTCAACACCCGGCTGGCGGCGCCCGAGCTGACCTACCAGCTCGCCGACGCGGGAGCCACGGTGCTGCTGCACGACGCCGAACGGTCGGAGCTGGCGTCCGCGGCCGCGCCGCCGGGGACCGTACTCGTCGACGCGGCGGGGCCGGCCTGGACGGATCTGCTGGGGCTGCCGGACCCGCTCCCGCCTCACACACCGGGCGGCGGCAGGGCCGGTCATGCGGGTGCGCGCGGTCCGGCTGGTGCGCCCGGTACGGCCGGCACGGCCCGTGTGCCCGGCACGGCCGGTGTGGCCGACACGTCCGACCCGGACGTCGGGCTCGACCAACCGGCGCTGATCATGTACACCTCCGGAACCACCGGCGTGGCCAAGGGTGTCGTGCTCACCCACGGCAACCTCACCTGGAACGTGATGAACGTCCTGGTGGACGTCGACCTGCACGCGGACGAGACCGCGCTGATCGTCTCGCCGCTGTTCCACGCCGCGGCGCTGTGCATGAACAGCCTGCCCGTCCTGCTCAAGGGCGGAACGCTGGTGCTGTCACCGACCGCCCGCCCGGACGACATGCTCCGGCTCATCGCCGCGCACCGGGTCACCCACCTGCAGGGCGTGCCGACGATCTACCGGGCGCTGGCCGACTCGCCGGACTGGGCCGCCGCCGACCTGTCCTCCGTGCGTCGCGCCAGCTCGGGCGGTTCGGCGGCGCCGGAATCACTCATCCGCACCTACCTCGACCGCGGCATCGCCTTCGCCCAGGGCTACGGCATGACCGAGTCCGCCCCGGGTGTCTGCTTCCTCCCGCCGCAGTCCATCGCCGAGAAGATCGGGGCGGTCGGCGTCCCGATGTTCTTCACCGACGTCCGGGTGGTCGACGACGCCGGGGCCGACGTGCCGACCGGGGTGGCGGGCGAGGTCCTGGTGCGCGGGCCCCAGCTGAGCCCGGGGTACTGGCACCGGCCGGAGGCGACCGCGGCGGCCACCACCGCCGACGGCTGGTACCGCTCGGGCGACCTGGCGACCGTCGACCCGGACGGGCACCTGCGCATCGTCGACCGGAAGAAGGACATGTACATCTCCGGCGGGGAGAACGTGTACCCGGCCGAGGTGGAGATGGCGCTGGACGGCCATCCCGGTATCGCCGAGAGCGCGGTGATCGCCGTTCCCGACCAGCGGTGGGGGGAGGTCGGCCGGGCGTTGGTGGTGCCCGCGGAAGGGTCGTCGGTCGAACCGGCGGACGTGCTGGCGTTCCTGTCGGGCCGCCTGGCCCGGTACAAGATCCCGAAGTCGGTGCTCGTGGTGGACCAGCTGCCGCACACCGGCTACGGCAAGGTCCGCAAGGCCGAGCTGAGGGCGAGCTTCGGCGTCGTTTCTCCCGCGTCCCCCGTTTCCGCCCGATCCCCCGAAGGAGAACCAGTGAGTGAGCATCGAGCGAGGCGCGGAGCGAGCACCGATGAGCGCTTGCGCGAAGAGTGATCAGGCATGAGCACCACCGTGACCGACCTGCCCGAACTGCTGGCGCTGGGGGCGTGCGACCTCGGCCGATCGGACTGGCTGCTGATCTCGCAGTCCAGGATCGACACCTTCGCCGACGCCACCGACGACCACCAGTGGATCCACGTCGACCCCGACCGCGCGGCGAGCGGGCCGTTCAAGACCACCATCGCCCACGGATACCTGACGCTGGCGCTGCTGATCCCGCTGTTCAGTCCTCTGCTCACCGTGCAGAACCGGCGGCTGGCCGTGAACTACGGCCTGAACAAGGTGCGCTTCCCCACGCCCGTTCCGGTCGGGTCGCGGATCCGGCTCAGCGCGGCGATCGCCTCGTCCACCGCGGTGGCCGGGGACGGCGTCGAGCTGGCGGTCGACATGACCGTCGAGCTGGAGAACGCCACCAAGCCGGCCTGCGTGGCCCAGATGGTCATGCGCTTCTACGCCTGAAGGAGACTGCTCATGCTCGATCAGTTCTACGACGCGGACCACGAACTGTGGCGGGAATCGGTGCGCGCCTTCGTCACCAAGCACCTGCTGGACCACCTCAAGCGCTGGGAGGACACCGGCGCCGTCGATCCCGACGTCTGGCTGGAGGCGGCGGCACAGGGCCTGCTGGCCATCAGCCTCCCGGAGGCGTTCGGCGGCGGCGGCGAGTCCGACTACCGGTTCCGCATGGTGATCATGGAGGAGCTGGCCGCCGTCGGTGCGGCGTCGGTCAATGACGGGTTCAGCTCGCTGGACGACCTGTCCGGGCCGTACCTGGTGGACCTGGGCACCGCCGAACAGCACGCCCGGTGGCTGCCGGGCCTGTGCTCGGGCCGGCACAGCACGGCGCTCGCCCTGTCCGAGCCCGGGGCCGGCAGTGATCTGCGGGCGATCAGCACCAGCGCCGTGCCGGGCGCCGGCGGCTGGGTGCTGTCCGGGGGCAAGACCTTCATCAGCAACGGGGACCACGCCCAGCTGGCCATCGTCTTCGCCCGGACGCCCGGGCAGGAGCACGGGGACTACTCGCTGTTCGTCGTGGAGAAGGGCACGCCGGGATTCTCCGCCGGACAGCCCATCGAGACGATGGGCCGCAAGGCCAAGGGCCTCACCGAGCTGTACTTCGACGACGTGGTGGTGCCGAAGGAGAATCTGCTGGGCCGCCCCGGCGCCGGCTTCGCACACCTGGGTGAGCGCCTGCCGCGCGAGCGCATGTCAATTGCCTGCTATGCGATGGCGGCTGCGCAGGCCGCTCTCCGCTGGACACTGGAATTCACCAAATCCCGCACCGCGTTCGGCGCACCACTGGCCCACTTGCAGACGATGAAGTTCGCCCTGGCCGAGATGTCGACCGAGATCGACGTCAGCCGTGCGTACCTGGACGCGGCAATCCTGTCGCTTAATGCCGGGCAGCTCACCGCGGTGGAAGCCGCGAAGGCGAAGTGGTGGATGTCGGAAATGGTGCAGCGCATCCTCACCCGCTGCGTCCAGATGCACGGCGGTTACGGCTACACCATGGAATATCCCATCGCCCGTGCCTTCGTCGACGCGCGTATCCAGACCATCTACGGCGGCACCACCGAGATCATGAAGGAGATCATCGGCCGGTCGATGGTGCGCTGAGCCGGACGTCCCCGACCGCGCCGAGCCGCGTTTTCGTCCCCGCTCGCGCGCCGGCCCCAGACCCCTCGCTCGGGCAACCTCGACCGTGATCGGCAACGGGTCGACAGTCGCTTGAACGGCTGCGAGCCGTCGACTGCGAGCCGTGGGTTCGCCGCGCACCTTCGTCATCGCGGGCAGTCAGGTTCCGACACGCAACTCGGTGCTCGAATCGAGGCTGATGGCGCCGACACCCAATCGTCGGCGCCTCAGCCGTCAGCACCGAGGTATCCAGGATCGCCCTCATGCGTCGTACGGATCGACCACCGAACCGCCCGTCAGGGCGATGGCGCGTTCGAGGACCCGAGGTCGTAGCAGTTCTACCGCAACCGGGTGAACCCCGGGCGCTGCCGTCGGACGACGTTCCACAGTGCGGCGGCCGCTGATCGGCGGCACAGCCGCGGCCGCCGATCGTCTGCACCGCGCCGTTCATCGCCCAGCCGTCAGTCGGCGACCCGTAGCGGCAGCGTGCCGGCGTCCCGCAGCGAGCGGATCATCGACACCTCGAGGGCGTACCGGTAGGCCAGGTCGGGGGTGGTGCACACCTCGCGCAGGTGCTCGTTGTTGGCGGCACGGATCGCCGGATCGCGCTCCTGCATGATCCGTTTGTTCCGCTCCGTCGTCGCGTTGATGTCGTTGATGGCGATGGGACGCCGGCGCTGCTCGTAGCTGTCGAGCAGGTCGGGATCGCCGCCCTGCAGTACCTGGGTGAGCAGCTCGGTCAGCAGCAGCACGTCGTGGATGCCGCCGTTGAGACCCATGCCGCCCAGGGGGTTGTTGACGTGCGCGGCGTCGCCGGCCAGAAAGGTGACGCCGGCGCGATAGCCCGCGGCCACCCGCTGGTGCACCCGGTACACCGAGCGCACCAGGATGTCGTACGGCTGCGGCGCCGGGCAGATGTTCTGCAGGCAGGCCTGGATGTAGTCGTCGGCCCGGGCGTCGTCCGTGGCGACGGTCTCGCCGACCGGCACCACGATGCGCCACATGTCCGGGATCTCCAGCAGCAGGAACCACTCGTCCGGATCGGAGGTGTAGTTGACCGACTGGATGTCGTGCATCGCCGCCTTGAAGTCGTACCGGGCACCGGCGACCAGGAACTGCTCGGGGTGGGTGTAGCCGTCGAACGGAATCTCCAGCGCGCGTCGCATGCTGGACCGGGCCCCGTCGCAGGCGAGGACGTACCGGCCGCGGTGCCGCTCGTCGCCGCCGGCACCGGACGTCGCCACCGTGGCTCTGGCATCGCCCTGCCGCAGGCCGGTCACCGACTGGCCGAGCGCGAGGTGCGCGGTCGGCAGGTCCGCCAGCTGGGTGTGCAGCCACCCGGTCAACTTGAACTGCTCGCACTGCAACCGGTACGGGTAGTTCGTGTCGCCGCCCAGCACCGAGAGGTCGAGCTCGCCGATCGGGCCGAACCGCCGGTCCCGGTACTGGATCACCGGGCACTGCAGGCCCATCGAGGTGAGTGCGGCGCTGATCCCGCTGGGCTCCAGCAGGTCCATGGTCGGCGGGTGGAAGGTGGAGGCCCGGTAGTCCAGCGCCGGCTGGAGATTCTCGTCGATCAGCGTGACGTCGATACCCGCGGAAGCGAGCAGGTAGGCGGCAACGGAGCCGACCGGGCCGCCACCGACCACAACGACCTGGCTGTCGCTGGTGGGGCGTTGGGTCACAGGATCTCCTCGGTGGGGGCGCGCGGATTCCGCTCACGGGCAGCGTGGGGACGGGCAGGGGCGAAAGCTTCCGACGGCGACCGGTGGGTCAGGCGGCGGACCGGTGTGGCGCCGGGCGGTGCGGCGCCGGCCCCGCTGGGTGCTGCCCCGCTGGGTGCTGCCCCGCTGGGTGCTGCCGTGCGGGATGCTGCGGTGCGGGATGCTGCGGTGCGGTGGTGCGACCGCCAGGGCGGCGGCCGTCAGGGCCCGGCGGCCGAACGGCGTTGGACGAGCGTGACCACGGCGACCGCACCGACCAGCGCGCCTCCGTAGAAGATGTTCTCCGCGGGACCGCTGTAGCCCAGTAGTTCCAGACCCAGCGTTCCGGTGGCGATGAAGTACGCACCGATGACGACGCCGATGGCGTTGAACCGTCCCGGCCGGACGACGGAGGCGCTGAGGAAGACCACGGCGAAGGTGGGCAGCAGGTAGCTGCTCGACGAGCTCGGGTCGAACCCGCCCAGCTGTGAGGCCAGCAGCACTCCGGCGACGCCGGCGATGACGCCGCCGGCGGTATAGGCACCGAAACGGATCCGGTTGACGCGGATGCCCGCCAGCCGGGCCACCTCCCGGTTGGCGCCGACGAAAGCCATGTTGCGCCCGAGCGGCGTGTAGGCCATCACGTAACCGATGAACAGGGCCAGCACGATGCCGTACCAGAACACCAGCGGCAAACCGACGACATGCGTCACCGACACCTTGGTGAACGACGGCGGGATGCCCGACACCGTGGTCTGGTGACTCAGGGTCTGGGCCAGACCCAGCAGGACGGTGCCGAACCCGAGGGTTGCGATCAGCGCGTCCACCCGGAGGGTCACGATGATGATCGCGTTGACCATCCCGCACAGCGCGCCGACGGCAACCGCGACGACCGACGCCACGACGACGTTGAATCCGTGCTCGGAGACCAGGAGCGGGACCAGCGTCGCGGACAGGCCGGTGATGAAGGCGACCGACAGGTCGATCTCGGCCACCGCGGCGGTGCACAGCGCGGCGAGTCCCAACAGCACGTAGACCGAGGAGTTGCCGAAGATGGCCTGTGCGGTCGTCAGCCGGAGGAAGCTGTCCGGCCGGGCGAAGCCGAAGATGGCGATCAGGACGGCCCACAGCCCCACGAGCAGGTATCGCTCCACCGTCCGCATGGCATGGAACCGGGCGGTGAGCCGGCGCCGGCCTACCGGTTCCGGACGGCCCGTCGCCCCCGGCCCGCCCGGACCGGCGCCCGCCGGCGTCGCCGCCCCGTTCATCGGCACGTGCGTCGCGGCGGTGGGCCGGGTCGGCAGCGGCGGGGCCGCCGCCGCCGGTGGCCGGGAATCCGACGGCGAGATGCTCTGCGCGAGATGGATCTTCGGTACCGCGGTGGTGGTGCCCACCTGGTCGTCGGTCACGTCGCCGCCTCCAATTGGCTCGACCTGGTCGTCTGTGCTGCGTAGATGGCGTCGATGATGCGGTCGCGCCGGTCGGTGGTGACGGTCTCGACGACCGCCCCGCCGGCGAAGACGACCACGCGGTCGCAGATGGCCGCGAGATCCGCCGCCTCCAGGGAGGCCAGGACGATCGAGACGCCCGATTCCGCGGCGGCGACCAGCGCGTCCAGGATGTCGGTGCGCGCACCGACGTCGACGCCCTGCGTCGGCTCGTGCAGCAGCAGCAGTTGCGGCGAGCCCTGCAGCCACTTGCCCAGGGCCACCTTCTGCTGGTTGCCGCCGCTCAGCTGGCGGGCCAGCAGTTGCGGGTCGGCCGGCCGGACACCGAGCCGCTCGATCACCGACCGGGCCTCCTCGGCCCGCCAGGCGATCCCGGCGAAGGTCCGGCGGCCCTTCTCCGACAACCGCGGCAGGGTGATGTTGTCGGCGACGGACATCCCCATGGCGAGCCCGTCGCGTTCACGACGCTCCGGAACGAGCGCGACGCCGCACTTCTTCAGGTCGCGGATCGAGGCGCTGGTCAGGTCGTGCCGCCGGCCGTCGATGGTCAGCGAGCCGGCGACGCTGCGCCGGGTACCGGCGAGCAGGTAGGGGACGTCCTCGTATCCGGCGCCCGGCACGCCGGTCAGCCCGACGATCTCGCCGGGTCCGACGACCAGGTCGACGTCCGTGACGGCGCCGCCGGTCAGGCCGGAGACGACGACGCGCGGCGCGGCCATGGCCGGACGCGTTCTGCTGCGGGCGGTGCCGAGCTCGAAGCCCAGCATCCGGCGGGCCAGGGTGGCTTCGTCGAGCCGGTTCGTCGGCGTCGACTCCCCGACCACCTGTCCGTCCCGCAGCACCGTGACGTTGTGGGCGACGGAGAGCACCTCTTCCAGGTTGTGGCTCACCATCAGCACCGCGCCGCCGTCTGCGGCGATGCGCCGGAGCACCCGGTGCACGTCGGCAAGGCTCTCCGCCGGGAGTGCGCGGGTGGCCTCGTCGAGCAGGACGACGCCCCGTCCCGGCTGCTGCCGCAGCAGCGCCCTGGCGATGGCCACGAAGGCGCGCTCGGCCGGGGACAACGAGCCGACCAGAGCCCGGGGCGGCAGGGCGACACCGAGCCGGTCCAGGGTCGCCTTGGCGAGCGCGGCCTGCTTGTCGATGCTGATCCGGCGCAGCACCCGGGATGCCTGGTAGTTGCCCACGCAGATGTTCTCGGCGACGCTCAGGTGGTCCAGCAGACCGAGATCCTGGTGCACGAAGGAGATACCGGCGGTCAGCAGGTCGCGTGGCCCCGGGGGGAGCGGCACCGCTGCGCCGTCGACCTCCATGGCACTGCCGCGCTCGGGCTGGTGGTAGCCGGCCATCAGCTTGACCAGCGTCGACTTGCCGGAGCCGTTCTGGCCGATCAGCCCGTGGATCTCGCCGGGGGCGATCGTCAGGTTGACCTTGTCCAGCGCGCGCGTGGGACCGAAGTGCTTGGCCACGTCGAGAAGACGCAGCCGCGGCAGGACCGCTGCGCCGGGCAGCGGCTCCGCGCCCGCAGTGCTCACGCAGCGCCCCACAGCTTGCCGTACGCACTGGCGAAGGTGTCCTTGCTGCCGAACCAGTTGAACGTCAGCGCCTCCTCCGGAGCGATCTTCAGCTCGCCGATGTTCGACTTGTCGATCAGCCGCACCACCACCGGGTAGTTGGTCGGCACCGGATTGTGGGCGATCAGCCTCAGCAGCGCATCAGACCAGTTGTAGGCCAGCAGCTCACCGCTGATCAGGGCCGCGTAGGTCGCCTGGCCGGCGGACACCTGCTGCAGGCTGAGCACACCGTTGCCGATACCGCCCTGTTTCACCTTGGTGGCGGCGTTCGACGACTGGAGACCCTTGACGACGGACTGGCCGCTGACGTCGGAGTTGAGCGACACCAGCCAGTCCAGGTCGGGATTCTGCAGCACGGCGGCGCTGACCAGGTTGCTGGCGCTGCTGATCTGCATCGACGGCACGCTCTTGGTGGTGACCTTGCAGCCCGGGCACGACGAGGTGAGGTAGTCGCTCATGTGCTTGGTGGCGTCGCGGACGTCCTGCGACTCGTCCAGGCCGAGCGCCAGGACGTTCGCCTTGCCGTTGGACGTCGCGATGACGTAGTCGTCGGCGGCTTCCGAGGCGACCTTGAACAGATTGGTGGTGCCGACGAAGGCAAGCAGGTTGCTGGTCGGCTGACCGTCGGCGTTCTGCTGGGCGATGAGCACCGGGATGTTCTTCTTGGCGAGGGTGTTGAAGGCGTCCGGTGCGCCCTGGTACGGGAACCCGATGACCATCACCCCGGCGATGCCCTTGATGCTCGGCGCCTGGGACAGGCAGGACGAGATCGTCGACGGGTTGCCCTGCCCGTCGCACGTCTGCACCGTGACGCCCACCTTGCCCAGCGCCGTGGTGACCTGCTTGATCGCGGTGGCGAACACCAGCCCGAGCGCGGGCACGACGAGGACCGTCTTGCCCTTGAGGTCGGGCATCCCGGTGATCGCCGGCATGGTCAGGTCGACGCCCGAGGACGGCTTCATCAGCGTTGCGACGTGCGCCTGGATCGCGGCGAGACTGCCGCCGGAGGCACCTCCGGCGCTGGGCGAAGGGGTGCCCGCCGAGGCGCCGGACGAGCCTGACATCGCGCCGGGTGCCCCGGACATCGCGGCGGCCGGGGACGAAGCGCCGGCCGAGGATGCGCCGGCCGAGGATGCTCCGGCCGACGGGCTGGACGAGCTGCCACAGCCGGCGACCAGCACGGTCGCTGCGACGGCGGCAGACAGGACGATCAGCCGGCGGCGGCGAGCGCGAGAGCCGGTGGTGGAGCCATGGGTGCGACGGTGCACGGACATGTGCGATTTCTCCTGACGTTGGAGCTCTTCCGCGAGCTCGATACGGCCGACCGATACGCGGCGACAGTGAGATGCCGGTCACCGTCGTTGAATCATGCGCTCTCATCATTGACAAGTCAATGATGTACTCGCCATCGGCTGTGGTCGGGCTGGACGCGGGCACCTGAACGGGCCGCCGCGGCGGCCGATGGAACGCCACGGACTTCGCGCGGTTCCGGGCGGGTCCCGACGTCGCCGAGGCAGGTCAGGTCCCGACGTCGTCCGGGCAGGTCCCGACGTCACTCGGGCAGTTCCCGACGTCCTCCGGGCGGCCGGACCGGGGGCGGGGCAACGAGCGGAACCACTGGTCGGAGACGCCGACCCTCTATGCGACCGGGCGGCGCGGGCGGAATGGGTGGTGCGCGCAGACTCGGGTGGATTGCGGACCCGGTGATGCCCCGACCGGTCCCGGACCTAGGTGCCGTCGGCCAGATCGGCGAGCAGGTCGCGCAGGTGGTGCACCGCTGCCAGCGCCGCCGCGCCTCCGTCGTCGGCCGCCGACGACGAGTCGTACCAGCCGTTGTCGACCGGCAGCAGGATCCGGTCGAGGGTGCCCTCGGCGATCTGCCGGCGGGCGGGATTGAGTTCGATCTCCAGACCGGCGAACCAGGTGCGCACCGCGTCGGCATCCGCCGCTCCGTCGACCACTCCGGGGTCGGCCTCCGCGAGCAGCAACGCAAGTGCGGCGAGCGCGCGCTGCACGTCCTGCACCGACAGCGGAGCCTCCGCCTGGGCGATGGTGCGCAGCGCTCCCGAGACGGTGTCGCCCACCGAGGTCGGCGGCCCGGACCGGAGGCCGGCCACGAATTCGGCCGCGGCGTCGTTGTCGAAGATCCCGGGACCCGGCGTACTCATCCGTGCAGTATGCCGCCCGCGGCACCGACCTACGCAGCCAGGACGGTGTCCACCGGCAGAGCCGGGTTGCCGGTGAGGAACGGCCCCGACGGCCGGGCGCCGGCCGCCAACAGGTGGGCGCCGACGGCGGCGATCATCGCGCCGTTGTCGGTGCACAGCCCGGGCCGCGGGATCCGCAACGTGATACCGGCCGCCTCGCACCGCTGCTGCGCGAGTGCCCGCAGCCGGCCGTTGGCCGCCACGCCACCGGCGACGACCACGGTGTCGATACCGAGATCCGCTGCGGCGCGGACGGTCTTCGCCGTCAGCACGTCCGCCACCGCCTCCTGGAACGACGCGCAGACATCCGCGACCGGCACCGTGCCGCCGGTGCGTTCGATGCCCTCGACGAACCGCGCGACCGCCGTCTTGAGACCCGAGAAGGAGAAGTCGAAGCCGGCGTCCCGCGGTCCGGTCAGCCCCCGCGGGAACCGGATGGCGGCCGGATCGCCGTCGGCGGCGAGCCGGTCGATGACCGGCCCGCCCGGATAGCCAAGACCCAGCAGCCGGGCCACCTTGTCGTAGGCCTCGCCGGCCGCATCGTCCACGGTGGTGCCGATCTCGGCGATGTCGCCGGCCAGGTTGCCGATCCGCAACAGCTGGGTGTGGCCGCCGGAGACCAGCAGCGCGAGGGTGGGGCTGGGCAACGGTCCGTGTTCCAGGGTGTCGGCGGCGACGTGCCCGGCCAGGTGGTTGACCCCGAGCAGCGGCACGCCCCAGCCGGCGGCGTAGGCCTTGGCTGCGGCGACCCCGACCAACAGCGCACCGGCCAGTCCGGGCCCGCTGGTCACCGCGATGGCGTCGACCGCTCCCCATGACACCCCCGCCTTGGCGAACGCCGAGCGGACGGTGGGCGTCATCGCCTCCAGATGCGCCCGGGACGCGATCTCCGGGACCACCCCACCGAACCGGGCATGCTGGTCGGAACTGGAGGCCAGCTCGTGGCCGAGCAGACGCGGTGCGCGATCGGTGATCTCGACCAGTCCGGCACCGGTCTCGTCGCACGAGGACTCGATACCCAGCACCACGGCTCCCGGGCCCAGCCGCACCACCGGTCGGCCGTCGGCGGCGGGGGCAGTCGGGTTCGTCATCGGTGTCCGTTCCAGGGTCCGCGGTGTTCCGGATCGGGAGGGGCGGCCGGTCGGCTCATGCTGAAGGCGTCGGCGCCGCTGGGTTGGTAGTAGCGGCGGCGCAGGCCGATGGTCTCGAACCCAGAAGAGCGGTAGAGGGCGAGCGCCGGTTCGTTGTCGGTGCGAACCTCCAGCAGGATCCGGCGGCCGCCCGCCGCGGCGATCAGCTCCCGCAGCAGGGCGCGGCCGATGCCGCGGCCCTGCTGTTCGGGCCGGACGCCGATGGTCTGCACCTCGGCCTCGTCGCCGCCGACGGCGAGACCCGCGTACCCGTCGACCCGGTCCGCATCGCCGCGGACGACCCGGTAGAACCGCCCGGCGGCCAGTTCCGCCCAGAACATCGCCGGCGTCCACGGTGAATCGGTCGGGAACAGCACCTGCTCGAGCGCGGCGACCTGCTCGATGTCCCACCAGGCCATCGGCGCCGGGGCGATCCGGGGGGCGGGGGACGTGGTCACCGGCCCAGCACCGACTTCCGGGCTGCCGGCTCGGTGGCATCCGGCCGGCGCAGGTACAGCGGCGTCAACGGTCCGGGAACGGCCGCGGTGAGCAGCGGCCGCGCCGCCGCCAGGACCAGGCCGGTACAGAGTCCGGTCGAGGCTGCGACGGGGACGTCCAGCACGGCTGCGACCAGTGCCGCGCCGGCTCCGACCAGGGCCGTCGGTGCCAGCGCGTGCTCGGCGAGCAGCAACGGGACGGCAGCGGGTGCGACCGGCAGCGGACCGAGCAGCCGGCGGCCGTCGCCGGCGTAACCCGACAGGTACACCTCACGCCGTCGCGCGTCGGTCACCACCAGGAACGGACCGGACGGCCCGGCGGAGGTGTGCAGATGGCCGCGGGCGGCGCCGTCGTGCGAGCCGACGCCGTGCACGGGCAGGTCCAGGGCATCCCCGAGCGCCTGGGCGGTGGCGATCCCGACGCGGAGCCCGGTGAACGGCCCGGGGCCCAGGCCCACCACCACCGCCTCGACGGCTGCGAGTGCGGTTCCGGCCTGCCCGAGCGCGGCGTGCACCAGCGGCATCAGTTGCTCGGCGTGCGCGAAGGCGTCCGTGACGGAGCACTCGGCCAGCAGCTCGACGGGCCGGCGGGACGGCCGGCCGTCGGCGTCGATCAGTTCGTGCGGGCGCAGCAGGGACACCACGCCCGCCGTCACGGTCGGGGTCGAGGTGTCGATGGCCAGCAGCAGCACGAGGACGATCCTATGGCGCTCGGGGGGCGGGGCCGGCCGGTCAGAAAGGTACTGCGACGCTCCGCCCGGTGCGGTGGACAGTGCCGGGGTGGCGACGATCGCCGGGCCGATGTCGCTGCCCCGGTTGATCGACGTCTGCGGCCTTTCCGGGCGCGGCGCGCCCCAGGACGGCCGCGCACGGTGATCATCCCCGGGTCAACGGTTCCGATTAAGGTCGGTGGGTGCGTCGACACCTGCCCGGCGAGGCCAGTCGTGGCTGAACTGGTGACCCTCGCCGACGTGGCCCGGGCAGCCGGCGTCTCGCTGGCCACCGCCTCGCGCGCGCTGAGCGGGGCGGCCGGGCGAACGGTGCGCGCCGACCTGAAGGCGAAGGTGCTGCTCGCCGCCGCCGAGCTCAACTACTCCCCCAACGCCAACGCCCAGGCGATGGTGCGCGGTACGACGACCACCGTCGGCCTGGTGGTGCACGACATCGCCGACCCGTTCGCCGCCGCCGTCGCCTCCGGCGTGATGGCGGTGGCTGCCGAGCGGGACCTCATCGTCACCATCGCCTCCACCATGTGGGACGCCGACACGGAGATCCGGCATGTGGAGGCGCTGCGGCGGCAGCGCGCCCGGGCCGTCATCCTGGCCGGGTCCCGGTTCGCCGACGAGTCGTCGCACGCCCGTCTCGCCGCCGAGGTCGCCGGCATCACCGCGGCCGGTGGCCGGGTCGCCGCCATCGGCCAGCAGGCGCTGCCGGTCGACACCCTGGTGATGGAGAACGCGGGCGGTGCGGCCCGGTTGGCGACCGTGCTGTGGGGGCTGGGTTACCGCTCGTTCGCCGTGCTGGCCGGACCGGAGTCGATGCTCACCAGCGAGGAGCGGCTGGCCGGGTTCCGTACCGGGCTGGCGGGCTGCGGACATGATCTCCCGACGGAGAACATCATCGGCACCCAGTTGACCCGCGACGGCGGCTACGTGGCGATGACGGAGTTGCTGGACCGCGACCTGGAGGTGCAGGCGGTGTTCGCCGTCAACGACGTGATGGCCGTCGGCGCGATGGCCGCGCTCCGGGAGCAGGGACACCAGGTGCCGCAGGACATGGCGCTCGCCGGCTTCGACGACATCGCGACCCTGCGCGACATCCAGCCGCCGCTCACCACCGTGCGGCTGCCGCTGGTCCGGATCGGCCGCCGGGCGCTGGAACTGGCGCTGGACCGGCTCGACGACGAGGACCCGGTGGCCGTGACCGTGGCCGGCGAGGTGGTCGTGCGGGCCAGCACACCCGCCCGGTCCTGACGGCCCAGGCACGCCTCCCCTCACAGGAAGCACTCAGCGGAGGCAAAGCCGCCGCCTGGCGCGGGGAGACAGGCTGTCCCCATGACCGCCTACGAGATCACCCAGGACCTGCTCGATTCCACCACCGGGGCCAACCCGGCCGGCCCGGCCCGGCGGGTCCGGAGGGGCGTCACGCGCCGCCGGCTGCGCGCCGCGGTCACCGGCGGCATGGCCGTCGGGGCGCTGCTGCTGGCCGCGCCGGTCGCCACCGGCGCGGTGGCCGCAGGGCCGGCGCACAGTGCGATCGCGCAGAGCACCACCGAGTCCACCCTGCCGTCCACCCTGGTCCTGACCACCCGGCGGACCGGCTCCGTCCTGCAGTGAGAACGCGGCGCGGTCGATAAGGATAGCCTGCGAAGTGTGCGCAACCTCCTGATCGGCGTCGGCGGCGTCGTCACCGTCCTCGGCCTGCTCTTCCTCCTCCAGGGCAGCGGCCTGGTCCAGGGCAGCCCGATGACGAACGACCACTTCTGGATCTATGCGGGGGCCGCCATCGCCCTCGTCGGCGCCGTGCTGCTGGCCACCGGGCTCCGCAGGGCCCGCCGCTGACCGGAATCACCCGCCGCCCAGCGCGGCGACCCGGTCGGCCCAGTCGCCACCGACAGCGGTCAGCCTGGCCACCCTGGTGTCGTCGGCGAGCCGTTCCAGTTCCACCGTCAGGTGCGCGTCGGACAGCTGCTCGGCGATCCCCGCACCCCACTCCACCACCACCGCCGCGGTGGTCAGGTCGGTGTCCAGGTCGAGGTCGTCGAGCTCCAGCGCACCGGACAGCCGATAGGCGTCGACGTGCACCAGCCCGACGCCCCCCGGGCCGGCCGGGTGCACGCGGGCCAGGACGAAGGTCGGCGAGGTGACGGTGCCGCGCACGCCCATGCCGGCCGCGATGCCCTTGGTCAGCGCCGTCTTGCCGGCGCCCAGCGACCCGGCGAGGATCACCAGGTCGCCGGCCCGCAGGCCGGCGCCCAGCGCACGGCCGAAGGCCAGCGTCTGCTCGAGCGTCCGAAGGTGCAGCACCCGGTCGATCGCCTGCACCCCCGTCAGCCGAACTTCCGGGCCGGCGTCCCGGCGCGCTCCAGGGCACGGTCGAACAGCGACCGCAGGGCGTCGTTGACCTGCTCCGGGCGTTCCAGGATGGCCATGTGACCGGCCCCGGCGAGAACGACGAACTCGGCGTCCGGGAGTTGCGCGGCGATCGCCTTCGACCTCGCCAGCGGGGTCTGCCGATCCTCGTCACCGCACAGCACGACGACCGGCACCGAGGCGAGCACGGGCAGCGCGGCCGCCTGGTCGAGCCCGACCAGCGCCGGCAGGAAGTCGGCGATCACTTCCACCGGGGTTGCCGAGATCATCTCGTCCAGGTAGTCCACCAGCTCTCCCGGCACGTCCTTGCGGGCGAAACCCAGCGTCCTGGTGAGCAGCCACACCGCGTCCCGGCTGCCCAGCCGGCCCCGCTCGATCAGGGCCGGATACCGCGACACGGCCGCGCTGACCAGCTTCACCACGGCACTGTTGGTGGACAGCAGCGTCCGCGCCAGCTGCGCGGTCGGCACCTCGCCGGCCGAGGTCGACACCAGGGCGACGCCGGCCACCCGCTCGGTGAACAGGTTCGGCCGCAGGCCGGCGAGCGTGATCAGCGCCATGCCGCCCATGGAATGGCCGACCAGCACCACCGGGCCGGTCGGTGCCGCGGTCGCCAGCACCGCGGCGAGGTCGCCGGCGAGATCGACCATGGTGGTGTGGCCGGAGTCCGCCCGGGACGACTTGCCGTGCGAGCGCTGGTCGAAGAACACCAGCCGGGCCGTCGGCCCGGTACCCCCGGCGCCGAACCCCGGGCCGCTCAGCCCGATCCGCTGGTAGTGCCACGCACCGGACCGCAGGGTCCAGCCGTGCCCGAAGATGACCGTCAGCGGGGCGTCGGGCGGGCCGACCTCCTCGACGTGCAGCACCACCCCGTCGTCACCCAGCACCGAGTAGGTGCGGTCGGCGTCCAGGGCGTCGTAACCGGGGTCGTCACCGACGGAGGCGTGGTACCTGCGGACGGCCCGGCGCTGGGCGGTCAGGCCACCCACCGCGGCCGCCCCGACCAAGCCGGTGCCGATGGACGCGGCGCCGAGAATCTTGCCCCAGGTGCTCACGTCGGTCCTCACTCGGCTTCCGCGTTCGGGGGCCCGGCCGGGGGGCCCGCTGCGCCGAACGGGTCGGATAACGATCCAACATACCTGCGCGGCACCCGCGGCCCGATCCGGGTGACGATCTCGTAGCCGATGGTGCCGCAGGCGGCCGCCCAGTCCGCCGCGGTCGGTTCCCCCGCGGTTCCGGGACCGAAGACCACCACCTCGTCCCCGGCCTGCACCGGGTCGTTGCCGCAGTCAACGACGAACTGGTCCATCGCGATCCGCCCGGCGATGGGACGCTGCCGGCCGGCCAGCAGCACCCGGGCGGACGGCCCGGCCGAGCGCGGTATGCCGTCGGCGTAGCCCAGCGGCACCAGCGCCAGCGTGGCGTCCGAGGTGGTCCGGTAGGTCAGCCCGTAGGAGACGCCCTGGCCTGCGGGAACACGTTTGACCAGGGCCACCCGGGCCCGCAGCGTCATGGCCGGGCGGAGCCCCGCGGCCGGGTCGGCCGGCGCCGGGGCGTCGAACGGGTCGATGCCGTACAGGCCGATGCCGCAGCGCACCAGGTCGAACCGGGTCTCCGGCCAGGCGAGCGTCCCCGGCGTGTTGGCCAGGTGACGCCAGCGCACGGACAGGCCGGCCGCGGCCGCCGCATCGCACGCCGCGCGGAACACCGCCGTCTGGTCGCGGACCGATGTGTTGCCCGGTTCGTCGGCGCAGGCCAGGTGGCTCATCAGGCCGACCACGCTGACGGTCCCCGCGCGCTGCGCCGCCGCCGCGGCGGCCAGCAGGCCGGCGAAGTCCGACGGCATCGCGCCGCCGCGTCCCAGCCCGGTGTCGATCTTGAGGTGCATCTGCGCGCAACCGCCGGGAGCCGTCCCGGCCACCGCCAGGACGGCCGCCAGCTGCGGGTGGGACGACACCACCAGCTGCACACCGGCGGCGACGGCGGGGCCGATGTCCTGGTCCGGCACCCACAGCCAGGCGACGATCGGCCGGGTGGCGGACGCGGGGAAGCCGGCCGCCACCAGTGCGACCCCCTCGTCCGGGGTGGCCACCCCCAGGGCGATGGCGCCGGCCCGACGGGCCGCGGCCGCGGCCGCGGCCGCGCCGTGACCGTAGCCGTCCGCCTTCACCACCGCCATCAACTCCGCGGCCGGGCCGGACTGCCTCGCGGCGGCGAGCAGCAGGCGCGCGTTGGCCTCGATCGCGTCCAGGTCGATCACCGCCTCGGCGCGGAACGGACCCGGTGTCGGCGTCACCAGCCCGGTACCCGGATCCGGTCCCACAGTGCCTCCGCCCCCGGCACCCGATCGGCGAGCGCCCGCTCCCCTGCCCTGCCGTGCAGGTGTGCACCGACCGCCGCCGCCTGCAGCGGCGACAGCCCGCCGGCCAGCAGCGAACCGATGATGCCGGACAGCACGTCGCCCGAACCGGCCGTGGCCAGCCACGACGAGCCGGTGGTGTTCACCGCGACCTCGCCCGCCGGGTCGGCGATCACCGTCCGGTGTCCCTTGAGCAGCACCGTTGCGCCGCTGCGGGCGGCGGCCGCACGCACGGAGGCCAGCCGGTCGGCCGGGTCCAGGTCGGGGAAGAGTCGGGCGAACTCCCGGCTGTGCGGCGTGAGCAGCGTCGGCTTGGAGCGCCGCGCGGCCAGCAGCGACATCTCGCCCGCCAGCATCGTCAGCCCGTCGGCGTCGACCAGCACGGCCGCATCCGCCGCGAGCACCGCCCGGAGCAGCGCCTGCGCCGGTGCGTCGGTGCCCATCCCGGGGCCGACGACCCACGCCTGGACCTGGCCGGCGGCGGCCACGTCCCGGGCCGCCACGGCCTCCGGCCACCTGGTCACCACTGCGTCGGCCTGCGGGCCGGCGTACCGGACCATCCCCGGCCTGGTCCGGACGGCTCCGCCGACCGACAGGATCGCCGCACCGGGGTACCGGGGCGATCCGGCGACGATGCCGGGAACACCCTGGGAGAACTTGTCGTCCCGGACGCCCGGGTCGGGCACCAGACCGCGCACGTCGAGATCGGTCAGGGCGTGCACCTGCGAGCCCTGGAGCGGGAATCCGAGGTCCACCACGACCACCTCGCCGACGGCGGCGTCGGCAATCAGCAGCCCGGTCTTCATCCCGCCGAAGGTCACCGTGACGTCGGCGCGGAACGTGCCGGGCTCCCTGCGGCCCGTGTCGGCGTGCAGGCCGGTCGGGAGATCGACGGCGACCCGCAGGGCGGAGCAGTCGTTGGCCAGGCGCAGCAGCTCCGCCATCTCCGCCGACAGCGACGGGCGCGCGCCGAGGCCCAGGAGCCCGTCGATCAGCACGTCGGCGGACCGCAGCACCGGTGCCGCCGCCGCGGGTGGGGTCACCCGGCCGCCGGCCCGGCGGAGCGCCGCCAGCCCGCCGGCGTGCATCTTCGCCGGATCGGCCGGTACCGCGGTGACGGCCACGCCCCGACGCCGCAGGACCGCTCCGGCGTAGAGCGCGTCGCCGCCGTTGTTGCCCGGTCCGACGAGCAGCACGACGGACCGACCGGCCGCCGGCTGCAGGCGCTCGAGCACGGCCGCCGCCAGGTGGAAGGCCGCCCGGCGCATCAGCGCATCACCCTGATCAGCCTGCAGCGCAACGTGTTCCGCGCCGCGGATCTGCTCGACGGAGTAGGCGGGGATCATCGCTGCTCCCCGCCCGGTCCAGGTGGCGGGCAAACCCCCAGCGCCAGGACGACGGCCGCGGCGATGCCGGCGTCGTGCGACAGCGACAGCCGCCAGGCCGTCACGCCCAGGCGGGTCGCCGCGTCCTGCACGGTTCCGCTGACGACGAGCACCGGGGCACCCGATTGCTCCGAGGTGACCGCGCAGTCGTGCCAGTGCATGCCGCGCGGCACCCCCAGCGCCTTGGCCACCGCCTCCTTGGCGGCGAACCGGGCGGCCAGCGAAGCGGCCCGGCGGGGCAGCCCGGAGGCGGTGCGCAGCTCGACCGGGGCGAACAGCCGGGCCGCGAGGCTCGGCGTCCGGCGCAGGGAGTCGGCGAACCGGTCCACCGCCACGACGTCGATGCCGATGCCCAACACGGCGTGTCCGGCCGGCGCCGCAAACCCGGGCGGCGCGGCCTGCCCGGCCGGCGTCGCCTGACCGGCCGGCGTCGCCTGACCGGCCGGCATCGTCCCGGCGGCGGGCGCCAGGTCGTCGGGCGCCAGGTCGTCGGGCACCAGGTCGTCGGGCACCGCCATGTCCGGCAGGATCACGGCTACTCGACCGTGACGGACTTGGCCAGGTTGCGCGGCTTGTCGATGTCGTACCCGCGGGTCCTGGCGATCTCCGCGGCCAGGATCTGCAGCGGCACGGTGGCGACGAGCGGCTGCAGCAGGGCCGGCACCCGGGGCAGCTCGAGCAGGAAGTCGGCGAACGGGGCGACCACGTCGTCGCCCTCCTCCCCGATGACGATGGTCCGCGCGCCGCGCGCCTGGATTTCGCGGATGTTGGACACCAGCTTGGAGTGCAGCAGCGGCTGCGCCTTCGGCGACGGCGTGACCACCACCACCGGGAGGCCCTCCTCGATCAGCGCGATCGGCCCGTGCTTGAGCTCCCCGCCGGCGAAGCCCTCGGCATGCATGTAGGCGAGTTCCTTGAGCTTGAGCGCACCCTCGAGGGCGACCGGGAAGCCGACGTGCCGGCCGAGGAACAGCACCGCCTTCGAGTCGGCGATGTCCCGTCCCAGCTGCCGCACCGGGTCCATCAGCAGCAACGTCTCCGCCACGGCGGCCGGCATCTCCGACAGCGACTCGAAGTCGCGGGCCACCTCGTCGGCGTACTTCGTGCCGCGTGCCTGGGCGAGAGCCAGGCCGACCAGCAGGTTCGCGGTGATCTGCGCGAGGAACGCCTTGGTCGAGGCGACGCCCACCTCCGGGCCGGCGTGGGTGTAGAGCACCGCGTCCGACTCACGCGGGATCTGCGACCCGTTGGTGTTGCACACGGCGAGCACCCGGGCCCGCTGCCTGCGGGCATGCCGGACCGCCTCCAGGACGTCCGCCGTCTCGCCCGACTGGGTGATCGCCACCACCAGCGTGTCGCGGTCCAGCACCGGGTCCCGGTAGCGGAACTCACTGGCGAGTTCCACCTCCACCGGCAGCCGCGTCCAGTGCTCGATGGCGTACTTGGCCACCAGGCCGGAGTGGAACGACGACCCGCACGCCACGACGAAGACCTTGTCGATGGTCCGCAGTTCGTCCTCGCCGAGGCGCTGCTCGTCGAGCACGATCCGGGTGCCGTCGAAGTGTCCGCGCAGGGTGTCGGCGATGGCGGCGGGTTGTTCTTCGATCTCCTTGTCCATGAAGAACTCGTGGCCGCCCTTCTCCGCGGCCGCCAGGTCCCAGTCGACGTGGAACGGCCGGTAGTCGGTGGTCGCCGACTCCCCCTCCAGGAAGGAGGTCACCTGGTAGGAGTCCGGTGTGATCACCACCATCTGGTCCTGCCCCAGCTCGACGGCGTCACGGGTGTGTGCGATGAACGCGGCGACGTCCGAGGCGACGAACATCTCGCCGTCGCCCACACCGACGACGAGCGGGGAGTTGCGGCGGGCGGCGACCAGCAGGTCGGGCACGTCGGCGTGCGTCGCCACCAGGGTGAACGCGCCCTCCAGCCGGCGGCACGTCGCCGCCATCGAGGCGGCCAGATCGCCCACGGTCGGCCCCGACGCGAAGGCGGCACCCAGCAGGTGGGCCACCACCTCGGTGTCGGTGTCGCTGCTCAGTTCGATTCCCGCGCGCTCCAGTTCACCGCGCAGGACCGGGAAGTTCTCGATGATGCCGTTGTGGATGACGGCGGTCCGCCCGGACATGTCGGTGTGCGGGTGGGCGTTGCGGTCCGACGGCCCCCCGTGGGTCGCCCAACGGGTGTGCCCCATCCCGGTCCGCCCCTCGAGGGCGATGGCGCCGGAGTCGATGTAGGCCTCCAGGTTGGCCAGCACACCCGCCTTCTTCGCGGTGTGCAGCTCGCCGTCGGCGCCCAGCACCGCCACCCCGGCCGAGTCGTACCCCCGGTACTCCAACCTGCGCAAACCGTCGAGGATCTGCGGCAATGCCTGACGGGGCCCGGTGTAACCGACGATTCCGCACATGGACCCAGGCTAACGGGTAGTCCCCGGCGACCTGCGACCTCGGCTGTCGGTTCGCCCGGTCGTGACGCCGCCCGGCGCGCCCGGGGGCCGTCGTCCACCGACCGTCGTCCACCGGCCGGGCCGACCGTGATCGAGCGGGTGCCCGCCGCACTGTCCGCCGGCCGTACCGCCCGGGGCGGCGTCAGGCCTCGACCGGGCGACCGCCGCGGAGCTGGACGGCTTCCGGGTCGGGCGTGGGCGCCGTGACCGCGGGCGCGGCCACCAGGTACCCGGCCCGGTCGGCCGGGGCGGAAGCCGCCACCGCGCGGACGTCGGCCCAGGCCCGCAGGGCGGTGATCTGCTCGGCCTGGGTCACCGAGAGCGGCACCGTGTTGGTGATGGCCCGCTCCAGGTCCGCCGCGGTCAACGGCCGGCGGCCGTCGAAGGCGTCGAAGCAGGCGGAGATGACGCTCTGCTCGATCTCCGCCCCGGAGTACCCCTCGGTCAGATCGGTGAGCCGGTCCAGCAGGGCGTCGTCGACGCTCAGCTCGCCCAGGGCCGGACCGGCAGCGAGCCGCGCGCGGATGTGCAGCCGGAAGATGACCCGCCGCTCGGCCGAGGTCGGCAGGTCGATGAAGAAGATCTCGTCGAAGCGGCCCTTGCGCAGGAACTCCGGCGGCAGCAGGGCGATGTTGTTCGCGGTGGCCATCACGAAGACGGCGGCGGTCTTCTCCTGCATCCAGGTCAGGAACGTGCCGAACACCCGTGCCGAGGTCCCCGAGTCGCCGGTGCCGGACGCCGCCGCGGCGAACCCCTTCTCGATCTCGTCGATCCACAGCACGCACGGCGCGACCGCCTCCGCCGTCTGCAGCGCCCGGCGCATGTTCTGCTCGCTCTCCCCGACCAGGCCGCCGAAGATGCGGCCGACGTCCATCCGCACCAGCGGGAGCGACCAGGCACTGGCCATCGCCTTGGCGGTCAGCGACTTGCCGCACCCCGGGACTCCTGTCACCAGCACGCCTTTGGGCGCCGGCAACCCGTAGAGGTGCGCCTCGTCGAGCCAGGAGCCGGCGCGTTTGGTCAGCCAGGTCTTCAGGTTGCCGAGGCCGCCGACGTCGGACAGCTGCACCTGCGACTCGATCACCTCCAGCACGCCGGACTTCCGGACGATCTGGCCCTTCTCCTGCTGCACGATCCGCACGTCCCTGGCCGACAGGTGACCGTCGTCGACCATCGCCCTGACGAACGCGTTCTCCGCCTCGAAGGCGGTCAGCCCGAGCGCGGCCTTGGCCAGTCGCTCGAGGGCGTCGTCGGACGGGTCGACGGTGATGGCCTTGGACCGGGTGTTGACCTCGATGCTCTTGTCCAGCAGGTCGCGCATCTGCACCTCGGTCGGCAGCGGGTAGTCGACGACGGTGACCAGGGCTTCCAGGTCGGCCGGTATCCGCGGCGTCGGGGAGACCAGCACGAGCGTGCGCGGGGTGGCGCCGACCCGGAACAGCTCGACGGTGTCCTTGAGTGCGCGTACCACCTGGGTGTCCGGGAGCTGGCTGTTGGTGCCGAGCCACGGGTGCAGGTCGAGCAGGACCACGACGCTGGGCGAGGTGAGCGCCGCCGCGGAGGTCAGCGCGGCCAGCGGCGTCCTGGTCTCCGGGCTTCCCGGCTGCCCCAGGGCCGCGAAGCCGCGGGAGGTGGACCACAGGTAGACCTGCCGCTGCGGGCTCACCAGCGAGCGGTTGCCGGCCACCGCGGCGATCTCCCCGAGTACCCGCGCCTCCTCGGCGGTGCCGATGGACAGCAGCGGGAACCGTGCCTTGATCAGCCGCTGGAGCGTCGAGGAGAAGTCGGGTGGTGCGTCGTCCTGGGCCATCTGTGCTCCTGGTCCTCGTGCGGTCGCGCTGCCCGCGATTCCGGCTCGTGCGCCGCCAGCAATACTGTACGGAGCACGCCGGGCCTCTCCGGCGCCGTCGGGCAAGGAGATCGAAGATGCCGCTGTTCGGCAAGAAGCAGTCGATCGGCATCGACCGGCCGTCGATGGACTACCTGGCACACCTGGGTCCGCACCGGGTGTCGTCCGGCGACCTGACCAACGCCGGCATGTCCGGCCTGGTCTTCGCGCCGGTGGCGGGCCGCGACCTGCCGGCCGTGGCGCTGTCGCACGGCTGGCTGCAGCCGGCCCACCGGTACGCCGACACCATGCGCTACCTGGCGTCGTGGGGCATCGTCGTGGTCGCGCCCGATTCCGAATGCGGCCCGGTGCCCTCGCACGGCGCGATGGCGGCGGATCTCGTCGCTGCCCTGCGGGTGGCCTCGGAGGCGAAGCTCGGCAACGGGCGCGTTCGGGTGGATCCGGCCAAGCTCGGTGTGCTGGGACACTCGATCGGCGGCGGCGCCGCGGTGCTGGCCGCGGCCGGGAACTCGTCGATCCGCGCCGTGGTGACGGTGACCGCGGCAGCCACCCGGCCCTCGGCCGTCGAGGCGGCCACCCGGACGCACGTCCCGGGGCTGCACCTGGTGGGCGACGAGGACACCATCGCCGAGGGCGACGGCCGGTCCATCGCGGCGGCCTGGGCCGGCCCGGTGCAGCTCCGCACCGTCAAGGACGCCAGCCATTTGGGCCTGACCGAGGGATCGCACTGGAGCTCCAAGGTGACCGGCTCGGGTGACGAGAAGCGGCTCCAGCAGGTGACCCGCATGCTGGCCACCGCCTTTCTGCTGCGCCACCTGACCGGTGCGGAGCAGCTCGCCGACGAGCTGGACGGCAAGATCAAGGGCACGACCATCGACGACCTGGACGCGGCGCGCGCGGAACTGGACGCCGTCCGCTCGCGCTGACCGCGGCGCGGAGGGCGGAGCGTCAGGCCTGCGCGACCACAGCGGCGACCCGGTCGGCGATCGACTGCGCCTGCTCGGCGGTCGGCGCCTCGACCATCACCCGCACCAGCGGCTCGGTCCCCGACGGCCGCAGCAGCACCCGCCCGGACGTGCCGAGCTCGCTCTCGGCGGCCCGGACGGCCGCAGCGACCGTTTCGGAGTCGGCGACCGCGGCCTTGTCGTGCACCCGTACGTTGATCAGCACCTGCGGGAACCGGACCACCCGTGACGCCAGCTCGGCCAGCGATCGGCCGCTCGCGGCGACCTCCGCCATCAGGTGCAGGGCGGTGAGCAGGCCGTCACCGGTGGTCGCCTCGTCGGCCAGCACGACGTGCCCGGACTGCTCACCGCCGAGGCTGAAGCCGCCGGCCCGCATCCGCTCGAGCACGTACCGGTCGCCGACGGCTGTGGTCTCCACGGTGATACCGGCGTCGGACATCGCCCGGTGGAAGCCGATGTTGGCCATCACCGTCCCGACGACCGTGGACTCCGCCAGCCGCCCAGCACCGTTCAGCGCCACGGCCAGGATTGCGAGAATGGCATCGCCGTCCACGTCCGCACCGTCGGCCGCGACGGCCAGGCACCGGTCGGCGTCACCGTCGTGGGCGATGCCGAGGTCGGCGGCGTGCCGGACGACGGCGGCGCGCAGGCCCTCGAGGTGGGTGGAGCCCACACCGTCGTTGATGTTGAGCCCGTCCGGGTCGCCGGCGAGCACGATGACCTCGGCACCGGCAAGGCGGTAGGCGGCAGGAGCCGCGACCGACGCAGCGCCGTTCGCGCAGTCCACGACGATGGTGAGCCCGTGCAGTGGGTGCGGCGTGCACGCGTGCAGGTGGGCGAGGTACCGGTCGATCGCCTCGGGCGCGTGGGTGATCCGGCCGACCGCCGCGCCGGTGGGCAGCGCCCACGGCTGGTTCATGCCGGACTCGATCGCGTCCTCGGCCGCGTCGTCCAGCTTGACCCCGCCGGCGGCGAAGATCTTGATGCCGTTGTCCGGCATGGCGTTGTGCGAGGCGGAGATGACCACACCGAGATCGGCGGACAACTCCCCCGTCAGGAACGCCACGGCGGGCGTGGGCAGGACGCCCAGCAGCAGCACGTCCACCCCGGCCGACGCCAGCCCGGCCGCTACGGCGGCCTCGAGCATCTCGCCGCTGGCCCGGGGGTCGCGCCCGACGACGGCAGTCGGCCGGCGGGCGGCGGTGGCCTGCGGTTCCACCGACGACTCGGCCGCCCGAGCCGGCCCCCCGAGGTGCGGGAGCAGGACACGAGCGGCCGAGGTCGCCAGCGAGAGCGCGATGGTGGGTGTCAGGTCGGCGTTGGCCAGACCGCGGACACCGTCGGTTCCGAAGAGCCGGCCCATGCGCTGCGGATCAGCGCTTGGAGTACTGGGGTGCTTTGCGGGCCTTCTTGAGTCCGTACTTCTTGCGCTCGGTGGCGCGGGCGTCGCGGGTGAGGAACCCGGACTTCTTCATCGCCGGGCGGTCGGTCTCGTCCAGCTCGATCAACGCACGCGCAATGCCGAGACGGAGGGCGCCGGCCTGGCCGGACACCCCACCGCCGTGCAGCTTGGCGTGCACGTCGTAGATGCCGTCCTTCTCCAGCTGGACCAGCGGCTCCTTGATGAGCTGCTGGTGCACCTTGTTGGGGAAGTAGTTGTCCATCGTCCGCCCGTTGAGGGTGAACACGCCGGTCCCCGGAGTGAGCCGCACGCGGACCACGGCCTCCTTGCGGCGGCCGACGGTCTGCACGGGCCGGTCAACGGCGATCTTGAGGACGGACGGCACGATCACCGGGGGCTCGTCTTCGGTCGACGCGCCGCCGTCCACGGCCTGGTCCGGGCCTCCGACTGCGTCGACCTCGTCGGCTTCGACGATCTCAGGGGTTTCGCTCACTGACTCGCTCTTCTCGATGTTTGCCACTGCTGGATAACTGGAACGTTCTGGTGACCGGGTGTCCTGCGGACCCGGCCGGCACTGCCGCTGGACCTACTGGGCGACCTGGTGGATGGCGTAGACGGCCGGCTGCTGCGCGGCGTGCGGGTGGTCGGGTCCGGTGTAGACCTTCAGCTTGCGGGCCATCGACCGGCCGAGCGAGTTGTGCGGCAGCATGCCCAGGATCGCGCGCTCCACCAACTTGTCGGCGCGGGTGTCCAGCAGCTCGCCCACGCTCTGCTTGCGGAGGCCACCGGGCTGCCCGGAGTGCCGGTACAGGAACTTGCCGTCCCGCTTGTTGCCGGTGACGGCGACCTTGTCGGCGTTGATGATGACGACGAAGTCCCCGGTGTCGACGTGCGGGGCATAGATGGCCTTGTGCTTGCCGCGCAGCAGCTGCGCCGTCTGGCTGGCCAGCCGGCCGAGCACGACGTCGGTCGCGTCGATCACGTGCCAGGCGTGGGTGACGTCGCCGGGCTTGGGGCTGTACGTGCGCACGGGTATGCCTCTGTCTCTTGTCTTCACGGACTCTTGCCATCTGGTCCACGCCGCGAGCGGTACTGCGCGACGAGCGGGGACCTCGGATCTGTGCTCCGCCGGCCGGTCATCTCCCAGCCGGGACCCACCGGGCGGACCCGGGTAACCAGGCGATGTCCGAATGACCCACGATCGTGAGACGGCGCGCAACACAGTCGATGCACCACTGACGGCAGGCAGCCATACGACGGCCCGCCGACAGTCAAGGTTACCGCGCAGCGACGGTCCGGTCAAAATGCCAGCCCGCCGGCCTGCCTGATACGTGTCGTGCTCGGCCGGCGCTGCGCGTCAGAACTGACCGAGCAGGTCGAACTGCGCCTTCATCGCCGCGGCGAGGTCCCCTTCGCTGTCGGCGCTCAACTCGAAGGCATACCTGCCCTGGGTGCCGACGCAGTAGTAGCTGGAGTTCAGCGCCTCCTGCAGGCACTTGGCACTGGGCACACCGACCGACGCGGAGTACGGCTGCATGGAGCCGCTCTTCTGCACGAAAGCGACGAAGTCGTCGCGGATCGCGGTGGCACCGGCTGCGTTCGTCGCGCGGTAGACCGTCGCTCGCCCGTCGGAGACGAGGTCCACACCGGCTCCGCCGAACAGTGTGCGGGTGCCGACCGGATCGGAGTCGTAGTGCAGCTGACCGGCCGCCGTGTAGATCCCGTCCTTCACGGTCGGCTGGCTCCTGGGGAGGGTGTGGGCCCGCAGCCCGTCGCGGTCCAGGGTGAGCGACATGAGCTTGTCCGGAGCCGTCGGGACGAACTTCCCTATTCCGGCGGACTCGAGCAGGAACGTCTTGGCTGCCAACGCGCCCTGCTGCGCCGGCGTGGCGAGCTTCTTGCCGCTGATGTAGACGTAGATCACCATGCGACCCTGCGCGAGGAAGCTCTGGTAATAGGTGCGCCCCTCGTCCAGGTTGCCGTACCAGCCGGTCGAGGTGGGGAAGCCCGGGACGACGGCCTTGCCCTTGTCGGAGTCCTTGTCGGCAGCGGCTGCTGCCAGCGCCGGGGCGGCAGCCTTCGCCTGCGCGGCGGTGCCGAACTCGAAGGCCGCAACGAGCAGGGCGTTCTGGGCGCCGTCCGTCCGCGCCGAGGAGAAACCACTGAGCATGCCCGCGCGCTGGGCCACGGTGGGTACCGGTGGGGTGAACAGCACCGCCATCGCCGCGGGCCCGCGCAGGGGCAGTGTCGAGATGTCTCCGCCGCTGGTGTAGGAGGGGTCGATCAACGTCGGTGGCACCAGGGAGCCGGCGATCCGGCGGCCTTCGATCAGCCGGGCGCTGTCCTGCGTCTGCGGGTTCTTCGGGTAGTTCAGCGGCGCCGTCGGGTAGGTCTGCGAGGCAGAGCCGGATGCCGTCGGAGACGAGGCGCTGACGGACGTGTCCTCACTGTCGCTCGAACCCGTCGACTCGGTCGACGAGGGAACCGGCGACGAGCCGGTGGGCGTCGAGCCGGTGGGCGTGGAGTCGGTGGAGGGCTCGTCGCTGGAATCGGTGCTTCCGGTCAGCGGAGGCAGGTCCCCCGAGGATTCGGCAGTACCCGGGAACGTGCTGGAGGACGAGCTCCCGGTGACAGCCGCCACCGCGGAGGCGTTGGGCTCCGGACTCCCGGCAATGGTGCTGGCGCAACCGCCGACCAGGACCGCCACGACCACGCCCGCGACCGCCAGCTTTCTCGGGGCGAGCGGCCAACGGGAGGTCCTGCGTGTCGTGCGCGTCATCGCTTTATTCCTTTTCCTGGACTCGCCCCGCCGGTTCCCGGGACGGTGTCGGCCGCTGCGCGACCGTCGGACGTCGTGGGACGACGGGTGCGACGGTGCTGCCGTGCGTGCGGTTCCCGCCGCCCGTCGACTCGAGGCATTGTCCCCCGCTCCGATGGGGCTCCGCGGCGGATCAGGCTATCTGGTCGGCAGGCTGCGGACGGCCCTGGTGACCATCGCCCGGTCGGTCAGCTGACCGTCCGGCGGGTAGTCCACCCGGACCAGCGTCAGTCCCGCGGCCGGCGCCACGTGGATGCCGGACGCGCGCGAGGCACCGGCCAGCAGGCGGGCCGGCTGGTCGACCGCGACCGAATGTTCCCCGACCGCGATCAACGCCCCCACCAGCGAGCGGACCATGGAATGGCAGAACGCGTCGGCGGAGGCATCGATGACGACCAGGCCGCCCTCCTGCGCGACGGTGAGCGCCTGGAGTTCGCGGACGGTGGTGGCCCCGTCCCTGGGCTTGCAGAAGGCCGCGAAGTCGTGCAGGCCGAGCAGCGCGGCCGCGGCCTGCGTCATCGCCCCGACGTCGAGCGGCCGGCGCCGGGCGAAGACGTCGACCCGCCGGAGCGGATCGACCCCCCACTCGGCGGCGCCGATCCGGTAGCGGTAGTGCCGGCGCAGCGCCGAGAAGCGTGCGTCGAACCCCGGTGGGGCGACACTCACCCTGCGCACCCGGACGTCCGGCGGGAGCAGTCCGGCGAGCCGGCGCAACAGCCCGCTCCGGCCGGCCGCGAACGGGTCCATCTGCTCCGCCTGATCCCGGCCGGGTACGGGTGATTCCACCGGGACCGCCGCGTGAGCCGGTAGGGCGTCGCCGTCCGGCGTCCGCACCCGCGGCGCCAGGACCCGCAGCCCGTCCTCCGGAACGTCGATGTGCGCCACCTGGCCCGACGCATGCACTCCGGCGTCGGTCCGCCCGGCGACCACCATGGGCACCTCCTGGCGGAACAGCACCTCCAGGGCGGCGGTCAGCGTGCCGGCCACCGTGCGCCTCTCGGGTTGTGCGGCCCAGCCCGAGAAGCCCGTGCCGTCGTAGGAGATGTCCAGCCGCAACCGCACGGGCACTGCGCTTCCCACCTGTCATGAGTCGGGGCGAGGTACACCGTCGGGTGCTACGGGCGTAGACGGGTGAGGCTGATCCGGGTCAATTCGGGGCTGCGCAGCCGATGATCGACGACGACGCCGCACTGGTCGGGTCCGATGTCGACGATGCGCGCACCGGCAGGGATCGAGAGGATGTCGGGTCGTCGGCCGGCAGAGATGGCGTCGAAATCGGCGCGGGCCTGGGCGTGCCGGCTGGCGTCGGTCAGGTGGATGTGGGCGCCATAGAAGTGATCGGAGAGGTTCTTCTCGACCAGGACCGCCCACTGGCCGTCAGGTTCGGTCGCGGGTGGGGTTGCAGTCACTCCTGGTGCCTCCGATGCTGCGACGCTCCCTCGGCGGGCTCGGGAGAGACCTCATCATGTCAGGCGACCCGTCCAGCGCCGTGCGCCGTGTCAAGGGCCTGACGCCCGAGAAGCCCGCTGCCGGAGTGTCCGGTAGCGGGCTTCTCAGATCTGGCGGGAGGGCCGGGATGAGGCGGTGGGCCGGGACTACTTCTCTTCCGCCGACTCGACGGATCCCTCGGCCGGCTCTTCGCCGGCAGCCTGCTCAGCCTGCGACGGCTGGTCGCCATCGGCGGCCGGGGTCGACCCTGTCGACGGCGCAGTGGCTCCCTGCACCGCCTCGTTGCCGGCCTCGACCGAACCCTCGGAGGGCTCCTCGCCGGCAGCCTGCTCGGCCTGGGTGACGAACTCGTCGTCAGTCGCGGCACCGTCGGCGCCCTCGGCGGGGTCGCCGCCTTCGACGACGGCAGGAGCGTCCTCCGAAGCCGCAGCGACCGGGACCGACGGAGTCGTACCGGCCGGGCTGGATCCGGCCGGGCTCGATCCGGTGGTGGCGGCGGGACGGCGGGTCGACGCGGCGCGGCGGGCGACCCGGTTGGCGGCCGATGACACGGTCTCCTCGACGACGAGTTCGATGATGGCCATCGGGGCGTTGTCGCCCTTGCGCGGTGCCGTTTTGACGATGCGGGTGTAACCGCCCTCACGGGTGGCGAACGACGGGCCGATCTCGGCGAACATCTTGTGCACGACGTTCTTGT
>CAXTBG010000032.1:0-49024 GCA_964242105.1 uncultured Nakamurella sp. | reverse complement strand
CGGACAGGTCGAGGTCGATGTCCAGGTAGTGGTCGCGGAACGTGTGGTTCTGCGCAGGGTCCAGTACCTCGAGCAGCGCCGCGGCCGGGTCGCCGCGGTAGTCGGCGCCGACCTTGTCGATCTCGTCGAGCAGCACCACCGGGTTCATCGAACCGGCCTCGGTGATGGCCCGGACGATGCGGCCGGGCAAGGCGCCGACATAGGTGCGCCGGTGGCCGCGGATCTCCGCCTCGTCCCGCACGCCGCCGAGCGCGACCCGGACGAACTTCCGGTCCAGGGCCCGGGCGACGGATTCGCCGAGCGAGGTCTTGCCGACTCCGGGCGGGCCGACCAGCACCATCACGGCGCCGGACCCGCGCCCGCCGACCACCTGCAAGCCGCGGGCGGCGCGCCGGCTGCGGACTGCCAGGTACTCCACGATCCGGTCCTTGACGTCGTCCAGTCCGTGGTGGTCGGCGTCCAGCACGGCCCGGGCCCTTGTCGGCGTGTTGACAGTGCTTTCTGGTGTCTTCACCGTCCAGGGCAGCTCCAGCACCGTGTCCAGCCAGGTACGGATCCAGCCGGACTCCGGGCTCTGGTCCGACGCCCGCTCCAGCCGGCCGACCTCGCGCAGCGCCGCCTCCCGCACCTTCTCGGGCAGGTCGGCGTTCTCCACCCGGGTGCGGAAATCGTCAGCGCCGTCGGGTTCGCCCTCGCCGAGCTCCTTGCGGATCGCGGCGAGCTGCTGGCGGAGCAGGAACTCCCGCTGGCTCTTCTCCATGCCCTCCCGGACGTCGCCGCGGATCTTGTCGGCGACCTCCATCTCGGCCAGGTGCGCGCGGGTCCAGTCGATCACCAGCTCGAGGCGCCGGACGACGTCGGGCGTCTCCAGCAGCTCGCGCTTCTGCTCGCCGGTGATGTACGGCGCCCAGCCGGCGGCGTCGGCGAGGGTGTCCGGGTCGGTCATCTTCTCGACCGTGTTGATCACCTGCCACGCGTCGCGCTGCTGCAGGGTCGCGATGACCAGCGACTTGTATTCCTTGGCCAGGGTGCGCGCGTGCTCGGTCGGCGCCTGGTCGGGCACGATCTCGGCGGCCACCCACAGCGCGGCGCCCGGACCGGTCACGCCGGTGCCGATCTTGGCGCGCCGCCCGGCACGCAGCACCGCGGCGGGCGCACCGCCGGCCAGCTGCCCGACCTGCTCGATCGTCGCCACCACGCCGTAGGTGGCATACCGGTCGTTGAGTCGCGGTGCGAGCAGCAGTTGCCCGACGCTGTCGCCGCCGTCGGGAGCTGTGGAGCGAGCGGCGTCCACAGCGGCCTGCGAGGACTCGTCGAGCTCGATCGGCACCACCATGCCGGGCAGTACGACGACGTCGGTCAGCGAGAGGACGGGGAGGTTCAGGACTTCAGTCATGTCAGTCATCCTTCAAAGGTTGAGCGTGACTGACTCAATGCTGGATCGCGTTGCCTTGTTCCCTCGTGGGGGACCGGTTCGCTGACAGCGAACCGACTGCTGCCGGTGGCCGGCGGTCGCGCTAGCGGAGGAGCACCGGTCGCACTGTGATCGGCGTCGGCACGGGAATTACTGCGCCGTTCAGCGGTTGCCTTTCGGTAGGTGCAGCGAAGCCCCTCACAACGTACGTCCATCTGTGGAGAGGCTATTGATGTCCCGTCCCACCGTCATGACCCCGGCCCCGGCGACGGCGCCGGTAGCGAAACTCACCCGCATCGGCGGTTCGTTCATCCTGCTGCTCGGAGCGCTGACGGCCGTCGGACCGTTCACCATCGACATGTACCTGGCCGCGTTTCCGCAGATCACGGCAGATCTGGGCACGCGGCCCGCGGCCGTGCAGCTGACCATCACGGCCACGCTGATCGGGTTGGCGCTGGGCCAGCTGCTGCTCGGATCGATCTCCGACGCCATCGGCCGGCGCACACCCATGCTGATCGGCCTGGCCCTCTACATCGCCGCGTCCGTCGGCATCGTCTTCGTCACCTCCGTCGAGATGTTGACGGCGCTGCGGTTCCTGCAGGGACTCGGCGCCGCGGCCGGCATGGTGCTGTCCATGGCGATCGTGCGCGACCGGTTCGAGGGGATCCAGGTCGGCCGGGCCATCGCCCGGCTGATGCTGGTGGTCGGCGTCTCGCCGTGCGTGGCCCCGCTGATCGGTGCGCAGTTCCTGCGGCTGGGGTCCTGGCGGGACATGTTCATCGCCCTCGCAGCGCTGGCCTCCGTCCTGCTGATCGCGGCCTTCTTCCTGCTCAAGGAGTCGCTCCCGGCCGAGCTGCGACGCTCCGGAGGCGTCGGCGCGGCAACCAGGTCCTACCTCGGACTCCTGCGCGACCCGCTGTTCCTGGGCCTCGCGCTGCTCGGCGGGTTCACGATGGCATCGCTGTTCACCTACATCTCGTCGGCCAGCTTCGTCTTCCAGGACGGCTTCGGCCTGTCCGCGCAACAGTTCGCCATCATCTTCGCCGCGGGCGGCATCACCTTCACCATCGGAACCCAGCTCAACGGTGCCCTGCTCGGCCGGGTCGCTCCGGAGCAGATCCTGCGCGCAGCGGTGCTCGGCGCCCTGGTCATCACCGGCACGTTGCTGGTGGTCTCGGCCATCGGTCTGGGTGTGTGGCCGGTGATCGTGTTGCTGGTGGCCAACATGCTGGCCATCGGAATGCTCCTGCCCGCGATCTCGGCGATCGCGCTGGACCGGAACCCGCATCGGGCCGGCAGCGCCGCCGCCCTGATCGGCGCCACCCAGTTCGGGATCGGCGCCGCGACCGCACCGCTGACCGGGCTGTTCCCCGAGGGTTCCGCCGTGGCGATGGCGTCCGTGATGCTCGGCGCGACCGTCGTCGTCCTGGCTATCGTCTTCGCCACCCGGCCTGCCCTGCGTCGCAGCACCGCAGAGATCCGGTCAGTCGCCCGGTCGGCCTGACGCGCCTGCTCGCCGGACCGATCAGACCGCGAGCGGGATCACCGTTCCGTTCGCGGGATCACTGGGCCGCGCGCCGATCACCGCGCCGCCGCCCTACGGATCAGGTCGATACCTGGCCGGCGTGCTGGGCGAGCTGCAGCCAGGTGTCGATGACGGTGTCCGGGTTGAGCGACATCGTGTCGATCTTCTGGTCGAGGAGCCACAGGGCGAGGTCCGGGTGGTCGCTCGGGCCCTGACCGCAGATGCCGACGTACTTCTCCCGGTTCTTGCACGCGGTGATCGCGGCGGACAGCATGAACTTGACCGCCGGGTCGCGTTCGTCGAACCCTGCGGCGACGAGAGCCGAGTCCCGGTCCAGTCCCAGGGTCAGCTGGGTCATGTCGTTGGACCCGATCGAGAAGCCGTCGAAGTGGTCGAGGAAGGCATCGGCGTTCACCGCGTTGGACGGGAGTTCGCACATCATGATCACCTGCAGGCCGTTCTCGCCGCGGCGCAGGCCATGCTGGCCGAGCAGGTCGATCACCCCGGAGGCCTCGGCGATGGTGCGGACGAACGGGATCATGATCTTGACGTTGGTCAGCCCCATGGTGTCCCGGACGTACGACAGCGCCTCGCACTCCATGGCGAAGCAGTCGGCGAAGTCGGGGGACAGGTAGCGGGAGGCGCCGCGATAACCCAGCATGGGGTTCTCTTCGTGCGGTTCGTAGGTCTCACCGCCGAGCAGGTTGGCGTATTCGTTGGACTTGAAATCGGACATCCGGACGATGACGGGGTGCGGTGCGAACGCGGCGGCAATGGTGGCGACGCCTTCGACGACGCGTTGCACGAAGAAATCGCGAGGCGTTGCATAGCCGATGATCGCATCGGCGACCTGCGAACGCAGCGGCTCCGCGAGGGTGTCGAAGTCCAGCAGCGCTTTCGGGTGGATGCCGATCTGCCGGTTGATGATGAATTCCAGCCGGGCCAGGCCGACGCCGGCGTGCGGGAGCCGGGAGAACGCGAACGCCTGGTCGGGGGTGCCGACGTTCATCATGATCTTGACCGGGATGTCCGGCATGGTGTCGAGAGTGGTCTCCTCGATGGTGAAGTCGAGCAGGCCGGGGTAGATGAAGCCGGTGTCGCCTTCGGCGCAGGACACCGTGACCGGTTGGGCGTCGGAGAGCTCCCGGGTCGCCCGGCCGGTGCCGACGACGGCCGGGATACCCAGTTCACGCGCGATGATCGCGGCGTGGCAGGTGCGTCCGCCGCGGTTCGTCACGATCGCGCTGGCGCGCTTCATGATCGGTTCCCAGTCAGGATCGGTCATGTCGGCGACCAGCACGTCGCCGGGGGTGAAGGAGTGCATCTGGTCGATGCTGGTGAGGATCCGCACCGGGCCGGCGCCGATGCGCTGGCCGATGGCGCGGCCCTCGATCAGCGGCGTGCCGGTCTGGTTCAGCCGATAGCGTTGCAGGGCTCCGGCACTCTGCCGGGACTTCACCGTTTCCGGTCGGGCCTGCAGGATGTACAGACGGCCGTCCTGGCCGTCCTTGCCCCATTCGATGTCCATCGGCCGGCCGTAGTGCTTCTCGATGGTGACGGCCTGCTGGGCGAGTTCGGTGACCTCGTCGTCGGTGAGGGACAACAGCGACCGTTCGGCGAGTGGGACGTCGACGAATTCGGTGGTCTTCCCGACGGCGCGGTCCTGCGTGTAGACCATTTTCGTGGCCTTGCCGCCGATGCCCCGCTTGAGAATGGCCGGTCGACCGGCGGCCAGCGCAGGTTTGTACACGTAGAACTCATCGGGATTCACCGCGCCCTGCACGACGCCTTCACCCAGGCCGTAGGCGGAGGTGATGAACACGGCGTCGGTGAAGCCGGATTCGGTGTCCATGGTGAACAGCACCCCGGAGGCGCCGATGTCGGACCGGACCATGCGCTGCACGCCGGCGGAGAGGGCGACCGCTTCGTGTTCGAACTGGTGGTGCACGCGGTAGGCGATGGCCCGGTCGTTGTACAGGGAGGCGAACACCTCCCGGATGGCCTGCAGCACGGCGTCGATGCCGCGGATGTTCAGGAACGTCTCCTGCTGGCCGGCGAACGAGGCCTCGGGCAGGTCCTCGGCGGTGGCGCTGGACCGGACGGCGAACGACGCATCCGGGTTGTCGGCCGCCAGCTGCTCATAGGCGGCTCTGATGTCCGCTTCCAGATCGGCCGGGAAGGGTTGAGCCACGACGGCTTCCCGCAGCCGTTGGCCGGTCGCGGCGAGCGTGCGGACGTCGTCGGTGTCCAGTCCGGTGAGGGCGTTGTTGATGGTGTCGGCAAGGTCGGTCTGCCCGATGAACCGGCGGTAGGCATCCGCGGTGGTGGCGAAGCCGTTCGGCACCGAGACGCCGGCGGCGGAGAGGTTGGCGACCATCTCGCCGAGCGAGGAGTTCTTCCCGCCGACCTGCTCCAGGTCGGCGAGGCCGAGATCGGCGAACCACTTGACGTTGACGCTCGTAGTGCTCGCGGTCATGGCGACGTCCTTCCGGAACTGTGCTGGTGGGCGGCGAGGAATTGCAGGATGACGGTGGACATTTCCTCCACCGATTTCGCGGAGGAGTTGATGACCGGGATGCGGTGGCCGGCGAACATCGCCTCGGCGCGGCGCAGTTCGTAGGTGCACTGCTCGAGCGAGGCGTACTTGGAATTCGGCCGGCGTTCCTGCCGGACCTGGCTCAGCCGGGCCGGCGTGCTCAGGATTCCGAAGCAGCGTTCCCGCAGGCCCCTGATCGGCCGGGGCAGCTCTGAGCTCGTCAGATCCTCGTCGACCAGCGGGTAGTTGGCGACGAACACCCCGTGCTGCAGCGCCAGGTACATGGTGGTGGGCGTCTTGCCGCACCGGGACGGGGCCACCAGGATCACGTCGGCCTTGTTCACCGCGCGCAGGCTCTGCCCGTCGTCGTGTTCGATGGCGTACTCGACCGCCTGCATCCGCATGTTGTAACGGTGGACGTCACCGACGCCGTGCAGCGTCGCGGGCACCCGCATGCCGGGCACGCCGAGGGTCTTCTCCACCCGCGCCATGTGCATGTCGAAGAAATCGATGATCGGGCAGCGGGACTTGTGCAGCTCGGCGCGGATCTCGTCCACCGCCGCCGTGGTGAACACCAGCGGGGTGACCGGGCCGTCCATCGCCGCATCCAGCACGGCCACGACTTCCCGGGCCTCCTGCACCGAGGAGATGAAGGGGATGAGCCGGCGTTCGAAGATCAGGTCCGGGAACTGGATCAGCAGGGCGTTGCCCATCGTCTCCGCGCTGATCCCGGTGCTGTCGGACAGGAAGAACACCGGAACGGCGGCCCGCCCGCGCTGCGATGGGGACTCCCCGGTCACGGCGACCTCCTCCCGGCGTTGGATGTGCTGCTCAGTATCGTGCTCGGGCCCGATCCCGGCCAGTGATGGTGACGCTGCCCACCGTCATGCAGCGAAAGGGGCGGCGGTGACCCGCCGCCCCTCCGGTTCGCCGGAATGGTGGATCAGGCGCTGACCCGCATGTCTTCGACCTGGTGCACGGCGGCGTTGCGCTCGACGGGACCGAAGGTCTCCCGGGTGAGCAGCGTGGCGACCAGCCCGATGAGCCCGTACACCAGGAACAGCGAGGCGGCGCCGACCCAGCCGAACTCGGAGTAGAGCAGGGTGACCACGAAGGGCGTGAAGCCGGACACGACGGCCGAGAACTGGTACGCCAGCGAGGCGCCGGACGCCCGGGTGTTGGCATTGAACAGCTCGGGGAACCACGCGCCCTGCGAACCGGCCAGCGAGTTCTGGATCACCGAGTAGGCGATGACCACGGCGATGATGATGAGGACGGCCGCGCCGGTGTTCACCAGCAGGAACAGCGGGAAGGCGAAGATCACCATCACGACGGTGCCGAACAGGTAGATGCGCTTTCGGCCGACCCGGTCGGTGGCTTTCCCCCAGTTGTACGTCGCGAAGATGCCTATTGCCGAGGCGATGCACAGCGCAGTGAGGGTGAGGGTGTTGTCGGCCAGTTTCTCGGTCTTCAGGTACGACAGCATGAAGGTGACCGAGACGGCGTAGCCGGCGGTCTCCGCGATGCGAAGTCCGATGCCGCGCAGGATGTTCCGCCAATCATCCCGGAGCACCTGGGTGATCGGGTTCTTGACGATCTCGCCGCGGGCCCTGACCTCTTCGAAGACGGGGGACTCGGGCACCTTGGTGCGGATGATGACCCCGACGATGACCAGCAGGATCGACATCAGGAACGGCACCCGCCAGGCCCAGGTACCGGGCAGGTGAACGCTGACCAGGAAGACCAGGTTGGCCAGCAGCAGGCCGACGGGAAATCCCGACTGGACCATGCCGGTGAATTTGCCCTTGGATTTCCACGGCGCGTGTTCGTAGGTCATCAGGATGGCGCCGCCCCATTCCGCGCCGTAGGCCAGGCCCTGGACGACGCGGACCAGGACGAGCAGGATGCCGGCCCAGATGCCCACGCTCTGGTACGTGGGCAGGCAGCCGATCAGGAAGGTGGCCAGACCCATCACGATCAGGCTCGGGTCAGGTCTGGCTGGGGGTCCGCCTCCGGCGCGCCCGGCGGACGAGGTACACCGCGACCGTCGCCCAGAACAATAGAGCGACCAGGGCGACCACGATCTCACCGACCGGTATCCCGATCGTGTTCGTCGTCTGACCGGCGTCTGCGCTGCCGCCATGACCTGGCTCCCAGGACAGCCACACGGCGAGGATCGCGGCCAGCACGACCACCAGGCCGAACGTACGACCGAGGCGTTGCCGGGCCGTGCGTGTCATGGAATCTCCTTGCCGTCTCATCGGGGCCGTCCTGGACGTCATGCGAGCATTGCGCCTGGCCCCCCCGGCCGCAAGACCGAGCGCGAGGTGGAGGACTCCGATTCTCGGCGGGACGGATCCGACCTGGGAGGGGCGCCAGTGCGAACCGTCGACGCGTCTCCTCGATGGATGATCGGGCCGCCGCAGCGGGCAGCCCCGGTCGTCGTGCTCGGCGACCAGGGCTGTCCGCGCGCGGGAGTGATCCCGCTGGACCGGTCAGCCGGTGACGGTCAGGTGACTGGTACCGGAACCCGCGGCGAAGTGGGCGATGCCGCCGGAGACCTGCAGGAGATGCGCTCCGCCAGCTCCACTGGTGGAGTACTGCGCGGTGGCCGTGGTCGGCAGGGCGATGTCCAGCGCGACGTTGACCGGTGCGGTGACGTCAAGGGTGAAAGTGCGGCCCCTGTGCTGCCAGTTGACCGTGACCGGGCCGCGTTCGGTCCATTCCGTGCCCTTGGCTGCCGTCAATCCGGTCGCCGGCGGGGCGATCTGCACCGTGGAGGCACCGCTACCCGTGACGGTGATACCCAGCAGCGACTCCAGGATGCCGTTGATCCCGGCGGCGCCCCACCCGTGCGAGAAGCTGGTGTTGTCGTTCTGGTTGACCTGCGCGCCGGTGCAGCCGGCAACTGTGCATCCGGGATTCCAGTTCTCCCACATGAAGGTTCCGCCCTCCGCCAGGATCTGCGCCGGCCCGAGGTGTGACGGGTCGGTGAGGAGCGAGACCAGGGCGGCGGTCTGGCCGGTGGCGCCCAGCGCCGATTCCAGCTGACGCAGGGTCATCGGGCCCTGCTGCATGCCGGCGGCGGCGATCGCCTGGCCGAGTGCGGGGTAGTCCTGCGGATCGGCGATCCCGTACGCGACGGCGTAGGACTGGGCATGCTGCGAGTAATTCTCGATCCGCGCCAGGGTGTCGGTCGCCAACCCGTCGGAGTACAGGCCCGTGGTCGCGTTGCGCAGCTTGTCGGTGACGGCGACGCTCAGCGAGTCGGCGCTAACCTGGTAGCGGAGGGCATCGGAGTGCTGTGCCAGCGCAGTGGCCGCGGCGGCGACGGAACGATTGGCACCGACGGCCAGCGCGTTGACGACCATCTCGGCGCCGTTGCCGTTGACCACGGTGTTGAACCGCATGTCCGCCGGCCAGTCGATGATGCCGTACTGGTACGGGCCGGAGCCGCCAGGTAGCTGGTAGACCAGGCCGCTGGCGTTGACGGCGCCGTTGATGTAGTCCGCGACCTTCTTCATGGCCGGGTAGGCGGTCGCCAGCATGGTGGCGTCACCGGTCTGCTGGTAGTAACGCATCACCCATTCCGGGAACATTTCCGTGTAGTCCGGGATGTCCCGTTTCGCGTCGCCGTTGGGATACACGGCATTCATCGCGCCGTTCGCCCAGTAGCGGTTCTGCGAATTGATGAAATCGACGATTGCCTCGCGGGTCAGCGACCTCTCGTCCAGGGCGGACATCGATGCGAACGATTCGTCGACGGTGTCCCCGAGGAACTGCCCCTTCTCCCGGGTGGGGGTGTCCAGGAACGTGTCCTGCTCCGACTGCAACGCCGACCGCTGCATGAGCGCGAACACCGCGTCCAGGGTGGCGTTGTTGCTGTCGAAGGTGGCGGGGTGCGGCGCATCCGTGTTCTGCACGACGGCGCTCACGTCCTGGGTGGTCAATGTCTGCCCCGGGTCGCTGATTTCCAGATACCGCCAGGCCCAGTACTTCGTCGGCTGTGCGGTCTGCGTGCCGTCGGCTTCGGTGTAGTAGAAGCGCATGTTGCTGCCCTGGGTGTCCAGTTTGGACGTACCGGCGCGGGAGTTCTCGACCCAGACGCCGGCGGCGTGTGCCGTGCGCAGCGGTGTTGCGAGCGTCACCGTGCTACCCGAGATCGCCTGTACGACCGAGGTTTCGGGGTGGCCGGCGCCGTAACCGTCGGCCGGTGCGTCGACCGTGATCTGGTCGCCGAGGTGCAGGTTCGCCACCGACGCCAGGGTGATGGTCCGGGTTCCGCTGGCGGTGGCGCTCGCCAACGTCGAGTTGGCCTCCCGGTAGCTGGTGGTCATGGTGATGCTGCGCCCGGCGACGCCTCCGGTCAGTCTCACGGAAGGCACCGCGGAGTAGATCTTTCCGAAATCGGCGAAGACGGTGCCGTCGGGCTCGCGCAGGAGGCTGACCGGATGGATCACCTTCGTCACCAGGTGAGCCTGCTGCGCGACGAGGTGAGTGAAGGTGCACGGCGCCGAGCCGCCCTTGTAGGCCGCGCAACTGGCTGCCGGGGGGCGGGGATGCGGGCCGATGACCTGCGGCGTCGTCCATGCGCTGGCGTCATATCCGGGGGTGTCCCATCCGGTGAGAGCCTTGGAGGCGTCGACGTACTCGACGCGGTCGCCGGAGTCGCTGTTGCGGTAGGTCAGCGTGGAGATCTGCTCAGCGGTGTTCTGGGTGACTTTCCAGGATCCGTCGGAGACCAACGTCTGGCTGGTGCCGTCGGCGTGCTGGACGACGATCTTCACCAGCAGCCCGGACGGTCCTTCGCCGTCGATCGGGCCGTTCGCGCGTCCCTGGCACGTGCAGCTCCAGTAGTGGTACGCGACGCCGATGGTGAGAGGCTTGCCGGCCTTCGCCAGCGCGGTGAGATCGGAGACGTCGTAGTACCCCTCGCCCGGATACCCAGCGGAGGAAGTCTTGTCGACCGTGGTGCCGTTGACGTCCAACTGCCAGTCGGCCATGGCGGCGACGTAGGCGCGGGCTCTGACCACCCGGCTTCCCGCCGTGACGGCCAGGGTGTTGCGGGCCAGGGTGTAGTCGTTCGCAGAATCGTTGCCGGCAGCCGGAATCCGCCGGATCCACTGCGCGCCGGACCAGTCCTGGTCGGTGAGGCCGGTGTCGAACCGGGCGCCGGCCCAGGGCGAGCGCAGGCCGCTGCGGTCCCAGGTGCGCACCGACCACTGATAGGTGGCGCCTGGTGCGAGGGCAGGCCCGGCGTAGCCGACCCAGCTCTGCGCCGACGAGGCGACCCGGCCGGAATCCCACACCACGTGCTTGTTGGCATCGATGACACGCAGCTCGTAGCCCGACTGAACCTCGTTACCGTCCGGGTCCGTGGGCTGCCAGCCGAACTGGGGGGAACCCTGCACGGCCAGCGGGTTCTCGCGGTCGTCGACGGTGAGCATGCGCGGTGTTCCGGGGGCCCGATCATGCGAGGCGCTGGCGGCGACCTCCGGCGCAGCGCCCGAGGCCTGGCTGGCGGGCAGCACGACACCTGCTGCCAGCACCATCACCGCCGCCGCGACGCCAATGGGCCGGGAACGATATCTCCGACTGCGATGCGGCGAGGCGAGGGCGCGCCCGCGAGAAACTTGATTCTTCATGAAAGCTTTTTCCTTCCAACCAGACGTCGGTGTCCGGCCCGCGCGGATACCGCTGGGCAAGTTTGTTGGCGCTAATTTCCTCCGGAACAGGACCAGATGTCAAGCATTCTCCCACCCGAAAGTCTCTTACCTTCATTCGAAGAATGTAATGCGATCTTTCGAAGGATAAATCGGGCAGGCTTGCTCGGCCGCCGAGAATGCCTGACCAGTGGCACGTGAGAGGCGCCGGCGTCCGAAGCGTCCTCTATTGTGGCGCCGATTGACGTTTCGGCGGAGCGTGGGAGGGAATCGGTGGCCGGGCGACTGCCGCCGGCGCCAAGCGCTCGGCGGACATCCCTGGTGTGGCGTACCGGGTGTCCCTCGTGTCGATTGCGCTCGGCGGACCGAACGGTGCACTCCCCGGCTCGATCGGACGGCCTGCGCGACGGGCTGATCAATGCGAATGCCGCAGTGCGGGCGCAGTGCGAATGACCGGTTCAACGGATACGGAACAACCCACCAGACAGGAAGCGCCGAGGGTCGTCAACACGACATCAAGGACCGAGGTCGTCAACACGCGGAGTCATCGCAGGTGCAGTGCGCGCCGGCGATGTGCAGACGGCCATCCCGGCCCGGCGGCGAAGCCTCACAGCTGGCAATGGTTGCCGCCCATGGCGCGACGCCATGACTCCTGCGCGTCGCGCGCAGCGCCGACGGCGTGCACGGTCTCCGCCGACCGAGCAGCCCGCCATCGAGTAGCGAATAGCAGGTGGGCTACTCCCGCTGAGGTGCCAGTGCCTCGTCTGCTGCGTGCCGGGCCTTGTCGATCGTCTCGTCCAGGTGGTCCAGCTCCGGGCTGCTCACCTGTTCGGCCGGCTGCGGCGTCCGGGTCGAGCGGTCGTTCTCGTCCTGCTGCGCGGGCGCACCGGCCTGCCGATCGGCGCCCGCCTGCAGCTCGTCGCTGTCCACATCGGCGCCCGGGGCGGGCGGTACCTCGGGCGTCGTCGGGCGCGCCTGCGAATCGGTGTGCGTCATGTGGTGCGGCTGATCCGGGCCGGCGGACGTGGGATCGGTCGCCTCGGTGGCGGGCTGCGACTCTGACATTGGACACCGTTCTCTCTGGGCCGGTGGGTTCCGCCCTGCGTGCGGTTCCCCGGCCCGTCATCGTCCACTCATCGGAGGTCGTGGACAAGATGCGGCTCGGGCTCACCGGGCCTCCCGGGGTAGCTCGCTCTTGGAGTTGGCTTCGTAGTTGATGTTGGTCAGGTCGGAGCGCAGGAAGTCGTCGTCGAGCAGCTTGAGCAGCGTCCACCGCTGCTGCGCCTGTGGCTGGAACACCAGGGCCGGTGCGCCGCCGGAGGTGTCGACCGGCACGGCGATGTGTGGGTTGCGCTCCAGGAACGCCAGGACGCCGGGCAGGTCGACCGAATCCGGGTAGCCCGGCTGGTCCATCCGGTGCTGGATGCTGACCAGCTTCCGCATCATGTTGATGTCCGACTCGCACGCGGTGCGCAGCTCCTCCGCCCCCACGATGGGCAGCTTGCCGAGGGTCGTGTCGAAGGTGGCTGCCGCCTTCTTGCGCAGGTCGGGCAGCGGTCCGAACAGCGCCTCGTAGGCGTTGTTCGTCTTCGCGACCATGGTGCCGTCGAACGCGAACAGCCGGAGCGTTCGGTCGATGACGAGCGGCTGGTCGTCGAGGGACCCGAACTGTTCGCCGTTCCAGACCGCCAGGATGCGCTTCCCTCGGGTCAGCGTCCGATCGGGTGAGAAGCCCTGGTAGATCCGGGCGATGTCGGATCCGTCGGGAGCGCTCACCCGCAGCGCCAACAGGTTGCGGGGACCGAACTCGGCGCCCCGGTCGTACTGCCGATGGGTCGACCGCAGGACCAGCGCGTCCAGCTCCGCGAGGCTGCCGTCCGGCACGGGACCGTAGACCCACTGCGCCGGTCCAGGCGCGAATCCCGCCTCCAGGACGCGCAGTTCCGCCTCGGCCGCGGCGGCGGCGGTTTCGGTCACCTGGTCGAGCAGTTGCCCGGCCAATTCGGCGCTGACCGGAACGTCGAACACCGTCGGGGTCGGCGTCCGGTGGTCGGTCACCATCAGCAGGCTCAGCGACAGGCCGGCACGTCCAGCCAGGCCGCGCAACGATCGGCGGACCAGCTGTTCGGTGGTCAAGGCACCGGGCGGGTGCGCTGCCGGCACAGGAGGCGGAGTGGAGGGACCGGACGGATCAGTCGGAGGAGGCGCACCGGCGCCGGCCGCCGGGGTCGCCGCGCTCCCTGGGGTCTCCGGTGTCGCTGTGGTCTGCCTGGTGGCCGAGGTCATGTCGGGTGCTCCTGCCTCTGGGATGGCGGTGTCGTGGGCGGTGTCAGCTGTGGTGGCGGTACGGCTGTCGCCGTCGCCGCCAGTGGCGGCGGCGCCGGCGGGGATGCCGCACGTGAGGTCGGTGGAGGCGCGACGGGGGCCGGTGGCGGCCGGCCGCGGGCGCTCTGCCGTTCGACGTAGATGTAGCCACCCAGCGGGACCAGGGACAGCACGTCGCCGGGGGCGATGTGCCACGACCTGCTGATCACCAGCAGAAAACCCTGGTCGGCGCGGCCCAGTTCGAAGATGCGGTAGCCGAGCGCCGCCAGCAGCGGATTGGAGAAGTACAGATCGCCCTGTACGTAGAGCAGGGCGATCATGGTCAGGTAGATGAGCAGGCCCCAGCGGGCGGTGGCCGGCGCGCTCGCGGTCACGAAGAACGGCACGACGTACGACGCGAAGAACTTCAGTGCCTCGCCCTCGCGCGGCTTGGCCGAGAACACCCGCTCCACCGTCGCGTTGCGGCGTGGCACCGCGAGCGCCAGGAAGACGACGGTGCCGGCCAGGCCGGCCGCGGCCAGTCCCAGCAGGGCCCAGCGCAGCCAACCGGACCGGAACGAGTCGAGCACGGACAGCAGGACCGCCAGCGGAGCGTAGGCAGCGGCCAGCATCACGACCCGCACCAGGATGGACGGCCGGAACGCTGGTCTGGACATGTGCAGGACGGTAGCGGGCACCACCGACAACGGCCCTCGCCCGGCCGCCCCGGAGGCGGCCTCCGGCGGCGACCACGCTCCCGCATTTTCTGTGGAGTGCATCACAGCGACCATTTCGAGATCAACATTGCCGTCATCTGCACAGATGACGGAATGTGCCGCCTTGATCGCACCGTGATCTAGCCGAGATGTGGCTGAACAGGAGCAGCGTTCACATGTCGATCTCGTACGTTGCCTCCAGGTAATCGGAACCGATTACCGGTCAACAAACTTCGGGTCCCATCGCGCCGAGCGCTGTCCACCGCGGACCCGAAGCCATTTCAAAGAGAAAGGCTCGGACAGCGGCGGGGGACCCAGGTAAGCGGAGACCAAATGGTCTCCTTGGGGTGAAGTCGGCTCGCGCCGACCGGGCAACCCCTACTTCGTTCGCGCTCCGTCGCGGCGTCGTCGCCCGAACCCGACAGCTCACCCCGCAGGCGCAGCGAGGGGACCAACAGTCAGATGAGAACCAGCTATCACGGCCGGCACCGCCGCGCCTCCAGCACCCGCACGCTCGCGCTTCGCACCCTGACGGCAGGCGTGGTGATCGGTGTGCCGATCCTCGGCCTGACCACCCCCGCCTCTGCCGCGCCGGATTCGACGTGGGACGCGGTCGCCCAGTGCGAGAGCACCGGCAACTGGTCGATCAACACCGGGAACGGGTACTACGGCGGCCTGCAGTTCGACCAGTCCACCTGGGACGCCTACGGCGGGCAGTCGTACGCCCCGCGCGCCGACCAGGCGTCGAAGTCCGAGCAGATCGCCGTCGCCGAGCGCACGCTGGCCGGTCAGGGCTGGGGATCGTGGCCCGTCTGCTCGCAGCAGGCCGGTGCCACCGGACAGGGTGTCACCCTGCGAGACGGCGGATCGGGCTCGGACGAGTCCAGTTCGGGCTCGGACGAGTCCAGTTCCAGCTCGGATGACAGCGACTCCGACTCGTCGTCGAACCAGTCCAGCGACGATCGGTCCCGCGACGAGCAGTCCAGCGACGAGCAGTCGGCCGACGACCAGTCCAGCAATCAGCAGTCGACCGGGTCCGACAGCAACGAGTCAGCCGACGCCGCACCGGTGAGCACCGGCTCGTCCGCGGGCAGCTACACCGTCAAGTCCGGCGACACGCTGTTCAAGATCGCCGCGGCGAAGCACGTCACCGGCGGTTGGCAGGCACTGGCCAAGGCCAACGCCAGCAGCGTTCCCGACCCCGACCTGATCTACCCGGGCCAGGTGCTGACCCTGGGCTGACGCTCAGCAGGCGCGGCGCATGCAGTACGGCCGGGCCACGCCGACAGATCCACCCCGAGTCCCGGTCGCATCCAGCGGCCGGGACTCGAGGCATGACCCGTGGGGACGCAGCGGCCGGATCGGCGGCGGGCCGGGGTCTACGGCGCCTTGTCGAGGGCGAACGAGACCATGGTTTCCCGGTCGAGCTGTGAGCCTTTGGCCCATGCCCTGTCGAAGGCCGCTGGTCCCAGTGCCTGCCGGGCGGCCAGCAGTCGGTCGGCGTCGTAGTCCGAGGGTGGTTCCTCGGCAGCACCGCTGGTCAGTGCCAGGTGGGCGGCCGCCGAGAACAGCACGGCCGCCCGGTCATGGTGCCCTTCCAGGCCGGCTACCGCCGCGAGACCGGTGACCGCGCCGATCATTTCATACCGTTGGCCCACATCGCGGCTGGTGTGCAGAGCGAACCGGAACGACTCGGAGGCGCCCGCCAGGTCGCCGGACAGCAGCGCGACGCGGCCGCGGGCCTGCTGGGCGTCACGGAGCGCCGTCCGGGAACCCAGGCCGTCGGCGATCGCCAGCGCTTCGTCGAGATGGGCGCGGGCCCGGTCGAGGTCGACGTCGTTGACGGCGAGGTGCGCGAGGTTCGTCAGGGCGGTGACGACGCTGATCGTGTCGCCGCGCCGGCGGGACAGCGCCAGGTCTTCCCCCATCAGGCCGGCGGCCGATGCCCGGTCACCGGCGACATAGGCCAGGTACGCTCCGCTGGACAGGGCCTGGTGCAGCGGTTCGTCCTGGTCGATGTGCCGGGCGATGTCCAGTGCGCGCTGACCCAGCTGCCGCCCCGTCTCCGGTTCGTGGTCGTTCGAGTGGACCAGCGCGAGCGTCGCCAACGCCATCACCAACCGCGGTTGGTCGTCCATCTCCTCGGCGCCCTCAGCAGCGCGACCGAGCTGACTGCGGGCCTCGTCGTAGTCATCCACGCTGTAGGCGAGAAAGCCTGCCGTCAACCGTGCCTCGATGGTGGAGGGCCCGGAGGGCAGCGACGGTTGCGCCAGCACCTGGTGGGTCCACAGCAGGCCCTCGCGGTGCAGTCCCTGGGTTCGCCACATCCGCCGTAACGCGCTGGCGGCGGCGCCGGCCAATTCCGCCTGCCCGTGGTCGAGCGCCCACCGCAGCGCGACCCGGATGTCCGGCAGACGAGAGGTCAACTCGACCAGCCGCGTCTGCACGGTGGGTCCCATCAGTTCCGGGCCGGCCGCGATCGCCGCCTCGAGCACGAGGCGGGAGTGCTCCTGACGCACCAGGTCTGCTTCCCCGCTCGCCTCGAGTTGTTCGACTGCGTACTGCCGGACGGTCTCGACGAGCTCGAACACCACGACGGCATCACTGGTGACGGGCCGGATCAGACCATGGTCGACCAGAGCCGCCAGGACGTCGAGGACCTCGCCGGCTGACGCACCACCGGCCCGGCGGATGCGGCCTTCCAAGGTCTCGGCGACCTCGACGGTGAAGGCACCGGCGAAAGCGGCCAGCCGACGGAAGAGCCGTTGTTCCCCGGCGGACAGCAGAGCCCAGGACCAGTCCAGCGTCGCGCGAAGGGTCTGGTGACGTTCGGGTAGGTCCCTGGCGCCGCCCACCAGCAGCGCCAACGGCTCGGCCAGACGCGTCAGGATCGCCTGCGGGGTCAGCACTTTGATCCGCGCGGCGGCGAGTTCGATGGCCAGCGGAAGGCCGTCCAGTTTGCTGCAGATGGCTGCCACCGTTGCCGCGTTGGAATCGGTCAGCTCGAAGGCCGGCGACACGGCTCTGGCCCGGGCGACGAACAGGGTCACCGCCGCGCTGCGGGCCGCCGTGTCCGCGGTGTTGGCGCCGTCGCCGCCGGGCAGCGACAGCGACGGTACGTGGACCTCGTGTTCGCCGCGGACGCGCAGCGGCACCCGGCTCGTGGCTATCACGGCCAGGTCCGGGTTCGCCGTCAGCAGGGCTGCCAGCTCGGGCGCGAGATCGGCGATCTGCTCGCAGTTGTCGAACACCAGCAGGGTGCGCCGGCCGGCCAGGGCCTCGGCGAGCGTGGTGAGCAGGGGCTCTCCCGGCGACTCCGGAATGCCCAGGGTCTGCGCGGCCGCGGCCGTGACCGCCCGGGGGTCCGTCACCGAGGCCAGGGCCACGAAATGCGCACCGCCGGGAAACCGCTCAGCGAGAACGGCGGCCGCCGCCAGGGCGAGACGCGTCTTGCCGGTCCCCCCGGTGCCGGTCAGGGTGACCAGTCGGGCGGCGCCGTCCAGCAGCCGTCGAACCTCCGCGATCTGCTGTTCCCGGCCGATCAGGGCGGTCAGCGGGGTCGGCAGGCGGGAGGACCCGACGGCGCGGACGGCACGAAGCTGCGGATCCTGGCGGAGAAGCAGAGCTTCCAGACTGCGCAGCGCAGGACCAGGATCGATGCCGTACTCCTCGACAAGCGTGTGCCGGGCCCTGGCATAGGCCCGTAACGCCTCCGCCTGGCGTCCGCTGCGGTAGAGCGCCACCATCAGGTGGGCCCACAGCCGCTCACGGAGTGGGTGCTCGCTGACCAGGATCTCCAGCTCGGCCACCAGTTCGCCGTCGCGCCCGCACGCCAGGTCCGCCGTGACCCGATCCTCGATCGCCGTCATCCGGCTGTCCTGCAGGACAGCGACGTGCCGTTCGGCGAATTCCTGGTCCGCGAGATCCGCCAGCGCAGGCCCGCGCCAGAGGGCCAACGCATCGGCGAGCAACGCCGCGGCTTCGCTGAACCGGTGGCCGGTCAGCGCGGACCGGCCCTGCTGGACGAGAGCGTCGAACCGGCCGGCGTCCACGTCGTCGGGTGCGATGTCCAGCAGGTAGCCCGGCGAGCGCCCGAGGATCAGCGGACGATCGGTGACCTCCGCCAGCGCCCGGCGCAGCGTCGACACGTTCACCTGCAGATTGGCCAGCAGGTTGCCTTTGCCGCGATCACCCCACATCTCGTCGATCAACCGGTCGGCGGACACCACACGGCCGGGGCTGAGCAGCAGGATCGCGAGCAGGGCCCGGTGTTTGGCACCCCCGAGCCGCACCTCGGAGCCGCGGTCGTCCACCACCTGCAACGGCCCGAGAATGCGGAATTCCATCCCGTCACCTCAAACGGTCGGCGACGCGCTGTCAACGACCTGGCCCCGCAAGAGGCCGCCGACAGCGTTTAAGTGCCCTTTAAGCGCTCCTTGGGATGTTCTTCCCGACCCAGATCGGGTTGATCACTTCAGGCCACAGCGTGGCCGGACAGGAGAAACGTCATGACCCAGATCGCAGAGGCCACCGGGCCGACCAGCGCAGCGCCGCCCGTTGTCGCCCGCCGTCGCCGGCGGGCGGGGCTGGTCAGCGGGTTCGTCGGACTGCTCGCCGGGCTGACGATGATGGGCACCGCCGCCCCGGCGAGCGCGGCGACGCTGACGCCCGGCCACTACAACCCCTCCCTCAGCAGGACGTGGACCTGGGGCGACTGCTCCATCCAGGTCGGACCGGTGGTCGACTACTACACGCCGTGGGCGGCGATCGCCGGTGCCACGGCCAACTGCGGCAGCCGGCACTCCTACACCACGGTCAGCGTCTCGTTGAAGTTCAACGGTGCGACGGTCCCCGGTAGCGTCCGCAACTACAACTACGCCAACTCCTTCGGCACCGGCAATCGCATCCTGACCACGCCGCGCTACTGCGGGTCGGGCAGCTGGCAGGAGTCGGCGACGATCACCATCTCGGGCCTGGGCACCTACAACTTCAACACCTACCCCGCCTGGCAGACCACGGGTTGCCGGGCCTGAGTCCACCGTCGCCCGGCCTGCCGTTGCGCGGTGGAATGACCCGGTGACGTGGGCTACGTGGAACGTGAGCTACGCCCGAAGTGGTCTACCCGGGAGTTGGGCTACGCGGTGAAGTGGACGCCGGTGAACTGCCGGCGCCAGCCGGTCACCTCACTCGCGATGGTGGCCGGGTCGGCGTCGTCGGCGAGCGCAGCGGCGACGAATCCGGCCAGGGCCGGCATGTCGGCCGCCGTCATGCCCAGCCGCGCCAGCTCCGGAGTGCCGATACGCAACCCGTTCACATCGCCCGGCACCGGTTCCACGGGCAGCCCGATCCCGCACGACAGCAGGTTGGCTCTCCGCAACGTCTGGGCGGCGTGCTGCCCGCCACCGTAACCGGCGGCCTTCACAGCGAACTGGTGCGAGCTGGTGACGCCCCGCGCGGTGGAGAACACCGGAACGCCGAGGGCCTGCAGGTGCTCCGCCAGACAGCCGGCGGTGGCGACCATCGCCTGCGCGTAGGCCGGTCCGGCCACCTTCCAGTCGAGCATCGTCATCGCCAGCGCGGCCGTACGGCCGGCGTCGAAGTTGGCGGTCAGGCCGGGATAGGCGATCGCGTCGAGCCGGCAGGCCAGGTCGGCGTCGTTGGTGACGATCAGCCCGCCGGCCGGGCCGCCCAGGCTCTTGTAGGTGCTCATGGTCATCAGATCGGCGCCCTGGGCCAGCGGGTCCGGCCACGCCTTGCCGGCGATCATGCCGCAGAGGTGGGCGGCGTCGAACAGCAGCGTGGCGCCCACCTCGTCGGCGACGGCCCTGATCTCGGCGACCGGATGCGGAAACAGGTTGAGGCTGGCCCCGATGGTGATCAGCCTGGGCCGGACCTGGTGGGCCAGTTCGCGCAACGCGTCGACGTCGACGGTGTAGCCGTCCGCGGCGACCGGCGCCGGGACCGTCGTCAACCCGTAGAGGCCGGCCGCGCCCGGCCCGTGGTGGGTGATGTGCCCGCCGATGCTGGCGGGAGGGGCGATGATCGTGTCGCCCGGCTTGCAGGTGGCCATGAACGCGTACAGGTTGGCCAGTGCGCCCGAGCCCACCCGCACCTCGGCGAAGGACGCCCCGAACACCTCGGCCGCCAGTTCGGCGGCGGCCACCTCGATCTGCTCGATGGCCTCCAGGCCCATCTCGTACTTCTCGCCGGGGTACCCCAGCGACGGCCGGGAGCCGAGCTTTGCGGCCTGCAGCGCCTCAGCACGGGGATTCATGATGTTGGTGGCCGGGTTCAGGTTGACGCAGTCCCGGTCGTGGATGCGGGTGTTCTCGGCAACCAGCCGTTCGATCTCGGACGCCGCGCCAGCGCCGTCCAGCCCGGCGATCCGCGTCGCGACCGACGCCACCCGGCTCTCGACGTGGGCGGGAGTCCACTGCCTCGCGGCCAACGAACGGGTCACCACACCATCTCCCTCGAACTCGCACGATCGCCCCGGCCGGTCACCGATTCCGGCGGAAGGTTTCCACCGGACTCTAAGGGTCGACCTGTGCCAGCCGTCTCTCCCGTCACAGTTGTTTGCATCAAGCAAGCAAAGTGCTTAGCATAGGTAATCGTGATGGACACACCGACCGGACAGGCGATCGACGACTGCGTCGAGTTGCTGAGCGCGCTGGAGCAGCTGTCCCGCGCCCGGCGGCGGTCGATCAAGCGGCACCAGAACGCCTCCAGCGTGATGATGCTCGCCGCTCTGCACGGCTGTCCGGACGGTCTGCGCATCTCGGCGCTGGCCGAGGTGGTGATGGTCGACGTCTCGGCCGCCAGCCGCCTGGTCACGTCGCTGGAGGCAACCGGCCTGACCGACAGGGTGACCGACGCCGCGGACCACCGCGCACAGCTCGTTCGGTTGACCGACCAGGGCCGCAGCGCGCTGGCCGACGCCGTCCGCGTCGCCGGTACCGATCTGGCGGCCCGGGTGTCGAACTGGGCCGAGGTCGACATCCGCACGATGACGAACCTCGCCCGCCGGCTCGCGTCCGACCTCGTCGCCAGCGAGCCCGGCTGCACCCGCACGCCGGCGCGCACCCGCCACCTCACCGCGGTCCCGGGCTGACGCAGCACCTGTCCGAAACGACCTTGCCGACCACCTGCCCCACACCACCGCGCAAACCCTGCGCAGCACGCACCGAACGGATGACGATGACCACCACCAAACCCACCTCCCACCGGCTGACCGCCGATACCAAGCGGAGTCGAGCCGACTCGACGCCTGCCGGGCGGACCGTGCACGACGGTGAGACGGTCACCATGACGCACCGCCAGATCCTGCAGTCGCTCTCCGGTCTGCTGATCGGGATGTTCGTCGCGATGCTGTCCTCGACGGTCGTCACCAACGCGCTGCCCACCATCATCAACCAGCTGCACGGCACCGAGTCCGGCTACACCTGGGTGGTCGTCGCGACTCTGCTCGCGCTGACCGCGACAACGCCCATCTGGGGCAAGCTCTCGGACCTGATGAGCCCGAAGCTGTTGGTGCAGATCTCGTTGGTGGTCTACGTCGCCGGCTCCGCCGTCGCCGGGCTGTCCCAGAGCGTCGGGATGCTGATCTTCGCCAGGGCCATCCAGGGCATCGGCGCCGGCGGCCTGCTGGCGCTCGTCCAGGTGATCATGGCCCGGATGATCTCCCCGCGTGAGCGCGGTCGCTACAGCGGTTACCTGGGTGCGGTGTTCGCCCTCGCGACCGTGCTGGGGCCACTGGTCGGCGGCGTCATCGTCGACACCTCCTGGCTGGGCTGGCGCTGGTGCTTCTACGTGGGCGTGCCCTTCGCCGCGGCCGCGATCATCGTGCTGCAGAAGACCCTCAAGCTCCCGACCATCCGGCGCGAGGCCAAGATCGACTACGTCGGAGCGACGTTGCTGATCGCCGGCGTCAGCCTCCTGCTGATCTGGGTGTCGTTGGCCGGGAACAACTTCGACTGGATCTCCGGCGCCTCTGCCGCCATGCTGCTCGGCGGCGTGCTGCTGCTCGGGGTGGCCATCTGGGTGGAGAACCGCGTCGCAGAGCCGATCATCCCGCTGCAGATCTTCCGCAACCGCACCGTCGCACTCGCCTCCCTCGCCAGCCTGCTGGTCGGCTCCTCGCTCTACGGCATCACAGTTTTCCTGTCCCAGTTCTTCCAGGTCGCCCGCGGCGACTCGGCCACCATGTCGGGCGTCGACACCATCCCGATGGTGCTGGGGATGTTCCTGTCCTCGCTGATCATCGGCCGGATCATCACCCGGACCGGCCGGTGGAAGCGGTACCTCGCCGCCGGCGGTGTGCTGATGACCGCCGGACTCGGTGTGCTGTCGACGATGTCGTCCACCTCGCCGTACTGGGTGCTGGCGATCGGTATGGTGCTGGCCGGTTCCGGCATGGGCGCCACCATGCAGAACCTGGTGCTGGCCGTGCAGAACAGCGTGTCCATCCGGGACATCGGCAGCGCCTCGGCGACCGTGTCGTTCGTCCGGTCCCTCGGCGGTGCCATCGGCGTCAGTGCGCTCGGGGCGGTGCTCGCCACCAAGGTGACCAGCCACGTCACCACCGGCCTGGCTGCCCTGGGCGTGCCCGCATCCGCGCTCGGTTCCTCCGGCACGCCGCAGGTGGCCGGACTTCCCGCGCCGATCGCCGCGGTGGTGCGGGATGCGTACGGCATCGGCACCGCGTGGGCCTTCGGCCTGTCCGCGATCGCCGCGGCCATCGGTGCGATCGTCATCTTCTGCATCCGGGAGACCCCGCTGCGCTCCAGCAACACCACCCCTGACGAGCCCGGCATGGTGCTGGACGCCGAGTCGGTGGAATCGGAAGCACTGCTCGATGACGACATGGCCGGCGCTCGCCGCTGACGACCGCACGACGCTGACGCCGGGTGTCAGCAGAAGGGGCGACGCGGACCTCCGCGTCGCCCCTTCCGGCATTCCCGCGTTCCATCAGGGGTCGTAGAACTGGACCGCCTCGCCTGACGAGATGTCGACCAGTCTGGCGACTCTCGCGTCGACCTCGGCCAGCAGCCCGGGCAGGTCGATGGTGAGCAGTGCCCGGTCGCGCATCAGCACCCGCCCCGCCACGACCACCGACCGCACGTCGGAGGTCTGCACCCCGTAGACCAGCGCGGCCCGCGGGTCGTGCACGGGACGGTGGTGGATTCCGCTCAGGTCGACCAGCACGACGTCGGCCGGCGCGCCCGGTTCGAGCACACCGGAGCCGAGCCGACCCCGCCCGGCGGCGGCACCGCCGCGCATCGCCAGGCGCAGCGTGTCCGACACCGACAGGAACAGCGCGTCGCGCATCTCCAGCTTCTGGGTCATCGACACCAGCCGCAGCGACTCCCACATGTCCAGCGTGTTGTGCCCGGCCGCGCCGTCGGTGCCGGCCGCGACCGTCACACCCAGGTCGAGCAGATCCCGGATCGGCGTCAGCGGCCACAGCGCGTGCTTGAGGTAGACCTTGGGGCAGCTGGCCACCGCCACCCGGTCCGCCGCGGCGGCCAGCAGGTCGTAGTCGGCCGGCACGATGCCGCAGCCGTGGGCGATCAGCACGCCGGCGTCCAGGATGCCGGTGCGGTCGAGCACCTGGATCGGCGTGATCCCGCGGCGGGCCACGCTCGACTCCGCCTGCGCGAGGTTCTCGCTGGCATGGATGTGCAGCCCGATACCCAGCTGTCGCGCGTGGTCGGCGAGCGTCGTGAGGTCCTCGTCATTCACCGTGTACGGCGCGTGCGGGCCCATCGACACGGAGATCCGGCCGTCGGCGCCGCCGTGCCACTGCTCCGCGAACGCCACCGTCTGCTCCAGCGCCTCCAGTCCTCGGCTGCTGAAGTACGTCGGGGCGATATTCGCCCGAAGCCCGCTCTGCGCGACGGCTTCCGCGATCTCGGTGGGATGGAAGTAGTGGTCCAGGAAGCCGGTCGTGCCGGAGGAGATCATCTCCGCACACGCGAGCAGGGCGCCCACCCGCACGTCCTGCGCGGTCAGGTTGCTCTCCATCGGCCAGACCCGCCGGTTGAACCAGTCGTGCACCGGCACGTCCTCGGCGGCGCCGCGGAACAGCACCATCGGGCTGTGCGTGTGGCCGTTGACCAGGCCCGGAGTGGCGATCAGTCCCCGCCCGTCCAGGACCTCGGGTGTGTCGGGTCCGTTCGCAGTCCCGGCGCCGAGGGGTGCCGCCGCCGTGCCGGTCGGCTCGATGGCGGTGATGACGCCGCCGGTGATCCGGATGTCCTGGGCGGTGCGCACGGTGCACTCACCGGCCGGCGGGACGTCCAGCACGTCGCACCCGACGATCAGTAGGGTGCCCGGTTCGCTCATGGGGCAAAACTACGGCCAGGCGCGGGACATCGCCCCGCCGACCCGTCGGGCTCAGGCGATCCGCAGGTGGGTCGGATCCACCTCTGCGGCGAGCTCGCTGCGGAGACGGGGGAGTGACCTCTCGGACGTGACCAGCAGGATGGCCCGGCCGCGGTACTCCGCCAGCAGCGTCTGCACGGTCGGCAGCCAGGGCGTCGGCCAACGGCGCCGGTCCTGTCCGGCAATGTCCGGCAGCTGCGTCTGTTCGCGGTGCCCCGCGATCACCAGCGGAGCCGTGCGGATCAGCTCCCGGGCCGTCTCGCCGAGGGCGGCCCAGCCGCCCGGGGCCAGAGCCACGACGGTCACGGTCGGCGCCGCGGCGTCGGCCGGCTCGTCGCTCACGGCACCCGACGATAGTCCGCGGGCAGGGTGGCCGGCTGTGGCAGCATCCACTGCACAGCGGTCGCGCCCCCGAGCGGGAGGTGTACCCGCCCGAGGCGAGAGGCGTCCATTGCCGGCGATGCGACACGAGCGGGGCGTGGCCCCGCGTCGGCTCCTGTCGCATCCGGGATCAGGTCGACGGGCATGAGCGGTCCGGTGCTGCACCTCGTCCGGCACGGCCGATCGACCTGGAACGACCGACACCTGGTGCAGGGCCAGGCGGACGATGCGGAGTTGACCGACCTCGGGCGGGCGCAGGCCCGGAGCGTGGCCGACCTGCTCCGCGACGTCCCGGTGGTCCGGCTGCTCACCTCGGACCTGCGGCGCGCGATGCAGACGGCCGACATCGTCGGCGACGTCCTTGGCCTGCGGCCGATCCGGACCGCGCTGCTGCGGGAGCAAGCCCAGGGGGTGCTCGAGGGCCTGCCCACCGCCCGCGCCGCGGAGCAGTGGGAACAGATGGCCGCGGAGGCCGTCGACGAATACGGGGATCGGTTGCCGTTGGCCGACTTCCGACCGACGGGCGGGGAGTCGATGCGCGATGTGCTGGCCAGGGTGCAGGCGCTGCTGGCCCTGCCGTGGATCACCGAGTCCGACGGTGATGTCGTCCTGGTGACCCACGGCGACACCCTGCGGGTACTGCTGGCGCTCCTGCTCGGTGACGATCCGGACGAGCCGGTGTGGCGGGAGATCGCCAACGGCGAGCTGCATTCGGTCTCCCGGGACGCCGGCGGAGCGGTGGTCCATGCACGTTCCGGCGGCTGACCAGCCATCAACGGGGCCAATCGGGAAAGGATCCACAGTGACCTCTGCAACGTCCGGCTCCGGGTCGTCCGGGGCGCGTCGCCGGCCGACGCCCCCTTCGGTGCAGATCCGTGCGCAGGCAACGGATCGCATGACGGCGCTCGCGACACCCTTGGGGGCGCTGGGGCGAATGGAGGATCTGGCGATCTGGTGGGCGTCGTGCGCGGGGAGCTGCCCCGCTCCGCTGCCGGCGAACGTCCGGGCCGTCGTGTTCGCCGGAGACCACGGAATTGCGGTGCGCGGGGTGTCGGCCTACCCGCCCGAGGTCACGCCGGCCATGGTCCGGACGATCGTCGCGGGTCGGGCGGGCGTCTCGGTCCTGGCGGAGGTCAACGACGTGCACGTGCGGGTGCTCGACATCGCCGTCGACGACGAGCTGACCGGGCTGCCCACGGCCGTCGGTGCGTACAAGGTCCGCCGGTCCAGCGGCGTCCTCGACGTCCAGGACGCCTGCACCGCCGGCGAGGTGCAGGACGCGCTGGCGGCCGGCGCGACCGTCGCCGCCGAGGAGATCGCGGCCGGGGCCGACCTGCTCATCGTCGGGGACCTCGGCATCGGCAACACGACGCCGGCGGCCGCTCTGATCGCGGCGGTGCTGGGCACCTCGGCCGCGGCGGTGACCGGCCGCGGGACCGGTATCGACGACGAGGCCCTGGCACACAAGCGCGCCGTCATCGACGCGGCGCTCGCCAGGACCGCCGGGCGTACCGAACCGGCCGACCTGCTGGCCGGTGTCGGCAGCGCCGACCTGGCCGCTGCCGTCGGGTTCCTGGTGGCCGCGGCGGCCGCCGGTGTTCCGGTCCTGCTGGACGGCGTGGTCGCGGTGGCGGAGGCGTTGCTGGCCGAACGGCTGGCGCCGGGGTCGGTGGAGTGGTTCGCTGCCGGGCACCGGTCGACCGAGCCCGCGCAGTCCCTCGCCCTGGCGGAGCTCGGGCTCGTTCCGCTGCTGGATCTCGGGATGCGGCTCGGTGAGGGCTCGGGCGCGGTCGCCGCCGTTCCGCTGGTCCGGGCGGCGGCGGCGTTGCTGGGCGGGGTCGCCCTGCTGGCGGACCTGCAACCGTGACCGGTGCGGGGGCCGTGCTGCGCGACGGCTGGCGGATGGCGGTCGGCACGATGACCGCCGTTCCGGTCCGTCCGCCTTCGGCCGTTGACCGCGCGGTTGCCCGGGTGGCGATGGTGGTCGCGCCGCTCGCCGTGCTGCCCGTCGCGGTGGTCGGGGGAGCCGCCGGCTGGGCGGCGACCTCGGTGAACCTGCCGCCGCTGCTCACCGCCGGGCTGGTCGTGGGCTGCTTCGCGCTGGGCAGCCGGGCGCTCCACCTGGACGGACTTGCCGACACCGCCGACGGTCTGACCGCCTCCTACGACCGGGAGCGCGCGCTGGAGATCATGCGGCGGGGTGACATCGGGCCGGCGGGTGTCGCCACGCTGGTCTTCGTCCTGCTGCTCCAGGTGGCTGCAGGCGCCGCCCTGGTCGGCCGCCCGTCCGGGGTGCTCGCCTCGGTGGTGCTGCTGTGCCTGGGCCGCTGCTCTTTGCTGATCACCTGTGCGCGGGGGGTTCCCGCCGCGCGGGCCGGCGGCCTGGGAGCGGTGGTGGCCGGCGTCGTTCCGCGCGTGGCGGGCGTGCTGGCCGGCAGTGCCGCGGCCGCCGCGGCCGCCGGTGTGCTGGCCCTGACCGGGCGGCCGTGGTGGCAGGGTGCGGCGGCGGTGGCGGTGGCCGCTGCCGTGCTGGTCGCCCTGACGGTGCGGTGCTTCCGCCGGCTCGGTGGCATCACCGGTGATGTGCTCGGCGCGGGTGTCGAGGTCGCGGCATGCGTGCTGCTGGTCGTCGCGGCCGCCGGGTGAGCGTTGTGTGCGGGCGCTCCTGTGGTGACAGCATGGCGCCGGACGGGTTCGACTGGGCGAGAGGGTGCGATGACGCGGCGCGGATGGTTGCTGTTCGGTGCGCTGAGCGTCATCTGGGGTGTGCCGTACCTGCTGATCAAGGTGGCCGTCCGGGATCTTGACCCGGCGGTGGTGGCGTTCGGCCGGACGTTGCTCGGCGCACTGCTGCTGCTGCCGATCGCGCTCAAGCGGCGGGATCTGGTGCCGGTGCTGGCGCGCTGGCGGTGGCTGCTGGTCTACACGGTGGCGGAGATCGTCGGCCCGTGGTGGCTGCTCGGGCACGCCGAGACCCGGCTGACGAGTTCGACGGCCGGCCTGCTGATCGCGATCGTCCCGCTGATCGCCGCGGTGTTGACGGCCGCGGTGAACCGCCGTCGCCCGGACGCCGAGCGCCTGCGCGCCCGCCGCGTCGTCGGGCTCGGTCTTGGCCTTGCCGGGGTCGCGGCGCTGGTCGGGTTCGACGTCCACCTGGACGACCTGCCGTCGGTGGGCGCGGCCGTGCTGACCGCCGTCGGGTATGCGGTCGGTCCGCTGATGATCAGCCGGAAGCTCGCCGACCTGCCTCCGTTGGGCGTGATCACCGGGTCGCTGGGGCTCGCCGCGCTGATCTTCTGCCCGTTCGCCGTGCTGCTGCGGCCGGAGCGGGTGGGCGCCGCGTCGGCCTGGTCGGTGGTGGCCCTGGCTGTGGTGTGCACGGCGACCGCCTTCGTGGTGTTCTTCGCGCTCATCGCCGAGGCCGGTCCGGCCCGCGCCACGGTGATCACCTACGTCAACCCGGCGGTGGCCATCCTGCTCGGCGTGGCGGTGCTCGGGGAATCGTTCACCATCGGCACGGCCATCGGGTTCCCGCTGGTCATCCTCGGGTCGGTGCTCGCCACCTCGCGCCAGCCGCAGCGCGGTGACCCGGCCGCCGGGGCGCTGTCGCCGGCCGCCGGTGCCGGTCCGGCCCCGGCTTCCGGAGCTGCATAGTCTTCTTTAGGTTTCCGATGCAGAGCGGCGGGAATGGTGGAGGAGACGGCAGCACCGGCCACACACAGGTGGGCGGGCGTGGCACAGCGTCGCCGTCGATGGGAAAGGAACCGACCATGACCGCATCACCCGCCGACGCCGGCGAACACAGCAGTTTCGCCGACTTCGGCAAGGAACTATGGGATTACCTGACCGGCAAGGGTGCCGCCATCAACTACGAGTTCGTGGACATGAAGGTCGGCGTGCCGCGCAGCACCGGCGCCGATTCGCCGCGTGCCATCTGGTCGCTGGACGGCACGCTGCGGATCACCACCGCCGAGGGTGCCTCGAAAGGATGACGCAGGCTGATCGTCGGCTGTCCGTCACCGCCGACCTCCGCGTGGAGGTCGGCGGTTCGTCGGCGACCGTGACCGCCTCGGGCACCGGGCACGTCGTGGTGCGGGCGGACTCACCGCAGACCCTGTGGTCGGAACTCAACCGTGCCGCACTGCCGTCGTCGGTGGGCCGGGTCAGTGGACCGCGGGCGGTGGGCCGGATGGCCGACCTGTTGCGCGACAACGGTCTCGACGTCGAGCTGGAAGGTCCCCGCGGGGTGCTGGTGCGGCTGGGCACCGGCGTGCACTCTGCCTTGGGCCGCTCGGTCACCGGGTCCAGTGCGGTGCAGGTGGTGTCGGTGCGCTCGCTCCGGCCGATCGCGACGGCGGCGCTGCTGCAGTCACTTTCGGCCCGGCGATCGGTGATCGTCGCGGTGGCCGCCGGGCTGGGCGCCGCGGTTGCGGTGTTCCGGCGGGTCCGCCGCCGGTAGTGTTCCGGCGGGTCCGCCGCCGGTAGGGGCCGGGTCGAGAGGGGCCGGGTCGAGCGACGCGAGCACCCGGAACCTCCGTTCCTCCGCGCGCTCTTGGACAGCACGCTCTTGCGTTTGCATCCGTCAAGAGTCCCGCTCGGGTCGTCCGGCTCCGGAAGCTGCCTGTTGCGCGATCTCGTCAGACATCGCCTTCACCCGGTCTTTCGTCAGGTCCGCCCACTGCAGGCCCAGGACCGCCTGGGCCTGGACCTCGTTCAGCCCGAGCAGCCGCTGGACCGCTGCGCTCGCGTCGGCCCGGTTCTCGGCTGCGGCGATGACGGCCAACACCTCCTCGCGCCGGCGCAGACCCGACTCCACAGCCCTCAACAGACCCAGCCGGAGCTGCTCGGCCTGGCGCGACATTCCTGCAGCATCATCGGTCATCCGGTGAGCGTGGCACATCGTGCCGATCGATCCGTCACCGGAACCTGTCGCACCTCAGCGCGGTGAGAGTGCCTTCAACACACCGTGAACGGCGGCCAAGGCCGGCGGAAGGTCACCGGGCTGCGGGTCGTCCCGGCCCACCATGGCCCGGCGGACGCGGACCGTCGCGGTCCGCAGTGCGCGGCGCTCCTCGGACCGGACCGGAAGCTGTTCCAACTCGTGCAGTGCGGTGACGGCCCGCAGCGGTCGGGGACCTTTCGGCACGAGCGGCAGCCGGGCATGGGCACGCAGCGTGGCGGCGAGCTCGTCGACCCGCTCCAGGGCCTGCCGGAACCGTGGCGCCTCCGGATCGGCGCCGTCGGCGAGCTCGTCGGTCAGTGCAGCGAGGCAGTCGGCGATCCGGCGGCGCAGCACGTCACTGGTCCGCACCGGAACGAGGAACCACGCCGCGGAGACGGCGATCACCGACCCGACAAGGACTCCGAGCAGTCGCTCGCCCAGCAGCTGTGCCGTGGCACCGGCGTGCTCGCCGAGATAGCCATGCAGCAGCGACACCATCGCCGTCACCCCGGCCGCCCAGAACGCGTAGCTGCGGGGGCGCAGCGCTAGAGCGGCCAGCATCACCGCGAACAGCAGCACCAGGTTCCAGTTGTGGCCCTGCGGTACCGAGAAGCTGACCGAGCTCGCCAGCACGGTGCCGACCAACGCGCCCACCACGCGGAGCCCCGCCTTGTGCACGACGTCGCCCCGCCCGCGATTGCCGCTGGCCACCAGGTAGGCGGACAGCACGGTCCACGGCCAGCGGTCGCCGAACAGGGCGTGCCCGGCGACCAGTGCGGCGACGAGCCCGCCGGCCATCTGGATCGCCATCCGCGTCGGCGCATCCAGGCGACGGCGCCGCCCCGGACCAGCCGGCTGGTGTTCCGCCTTCTCCGTCTCGACGGTGGCAGCTGCCAGGGCAGGCGGGGTCACCTCGGCCGCCGGCGACGGCACCAGATGCAGCAGGCGTGCCGCCGCGGCGCAGCCCGTCGCCCACAGCAGCGCGATCAGCGCTGCGACCGGTGCCCACAGCAGAGCGGCCGAGCCCGCCGGCGCCACCACCGGAACAGGCGTGATCAGCAACGCCAGGAACGGCGGCGCGACGAGCCGGCCGACCCGCCGGCCCGCCGGACCGTAGCGTCGGGCGAAGATGCCCACGGTCAGGCCGAGGACGAGCAGGATCTGCCCGGCCCATGGCACGTGGATCAGCAGCGAGCCGGCGGCCGCGGCGGCGAAGGACAGACAGGGAAGCTCGACCAGTGCCTCCAGCCACCCTCGGCGTCCGGCAGTGGTCACCCTGGCGGCCGTCAGGGCCAGCACCACGGCGAGCACCGGAACCTGCAACGACCAACCGGGAAGATGCTGCAGTGCAACGGCGGTCGTCATCGAGCCCAGGACGCCGAGCAGCGTCGCCGCGGCGGCGGCCAGATCGTTCAACCACGGCCGACCACGGCGCATCCACTGCGCCGCCACGGCCGTCATGACTCGACCGGTGCGACGCCGGCCCCCCACCGGGCCATTCGCTGCATCAGCTCCGCCGCGGCCACCAGTGTCCGGCGCTCCTCGTCGTTGCAGACGGCGGCCATGGCCCTGGCGACCCAGCGGGTGCGCGGACCCATCTCCGCGCGCAACGCCCGTCGCCCGTCGGCGGTGATGGCGAGCAGGGCACCACGTCCGTCGGCCGGGTCGGGCATCCGGACGACGAAGCCGGCCTGTTCCAGGGCGGCCAGCGGGCGGGTGAGGGTCTGGGGCAGCATGCGCAACCGACCGGCGACCTCCTTCGGAGTGATCGGCCCATCGATGGCGACGCGGCCCAGCACCGCGACCTGGTTGAGCGTGAGGGTTCCGCCGCGCTCGGTACGCGCGACCGATGCCAGCGACGTCGCGGCGCTCCGCACCTTCTCGGCGTCCTGCAGGTCTGTCGATGTAGTACGCATCTACTGATCATATGGTCAGCACGCGCGTACTACCAGCGATCCGGTACACCGACCCATTGACCGCTCAGCTGCTGGAGCACCGCGAGCGCGGCGGCTGTATGCGTCGGTATTCCGCAATGCTCAGGTATTCCGCAATGCTCAGCATCCAGACGCACCGCACGAAGCCGGGGATCGACGGTGATGAGCAGGCTTGGCATCCTGCTCACAAGGATGCGCACAGCACCTAGGGCGGTTCATCCTCCAGCATTGACGAACACTCGGTGATGACGGAAGTATTCACCTGTGGCCGCCGACGAGCAGCTTGCAGGCGTGGTTTCCATGGGCCTTGCGGAGTTACTGGACGTAGGTTTCGAGTCGCTCCATACCACAGGTCAGCTAGGTAGTGCTCGGATGTACTTCGAGGCAGCCGCCACCGAAGCGGAAAGATGCGGGGACGACGAAGCGCTTGGACTCGCTGCAGTTGGACTTGGCGGACTGTGGGTCGGCGAAACCCGGTCGGCGGTGTGGAAAGCTCGAACCCGTGCCTGGCGTCAACATGCGATGGACCGGCTCGACCCCGAATCCATGATCGGCCTGCGGCTCGCCGTCCGGGACGTAGCCGAACGCGATTACCTGGCGGGTCGTTGCGACAACGCACTGGCCCTGCTCGAGCGGGCACGCCGATCCGCAGATCCCGTGGTCATCGCCGAAGCGCTCAGCGTCACCCACCATTGCATGCTGGGGCCGGAACACCACGCCGCCCGTCTCCAGCTCGCCGAGGAGCTACTTGCCATCGGCTCATTCACCGGGCGCCCGATCGACACTGCAATGGGCCTGCTGTGGCGGACGGTCGATCTTTACCTGATCGGCGACGTCCGGGCCGACCGCTCGTTGCGCGAACTAAAAGACCGTGTGGACCAGCTCGGACATGCCGCCTTGATGTTCGTCGTCAAAGCAATCGAGGTCATGCGAAAGGTACGGTCCGGCCAGTTCGATCAAGCCGAGAATCTGGCCAACGAATGTTATGCCACCGGCCGGACGGCCGGTGACGACGACGGCATCGGCTGGCTGGGAGCCCACGTCGGCGTGATCCGCTGGTATCAGGGCCGGTCGGACGAACTGGTGGACCTGTTCGACGAGTTGATGCCGTCCCCGACTCTCGCCGACGCGAACCTGGCGTTCGTGGCCGGCTTCGCGGTGTCCGCCGCCGCTCGGGGAGACAAGCATCGGGCCGGTGCTGCTCTTCATCGGCTCCGCGGCCGGGCGCTCGCAGACATGCCTTCATCGAGCACGTCGATGGTGCAACTGATTGCGGCGATCCAGGCGGCCCGGTTGTTGACGGACGTGGAGGTCGTCGCCGAGGCCTACGACCTTCTGCGTCCCTACGCCGATCTTCCGGTGATGGCGAGCCTGGCTGTTGCGTGTTTCGGTTCGACCCACTACTGGCTCGGCATCGCGGCAGACTTCCTTGGACAGACCGAGACCGCTGTGATGCACCTCCGGCTCGCCGTCGAGAGCAACGACGTCATGGGTCATGCGCCTGCACGGGTCCTGTCCCGACTGGAACTGGCCGGAGCGCTGGCACGACGGCGTCAACCGGGAGACGCGGCGGCGGCCGAGGTTCAGCGACGCATGGCGGAGGAAGAGGTGCGGACCTACGGGATGCAGCGGTGGCTCTCGGTCGCGTACAGAACCGGGAGCATCAGTGGTGCCGTGTGCGTCCGCTCCGGATCGGATTGGCACCTGTCCGCGTTCGGCGTCGCGGTCGAGGTGAAAGACAGCATCGGCATGCGGTATCTCAGTGTGCTCATCGCAAACCCTGACACGGAGATCCGAGCGGCGGACTTGGCTTCCGGTTCCGAGCAGCGGCCACCCGAGAAGCTGCGTCAGCCGGTCCTGGATGAAGCCGCCCTCCGGGCGCTTCGTGACCGTCTTGCAGCGCTACGACAAGCCGAGGACCTGGCGATCCTGACCGGGGATCGGTCCAAAGCCGAAAAGATGAGGACCGAGTACGAGTGGATCGAACAGGACTTGCGCCGCGCCCGCGGCCTGGGTGGCAGACTCCGCGAGTTCAGCGGCGACGATGAACGTGCCCGGGTAGCGGTTCAGAAGGCGATCAAACGCGCGCTGGACACCATCACCGCGGTCGACTCCCACCTGGGCGGGCAGCTGAACCGGGCGATCGTCACCGGAGCCCACTGCATGTTCCGTACGCACTGAACGAGCCAGCTGGAACGGCGTGTCACACCATGTCACGCCAACAAGGCATCCACTGTCATCCGACGAAGGAGACACCATGCCACCCCGCCATCCGGTTCGCTGCCCCGACCACCACGACGGCGAGTACCCACCCAGCAGTCACCGCCACCGCCCGGCAGGTGCGGGTGGACCGGAACGGAGGTCCATCAGGTGCGCCCATCGGTCATTGACAGCCATCGCGGTGATGATCATGACGATCATCGGCGCCGGAATGGCCTCGGCCAGTCCGATCGTCGGACCCGGCCCCGTGGTCCCCATCCAGCAGCCCGTACTGTTGGACCTCAACGCTCACCCCACCTTCACCTGGGCGGTACCCGCCCGCTTCGCGAAGAGCTGGGCGGCGTACAACGTCAGCACGGGCACCTATGGCAGACCCGACCTTCTCAACCCGACGAGATGGCCGCTGATCCTCGATGCCTGCGGGTCGACCTCCAAATACCGGATCACCGCTTTCCAATTCACCATCTCCCAAGTCGGAACGACGTGGAAGCGCACCGAGGAATCAAGCACCTGCCGGCTGGGCCACGCGGCTTACCTGCCCGCCCAGGGCCCCTACACGGTGTCCCTTGTCCTCAAGACATTCGGCAGCGTCCCGGGGGTCAGCCGTCCCGCCGCACAATCCATCAGGATTCGGGACTACCTCATCGTGTCGTTGGGTGATTCGTTGGCCTCGGGTGAAGGCAACCCCGACATTCCCGGGTCATACCGATTCCAGATCACCTCACCAATCTCCGCGGGTTTCGTCGAGAAGGTGCCGGTGCACTGGACGGACAAGCGCTGCCATCGGTCAGCGCTGAGCGGACCGGCCCTCGCCGCAAAGGCCATCGAGGACGCCAGTCCGCACACGTCCGTGACCTTCATCAGCCTCGCCTGCTCGGGTGCCGGAATACGCCACCTCGTCAGCACGACCTTCAAAGGTATCCAGCCTGACGGGGTCACGTTGGCACCACAGGTGGCCGCTGCCCGGGCCGCTGTGGCCGGCCGCCGGATCGACGCCGTGACTGTCTCGGCCGGAATCAACGACATCAGGTTCGCCGACATCTTGGAGCGGTGCGCGGCCAATCGCGTGATCTTCGGCAACGCCAGTGACTGCGTGACCGACGGTGGGCGCACCGAAAAAAGGATCAATGACCTTCCGGCCGCCTTCGGTGCACTGAGATGGGCGATCCGCACGAAACTCGGCGCACCGCGGGTCCTGATCACTGACTATCCCGCACAAGTGCTCCAGCACGGCGCATGCGGATTGCTCGACTACTTCGGTCACGGCATCGGTTCTGATGAGGGCCGTACCATGACAAAGGTCGGGAGGGAAGTCAACCAGAAAATTCGACAGGCGGCGACCTACCCGAACTGGCATTTGGTCGGCGGCATGGAAGCCCGGTTCAGTGCTCACTCCTATGCCTGCAATCGAACCAGCTGGTTCGTGACCCTCGAAACGTCCTACAGCCACCAGGGCAACATGGACGGTACCGCGCACCCGAACGGACCCGGGCAGCAAACCTACGCCCGCGCGCTCCGCGCCGCATTGTCGATCGGCTGACGGATAGCAGCGCCAAAGCTGACAGACTCTACGGACATGCTGCCGGGACTTCCCGAGCAGGCAATGAGCGGCCCGCTCCTGACGAGTCAGGAGCGGGACGCGCTCGTCCACCTCGGAGAAGGTCACACCGCCCTCCGGATCGGTCGCCGGCTCGGGCTGTCACCCAGCACCGTCAGAAAGCAGGTTTGCCCTGAAACGATGAACTGTTGTCGTCGCCCGAGCACCCGCCGTCCGAGAGCACCTCTCACACCAGCGGATCGCCGAGCACCTCGGCCAGGACGCGTCGTGCCTGGCTGCGGTCGGCGGCAGAGGATGATCCGGTGATCGTCACCAGCGCCTTCCACAGCGCCCACCCGCGCGCCCGCCGCCAGGCATCGTCGTCAAGTCCAGCCGCCCCGGCGAAGCGTGCACGGTCATCATCGGTGAAGTAGGTCCAGGCCATCACCAGGTCGCAGGCGGGGTCTCCCACCCCGCAGGTACCGAAGTCGATCACGCCGGACAGCCGGCCGGCGGTGACGAGCAGGTTGCCGACGGCGACATCGCCGTGGAACCAGACCGGGTCGCCGGGCCAGGCCGAACGTACCGCGAGGTCCCAGACCTGTTGGCAGGCAATGGTGTCGATCTTCGCCGACAGCACCCAGAGCGCGGCTCGAACCTCGTCGCCGTAGACACCGGGATGGCAGCCGCGGAAGAAGCAGTGCGCTCCGGCGGGCGGCCCACCTTCGGTCGGCACCGTCCTCAGCCGCACCAGGAAGTGGCCGAGCTCGACGGCGAGGGCGGAGCGGTCCAGATCCGTCGTGGCGTCGACGGTGTCGCCGGGCAGCCACCGGCGGACCGACCACGGGAACGGGTACCCACCGCCCGGCCGTCCGGTCGCCACGGTCGCCGGAACAGCCAGCGGCAGATGCGGTGCGAGCAGCGGAAGGCAGCGGTTCTCCTTCTCGATGCCCGCGACGTACCGCTGCGCGCTGGGCAGCCGTACCGTCAGGTCGTTGCCGAGACGGAAAGTGCGGTTGTCCCAGCCCTGCCGCGGCACCGGCGTCACCGCCAGGTCGCGCCACTGCGGAAACTGCTCGGACACCAGCCGGCGCACCAGCTCTGAGTCGATGACGACCGGAACATCAGCCACCGCAACGGTCTCCGTTCCGGCACAGAGGGCACCGCCCGCCGACCGGCAGTGGCTTACTGGGCCAGTCTGCGGCCCGCCGGCCGGCGCCGCCAGCGGATTTCGCTACAGCCGTAGTACGCGCCCGGCGATCACCAGCAGCACGTCGTCGCTGGCTGCGGCGACCCGCTGGTTGACCGTGCCGAGCAGATCCCTGAACACCCGGCCCGACGCGTGCGCCGGCACCACTCCCATGCCGACCTCGTTCGTCACGGCGACCAACGGCCCGGGAGCTGCCGACCAGGCCCGCACCAGCGCGTTCGTCGCGTCGTCGAAGTCGTTGCGCCAGTCCGCCGGCGGCCGACTCCACCCGTCCAGTCCGTCGATGACGGCGGTCACCCAGGTGCCGAGGCAGTCCAGCAGCACCGCTCCGCGCGCTGCCGAGAGTGCGGCGGCGACATCGGTGGTCTCCACCGTGACCCAGTGCGCGGGACGACCGGCCTGATGGTGCGCGACGCGGTCGGCCCACTCCGCATCCACGACCGGATCGGGGATCGGTCCCGGGGCGATGTAGGTGACGGCATCCGCTCGCGCCAGCAGCGTTTCGGCGTAGCGCGACTTGCCCGAGCGCACTCCGCCGGTGATCAACGTCCGCGCCGACGCCGAGCCCGCCGATGGAGTCACCGCGTTGTTTCCTTCCGCTCCGAGCGACGGCGGGGTCGGCGTCGGACCGACGATACGGTGTGCGCGTGCGCACGTCAGCGACACCGCCCGGTCGGACCGGACCCGCGAGCGGTGATCAGGTCGCCCGGGCCGTGGGTCTGCTGCTCGCCGCGGTCGCCGATCGCGTACTGGGAGATCCCCGTCGATTCCATCCCGTGGCCGGCTTCGGATCCCTCGCCGGTGCGCTGGAGCGCCGAACCTACCGGGACAGCCGGTGGGCCGGAGCAGCGCACGCGGCCGCTCTCGTGGGGTCGGTCACGGCCATCGGGGTGACAGCGGATCTGCTCACCCGCAACCACTTCCTGGCCAGGGCCCTGGTCACGGCTGCGGCCGGCTGGGTGGTGCTCGGCGGCCGTTCGCTCGAACGGGAGGCGCTGACCATCTCCGGGCAGCTGGTCGCGGGCGACCTGGCCGCCGCTCGCCACCAGGTCACCCACCTCGTCGGCCGCGACACCTCGGACCTGGACACCGCCGGGATCACCAGGGCGACCGTGGAGTCGGTCGCCGAGAACACCGCCGACGCAGTGGTGTCGCCGCTGCTGTTCGGTGCGGTGGCCGGGGTGCCCGGGCTGCTCGGCTATCGGGCAGCGAACACCCTCGACGCGATGATCGGGCACCGTAGCCGGAGATACGAGCGGTTCGGGTGGGCGGCGGCCCGTCTGGACGATGTGGCGAACTTCCTGCCGGCCCGGGCCTGCGTGGCGCTCGTCGCGCTGGCGGCACCGGCGGTGGGGGGCTCACCCGCTGCGGCGGTCGGCGCGGCAACCCGCGACGGCCGCGGTCATCCCAGTCCGAACGCCGGTCCGGTTGAGGCCGCCTTCGCCGGCGCGTTGGGTCGCACGCTGGGCGGCGTCAATCGCTACCGCGGACGGGTGGAGGACCGCGGCACGCTGGGTTCCGGGCCTCCGCCCGACGTGCCGGACATCGTCCGGGTCACCCAGCTGTCGGCGTTGGTGTCCGCCGCCGCAACGGTCGTCGCCGCCGCGTTGGCCGCGCGGCTCCCGCGGCCATTGTCCGACGTCGTGATCCGCCGACCCGCCGATCGCATCGTGACCCCTGTCGCCACTTGATGGCTGCGCACGGGCGAAGGGGACGGCCGGCGTCAGGTCAGCCGGGTTGTCCGTTGGAGCGTTGCGGGGGGACCAGGCGCGCGGCGACCACGGCCGTGAGGCCGGCGAGGTGGCCGAGCCGGGCGATCTCCGAGTCGCGCAACGCCGGCCCACCAGGACGCCCCACCATGACGGCGAGGTCGGCGGAACCGATCGGCGCCACGGCCAACTCGGTGCCGATCGTCTTCCAGTCCTCCGGCACCCAGTAGGCCTCCGGGTCCAGCGCCGCGGCTTCGTTGACCGGTGCCCACCCTGGGGTGACCCCGGTCAGGTTCGGCACACCGCCACCGCCGGCGAGCAGGTGGATCTCCTTGTCCTCGCCGACCCGGACCACGATCACCCACCCGGCGCGCAGCACCTTGGGCAGCATGCGGGCCAGCGTCTCTATCGCCCTGGTCGGCTGCGCTGCGATCGCCTCGACCAGTTCCCACTCCCGATGGTGGTCCGCCACCCCCGGATCGGGCCGGACCGACTCCACCCGCACGCCGGGCACCGTCTCCGCCGCGGTGATCAGCACGTCCGGCTGCTTGCCGCTGGGCAGCTCGACCACGATGTCGTCGACGGCGGTCTCGTACGAGCGCTCGACGATGTCCATCGCGAGGATGTCGGCGCCGACCCGTCCGAGGGCGCTGGCCACCGCGCCCAGGCTGCCCGGCTTGTCGGGTAGCACCACCCGGAGCACGTACGACATCACACCGCCTTCACGTTCGTGGTGGGCCGTGGACCAGCCGCTGTCACGCGCCGCGCCCCCGATCCCAGGAATCCTCGAGCCCCCGGGTGGCTGGACTCCCCACTGCCGTTTCACGTCAGGTCATCCCTCTGGCTCGTTCATTGTCGGACCCGGTGATTGCGGGCAGGTGACGTCAGCAAGTCCGTCTGTCGATGGCCACCGCGTGACCAAACGGTGACACTGTGCCATTGAACCGTGCGTAGCGCCGAATTTTCACCGAACCGGGCTGGCCCGACGGCCCGCCCGGCACGTCGGAGAGGAGGCGGCAGCTCCGCACTAGGATCCAAGGGTCACGCCGTCACTTGCCCGCGGGCAGCATGCCCGGCGCAGTTCAGGCGTGCCGTGCGAACGCCCACCGTTTTGGAGGATCGTGTCCAGCCCTACCGTGTCCAGCACCGAGTCCGGCGCCGGCTCCCGTCCCGTGCTCACCCGTGCCGACGTCGATCACCTCGCTCACCTCACTCGGCTGGACCTCACCGAAACCGAACTGGACACCTACGTGGGCCAGCTGTCGGTCATCCTCGATTCGGTGGCGGCCGTCACCGCGGTGGCCTCGGGCGACATCGAACCGACCACGCACGCCGTGCCGCTGACGAACGTGTATCGACCAGACGAGGTGGTACCCGGTTTGACGCAGGCACAAGCGCTGGCCGGCGCACCTTCGGCGCAGGACGGCCGCTTCCGCGTGCCGCAGATCCTGGGCGAGGAAGCATGACGGCCGGCATCGACACCGGGCACACGACGGGAACGGACCTGACCCGACGCACCGCCGCCGACCTGGCGGCGGACATCCGGTCCGGCGACGTGAGCGCGGTGGAGGTCACCCAGGCGCACCTGGACCGGATCGCCGCCGTCGACGAGCGCGTGCACGCCTTCTTGCACGTGTCCGGCGAGTCGGCACTGGCGCAGGCGCAAGCCGTCGACGACGCCCGATCGCAGGGCGGCGGGAGTGCCTCGCCGCTGGCCGGCGTGCCGTTGGCGCTCAAGGACATCCTCGTGCAGCAGGGCTCACCGGCGACGGCCGGTTCGAAGATCCTGCAGGGCTGGATGCCGCCCTACAACGCGACGGTCACCCAGCGGCTGCTCGATGCCGGCGTGGTCATCCTCGGCAAGACGAACCTGGACGAGTTCGCGATGGGCTCCTCCACCGAGAACTCCGCTTACGGCGCCACCCACAACCCGTGGGATCTGGACCGCATCCCCGGCGGGTCCGGCGGCGGCAGCGCCGCGGCGCTGGCCGCGTTCGAGGCGCCGCTGGCCATCGGCACCGACACCGGCGGCTCGATCCGGCAGCCGGCATCGGTGACCGGCACGGTCGGCGCCAAGCCGACCTACGGCGGGGTCTCCCGGTACGGCGTCATCGCGCTTGCCTCGTCGCTGGACCAGGTCGGGCCGTGCGCCCGCACGGTGTTGGACACCGCGCTGCTGCACGAGGTCATCGCCGGGCACGACCCGCGCGACTCCACCTCGCTGGACAGGCCGGTTCCCCGGGTCGTCGACGCGGTGCACCGCGGCCGGACGGAGGGCGTCGCGGGCATGCGGATCGGAGTGGTCAGGCAGCTCGGCGGGTCCGGCTACCAGCCCGGCGTGCTGGAGTCGTTCTCCACCGCGGTGCAGGCGCTGCAGGGCGCCGGCGCCGAGGTGGTCGAGGTGTCCTGCCCGCACTTCGAGTACGCGCTGGCCGCCTACTACCTCATCCTGCCGAGCGAGTGCTCCTCGAACCTGGCCCGGTTCGACGCGATGCGGTACGGGTTGCGCGTAGGTGACATCGCCTCGGGCGGCGACCTGGTGTCGGCGGAGGCGGTGATGGCCGCGACCCGCGGCGCCGGGTTCGGTGCAGAGGTCAAGCGCCGCATCATCCTCGGGACCTACGCGCTGTCGGCGGGTTATTACGACGCCTACTATGGATCGGCGCAGAAGGTGCGGACGCTGATCCGGCAGGACTTCGAGAACGCCTACGCGGCAGCCGATGTGCTGATCTCCCCAGCGTCCCCGGTGACGGCGTTCCGGTTGGGCGAGAAGGTCGACGACCCGATGGCCATGTATCTGAACGACCTGGCCACCATCCCCGGATCGCTGGCCGGCATCCCAGCCATGAGCGTGCCCAGCGGCATCGCGTCGGACACCGGGTTGCCGGTGGGCCTGCAGATCATGGGGCCGGCGCTGGGTGAGGAGCAGATGTACCGCGTCGCAGCCGCTTTCGAGGCCAGCTACGTCGCATCGCACGGACGGACGGTGGCCGACATGGCGCCCGAGTTGGAGGTATCGGCATGACGGCAGTGACGGAACCGGTGATCACCGGCCTGATGGACTACGACGAGGCGATCGAGACATTCGACCCCGTCATGGGTCTGGAGGTGCACGTCGAACTGGGCACCGCCACCAAGATGTTCTGCGGCTGCCCGACGACGTTCGGCGCCGAACCGAACACGCAGGTCTGCCCCGTCTGCCTGGCGCTGCCCGGTGCCATGCCGGCGATGAACCAGCGGGCCGTGGAGTACGCGATCCGGATCGGGCTGGCGCTGAACTGCCAGATCGCCCCGCAGAGCCGGATGGCGCGCAAGAACTACTTCTACCCGGACATGCCGAAGAACTACCAGATCTCGCAGTACGACGAGCCGATCGCGTTCGGCGGGTACCTGGACGTGGATCTGGCCGACGGGTCGGGGGAGACGGTGCGCGTCGAGATCGAGCGCGCGCACATGGAGGAGGACACCGGCAAGTCGCTGCACGTCGGCGGCCGGGACGGTCGCATCGGCGGCGCGGAGTACTCGCTGCTGGACTACAACCGGGCCGGCGTGCCGCTGGTGGAAATCGTCACCAAGCCGATCTACGGCACCAAGGAGAAAGCGCCGCTGGTGGCCCGCGCCTACGTCGGAGCGCTGCGCGATCTGCTGGCGTCGCTGGGTGTCTCGGACGTCCGGATGGACCAGGGTTCGCTGCGGTGCGATGCGAACCTGTCGTTGACCCCGGCCGGCAGTCCGGTACTGGGCACGCGGACCGAGACCAAGAACGTGAACTCGCTGCGCTCGGTGGAACGTGCGGTCCGGTACGAGATCACAAGGCAAGCCGCGCGTCTCGCGGCGGGGGAGCGGATCATCCAGGAGACCAGGCACTTCGACGAGCAGACCGGTACCACCGCGCCGGGCCGCTCGAAAGAGACCGCCGAGGACTACCGCTACTTCCCCGAGCCCGATCTGGTGCCGGTCGCGCCCGACGCGGCCTGGGTCGAGGAGATCCGGGCGACCCTGCCGGAGCTGCCGTGGGTCCGCCGTGCGCGGCTGCAGCAGACCTGGGGTTTCACGGATCTGGACATGCGTGACCTGCTCGCCGCCGATGCAGTCGAGCTGGTGGAGGCTACCGTCGCCGCCGGGGCTCCGCCGGCCGAAGCGCGCCGGTGGCTGTCCTACCTCGGGCAGAAGGCGAACGCCGAAGCCGTTGCGGTGACGGCTCTCCCGATCACCCCGGTGCAGCTCGCCCGGGTGATCGAGTTGATCGCGGGCGGTTCGCTCAACGCCAAGGTCGGCCGGCAGGTGATCGACGGGGTGCTCGCCGGTGAGGGCGATCCGGACGACGTCGTCGCTGCTCGCGGGCTGGCCGTGGTGTCCGACGACTCCGCCCTGCAGGCCGCGGTCGACGACGCGCTGGCTGCCGCTCCGGAGGTGGCCGAACGGATCCGCTCCGGCAAGGTGCAGGCCGTGGGCGCCATCGTCGGCGCCGTGATGAAGGCGACGAAGGGTCAGGCGGACGCGGCCCGGGTGCGGGAACTGGTGCTCGCCACGCTCAGCTGACCCATCCGCCCGTCGGTTTGTCGGCGGGCGGGGCCGGGTCGGTGGGCGGGCCGGGCCGGGGCGACCCGGGAGGGCGCAGCCGCTCGCGCCGCCTCCCGCCGCTCGCGTTCCTGGCCAGCCGCTCGCTTCGCAACGCGAGCGGGGTGCCAGCAATCCAAGCGGGTGACCTGAACGCGAGCGCGCAAGCCGATCAATCCGGTCCGGCCTGGCGGCGCAGCCGCTGGTGCCGAGCCAACGCAGCCGCTCGTGCCGAGCCAGCGCAGCCGCTCGCGCCGCCTCCCGCCGCTCGCGTTTCTGGCCAGCCGCTCGCTCTGCAACGCGAGCGGGGTGCCAGCAATCCGAGCGGGTGACCCGAACGCGAGCGAGCAAGCCGATCAGTCCGGTCCGGCCGGGCGGCGCAGCCGCTGGTGCCGAGCCAGCGCAGCCGCTGGTGCCGAGCCAGCGCAGCCGCTCGCGCCGCCTCCCGCCGCTCGCGTTTCTGGCCAGCCGCTCGCTCTGCAACGCGAGCGGGGTGCCAGCAATCCGAGCGGGTGACCCGAACGCGAGCGCGCAAGCCGATCAATCCGGCCGCCCGGGAGTGCGCAGCCGCGAGCGGGCGAGCCGCGCCGCGCCGCCGGCAGGGCGTCAGTCAGGGCCGTTGCCCCCGGCGCCACCGGCGTCGGGGAGCAGGAGCACGCGGTCGTCGCTGGCCACCGGTTTGCCGAAGCCGTCCTTGTTCGAGGTGGTCATCCACAGTGCGCCCTTGGCGCCCGGCTCGACGCTGCGCAACCGGCCGTACTTGTTGCCCAGCAACACCCGCGGAGTGCCCGAGAACGCCCCGGTCGCCGACATCGAGACGCCGGTCAGCTGCTGCTTGGCCAGCGACGTGTTGGCCAGCGTGCCGTCGGCGGCGGCGCAGTCGGCCGCTCCGCCGTCGCCCGCCTTCCACGTCCAGACGGCGTCGCCTGACCGGACGGTCGCATAGTTCGCGCCGGCAGTGGCCGGCAGCAGCAGGTCGGCCGCGGGGCGGTGGTCCAGGACCGCCATGCTGCCCGTCGGCAGCGCGCACAGTCCGGTGACCTGGGTGAAGCCGGAGGCGAAGATCGGCGACGACGATGCCGGGTCGCCCTCGGCCGGCTGCCCGAACTCGTCGATCCGCAATACCTTGCCGGCCAACGACTTCGACGTGACCGGTGCGCCCGCGTCCCCCGTCCCGACGTATAGCACGCTCTGCAGGGTGAAGGCGAGGGCACCGCCGTTGTGCGTCCGGCCCTTGGGGATGCCGGTCAGGATGGCCTTGGGTTTGTCCCCGGCGGCGATCCGCAGCACGCGGTTGTCGGTCCGGGTGGTCACGTAGGCGTAGACCAGTCCGTCCTCGAGGTAGGACGGGGACACCGCGATCCCGAGCAGCCCGCCGTCACCGGAGGAGTCGAGCCCGGCGATGGTCGTCACCAGGACGGGAGCCGTACCCGGCGCCACCCGCAGGATGCGCCCGGTGGTGCGCTCGCCGACGAGGGCGGAGACGCCGTCGGGCAGCGGAGCCAGGCCCCAGGGCGCCGACAGGCAGGCGGCCACCACCACCGGGTCCGGCGGACGGCAGGGATCAGGCGCAGCGCTGGTGCTGGTCGGCGAGCTCCCCGACGAGCTGGCGCCGGAGGACGGAACGGCGCCCGTGCTGGCGGCCGACGCCGGCGGCGGTACGACGGGCGTGACCTCGGCGGGTGTGAGACTGGGCTGCGCGGAATAGGTCTGGGCCACCGTGGAGAAGTTCGCGCAGGCGGCGGAAGTGACGGCGACGACCGCCAGCAGGCCGGCGGCCGCACCGCGGCGCAGGCGTCGCGAGCCGGCGCTGGGCTTCGAGCGGTGAGTGCTGGCGTCCATCACCTTTCACGGTACGTGCCGCGCGCTGCGGGCGGGCCCGGTCCGTACCTTCTCCCGGTCTGCCACCCTGTCCAGCCGGCGGCCCACCCGGTGCAGCACCATCAGCGCGTCGGCCGCGTCCAGGTGGCGCACCCTGGCCCGGCGTCGGTTGGTGAGCAGCAGCCGGACGCCGGCGAGGTTTGCGCGCCGCTGCCAGGGGGTGGCGCTGATCTCCGTCAGCTGCACCCGGCCACGGCCGGCGACCACGGTGTGCCGCGCCAGCACGCGCCGCCAGCGCAGGATGACGGTCGTCTCGTCGAGAGCCCAGGCGGCGTCGGCCGACTGGCCCCAGCCGATCAGCAGCGCCGCCGGAACCGGCAGGGCAGCGAGGTAGGCGCCCCACCCGGGGAGCGCGGTGAGCGCCGCCGTCACCGGGAGCGCCAGCAGCACAGGCAGCGTGAAGTAGCGACGCCGGGCCCGGCGGGGGACGGCGGTCAGCGGGCGCGGCGTCCACCCCAGTTCGGGCAGCGCACGCCGGACCAGGTCGGCGGCGTCAGCGGTCCGGACCAGCGGGAAGAGCATGCGCTCGGTATCGCTGGAACTGCTCAGCCCGGCGACCTCCACCTCCAGGGCGCAGTAGCCGAGCATCCGCCGCCACGAACCCTCGACCAGCCGGACGGCCTGCACCCTGGCCACCGGAATGCTGCCCGAACGCTGGGCGAGCAGACCACGGCTGATCCGCAGCCGGTTCCCGTCCCGGACCAGGGTGAATTTGGCCAGCCGCAGCGAGGTCAGCGCGATGCCGGCCAGCACGGCGAGCACGGCCGCGGCCAGCAGCAGTAGCGCGGTGGTGCTGCCGCCGACGAAGACCTGGCGGGCCAGCCGGTCGAACACCCGGTCAGGCAGCAGGTCCCGCGCCCGCCCGAAGGTGGCCACCGCCCCGGCGAGGATCAACGGCACCGAGGTACCGGTGACGGCCGCGACCAGCAGGGTCCGGGTGGACAGCACCGCCAGCACGACCGGCGGCCCGGCGGCCGACCCCTGCCCCGGATCGGCGACCGCCGGCCCGGCGACGAATGTGGAAGTGACTACTGCGGCCACCGCCGGTCCGGCGTCGGCCGCCGAGTTGACCGGCCCAGCAGTGACCGGCCCAGCGGTGACCGGCCCAGCGGTGACCGGCGGTGGGGCGACCCGCGGTACACCCGGCGGTGCGGCAACCGGCGTCGCGGCGAACGGGGAGGACCCCGCCGTCGGTCGGGCGATGCCCGTCCCCTCGGATCCGGACTCAAGTGTCCGGTCGGTGATTCCGACAACCTGTGGACCGGGCTGTCGCAGCGCGGCGCGCAGTTGCTCCAGCGCGCCGGCCGAGAGAGACGGCAGGTGGATGGCGGAGCGGTGGTCGTTGCCCGGCGTGCGGATCTTGACGCCCCAGACGCCCAGAAGCCGTTGCAGCACACCGCGCTCGGCATCCAGAGAGCTGATGCGGTGCACGCCGATGGTGTCGTCGGTGCGCTTGAGCAACCCGCCCCGCACCCGGAAGCTGCCGTCGGCCACCGAATATCGGCGCACCCACCACAGCGCGAACGAGTGCAGCAGCACCAAACCCGCCGCGATCGCTATCGCCCAGCCGGGCAACTGCCAGATACCCACGGCGATCGCCGGGATCAAGGCCCGCACCGTCCGGCCGGTGCTGATCACCAGATAGGCGGGGGAGAGCCGGCGTTCGGTGATCGTGCCCGAACCGAGGCTCCCGCCCGGCTCAGAGGTCATCGGACAGATGCGCGAGTTCGCCGATGCGCGTCCTCATCGCCCCGGCCTCCTCCTGGTCGAGACCGTCGACCACCACCGCGCCGGCCGCGGTGTGGATGTGCAGGACGGAGAGCCGGAAGGGCCGGGCCAGCAGTCCCTGCTCGGACTTGAGGTGCTGCACCCGGTTCATCGGGATCACCGTGCGGGTCCGCACGAGCCATCCGTGCTGGAGGTCGATCTCGTCCTCGGTCACGGCGTACCAGAACAACCGCCAGCTGACGACGGGACGGATCAGGACGCCCACCACCAGGAACCAGGCCACCGCCGCGCCGACGGCCGTCCAGCGGACGGCCGGGACGAACCAGTCGACGCCGGCGGCCCACCACACCGACAGACCGACGGCAACGACGCCGATGGCCAGCCCGCGCACCCGCCAGTAGGTCAGCGTGCGCGCCGGCAGGCGGTGCCGGGCCGCCGGTTCGTCGCCCGGTAGAGCGGCCGCGATCCCGCCGGGTGGTTCGGCTCCGGAGATGGTCACCGGTGCGTCAGGACCGGTGCTGCCGCGGTGGCACCTGACGAACCGCTCACGTCGAGGCCGGCGACGCCATGGCGGCGTTGGCGTGCAGGGCTCTGGAGCATGGCGGCGGGCTCCTGCTGCGGAGGGATGACGGGCGAAGCGAAGGTTACTCGTCGGCGCGTACCGACCCGGTCGGCTGATCGGTCACCGTCACCGGGTCGGTCCCCGGTGCGGTGGCCGGCTCGGTCACGTCGGTCAGGGGATCCGCTGGCGGAGTCACCGCCACCGTCGTGTCCGCAGCCGGGTCGATGCCGCCGTCCTCATCGGTCGGTGCCTCGCGGCCCAGCAGCAGCCGGCCGCCGGAGACCCGGGCGAGCTGGGGCAGGTCGCGAGGCCGGACCATGGGCAGCCGGACGCGCCTGCCGTCGGTGCCGACGGCGATCGCCCAGCGGGGACCGTGGAACTCCAGGCCGTCCAGATCGGCCCACCGCAGCCGGCGGCCGCCGAACAGTCCCGCCGTGCGGATCAGCTCGCTGTCGGCCACCGTCCTGGTCAGCAGGATGTAGGCCAGGCCGAGCACCGGCAGCACGTACAGGGCCAGCCAGAACTTCGGCCCGGCGTTGGCCAGCGGCGTGACGCAGACGAAGAACAGGAACGGGATGACCAGGGACACCCCGGGCAGGCGGAAGACAGCGCGATCGGTTCTGCTCACCCGGCCATCGTCCCACTGCACGCTGCGGGCCTCCCGCGGTTTGACACCCCTGCGGCCTGGCCGTATGGTCCATTTGTGTCCTTCATTCTCGTACTCCGCTAGCGCGTCGCCGTTCGGTCACCCCGAACACGACGTGCCACCCCTTGGTCATCGCCACCCGATGACGAGGGGTTTTTTATTGCCCAGACCAGGGCGACCGGCTCGGCGAACAGGCCGGGCCACGCGGCGAAGACGACACTGGGAACGCTTGCGAACAGCACCTGCCGATGTACCAGCCCGACGACACTGCAGAAGGTTCCACGATCATGAGCCAGACCCCGATCGCACCCAGTAGACCCTCACCGGTCCCCGCGTCGTCACATCTGTCGGCCGTTCCGACACCGGTGCCGAACGGACCGCGCTCCGCCCCGGCCGTGGAGTACGTGACCGGCGCGAAGTCCGTCGTGCGCTCCCTGGAGGAGGCCGGCGTCGAGGTGGTCTTCGGCATTCCGGGCGGCGCGGTGCTCCCGGTCTACGACCCGCTGCTGGACTCCACCCAGGTCCGGCACATCCTGGTCCGGCACGAGCAGGGCGCGGGGCACGCCGCCACCGGTTACGCACAGGCGTCCGGCCGGGTCGGCGTCTGCATCGCCACCTCCGGTCCGGGTGCGACCAACCTGGTGACCCCGATCGCCGACGCCCACATGGACTCGGTGCCGCTGGTGGCGATCACCGGCCAGGTCGGCAGTCCGCTGATCGGCACGGACGGTTTCCAGGAAGCCGACATCTGCGGCATCACGATGCCGATCACCAAGCACAACTTCATGGTGACCGACCCGGCCGAGATCCCGACGGTGATCGCCCAGGCGTTCTACCTGGCCTCCACCGGGCGTCCGGGGCCGGTGCTGGTCGACATCCCGAAGGACATCCTGATGGCCGAGACGGTGTTCTCCTGGCCCACCGAGGTGCACCTGCCCGGGTACCGCCCCGCGTCCAAACCGCACGCCGGCCAGATCCATGCCGCAGCCAAGATCATCGCGGCCGCCCGCCGGCCCGTGTTCTACGTCGGCGGCGGCGTGCTCAAGGCCCGGGCGGCCGAGCAGCTCCTCGTGCTCGCCGAGCTGACCGGCATCCCGGTCGTCACCACCTTGATGGCACGCGGCGCGTTCCCCGACTCGCACATCCAGCACCTGGGCATGCCCGGCATGCACG
>CAXTBG010000031.1:4198-50303 GCA_964242105.1 uncultured Nakamurella sp. | reverse complement strand
GCCGAGGAAGACGCCGTAGCCGCTCGGCGGCTGGGCGAGCCGGTCGACCTCCTCCTTGAGCTGCAGCAGCTGGCTGCGTGCCTCCCGCAGGGTCAGCACCAGCTTCTCGTTGCGCTCGGTGAGGGCGTTGATGCGGGTCGACGACTCGGTGAGTTGCCGTTCCAGCGGACGGGTGTCCATCGGCGCGACGGCAAGCCTGCGACGGAGCTGCGCGATCTCCTCGTTGAGGACGCGGATCTGAGCGCTGAGCGTGGCCGAACTCTGCCCGTAACCGTATTCCGAGCCGGCACCACTTCGATCCGAACTGTTCCCGCCACCGGTGATGTTGCTGTCGGTCACATCGCCCTCCCGTCGCTCGTGGGCTCCTAGATCTTTTCAACCCTACCTGCGCAGGCGAAGCATCCGAGGGAGTCTCGCGCAATGCCCGGCGGCGTGGCGGCACGGGGGGAACGGTGCCCGGCCGGGTGAATTGCCGCTTCTGCGAGGTGCCGGCGGTTCGACCGGTGTGCGGCGGGAACCATGCATCGAAGGACTGCGTCACACGCCACACCAGTGCGACACCGAGGCAGACCGCGAGAGGGATCGACGACATGAGCGGACCGTGGCTGTATCCCGGTCAGGATGAGCCGGCACGCAACGGGCAGCCTCCCTACACCCGCCCCTACGGTTCGCCGGCCTACCCGCCACCCGGCTACGGTGCCGAGCCTCCCGCCTACGGGGCCGAGCCTCCCGCCTACAGCCCCGGCTACGGGCCTGCCTACCCGCCGGGGCTCGTTGCGTACGGACCGGCCGGCCTCCAGCAGCCGGCCGACCGGTGGCCGCTCCCTGCCCCGCAGCACCGTGTGCGCACCGGTGCATGGGGGCTGGCGGTCGCCGCCATCGTGCTGGTGGTCATCGTGGTGACGGCCACCGTCGTCCTGCTGTCCCGGTCGCAGAGCGGCTCGGCGTCGCCGACCTCACCGCCTCCCGTGGTGTCGGTCTCGACGCGGACCAGCGCCACGGCCGTTGCCGTCCGCCCGATGCCCCCGCCGACCGGCGTGTTCAACCCGACCGCAGGGACCGACACCCCGACGACCTCTACCCCCTCCACCTCCGCCACCACCGGCGACGCGGACGACCCGACCAGCGGTTCCTCCGCCTCGGCAGCCGCCACCCGGGCGGTCACGGCCTGGGCGGCGGCGGTGAACGACAAGCGCGCCACCGACGCCCAGGCCCTCACCTGCGAGCTGACCCGCCCGCGCATCACCACCGCGTTCGTCACGCTGATCAACTCGTCGGTCCGCGTGGCGACGATCACGACGACCGGCAGCACCGGCACGGCGTCGTTCTCCTACCAGAAGACGACGGACACCAGCCGCAAGACCGACGTGCTGCACCTGGTGACCGAGGACGGCAGCTGGAAGGTCTGCCAGTGACCGGTCGGCTCCGCCGCCCCTGGTGACCCGTGCGTCATCTGGTGCTGGTGGGCCGGCGTTGCGGCCTCGGCGCGGCGACGCCGGGCGCCAGCCGCCGGGTCTTGAGCAGGAAGGCAGTATGCCCCTGCATGCGGTGTTCCGGCCGGACGGACAAGCCCACCAGGTGCCACGGCCGGTGCAGGGACTCCCACGCCTCCGGCTCGGTGAACCCGCCGTGCTCCCGGAGGTCCTCGGCGACCTTGGAGAGCTGCGTCGTCGTCGCCACGTAGACCATCAGCACCCCGCCGGGTACCAGGGAGTCGGCGACCACGGAGATCATCGACCAGGGCTCGAGCATGTCCAGGACGATGCGGTCCACCTCGCCGGTGTGCTCGGCCATGTCGGCGACCCGCAGTTCCCAGTTGTCCGGCCGGGTGCCGAAGAAGGTGTCGACATTGCGCAGCGCATGGTCGGCGTGGTCCTGACGGACCTCGTACGACAGCACCGAACCCTGGCTACCCACCGCCCGCAGCAGCGAACAGGTCAGCGCGCCGGATCCGGCACCGGCCTCCAGCACCCGCGCACCCGGGAAGATGTCGCCCCAGTGCACGATCTGCGCCGCGTCCTTGGGGTAGATGACGGCAGCCCCGCGGGGCATCGACAGCACGTAGTCGGTGAGCAGCGGACGCAGGGCCAGGTAGTCGGTCTTGCCGGCCGAGGTGATGACCGAACCCTCCGGCTGGCCGATCAGCGCGTCGTGCTCCAGCGCCCCCCGGTGCGTGTGGAACGTGGCACCCGCCTGCAACACCATCGTGTACTTGCGGCCCTTGGGGTCGGTCAGCTGCACCCGGTCCCCGATGACGAATTCCCTGCTCACACGCGCTCCTGAAGTCCTCGGCGCGCCGCTAGGAACTGCTGCGGCGCCCGGTCAGTATCCGTGCGACATCGGCTGCAAGTACAACGCCGGTCGCCCGTCCGGAGTCGTCGACCAGCAGAAAACGCTCGCCGGCGATGTTCGCCCGCTGGGCGACCTCCGCCGGATCGTCGTGCGGGAACACCACCAGGGCAGGGTCGATGGGCGTCGCAGCCTGGGTTGCCGGCGCCTGCGGCTGCCTCGCGGCGAGCCGGATCGCGTCCCGCTCGTCGAGCAGGCCGACCGCCACACCGTCCGCCCCGGTCAGGAGCACGGCCCGCCCGGCGGCCACCTGCAGTGCAAGGGCGACCGTCACGTGGTCGGGCAGCTGCACGAGCGGCGAGGCCAGCGCGCCGATCGCCACGTCGGAAGGCCAGCGCACGCCGCGGTCGGAGTTCTGCTCGGCGGCCGCTCCCGCGCCGACGAACACCGCCATGACGACGGCCACCGCCCCCTGCAGCAGCGCTGCGCGGGTGGAGCCGATGATCTCGAGGGTCCCCCAGATCAACAGGGCCAACGCGATGACGTACCCGCCGATCACGGCGGCCAGCGTGCCGTAGCGACGCCGTCCGGTCGCCCGCCACACGCCGGCGCGCAGCACGCGGCCGCCGTCGAGCGGCAGCGCGGGCAGGAAGTTGAAGATCGCGACGACCAGGTTGGCCAGAGCCAGCTCGATCAGCAGCAGCCAGCCGACGGTGTGCGGCGTGGTGCTGCCGACCAGCAGCCCGAAGATGCCGGCGAGCAACGCCGACACGCCAGGACCGGCCGCCGCGATGGCTGCCTCCTCCCGAGGCGTATCCGGCAGGCGGCCCAGCTCGGACACCCCGCCGAGCAGGTACAACCGGACCTGCAGTACCGGTACGCCGAAGGCGTTCGCCGCGAGGCAGTGGCCGAGTTCGTGGGCGAGCACGCTCACTCCGAGCAGCACCCCCAGCCCGATGGCGACGAGCACCGATGGCGTGCGGGTGAGACCGGGAACCGCCTGTTCCACGACGGGTGTCGCCAGGACGGCGATGATCAGCACCGACAGCAGCCAGGACACGGAGAGCACGATGGGAATGCCGCCGATGCGGGCGATGCGCAGGCCGATCCGTCGGCGGCCCCGGGCGGACGCACGGGTCGGACTGGTGTCAGCGGGCACTTCCGCAGCGTAACGGCAGGCTAGGGTGGTCGCGGTGACCAAGCAGCCGGGGCAGTCGACCACCTATTACGAACGGATGGGACCGTCCCGCTACCGGTCGACCGTGCACGCCCAGGGCGCCTGGTCGGCCGACGAACAGCACATGGCCCCGGTATCGGCGTTGCTCACGCACGCAATTGAAAGTTGTTCTCCGCGTAGTGATCTGGGTATGTCCAGGATCGCCTTCGATATCCTCGGCCGCATTCCGGCGGGTGAGGTGGAGGTAGCGGCGAGGGTGGTCCGGCCGGGTCGCACTATCGAACTCGTCGAGGCGTCGATGACGGCCGGCGGCCGGACAGTCGTCCGGGCGACCGCCTGGCGACTTGCCGTGTCGGACACGTCCTCCATCGCGGCCACCGGTCTTTCGTGCGTCGAAGGACCCGAGGCAGCGGACGCGTTCGACATGGCGTCGATCTGGCCTGGCGGGTTCATCCGCTCGGTGGAGGCCAGGCTACTGGGCACGCCGGTCCCCGGCCGGTCCACCGTCTGGCTCCGCTCACTGGTCGGCATCGTCGACCGGGAGGCCGCCTCTGCGCAGGCCGGACTTCTCGGACTGATCGATACGGCCAACGGCGTCGCCGTGCGCTCCGAGCCAGGTGACGTGCTGTTCCCGAACACCGACCTGACCGTGCACCTGTTCCGCCGCCCGGCCGGGGTGTGGCTCGGCCTGCAGACGGAGGTGACCTTCGGTCCCGAAGGGCTCGGGCTGACCTCCGCGGTGCTGCACGATCTGGACGGCCCGTTCGGCCGGTCGGCGCAGACGCTGACCGTGCGGCTGGGGCGTTAGTGGCAGGCGACGGTTGCCGGACGTCGGTCGGGCGATGCTGACTGCGTACGTTGGCACCATGGGGGCGGACGAGGACATCCACCGGGCGGTCGGCCGCTACCGTGCGTCCTGGCTCTACCTGGTGCCATCTTTGTTGATCGTGGCGTTGGGCCTCATCAGGCATGTCCTGCCCATCGCCCGGGGGCGCGCGACCATCGGTGACTACATCGGTATTGGGTTCTTTCTCCTGGTACTGGTGCTCGTCTGGACAATTCCGGCCACGGTGCTCACCACGGCCGGTTACCGCCGAGGCTTTCGCTTCACGCCCTGGCAGGACGTGGTGGCCGTGTTCCCGGCCGGCCCTGGCGATCCTGACCTGCTGATCGGCTTGCGCAGCGGCAAGAAAGTCAGCCTGGTCGGGGTGCGTCACGACCGGCGCGCGGGTGTGCAAGCCCTGGTGGCCAGAGCGCTTGACCCGGATCTGGCAGCCTGACCATCCGGCAGCCTGACCATCCGGCAGCTTGACAAACTCCGTCTGTCTGGAACCGCTACAGGCGGCACGACCGGATGTCGGACGCCAGGATCGCCTTGGCGCCGAGCGCGGCGAGCGAATCCATCACCGGGTTGGCGTTGCGGCGCAACACCATTGCCCGGACCGCCACCCATTCCGGGTCGGCCAGCGGGGCGACGGTGGGCGACTCCAACCCCGGGGTGATCTGCGTCGCCTCGGGTAGCAGGCGTTTCGGGCAGTCGTAGTCCAGCATCAGGTACTGCTGGGCGAACACCACGCCCTGCAGCCGGCTGATCAGCTGGCGCGACGGGCTTTCCACCTCGGTGCCGGCCCGGGTGATCAGGATCGCCTCGGACGCGCAGATGGTGTCGCCGAAGGCACTGAGCGAGTGCTGCCGCAGCGTCCGCCCGGAGCCGACGACGTCCGCGATGGCGTCCGCGACCCCGAGCTGCACCGAGATCTCGACGGCCCCGTCCAGCCGGATGACGTCCGCGGTGATGCCCGCGTCGGCGAGATTGCGGCGCACCAGATTCGGGTACGCCGTGGCGATGCGGAGCCCGGCGAGGTCCGCCACGGTCCAGTCCCTCCCGGAGGGCGCCGCATACCGGAACGTCGAGTGGCCGAAACCCAGCCCCAGCTGCTCGACGACCGGCGCGCCGGAGTCCGCGGTCAGGTCGCGTCCGGTGATACCCAGGTCGAGTTCGCCGGACCCGACGTAGATGGCGATGTCCTTGGGGCGCAGGAAGAAGAACTCGACGTCGTTCGCGGCGTCCAGGACCGTCAGGTCACGGGAGTCGTGGCGCTGCCGGTAACCGGCTTCCCGCAGCATGTCGGCAGCAGGTTCGCTCAACGTGCCCTTGTTGGGGACGGCGACTCTCAGCATGTTCATTCCTTCGGGCGTTCGGTTCGATTCGGGTCGTCGTGCGACCTGGTCGGTCGCTGGACGTGGCGGTACGTCGACGCGGTCGGCACTTCCGAAGTGCCGGGCCCTACAGATGCCGGTAGACCTGCTCCAGCCCGATGCCACGGCCGATCAGGATGACCTGCGCCCGGTACAGCAGCTGCGAGACCTCCAGCGCCACGGCGTCGTCGCCCTCGTGCTCGGCCGCCAGCCACACCTCGCCGGCTTCCTCGAGCAGTTTCTTGCCCTGTGCGTGCACACCGGCGTCCAGTGCGGCCACGGTGCCCGACCCCTCCGGCCGCTCGCGCGCGCGGTCCAGCAGCTCAGCGAACAGGTCGTCGAAGGTCTTCACAGCGGTCGATTCTCCCAGACCTGACGACGCCTCTCCGCCGGCCGCAGTCGCGTGCAGCCTCAGAAGTAGTCGAGCACGGCCGGTCGCGGCCCGGCGAACGCCGCGTCCAGGGCAGCGTCGGATGCCGGCTCCCCGCCGCGCACCAGCCCGGCGCGCCGCAGCGTCGCAGTCGACACTCCACCGGCGAACAGCACGGCCAGGGCCCGGACATCGAGAATCGTTGTGCTGTCGGCGGTTCGAGCACTTGGCACAAGCTCGCCCATGCCGTCCTGCACCCGCAGCCGGTGCAGACCGGTGTTCCATGGACAGACCGGATCGTCGAGCTCGATCTGCACATCCACCGCCGCGCCCGCCGGCCAGCCGCGCGCGGCGACGGCCGCCCGGGCGTCGACAACCCGCAGCATGTACGGCTGGACGTCGCGCACCGCCCATCCCGCTCCCGGCACCAGCCACTGGACCGGGTCGTCGCCGGACGTGCGCAGGTGGACGGTCGGCGTCACCGCCTCGAACGAGGCGACGGCGGCCAGCAGCGCCCGGTAGCCGTCGCCGGTGGTGGCCAGCAGCTCGACCACCTCCAGCACCGCGCGCGGGCCGTACCCGGTGCCGCGATTCCATGCCGCGTATCCGACGACGCCGGTGTCGTCCTGCGCCACCGTGATCCCGTCGAAGCCGCCGATCAGCTCCGCGTCGGGCGTGTCGAAGGCGGGGCCGTCCCGGGTCAGCAGGCACGAGCCGGTCGCGGCGACCGCCCGGTAGACGGCTCGGATCGCCGGCGTGTCGGCGGCGGTGGCGCGCCGCAGATCGGTGGCCTTCGGGCGGACGCCACGCAGCGCAGCGGTTGGCAGTGATCCGTACACCAGGTCGGCGACCTGCTCGTAGCCCAGCGACCGGTAGAGCGCGGGCGCCGTCCGGAACAGCGTCGAGATCACCGCGCCGCGGTCGCGTGCGGCGGAGAGCAGGTGGGTCATGATCTGACTGGCCAGGCCGGTGCCCCGGTACTCCGGCGCCACGGCCACGCCGGCCACGCCGGCGGTCGACACCCGCCGGCCGCCGATCATGCTGTCGTAGGACCGCTCGTTCGCCTTCGCCGCCAGCACGGCGCCGTCGAAGATGCCCCAGCGCCGAACCTCCGGGCCCAGGGTGAACGCCGACCGACCTGCCGGCGGCATGCCGAACGCGTGGGCACTCATCAGGCTCGAGTCGTCGGCGTCGGCCTCCGTCAGCAGTCGTAACTCCACCGAGCCGACGCTACCCGGCCGGCCACCGCCACTTCTCCGACCGAGCAGGCCGAATTGCTGCTGGGCGCGCACGGTCGATCGAAGGTGGGCTATCCGCTCAGTGCGCTGACCGCCCTCGCCATTTCGCCCTGCACCAGCTCTTCGATCCGCTTCATCAACGCCGGGCGATCGTTGGCCAGCTCATCAACGATCGCGGCATGGTCCGGCGAGAGACTGATCCGGATTTCGGAGGCGCCTGTCCGGAGTTCGAACAGTCGGATTTCGATCGTCACGGCGACCGGTGTCTCGGATTCGATCGCCGTCGTGCCGGCGTCATCAGGGGTGAAAACTCGCCATTCACTCATCGTTCGCTCCCCATGGCTGGCGTAGTCCGCCCTACGGTAGTCACCGCAGCTGCGCGCCAGATTCCCGCGCCAACCCTCGGCCGGCACGGAACACCCGGTCTTGCCACGCCGCGCTCGACGCCGCCGAGCGGGCGGGCGTGGCGGTCAGCGCAGCTTGGCCGCCCGACGGCGGGCCTTCGCGGCGGCGGCCTTGGCCTCGGCCATGTCCGCGGTCACAATCGGCGGAGCGATGGAGACCACTACCGGAGCAGACCCGTTCAGCTCCTTGGCCTTCCCGTTGGTCGCGCCGTTCTTCGCTGCCGTGCCGGTGCCTGCCGGGCCGGTCGCTGCGGCGCCGGTCGCCTTCGGTGATCCGCTGGACGCGGAGGTGACCCTGCGGCCGGCCGGCCCGCCGGTTGCCGGTGCGACGGTGCCATCACCCAGCGGCTTCGCCGCGCCCCGCCCGCGCAGCACCTGCGCCAGGAATTCACCGGTGTAGGACTTCGGGTTGGCGGCGATCTCCTCCGGCGTGCCCTCGGCAATGACCAGTCCGCCGCCGGACCCGCCTTCCGGTCCCATGTCGATGATGTGGTCTGCGGTCTTGATGACGTCCAGGTTGTGCTCGATGACGATGACCGTGTTGCCCTTGTCGACCAGGCCGTTGATCACGATCAACAGCTTCTCCACGTCGGCGAAGTGCAGGCCGGTGGTCGGCTCGTCGAGCACGTACACCGTTCGGCCCGTGGACCGCTTCTGCAGCTCACTGCCGAGCTTCACCCGCTGCGCCTCGCCACCGGACAGAGTCGGTGCCGGCTGCCCCAGCCGGACATAACCGAGTCCGACGTCCACCAGCGTCTTGAGGTGGCGGTGGATCGCTCCGATCGGCTCGAAGAATTCGGCCGCCTCCTCGATCGGTGTGTTCAGCACGTCGGCGATCGTCTTGCCCTTGTAGTGCACGTCCAGGGTCTCGCGGTTGTACCGGGCGCCCTTGCAGACCTCGCACGGCACGTAGATGTCCGGCAGGAAGTTCATCTCGATCTTCAGAGTGCCGTCGCCGGAACAGGCCTCGCAGCGGCCGCCCTTCACGTTGAAGGAGAACCGGCCCTGCTGGTAGCCGCGCACCTTCGCCTCGGTGGTCGAGGCGAACAGCTTGCGGACGTGGTCGAACACCCCGGTGTACGTCGCCGGATTGGACCGCGGCGTGCGACCGATCGGTGACTGGTCGACGCCGACCACCTTGTCGACCAGGTCCAGCCCGGTGACCCGGGTGTGCCGGCCAGGGACCATCCGGGCACCGTTGATCCGGTTCGCCAGCACCGCGTGCAGGATGTCGTTGACCAGCGTCGACTTTCCCGAACCCGACACGCCGGTGACGGCGATCAGCGTGCCCAGCGGGAAGTCGACGCTGACGTTGCGCAGGTTGTTCTCCCGCGCACCGACCACGGTCAGCTTGCGCGCCGGGTCGATCGGCCGCCGCACCATCGGCACGGCGATCTCCCGCCGGCCGGACAGGAACGCCCCGGTGATCGACTCCTGGGAGTCGATCAGCTCCTGCACCGGACCCGAGACGACGACGTGACCGCCGTGCTCGCCGGCCCCCGGCCCGATGTCGACGACCCAGTCGGCGGTGCGGATGGTGTCCTCGTCGTGCTCGACCACGATCAGCGTATTGCCCAGGTCGCGCAGCCGGGTCAGCGTCTTGATGAGCCGGTGGTTGTCCCGCTGGTGCAGGCCGATGGAGGGCTCGTCGAGCACGTACAGCACGCCGACCAGGCCGGACCCGATCTGGGTGGCCAGCCGGATGCGCTGGGCCTCGCCGCCGGACAGCGTGCCGGCGGCCCGGGACAGGGAGAGGTAGTCCAGGCCGACGTCCAGCAGGAAGCCCAGCCGGGCGCGGACCTCCTTGAGTACCCGTTCGGCGATCATCCGGTCGCGGTCGGACATGTCCAGGCCGGGGAAGAAGGCGAATGCGTCCTTGATCGACATGGCCGCCAGCTGCGCGATGTTGATCCTGCCGAGCTCGGTGTGGTCGACCGTGACGGCCAGGATCTCGGGCTTGAGTCGGGTGCCGAGGCACACCGGGCAGGGCACCTCCCGCATGTAGCCCTCGTACTTGTCCCGCGCCGCTTCGGAATCGGTCTGGGTGGCCCGCCGCTCCAGGAACGGGATCACGCCCTCGAACTCGGCGTAGTACGACCGCTGCCGGCCGTACCGGTTGCGGTAGCTGACGTGCACCTGCTCCTTCGACCCGTTGAGCACGGCGCGCTTCGCGGCGATCGGCAGGCTGTCCCACGGTGCGTTGACCGAGAAGCCCATCGCCTTGGCCAGGCCCTCCAGCAGCCGGACGAAGTATTCGCTGGTCGTGCCGTACGACCAGGGCTGGATCGCGCCGCCGGCCAGCGACAGGCTGCCGTCGGGCACGATCAGCTCGGGGTCGACCTCCTTGCGGATGCCCAGGCCGGTGCACTCAGGGCAGGCACCGAACGGCGAGTTGAAGGAGAACGACCGCGGTTCCAGCTCGTCCAGGGCCAGGGGATGGTCGTTCGGGCAGGCCAGCCGTTCCGAATAGCGTCGCTCGCGGTTGGGATCGTCCTCCTCGAGGTCGACGAACTCGAGGATGACGACCCCGTCGGCCAAGGCGAGCCCGGTCTCCACCGAGTCGGTGATCCGCTGCTTCGCGGTCTCCCGGATGGCGAGCCGGTCGACCACCACCTCGATGGAGTGCTTCTCCTGCTTCTTCAGCTTCGGCGGGTCGGTCAGTGGGTGGACCGTGCCGTCGATCCTGGCCCGCGAGTAGCCCTTGGACTGCAGGTCGGTCAGCAGGTCGACGTACTCGCCCTTGCGCTCCCGGATGACCGGGGCGAGCACCTGGAACCTCGTGCCCTCCGGCATCTCCAGCACCCGGTCGACGATCTGCTGCGGGGTCTGCTTGGCGATGATCTCGCCGCAGACCGGGCAGTGCGGATGACCGATGCGCGCGTACAGCAGGCGCAGGTAGTCGTAGATCTCGGTGATGGTGCCGACCGTCGACCGGGGGTTGCGCGAGGTCGACTTCTGGTCGATGGACACGGCAGGCGACAGGCCTTCGATGAAGTCGACATCGGGCTTGTCCATCTGGCCCAGGAACTGGCGGGCGTAGGACGACAGCGACTCGACGTACCGCCGCTGGCCCTCCGCGAAGATGGTGTCGAAGGCCAGCGAAGACTTGCCCGAGCCCGACAGACCGGTGAAGACCACCATGGAATCGCGCGGCAGACTGATGTCCACGTTGCGGAGGTTGTGTTCGCGGGCGCCCCGCACGATGAGGTGATCTGTCACGATTCCCCATGGTAGGTGGGCCCACCGACAGTCCGCCCTTCCCGCAGGTCAAGCTCGTCCGGCCGGGCCAACCGACTCAGCTCGGCGGGCCCTCCCAGGTCGACCCGGCCGCGGCGTCGGCTCCGGTCAGCGCTGCGGCGCACCGGGCCAGATCGCTGCGGAGCCGGCGTTGGGCGTGCTGGTCGAGCGGAGCGAGCATCTGCTTCTCCACCCGCCGGACCGCGATGCTGGCGGCCTGCAACTGCCGGCGGCCGGCCGGCGTCAGCTCGGTGGGCAGTGCCTTGCCGTGATCGGCGACCGTCGGGCGGCTCAGCAACCCGCGCTGCTGCAATGCCTGGAGCACCAGGTTCATCGATTGGCGGGTCACGAAGGTTCCGCGGGCCAACTCCGACCCGGAGAGCCCGGGCTGCTGTCCGAGCAGTTCCAGGCAGGAGTACTGCGGCACCGTCAACTGCAGCGGCCGCAGCGCGGCGTCCATCGCCGACCGGAGCGCAGTGGCGGCCTGCTTGAGCACGTAGCCCACTGCGGCATCCAGTGGTCCGACCGTCTCCTCTTGACCCATGTCAACATTCTGACATACAGTCATGGGTGTCAACACATTGACATCACCCAAGGAGATCGACATGACCGTGTCCGGCCCTACCTTCGTCGCTCTGCAGGTCCGCGACCTCGAGGCCGCTGCCCACTTCTACGAGGAACGGCTGGGACTCGAACGCGTTCCGGCCGGTCCGCCCGGTGCGGTGGTCTTCGCCACCACGCCCGCGGCTTTCGCGGTCCGTGAACCACTGCCCGGCGTCGACCTCGACGCCGCCCGCCCGCACCTCGGCATCGGTATCGCGCTGTGGCTGCATGCCGACGACGCCCAGGTGGTGCACGACAGCCTCGCCGCCCACGGGGTGCCCATCACGGTTGCGCCCTTCGACGGGCCGTTCGGGCGCACGTTCACCTTCAGCGATCTCGACGGCTACGCCGTGACCATCCACGACCAGGCCTGAGGAAGCTGAGCCCGGCAGCTGGGCGGTCCCCCGGCACGGTGCGGCAGTGCGGCAGGATGTGCGCCGTGACCACACCACCGGTTCGCTGGGCCCTGGCCGGATACGGCTCGGGCGGACGCGTCTTCCACGCCCCGCTGCTCCGCTGCGCCCTGGGCGTCGACCTGGTGGCGGTGGTCACCGCGAACGCCGATCGGCAGCATCAGGTGACCGCCGACCTGCCGGGCGTGCGCGCGGTACCCCGCCTCGCGGACCTACCGGGCCTCGGCGTCGAGGCGGTGACCATCACCACGCCGCCGGCCACCCATACACCGCTCGCGCACGAAGCGCTCGACCTCGGCCTCGACGTGGTCGTCGACAAGCCGTTCGCCCTCGATGCGGTCGCGGCGACCGAGCTGGTCGAGCACGCCCGGACGGCTGGGCGCACGCTGACCGTCTACCAGAACCGCCGCTGGGACAGCGACCTGCTGACCGTTCGGAAGTTGATCGACGACGGCCGGCTCGGCCCGGTGCACCGCTTCGTCTCGCGGATCGACCGGTTCCGGGCGGTCAAGCCCGGATGGGCCGACGATCCCGCCGAGGGTGGCGGGACGCTGCTCGACCTGGGGCCGCACCTTGTCGACCAGGCGCTGTACCTGTTCGGCCCGGTGGCCCGACTGCATGCGCAGGTGCGGGCCGTCCGTCCCGGTTCGTCCACCGACGACGAGATCGAGCTGCACCTGGAACACGCCTCCGGGGTGTTCTCCACGGTGGCGGCCGGGATGGCCTCGGCGGCCGAGGGCCCCCGGTTCCAGGTGACCGGCGCGCTCGGCGGCTACCTGGTCGGCGGGTTCGACTGTCAGGAGGCGCAGCTGAAAGGTGGTGGCAGCCCGGCTTCGCTGGGCGCCGACTGGGGGAAGGAGGACCCGGCTGACTACGGCGTGCTCACCACCGCCGCCGGCTCGGCGGCCGTGCCGACCGAACGCGGTCGGTGGGACTTCTTCTACCCCGCTGCCGCGGCGGCGATGCGGGGCCTGGGGCCGGTACCGGTCGACCCGGCGGACGCCGTCGCCACCGCCGTCGTACTTGACGCGGCGCGGGTGTCGGCGGCGGAGCGCCGGGTGGTCGAACTCTCCATCGCCGGCTGACTTGCGGCCGGCGAGGCTCTGTCGGCGGGGAGAGGGTCAGCCCGCCGTCCACTGCGCCGGTTCCCGCAACCGGTCGGGCTGGGCCGGGCCAGGTGGGCTTCCCGTCCCTGGTGCACGATCCCGTCACACCGTCAAGGAGCAGCCATGGTCGCCGCCCACATCGCCCGCCTGACAGCGGTCGCCGCCCTCGCCGCCGTCACCCTGGCAGCCTGCAGCCCGGGTGTGGACAGCGCGGTCGCCGGCACCGCGGCGAGCAGTGCCGCCGGTGGGTGCCCCGACGTCGTCGCCTCGGCCACCACGGCCGTCGCCGCAGCGGTCGACCCCACCCCGGCCTGGGCGGGACCGACCACCGGGCCGAAGGCTGCAACCGGGAAGCAGATCGTCTACGTGGCGCAGACGCTGACCGATCCCGGTGTCGCTGGTGCGGCGAAGGGCGTCGCGGAGGCGGCCACGGCGATCGGGTGGACGTCGCGGACCATCGACGGCCGGGGCGACCAGGCAGGTATCCAGGCCGCGTTCGGCCAGGCACTCGCACTCAGACCCGCCGGGATCGTCGTCGGCGGTTTCGACGCGAACAGCATCACGGCGCAGATCGCCCAGGCGAACGCGGCGAACATCCCGATCGTCGGCTGGCACGCGTTGCCCGACCCCGGTCCCAGCACGGACCCGACGATGTTCTCCAACGTGACCACGCGGGTCGCCGATGTGGCCGAGATCAGCGCCCAGTGGGTCATCGCCGAGTCCAACGGCAATGCGGGCGTCGTGTTGTTCACCGACAATTCGATGCCGTTCGCCGCCGGCAAGGCGACGATGCTGGAGGCCGCACTGAAGACGTGCAATACCGTCAAGGTGCTGCAGGTGGACAACATCCCGATTCCGGACGCCGGAAAGCAGCTGCCACGGGCGTTCTCGTCACTGGTGTCGAAGCTGGGCGCATCCTGGGACTACTCCGTCGCGATCGACGATCTGTACTTCGACAACGCCGCCACTCCCCTGCGGGCGGCCGGCAAGGACGGCGCCGGAGCGCCGTTCAACGTCGCCGCCGGCGACGGATCCGCCGCCGCCTTCCAGCGGATCGCGGGCAAACAGTTCCAGGCAGCGACCGTGCCGGAGCCGCTGAACCAGGAGGGCTGGCAGATCGTGGACGAGTTGAACCGGGCCTTCAACAAGCTGCCCGCCAGCGGTTATGTGCCCGCGGTGCACGTCACCGATGCCGGCAACGTCGGCACGAGCACCGCCTGGGACCCGGCGAACGGCTACCGGGACGCCTACAAGAAGATCTGGGGGAAGTAGTCGGACCGCAGCCACCGAGGGGCACCGGGGTGCGGCTCGTCCGCAGCGCGGTCGGAGACCGCTCAGAGCACCGACAGCATGCCGCCGTCCACGTAGATGATCTGGCCGTTGACGAACGCCGATGCGTCGGAGGCGAGGAACAGCAGGGTGCCGACCAGGTCTTCGGTCCTCCCCCACCGCCCGGCCGGTGTCCGGCCGCGGACCCAGGCGGAGAATGTCTCGTCGGCCACCAGTGCACTGGTCAGTTCGGTCTCGAAATAGCCGGGGCCGATGGCGTTCACACAAATGCCCGAGGAGGCGAGATCGGCACACATTCCTCTGGTCAGCATCTTGAGCGCACCCTTGGTCGCCGCGTACGGGGCAATGCCGGGACGCGACACCTCCGACTGCAACGAGGCAATGTTGACGATCTTTCCGCTGCCCCGCGCGCGCATCCGGCGCGCGACCTCCCGGCCCACCAGGAATGCCGACGTCACGTTGGTGGCGATCAATGCATGCCAATCTTCGTCGGAGAATTCGGTGAACGGCGCCCGGCGCTGCATGCCTGCATTGTTGACGCAGATGTCCAACGGGCCGACGCCGTCCTCGATCTCGGCGATACCGGCCGTCACCGCGTCGCTGTCGGTGACGTCGAAGGCTGCGATGGACACGGCGGCCGAGGTGGCGCCGGTGATGGAATCCGCGGCGCCGCTGAGCGCTTCCCGATCCCGCCCGTTGAGCACCACGCGCGCACCGGCCTGGGCCAGACCCAGCGCGAGGGCGTACCCGATACCGCGCGAGGAACCGGTGACCAGCGCGGTTCGGCCGGTGATGTCGAACAGTGGATGGATCATCGGATTCCTCTCCCGGACGTCGGGGACGTGACAGCGCTCGTTGCCAGGATGCATAGCACACGAGAAAACGTGCGGAGGATCAGATGACGGCACCTGTACCGGACGGGAGCGACATGAGCGACACCTACCAGGCCCTGGTGATCCACGGCACCGGCGACCTCCGCATCGATACCCTGACATCCGTTGCGCCGCAACCTGATCAGGCCGTCATAGCGATCACCCACGGCGGTATCTGCGGGTCGGACCTGCACTACCTGAGCCATGGCGCGGCCGGCGAGTCCGTGCTCGAGGGCCCGATGGTGCTCGGCCACGAGGTGGTCGGGCGGGTCCGCACGGCCGCTGCCGACGGTTCCGGCCCGCCGGTCGGCGCCCCGGTCGCCATCTTCCCGGCGACGCCGTGCGGCCGGTGCGAGCAGTGCCGGGCAGGTCACGGCAATGTCTGCCCGACCACCACCTATCTCGGTTCGGCGGCCCGTTTCCCGCACACCGACGGCGCGTTCGCCGAGCAGTACACCGTGACCACCGACCGCCTGCTGCCACTGTCCCCGACGCTCGACCTCGCGACGGCGGCGCTGATCGAACCGGCTTCCGTTGCCTGGCACGCGGTGTCCCAGGCGGGCGATGTCCGCGGGAAGCGCGTCCTGGTGGTGGGAGCGGGCCCGGTCGGCGCCCTGGTGATCGCTGTGCTCAGGAGGGCCGGGGCTGCCGAGATCGTGGTCACCGACGTCCACCCCCGGCCGCTCCGGGTGGCTCGCGAGCTGGGCGCGTCCCAGACGCACCTGGCCGCCGACTTCGGTGCGTTGGCAACCAGTCTGGATGCCGATGTGGCGATCGACTCGTCGGGGTCGGCCATCGGGGTGGCGACCGCGGTGCGGGGGCTGCGGCGGCGTGGGCACCTCGTGCTGCTCGGGTTGCTCCCCGCGGGGGAACAGCCGTTCCTGGTGTCGAAGGTCATCACCCGGGAGTTGACCGTCGCCGGTTCGTTCCGCTTCCACGACGAGATGCAGGCGGTCATCGACGCCCTGACTGATGGCTCGCTGTTCGTCGGACCGGTGGCGAGCCACCGGCACCGCTTGGACGACGCCCTGGCGGCGTTTGCGATGGCCCGCGACGCGTCGGCCTCCGGCAAAGTGCTGCTGACCTTCACCGAGGACGCAGACGACGGCCTTGTATCTTCGGCGCCATGACTACCCAACCCGCCGGGACCTACTCCGGGCACGCGGAGCCGCAGGGCCCGCCCGTCACCCGGGTGCTCGCGGACATCAGCATCACCAAGCTCTCGGTCGGGCCGATGGACAACAACGCCTATCTGCTGGTGTGCCTGCACACCGGGGACGGCCTGCTGATCGACGCCGCGAACGATCCCGAGCGCATCGCCGACATGCTGGGCACCGGGCCCGACCGACCGCGCCTGCGCAGCATCGTCACCACCCACTCCCACCAGGACCACTGGCAGGCGCTGGGCGCCGTCGCCGGGCAGACCGGGGCGAACCTGTACGCCGGTGCCGCCGACGCCGCCGATCTGCCGGTGCCGACCGACGTGCCGCTGGGGCAGGGCGACGTGGTTCCGTTGGGCGCCACGCAGCTGGAGTCCATTGCGCTGCGCGGCCACACGCCCGGCTCGGTCGCCCTGCTCTACCGGGACGGCGACGGGACCCACCTGTTCACCGGCGACTCGCTGTTTCCCGGGGGGCCCGGGCGGACCCGGTCGCCGAAGGACTTCGCGTCCCTGATGGACGACCTGACCGAACGCGTCTTCGACCGGCTGCCCGACGACACCTGGGTCTATCCCGGCCACGGTGACGACACGACCCTCGGCCGCGAACGGCCGCACCTGGCGGAATGGCGGGCGCGGGGCTGGTGAGCCGCGGTCAGCTCAGGGCACTGCCGGCAAGCCACTTCTCCCAGGACAGGTTCCAGTCGCCGTAGCCGTCGTCGGGGGCCAGTCGGGTGGAGGTGCCGGTCACGGTGAGGATGTCGCCGTAGCTGAAATTGTCGTAGAACCACTGCCCGCCCGCCGGTGGCATGTTGATGCAGCCGTGCGAGACGTTGCGGACGCCCTGGTCGTCGACCGACCAGGGTGCGGAGTGCACGAAGATGCCTTCGTTGGAGAACCTGACGGCCAGCGGGATTTTCGAGTCGTATCCCAGCGGGGAGTCCTTCGGCAGGCCGTAGCTGGCGGAGGTCATCTGCTTGACCAGATACTTCTCCTGCGCGACGTAGGTGCCGGACGGGGTGACCAGCGAGATGTCCAGGCCGTTCACGGTGAGCTGCTTGTTCTGTCCCAGTGACACCGGGTAGGTCTTGACCTTCTTGCCGTCGAAGAAGACCTGCATCTGTTTGGTGGCGTCGTCAACCTTGGCGATCTTGGACGGGCCGATGGTCACGGTCATGGAGCGGTCGGTTTCGCCGTAGGCGCCGCCGCCCAGGTTCACGCCGTAGATCTTCGCGGTGACGGTGATCCTGGTGCCGGCCTTCCAGTAGTCCTTTGCCCGGTAGTGCACGGTGCGGTCGTCCCGCCAGAACCACGAACCGGCCACCGCTGGAACAGTTTTCACCGACAGGGCCTTCTCGGCGGCGGCTTTGTCGGCGGGTGCTTTGTCGAAGATGACGACCATCGGCTGGCCGACGCCGACCTTCTTGAGGTCGGGGTTGGGGAAGAACGACGGGTAGATGGTCTGGCTGGGTATCAGGGTGGTGAACGCCGACGTCGCGCGGACGGTCTGCCCGCCCGGACCCGCTGCGGTGGAGGTCAGGGTGTAGCGGCGGCCGTAGCCCAACGGTTCCGCCGAAGTCCACAGCTTCTTGTCCGCTGACAGCGCGCCGGCGACGACTTTGCCTTCCGGGTTTCTCAGGGTGACGTCGGTGAAGGTGCCGTTGCGGGCGGCGGCGGTGACCGGAGCGATCGGTGAACGACCGGTGGCCCCGTCCGCAGGGGAGGTGGTGATCCTGGGTGCGGGCGGCGTCGTCGGCGCGGTGGAGGACGCGGAGGCGGGGCCGGACGAACTGGCCGACGTCGACGACGCCGGGTCGGTGGTTCCGGTAGGTGCGGTGCCGCTGGGGGCGGGCGGCGGCGCAGCCGACCGGGTGTGCGTATCCAGGGCGGCGATGGAGCCTGCGATGGTGGAGTTGGTGGTCACGGTGACCGCGGCGGAGCCGGTGCTGGCAGTGGTGGTGGTGCAGGCGGACGCGATGAGGGGCAGCGCCACAGCGGCGGCGAGCAGCCGCCCGTGGAGGAGAAATCGGGTCATGGCGGTGGGTACTCCTGAAACTGACGAAGAGACGGAGAGGGACCGAGCCGGTACACGAAACTCATCGAGGTCGCCCCGCTGAAGGGGCTGCCCGGTACCGGTGGATCAGATCCGCTCCACGCACAACGTCAGCCGCAGCAGAGTTCGGGGCGGTCCACGCAGCCGGCCGGACCAGGCCCTGAACATCGCCGACGGCCGCCGCGCGACCGGCCGGCCGGGCGCTAGCAGGACAGCCGCGAGCACAAGGAGCAGACCGCATCCGGCGACGACGGCGTGGTCATCACCGGTCGGTGAATCGGCGTGCACGGCCGCCATGCTGTGGCCGTGATCGCCGGCCGCCGAGGCGCCGTCGAGCAGCGGCTGGGCGGCGACGGCACTGCCGGCCATCGACCGGTGATCGCCGGCGGAATCATGAGCGCTCAGCGCGTGTAGCGCGACCACGCCGATCAATACGGCGCCCAGCAGCAGCCACAGCCGTCCGGTGCGCTGCAGTGCCCGGCTGGTGCGGTGGCGCCGCGGCGCCGTGGGCCGTGACCGGGCGAGCACGGATGGAAGCACAGACATCGCACTCCCCCTCCGCACTCGAGATGTTGGCTGGTGTTGCTCCGGCGGACGCCCTTCACTTGGCGCGATGCTATTCGTTCACACCGCGATGAATACACTGGCGCGTGTATTGTCGGCGGGACACTGTCCACCTCGGTCTGAATTCAGGCTCTACTGTATCGGCGGTTGGCATGGAGACGCTGATCTTCGGCGGGGTGCTGGCCCGGTTCGGGCATGCCCTGTCCGACCCCACCCGGGCGCGGATCCTGCTCGCGCTGCGGGACAGCGCGGCCTACCCCTCGGACCTGGCGGACCTGCTCGGGGTGAGCCGGCAGAGCCTGTCCAACCATTTGACCTGCCTGCGCGGGTGCGGGCTGGTCGTCGCCGTGCCGCAGGGCCGGCGGTCCCGCTACGAGCTGGCGGATCCCCGGCTGGCGCACGCGTTGACCGACCTGATGAGCGTGGTACTGGCCGTGGACCCGCAGAGCTGTGCCGCCGCGGCCGCCGCCGGGAAGCTGGAACTGTGACGGCAACGGCGACCGGATTCGGCGCCGCACAGGATCAACGCCGAAGACTGCTCAGCCGCCGGATCCGCCTATTCGTCGCCGCCACCATCAGCTACAACGTCGCCGAAGCGGTCGTCGCGATCACGGCCGGGACGATGGCGTCATCGGCGGCGTTGATCGGCTTCGGTTTGGACTCGATCATCGAGGTCGTTTCGGCGGCAGCGGTGGCCTGGCAGTTCGCCGGCCGCGACCCGGAGGCGCGCGAGAAGGCCGCGCTGCGGATCATCGCCTGTTCGTTCTTCGCCCTCGCCGCCTACGTGTCGGTCGATGCGTTGCTCTCCCTTGCCGGCGCGAACCAGGCGCGGCACTCGACCACGGGGCTCGTCCTGGCCGCGTCGAGCCTGCTGGTGATGCCGTTCCTGTCCTACGGCCAGCGCCGCACCGGCCGGGAACTGAACTCCCGGTCGGCGGTCGCGGACTCCAAGCAGACCCTGCTGTGCACCTACCTGTCCGCGGTGCTACTGGTCGGGTTGGCCCTGAACTCGCTGTTCGGGTGGAGCTGGGCAGATCCCGTCGCCGCGCTGATCATCGCCGTCGTCGCCGTCAAGGAAGGCCGGGAGGCGTGGAAGGGCGACAACTGCTGCGCTCCCCACGCCGCGGTCCGCACCACCGGGCAGGTCGGCGACCATGTCAAGTCGACGGATTCCTGCTGCACGCCCTCTACCGCAGCGACCGGACGGCCACCTCGGTCCAGCGGATGCGGGGACGGCAGCGACTGCTACGCACCGGAAGCCTCGGTCGATCCGCTGCCGCTGACCAGAAGGACGCCCAGCAATGGCTGAAACCCGGCACCACACCACCGCTCATCACAGTCGGGGCCATGGCCGCGCGGCGGCTGGGCCGAAGGATGCCGGGCACGATCACCGACAGGGAAACGCCGGGCACAGCCACGGCGTCGCCGCCGACGCCGACAAGCGGTACTTGACCGGTGCGCTGGCTCTCATCGTGGCGTTCCTGGTCACCGAAGTCGTCGTCGGGCTGATCGCAGGGTCGCTGGCGTTGATCTCCGACGCCGGGCACATGCTCACCGACGCCGCCTCCATCGTGCTGGCCCTGATCGCGATCCGGCTGTCCGCCAAACCGGCGCAGGGCCGCTGGACCTACGGGTACAAGCGGGCCGAGATACTCTCCGCACAGGCCAACGGCCTGAGCTTGCTGCTGCTGGCGGTCTGGTTCATCTACGAGGCGATCCGCCGATTGATCGATCCGCCGGAGGTTCAGGGCCTGCTGGTGTTCGTCACCGCGGTGGTGGGCATCGTCATCAACGTCGCCGCCGCCTATCTGATCTCCAGAGCGAACCGGACGAGCCTGAACGTCGAGGGCGCCTTCCAGCACATACTCAACGATCTCTACGCGTTCGTCGCCACCGCCATCGCCGGCCTGGTCGTGCTGCTCACCGGATTCGGCCGCGCCGATGCCATCGCCGCGCTGATCGTCGCCGCGCTGATGATCAAAGCCGGGTACGGACTGGTCCGGGAATCCGGTCGGATCTTCCTCGAAGCAGCGCCGGCCAGCCTGGACCCGGACCTGATCGGCCCTGTCCTGGCCGGACGACCAGGAGTGGCCGAAGTGCACGACCTGCACATCTGGGACGTCACCTCCGGTATGCCAGCCCTGTCCGCGCACGTCCTGGTCGACCCGACCGGCGACTGCCATGCCGTCCGCCGCGACCTTGAAACGGTGGTGCTGGGTCAGTACAAGATCGACCACACCACCCTGCAGGTGGACCACGCGCACCCCACGCTGCCGGTCACCGGAGCGATGGAGCAGCTCGGCGAGAACTGCGAAGAGCCGCACGGCGCCCGCCACTACCCGGCAGCCACCTTCGGCGGCGCCAACCCTCCTGCGGACCAACCCCAACTGACGGTGCCCACCTGGAACCGCGAACGTTGTTCCTGGGCTCACGGTGATCGCCGAACAGTTGGGTCTGGGTATCGCTCGGGTCTGCGCCGTCGCCGTCGTCGCTTCGCTGAGCCCGGCCACGACAGTCAGGAGTCCAGGTGAGCGCACACGACGAACCGGTGGACGTGGACGTCGACCGACGGCGACCCAAGCCACCGCCGGTGGACGAACTCCAACCCGGTGAGGAGGTCGTTGCCCGGTCGGGCGACGACCTCCTCTGCCCGGTCGTGCCGGACGGCGGGAGTGAAAGCTGGCGCGTCAGCCGACGAGTGCCGCACCTTCGGCCGGCAGTGCGTCCTTGCCCGCGTTGATCAACAACAGCGACGCGACGGCGGCGGCGGCGAACAGCCCTGCCGACCACACGAAGGCAACCGCGTATCCGTGGACCGAACCCGCTGCCTGGACCAGACCGGCTGCGGCCTTGTTCGGCGCCGACGCCAACTCCCCGGCGTGGCTGGTCAGGTAGTTGGTCGTGGCGGTCAGCGCGAAGGTGCTGAGCAGGGCGGTGCCGAGCGAACCACCGACCTGCTGGGTGGTGTTCACCATGGCGCTGGCCACTCCGGAGTCGTCCTTGGAGATGCCGACCAATGCGACGTTCGTGGTGGACATGAAGATGAATCCCATGCCGATCGCGATGACCAGCTGGGCCGGGAGCACGGTGCCCAGGTAGGTGCTGTTGAGGGTGAGGCGGGACAGCCACAGCAGGCCGATCGTGCCCATCGCCAGACCGATCGGGACGACCCACTTCGGCCCGATCCGCAGCACCAGCTGCGACCCGACACCGGCCCCGATGATGATGCCGGCGCTGAACGGTAGGAACGCGAGCCCGGCCTTGATCGGTGTGTAGTGCTGGATGAGCTGCAGGAAGTAGGTCAGGAACAGGAAGACGGCGAACAGGCCGGCGCCGACCAGCAGGCCGACCACATAGGCACCGGCCCGGTTGCGGTCCTTGACGATGCGCAGCGGCAGCAGCGGAGCGGGGCTGCGACCCTCCCAGACGGCGAACCCGACCAGTAGCAGGACCGCGATGGCCAGCGAACTCAGCGTCTGCCAGGAGCTCCAGCCCAGCGCGGGGTTGGCGGCGCGGGTGAAGCCCCACACCAGCAGCCCGAGGCCGAGGGTCGCCAGGATGGCGCCCGGGATGTCGTAGTGCGTGCCGGGTTCCTCGTGCTTGGACTCCTTCAGCACGGCCACCGAACCGACGATCGCGACGACCGCGACCGGGATGTTGACCAGCAGGCACCAGCGCCAGGTGGCGTACTCGGTGAGCACACCGCCGAGCAGCAGGCCGATGGCCGCGCCGCCGCCGGAGATGGCACCGAAGACGGCGAACGCCTTCGCCCGTTCCTTCGCGTCGCGGAAGGTGACCGTGAGCAGGGACAGAGCGGCCGGCGCCAACATCGCGGCGAAGACCCCCTGCAGTGCACGGGCGGCGAACAGCATCCACCCGGCCTGTGCCGCGCCGCCGAGCGCAGATGCGGCGGCGAACCCGACGAGCGACACCATCAGGATCCGCTTGCGGCCCAGATAGTCGGCGATACGACCGCCGAGCAGCAGCAGAGCGCCGAACGGCAGCGCGTAGGCGGTGACCATCCACTGCCGGTTGGCATCCGAGATGGCAAGCGCCGCTGCGGCTCTGGGCAACGCGATGTTGACGATCGTGGCGTCGAGAATCACCATCAGCTGGGCGACGGCGATGACCGCGAGCGCGAGCCATCGTTTGGGGTCGAGGTCGGTGGCGGGGCCCGACTTCTGCAGGTTGGTGGACGGACTGGACACAGGTAGCTCCTTGTCGAAGAACGGCCACGGCGAGGCGGCCGGGACGCGGGGACAGCATGTCGGATGGCACCGACAGTGGGGTGTTGCTTCCGCCAACAGCACTGTCGCCAGAACAGGGACCCACGGGACGGCCGTCAGTGGCCCCCCGTGGACAGGGTGGTTCAGGTGGAACGCGAGGGTGTCGGCCGCCGCGGCGGGGCCTTCTGACTCAGCGCAGGCCCGCGGGCGCGGGCGCCCCGGCGTGCCGGATCACCGGCAGCAGCACGTCATCGACGACGTGCGCCACATAGCCAACGTCGACCTGGCCCGACTCCATACCGCTCCTGGAGCAGAGCTGGGCCTGGGCGACCTCGAAGACCAGGGCGACGTCGACCGGTCTGGACAGTTCACCCCGGTCGAGAGCCCTGGCGAGCACGGTGGCCAACGCGGTGGACTGGGCCGACTGGAGGACGGACCGCACGTCGCGGGCGAAGGCGGGGTCGTTCGGCGCGGCGTAGACGAGCGCCTTGACCGCCGCGGTGTTCGCGGTGAAGGTCTGCGGGTCCTGCAGCTGACCGAGGATGTGGCTGATCAGGTCCTCGCGGAGGCTGCCGTTGTCCGGGACGGCCGCACTGCCGACGGAGTAGGACTGGCGCAGCGCATGCAGCACCAGCTCGTTCTTGTTCGACCACCGGCGGTAGATGGTCGCCTTCGACGCCTTCGCCCTGGCCGCCACGGCGTCCATCGACACGGCGTCATAGCTGTGCTCGCTGAGCAGCTCCAGAACCGCCTGGCAGATGGCGGCCTCCCGGACAGCCCCTCGGCCGGCGACCGCCGACACCGGACAGCCGAAGGAGAGCCCGGTACGAGGCGTCGCGGCCGGCTGGCTGCCGGTACGGCGTGAGCTCCTCATGAACGAAACCGTACCGTACACATCGACCGGCCGCCGCAGGTTGCCCAGGCCGTCGAGCGTGTTTCGCTGCCAGCGAAACCGTTGCCACCGAATCGTTGCCGTCGACCGTCACCGCCCGAACCGTCGACGCAGACCGTGGCCGCCCGACCGTTGCCAACGAGCGTGACCACCGGACCCGTCAGGCGTCGACCGGCAGATACCTGTGCCACCAGTCCAGGATCGCCTCGAAGCGCTGGAGTCGGTGCCGCGGGCGTCCCGACCGGGACAGTTCGTGCCCCTCCGCCGGGAAGAGCACCATCTCCGTCTCGGCTCCACGGCGCTTGAGCGCCACGAACAGCCGCTGCGCCTGCTCGAGCGGACAGCGCCAGTCGTGCTCCGAGTGGATGATCAGCAGCGGCAGCGCGATGTCGTCCGCGTAGGCCAGCGGCGATGCCTGCCACTGGCTGTCCCGCCCGGCACCGACGTAGTTCTCGGCGAAGTAGTAGCCGATGTCGCTCGACCCGGCGAAACTGTCCCAGGCGTTGACGGCCCGCTCGCTGATCGCCGCCGTGAACCGCTCCGGCGCATGCGAGGCCAGCCAGGACGTCATGAACCCGCCGTAGGAGCCACCCATCACCCCGACACGACCGGCGTCGCAGTCCGGGCGGGCCAGGGCCGCGTCCAGCAGGGCCAGTACGTCGTCGGCGTCGACGCTGCCGAGCCGGCCCAGCACGGTGCGGCCGTGCTCCAAGCCGTACCCGGCCGACCCGCGCGGGTTGGGCAGGACCACGGCGTAGCCGGCCGCCGCGTACACCTGCGCCTCGTCGAACAGTCCCCACCCGTAGGCCGCATGCGGTCCGCCGTGCACCACCAGCAGGACCGGGTGCGGCCCCGCCCCGGCCGGCACAGCCAGGAAGCCGTGCACCGGATAACCGTCGGGAGAGGTGGCGGTGAGTTCGGTCAGCTCGGCCAGCCCGGCCCCGCGCAACGGCTCGGCGAGGTCGGTGATCCGCCGCGCCGGTCCGCCCGGCCGCCCGTCCGGGCCGACGTCGATGGAGACCACCTCACCGGGAGTTCTGGGGTCGGCCACCACGGCGGCGACCCGTACCACTCCCGCGGCCTGCGCGTCGACCGGCGCCGCCGAGAAGGCGGTGACGACGTGCGGTCCGGCCAGCACCGGCAGCAGGTCGCCCAGGGCGGCCCGGTCGGCCGATCGCGGGACTGCCACCAGCGACACGGTGCCACGGTCCAGGACGGTGACCAGGACCGCCTCCGGGAGCACCACGGGCCAGGTCGTGCTGTCCACCTCGACCTCGTGACCGGTCAGCCGGCGGGGCGTACCGCCCTCGGGAGGCAGCGCCCACAGCCCGGTGGTCTGCCCGGCCACGTCGATGCCCTCGAACTCCACGCACAGGTAATACAGGGTGTCGCCGGTGCACACGGCCTGGGTGCCCGATCCGGGCAGCGCCGCCAGCAGCTCTCCCGTCCCCGGCTCGGCCGACCCGGCGTCGATCACCGCGAACTCGCACTGCGGGTGGTCGGGCCGGGTCGCCCGCAGGTACGCGATGCGACCGTCCGGCAGGAACACCGGGCCGCCGGCGATGGCCGGCTCGGCGGTGAGCTGCACGGGTTCGGCACCGTCGGCCAGGTCGAGGACGAACACCTGCTGCGGCTTGTCGAGGGTGAAGCCCTTGTCGTCCCGGCGGTAGGACATCCGGTCGATGCGCCGCGGTGGCTCCGCCTCCGCGCCCACGGCCGGATCGGTGCCGTAGCGGCCGGCATCCGGCACGGCCGCCAGGTAGGCGATGCGAGCGCCGTCAGCGGAGAAGACCTGGGCGCCGGCGCCCAACGGGTGCGCCGGAAGTGGTCGCGACTCGCCGCCGCGCAGATCAATCGCCTGCAATTGAGCGGGGCCCTTCTCGGCCGCACGCTGGAAGACCACCGTGTGCCCGTCGGGCGACAGCACCGGCGCGGAATCCCGCGGGCCGAAGGTGAGCGTCCGCTCCGGCTCGGTGGCCGACATCGCCCGCAGGGTCCCGGAATACCGGTCCTGCTCGACGTCGGGGCGGGCGACGGACACCACGATGGTGCCGTCCGGCGCGATCGCCGGCCGGCCGGGAACAGCGAGCAACCCGATGTCGTGTGGTCTCACGGCCGGTCCGCCTTTCCGCGCGCGCCGCCCATGTCGACCGATCCGCACCGGTGCCATGGCACCCTTGACTCATGCCCCATCGGACCGTCTCCCTGCTCGCGTGCACCCGGACCAGCTGGTGAGGGTGCGATGGAATCGGCTGCTGGCCGGGCGAACGCGACGGTGGACCGCCGCGATTCTGCTGCTGGTGGTTGTCGCCGCCATCGTCCTGGTCGCCGTTCCCAGGGGCGGTTCCGCTTCGGCCATCCGGACCGAGAATGTCACGGTCACCGTACCGGGCGGCCCTGGCGTTCCCGGAACCGTGTCGATCGACGGGACGCTCTACCTCCCGCAGGCGACCGGCAAGCTGCCCGCAGTGCTGATGGCGCACGGGTTCGGCGGGTCGAAGCAGTCCATCGCCTCCGATGCACGCGACCTGGCCGGCCACGGGTTCGTCGTGCTGGCGTATTCCGCCCGCGGTTTCGGCGCGTCGACCGGACAGATCGGCCTTGACTCGCTCGACTACGAGATCCCCGACGCCAGGGCGCTGGTCAGCTGGCTGGCCACCCGGCCGGAGGTGTTGCTGGACAAGCCCGGCGACCCCAGGGTCGGGGTGACCGGCGCGTCGTACGGCGGTGCGCTGTCGCTGATGTTGGCCGGCACGGACCCCCGGATCGACGCCGTCGCGCCCGTCATCACCTGGAACGATCTGTCAGCTTCGCTGTTCCCCAACGCTCTGGCCGCCGGCGGGGCGTCAGCCGGGACGCCGGCCCAGGCGACCGCCGCCGGCGACGGTGTGTTCAAGAAGTCCTGGGCCGCGAACCTCATCGCCTCGGTGATCTCCGGCGCCTCGCTGACCGGATCCACCACGACCGCCCAGGCCGACAGCGGCGACAGCGGGTTCGGCCGGGGCACCAGGTCAAGCTCTGTCGCGCCGACCGCCGGTGCCGCCGGTGCCGCCGGATCGGACGGGACGGCCGGTTCGGCCGGTTCGGCCGGGACCGCCGGTTCGGCCGCCGGTTCGGCCGCGCCGACCAGCACCGCAGCCACCACCGGGCCGGCGACCGCCACCGGCGATGCGGCAGATTCCGGGTCGTCGGCTGGGACTCCCGGCTGCGGGCGGCTCATGCTGGCGATCTGCGCGGCCTACTCCGAGGCGGCGCAGACCGGCCGCGAACCGGCGGCGTTGACCTCGCTGCTGGCCAGGTCCAGCCCGAAGACGGTGGTCGGCAGGATCACCGCGCCGACTCTGCTGGTGCAGGGCGAGGACGACACGCTGTTCGGCCTGGACCAGTCGGACGCGAACGCCCGGGCCATCGCCGCCAACGGCACGACGGTGGCGATGACCTGGTACAACGGCGGCCATGACGGCGGCAGCCCGGACCAGGTGACCCGGAACCGGATCACCGGCTGGTTCACCCACTACCTCGCCAGGACCGGCCCGGTGCCGTCGACCGCCTTCACCTACAGCGTGGACGGCCCGCTGTCGGAGACCGGCCGCGCCCGTACCCGCACGCTGTCGGTACCGGCCTACCCGGGGCTGGCCGGCGCCGCCACGGTCAGGCAGGTCGACCTGCCGCTGACCGGCCGCCCGCAGACGGTGCTCAATCCGCCCGGCGGATCACCCGCCGGCATTTCCTCGCTTCCCGGGCTGTCCGGACTGGTGGGCACCGCGCTCGCCAACTTCGCCGGCGGTCTCCCCGGCCAGACCGCCCGGTTCTCCACCGCGCCCATGCCGGCGCTGACCGTGGTCGCGGGCACTCCGCGGATCACCGTGCGGGTGGCCGGCATACCGCTCGACGCCTCCGGGAGCAGCGCCGATGCCGGCGCGGTGCTGTTCGCCTCGATCTCCAAGGTGAACGCGGGCGGCACCCGCACGCTGGCCGGGAATGCGGTCGCTCCGATCCGCATCTCGGGTCTGCCCGCGAACGGCACTCCGAGGACCGTCACCGTGGACCTGCCCGCGGTCGCCCTGCAGGTGGAGGCCGGATCGACGATCGAGGTGGCCCTGTCGACCACCGACCAGGCCTATGCCGGACCGACAGCGCCTGCGGTGTACCAGATCTCGCTCGCCGGCAGCACCGCGGACGCCGGCCGGCTGACGGTGCCGGAGGTGAACGGTGTGCGGGTGTCCGCCGGCGAGATCCCGGTGGCCACTCTCGTCGCCCTGATCGTGCTGGCGATCATCGCCATCGTCGGGTTGATCCTGATGGGTCGGGTCCGGCCGTCGAGGACCGCCGCACCCTCGGCGAGCGGGGCGCGCGACGGTTCCGCTCCCCCGCCGCTGGACATCGTCGGGCTGGGGAAGTCCTACCCGGGTGGCGTCGCGGCCGTGACCGACGTCAGCTTCCGGGTGGAGACCGGGCAGGTGCTGGGGCTGCTCGGGCCCAACGGAGCCGGCAAGACCACGACGCTGCGGATGGTGATGGGCCTGATCACGCCGACCGCCGGGGAGATCAGGGTGTTCGGGCAGCTGGTGAAGCCGGGCGCGGACATCCTCGCCAGGATCGGCAGCTTCGTCGAGGGGTCCGGATTCCTGCCGCACCTGTCCGGCAAGGCGAACCTGGATCTCTACTGGCGCGCGACCGGTCGCCCGCGGGCCGACGCGCACATGGACGCGGCGCTGAAGATCGCCGGCCTCGGCACGGCCATCAACCGGCGGGTGAAGACCTACTCGCAGGGCATGCGACAGCGGCTGGCGATCGCGCAGGCGATGCTCGGCCTGCCGGACCTGCTGTTGCTGGACGAACCGACGAACGGGCTCGACCCGCCGCAGATCCACGCCATGCGCGAAGTCCTGCGGCGGTATGCCGGCACCGGGCGGACCGTCCTGGTGTCCAGTCACATGCTGTCCGAGGTCGAGCAGACCTGCAGTCATGTCGTGGTGGTGCATCAGGGGCGCACCATCGCCTCCGGAACCGTGGCCGAGATGGTGGCGGCCTCCGGTGACATGGTCTTCGCCGTGGATTCCGAGCCCACGGCGCTGGCCGCGCTGCGGGCACTGCCGGGCATCGGCGAGGTGGAGCTCGACGACCCCGACCGGCCCGGCTCGTCGGGTGGCGCTATGAACGGTTCAGTGCAGCCGGGCCTGGTGCGCGCCGACCTGGGCAGTGCGACGGCGGCGCAGGCCGTCGCGGCGCTGGTCGCCGCTGGCGTGGCCGTCAGCACCGCCGCGCCGCGGAACCGTCTCGAGGACGTCTTCCTCGATCTCGTCGGTGCCGCCGGCCCGTCCGCCCCCGATGGAGGATCCCGATGACGACCACACCGTCACCCCGGCACGACGCGTCCGCGGATGCGGCCATCGAGGCGATGGCCGGTCTGGGCGCGCCGGACCCCTCCGCCGCGTCCGGGGTGCCGAGCGGATTCCGCCCGGGCCACACCCTGACCGTGCGGGTCGAGCTGATGCGTCAGCTCCGGCGGCGTCGCACGCAGTTGTCGCTGGGCTTCATGGTGGCGTTGCCGATCATCCTGCTCGTCGCATTCTCGTTCGGGTCCGACAGCTCCGGCGGTACCACGTCGTCGTTCGTCGATCTGGCGAAGGCCGGGGCCGCCAACTTCGCCATCGTGTCGCTGTTCTTCTCCGCGAGCTTCCTGTTGATCGTCGTGATCAGCCTGTTCTTCGGCGACACCATCGCGTCGGAGGCGTCCTGGTCGTCGCTGCGCTACCTGCTGGCGATGCCGGTACCACGCCTGCGGTTGCTGCGGCAGAAGATCCTGGTCGCCGGGCTGCTGGCGCTGGCGTCGCTGATCATCCTGCCGGCGACGGCGTACGTCGTCGGGTTGATCGCCTACGGGACCGGGCCGTTGTCCACGCCCATCGGCGACCAATTCACCACCGGTGCCGGCCTGCTCCGGGTGGGGCTGGTGGTGTGCTACCTCGCCGTCCAGCTGACCTGGGTGGCGGGGTTGGCCTTTCTGCTCAGTGTTCTCACGGACGCGCCGCTGGGCGCCGTGGGCGGAGCGGTGCTGCTGTCGATCCTGTCCCAGATCCTCGATCAGATCACCGCGCTCGGTGGGATACGCAACTGGTTGCCCACCCACTACTCGCTGGCGTGGACCGGTGCGCTGGCCGCGCCCGTGCGGTGGGAGGACATGATCCGGGGTGCGTTCTCGGGTCTGGCCTACGCGGTCGTCCTGGTGACCCTGGCGGTGCTCCGGTTCCGCCGCAAGGACATCACCAGCTGACCGGTCCCTGACCGGTTCACTGCACGCAGAACTCGTTGCCCTCCGGATCCAGCAGCACGACCCAGCGGTCGCCCCACTCACCCTGCCGCTCGTCGACGATCGTCGCCCCCGCGCCGATCAGCCGTTCGACGTGCGCCTGCACCGTTTCCCACCGGCGGTCCGGGTCGTCGATCCCCCGGCCGATGCCGACATCCAGATGCAGACGGTTCTTGACCTGCTTGGCCTCGGGCACCTTCTGGAAGAAGATGCGCGGCCCGGCCCCGTGCGGGTCGACGATGGCGCTGGCGTCGTCCCAGCGCTCGGGCGGCATGTCGGAGGCCCGGAGCGCCTCCTCCCACGTCTCGAAGCCGGGCGGCGGGTCGTCGAGGCGGTAACCCAACGCCACCGACCAGAACTCCGCCAGCACGGCCGGGCTGGCTGCGTCCAGCACGATCTGCACCTTAACCGTGGCACTCACCGCGTACCGACCCCGGCCGAATCCATGTCCCTGATCTCCTTCTTCAACTCCTGGATCTCGTCGCGCAGTCGCCCGGCGAGTTCGAACTGCAGCTCCCGGGCCGCGGCCATCATCTGATCGGTCAGCTGCTGCACCAGGTCGGCCAGCTCCGACCGGGCCATCCCGGCCGTGGAGTGCCCTGCGAACACACCGGAACTGCCGCGGATCTCACCCTGCGCCTTGCGCCCGCGGGAGGCGTTGCGTCCCGAGCCACCCATCCGCACCGGCGTAGCCCCGTCGATGGCGTCCTCTGCCTCGGCGTAGACGCGCTCCAGGATGTCGTTGATCTTCTTGCGGAGGGGCTGCGGGTCGAGCCCGACCGACACGTTGTAGGCGACCTGCTTCTCCCGCCGCCGGTTCGTCTCGTCGATCGCCCTGGCCATCGACGGCGTGACCTTGTCGGCGTACATGTGCACCTGCCCGTTCACGTTCCGCGCCGCCCGCCCGATGGTCTGGATCAGCGCGGTACCGGACCGCAGGAATCCTTCCTTGTCCGCGTCGAGGATGGCGACCAGCGAGACCTCCGGCAGGTCGAGCCCCTCCCGCAGCAGGTTGATGCCGACCAGCACGTCGAACTCACCGAGCCGGAGCTCCCGCAGCAGTTCGACACGGCGCAGCGTGTCGACCTCGGAGTGCAGGTAGCGGACCCGCACCCCCATCTCCAGCAGGTAGTCGGTCAGGTCCTCGGACATCTTCTTCGTCAGCGTGGTCACCAGTACCCGCTCGTCGACGGCGACGCGCTTGCGGATCTCGCCGATCAGGTCGTCGATCTGGCCGCTGGTCGGCTTGATGATGACCTCGGGGTCGACCAGGCCGGTCGGACGGATCACCTGCTCCACGAACTCGCCCTGGCTGCGGCCCAGCTCGTACGGCCCTGGCGTGGCCGAGAGGTAGACCGTCTGTCCGATCCGCCCGGCGAACTCCTCCCAGGTCAGCGGCCGGTTGTCCAACGCCGACGGCAGTCGGAAACCATGGTCGACCAGGGTCCGCTTGCGTGACGCGTCGCCCTCGTGCATGGCACCGATCTGCGGCACCGTCACATGCGACTCGTCGATCACCAGCAGGAAGTCCTCCGGGAAGTAGTCGATGAGGGTGGCCGGGGCCGTCCCCGCCGCGCGGTCGTCGATGTGGCGGGAGTAGTTCTCGATGCCGGAGCAGAAGCCGACCTGGCGCATCATCTCCAGGTCGTACGTCGTCCGCATGCGCAGCCGCTGGGCCTCCAGCAGGCTGCCCTGCTTCTCCAGCTCGGCGAGGCGCCCGGCCAGTTCGTCCTCGATGGCGGCGACGGCCTTGGCCATTCGTTCCGGGCCGGCCACGTAGTGCGTGGCCGGGAAGATGCGCAGGCCAGGGACCTCGCGGACGATGTCGCCGGTCAGCGGGTGGAGGAAGTAGAGCTTCTCGATCTCGTCCCCGAAGAACTCGATGCGGATGGCGAGCTCCTCGTACGCCGGAATGATCTCCACGGTGTCGCCACGGACCCGGAACGCCCCCCGGGTGAAGGCCAGGTCGTTGCGCGAGTACTGGATGTCGACCAGCGCACGCAGCAGGGCGTCGCGGTCCATCGTCATCCCGACGTTGACCGGCAGCGACCGGTCCAGGTACGACTGCGGCGTGCCGAGACCGTAGATGCAGGACACCGAGGCCACCACGATGACGTCCCGCCGGGAGAGCAGCGAGTGGGTGGCCGAGTGCCGGAGGCGCTCGACGTCGGAGTTGATCGACGAGTCCTTCTCGATGTAGGTGTCCGTCTGCGGGACGTAGGCCTCCGGCTGGTAGTAGTCGTAGTAGGACACGAAGTACTCGACCGCGTTGTTCGGGAAGAGCTCGCGGAGCTCGTTGGCGAGCTGCGCGGCCAGGGTCTTGTTCGGCGCCATCACCAGCGTCGGCCGCTGCACCTTCTCGATCAGCCAGGCGGTGGTGGCGGACTTGCCGGTGCCGGTGGCGCCGAGCAGCACGATGTCCTTCTCGCCTGCGGTGATCCGGCGTTCCAGGTCTTCGATGGCGGTGGGCTGGTCGCCCGCCGGGCGGTAGTCACTGATCACCTCGAAGCGTGCGGTGCTCCGTGGGATGTCGCCGACCGGGCGGTGCTCGGAGACGGCGAGGACGGGGTGTTCCGTTGCGAAAGCCACGACCAGAAGGCTACGCGGGACCACCGACAGTCCACCTCGGCGTGCCGTCGGCCCAGCTCAGGACGGTTGCCACCCGGTCGAGGCGGCCCACCGGCGAGCGGCTGCATCGGCCCCGGCGAAGTACTGCTCCTTTGCCGCTGCATACCGCTCGGCGGTGCTGTCGGCGGCGAACGCCGCCGCCAGCTCCTCCTTGGCGCGGAGGTAGTCCTCCCGGGCCGGCCGGTCGGCCCGCAACCAGTCGCGGAACCGGAGAGCCCAGACCCAGTTTGGCGCATCCCTCACCCTCAAGTGGAGGTTGACACTCTCGCCCGGATCGGCGTTCGCATGCAGCCGCTTGTCCCATCCGGCAGTGCACTGTTCGGGCATGTCGGCGTGCGGTTCGTCCTGCTGGACCTCCTGCACCCGGGGAAAGCCGCCGGCGGCCAGCACGCCGGCGAACGCGTCGGCCGTGGCGAGGTCGGGGACGGCGACCTGCAGGTCGATGATGTCCTTGGCGGGCAGGTCAGCGACGGCCGTGGAGCCGATGTGGTCCACCCGGACCGGCCCCAGCAGGGACTGGATCCGCGCTTCGAGACGACGGGCGGCCGCTGCCCATTCCGGGTGGGACGACCTGAGCACGGGACCACCGCGACTCGCTCGTCGGCCGACCTCCACGTTGCCGGCGTATTCGGCGAGCCGGGACCACAGCCGGTCGGCCTGCCTGCGCGCATCGGCGGGAACTCCCCCGTTGTCCACCCAGACGTGGCAGAACGGGCGCCGCTCGTCGTCGCTGATCTGTGCGGCGATCCGGGCTCTGGCATCGGCCGCGGTGAGGCCGCGGTCGACCAGGCGCCCGACCCGGGTGGCTTCCGGCGCGCCGACGCCGATCACCAGGTGGAATGCGGCTGCGGCCGCCAGCGTCGTGAGCAGGGGGATGTCGTTGACCACGACGCTGCCACGGGGCGCGGCTGCCTCGAGTTCGGCGAACCGCGCCCGGACGATGGGGTGGATGATCGCCTCGAGTCGGCGGCGGGCGCCGGCGTCGGCGAAGACGATCGAGGCCATCGCCGGGCGGTCCAGCGCGCCGTCCGCCGTGCGGACGCGCTGGCCGAACTCGTCGACGACCGCGGCCAGCCCGGCGGTCCCCGGGCCCACGACCTCCCGCGCCAGCAGGTCGGAATCCACCACGACCGCACCGCGGGCGGCCAGCAGGCCGGACACCGTCGACTTGCCGGCGCCGATTCCGCCGGTGACCGCCACTGTGATCGTCATCGATCCTCCTTCGCACCGCGGAAGTACCCGACACACCGGACGAGATCCCGGAGCGGCTCCACGTTCTCACGTAGCGTCACCGCAACATCGTCGCGCCCTCTGGAGGAAGTTGTGACCAGCACCTTTGCCGCACCGGTCGGCCGTGGACGGCATCGGCTCGGCAAGCCTGGCCGCGTCCCCGTCACTGCTTTCGTCACCGTGGTGTATCGCAGCCTGGTCGAATCCTGGCGGCGACCCGGCCGGCATCGCCGCCTGCCGGCGCCCCGCCCGACGATCAGCATGCCGGCGCCGGCTCATGCCTCCGACGGCAGCCTGATCGCCGCCTGAGACATCGCCTGACGCTGCCCGACTACCGCCTGACTGCGGGGCTCACCAGCAGGCTGGGATGTGACGGTGAGCCCGGCGTCCTCCCGTCAGGCGTTCTTAATGATCCGGACCAGCGCCTGGCCTGCCAGCGTGGGCAGGCCGCTGGTCAGCGATGCGACGGAGGCCAACTTGTCGCTGGTGGCCACCGTCATCGTCCAGGTGCTGTACTGCATCTCGAGCACGCCGCCGGCGATCAACTGCAGGGACGCGGGATAGCCCGCCACCGTCGTCCTGGTTGTCTTCGCGCCGGCATCCTGAGCGGCCTGCACGTCCACCTCGACCTGCTTCTTCGCCGCCGCGGCAGAGCTGTACTGGGTGAGCCTGATCCGCACCGGCGCCGACTTGCCGGCGTCCTTGCTGCCGTACAGACAGCGGATCGCTCCTGTGGCACCCTTCTCGGTCGGACCGAGCCGGATGCGGTTGGTGGTGGAGCCGACGGTCGCGCCGATTGCTTTCTTGATGTCCGCTGCGTCCAGGATGCTCGCGCAGTCGGCCTTCAGCGGGTCGACCTTGACGATCGGCGCGGCGCTGGGGCTGGTGGTGGTCGGCGTCGGCTTGGGCGTGGTGGTCGGGGTCGGCTTCACCGTCGTCTTGGTGGTCGGGGCAACGACCACGACGCTCGAGGGGGTGGTCGTCACCGGGGCGGCGCTGGTGACGGTGTTGACCACGGTGACCGTGCGTTTGGTGGTGGAGGCGGAACTGCAGCCGGCGAGGCCGACAGCGAGCAGGAGCAGGGAGGCAAGAGCGGTACGGCGCATAGCAGCAACCGTAGGGCGACCGGGGAACAATCTCCGGTCAACCCGCCGGTCACCGCCGGGTTGTTGCCGGAACGAGACGGACAGCCGAGGTGCGGGGCCCGTGTCGACTGCCTGTCGGCTCGAGCGTTGGAGCCAATCATGATGTGCTCGAAGCACTTCGGAGTGGCGCGTCATCAGCGGTACGACCCGGCCGCACCCAGTGCCGGGCCTCGTTCCCGCAATCGGACTGCAGCCGGTGCCCGGTCGCGGCCGGCCGGGGCCCCGTCTTCGGCCCGGTGTCCACCGACCGAGCCGGCAGCGAGCCACATGGCCACTCCGGCCACGGCCAGCAGCAGCATCGCCGTCACCGTCAGAGCCCAACTGGCCAGTACGGGAGCTGGCATCCCGTTGTTCCGCAGTCCGATCTGGATCTGGGCCAGCGCCCCGACGTCCGGGCCTCTGCTCGCGCCATTCCTCGAGGTCGCGAGGAATCCGAAGTAGAGCAGCGACACGACCAGCTGGATCAACGCAACGGCGATCACGAACAGGCCGCGACCACCGAACGGCAGGGTCAGCAGGCCGACCGCTTCCGCCGCGGCCACCGCCCCGATCGCGCCGAACAGATAGCGCGCGTGGAGATTGCCGCCACCCGCCACGTGGCTCGCAGCCTCGGCCACCTGGAGGATCACCAACGCCGCGAGAAGGCGGCGAACCATGACCAAACGGGCGTTGCCGTGCGGGGCCGGTGTGCGGAGTCTGCCCCGGAGGGCGAAGATCGCCAAGCCGAGGGCCATCAGGGCCAGGCACAGGTAGGCGGGCCACAACGGGCCTGCCTGGGGGGAGCTGTTGGTGTGTCCGACCCAGTACGGCTGGTTGACGATCATCGTCAGCCAGGTGCCCGGGCGTAGCAGGTCCTCCAGGAGGGTGTCGCCGCGCGGCTTGAGGCCCGCCAGCGCGGTCACTGCACGGCTGCCGGTGAGGTCGCCGTAGAGCCGGTAGTTGCGGAGGTAGAAGGGACCGGCGGTGACCAGGCAGGCAACACCGATGATGCCGACGACGCCGATCGTCGTGACGAACCATCGCCGGGTGATCGTCGCCCTGTCGATGAACAGGAAGGCGAGCATGGCGACGCCGCAGATCAGCACCACGGTGACGTTCTGCGCCCTGGCGCACAGGGCCAGCACACAACCGCAGCCGGTCACCGCCATCGGTCAGAGCGACCGCCCGCGCGAGAGCGCAACGGTCACCAACCCCAGCAGGGCCAGAGCCGCGGTGGCTGAACCCACCGTGTCGTTGTGGAAGAAGCCGGCGACGGCGACGAAGGGGGCGAACGTGGCGACACAAACCGCCGCTGCGATGCCGACTTCGGGCCGACGCCGTCCGGTCAGGCCGAAGGCGATGAGCCCGGCCAGGAACACGGTCACCGCACCCATCAGTGCCGACAGCAACCGACCGACGTAGAACGCCAGCTGCGGTTGCTCGACGAGGTTGCCGGCCCAGATGATCGGCGCTTCCATCAGGTAGAACAGCGGCGGGTGATTGGCGGTGTGCTGGCGTCCGTCAACCGGTTGTGCGGGGAACCGGGGCGTGATCTTCTCGCCCACCACCGGGAGTCGCCCGTCGTCGACCAGGGCCTGTACGTATCCGACATGCGCGTTCTCGTCGGCCGGGCGGAACGGTGAAACGGCCGCCACTCCGATGACGGACAGCGTGAAGCTGAGCATCATCGCCGCGAGCAACCCGATCGGCAGGTACCACCGGTTCCGGGGGTGCACCCGGCGGGCGACCTCGGCGGACCTGCCCGTCGCCCGCTCGACGGCTTCGATCCGGCGTTCCGCAGATGCCGCGGCGGCGATGCGACCGCTACCGGCGCAGAGATCCGGACGACCGGCCGCGCGGGCCGCACTGCACGCGGACCGGGTGCCTCCCCTGCCTCGGGTCCAGCGGACACCGGTCACCTCCGCGCAGCTGGCCCCCACCAAAGTGGACAGTACGCTGTGCATCCGGTGCACCGGCCGGCAAATCGCCGAACCCGGCCTGCAAAATCAAGCGAGAACAGCAGAGCGGGGCCGACCCGAAGGTCGGCCCCGCTCTGGTCGGTCGAAGCGACGGTTACATCCGCACAGCCGTCGGCTTCAGCACTCAGCTCCCTGCGAGACGCTCGCGCAACTTGGCCAGGGCCTCGTCGTCGACCAAAGAACCTGCCGCTTCGGCCGTGTCTCCGGTCGGCGCAGTGGCCGAGGAGTAGTTGCTCGGCTCGGCAGCCTCGGCGTCGGCTTTCTGGGCCGCGGCGATCTGCTTGAGGTGCGACTCGTACACGGTGTGGGCCTCGGAGTACTGCTTCTCCCAGGACTCCCGCTGCGTGTCGAACCCTTCCAGCCATTCGCCCGTGCTGACGTCGAAGCCCTCGGGCGGCAGGAAGTTGCCCGCGTCGTCGTAGTGATCGACCACGCCGTACTGCGCGCGAACCTCGTCGAACTCGGTCTCCGGCGTGATGCCCTCGTTCGCCTGCTTCAGCGAGAGCGAGATCCGGCGACGCTCGAGGTCGATGTCGATGACGCGGACGAAGATCTCCTCGTCGACGGTGACGACCTGCTCGGGGATCTCCACGTGGCGGCCGGCCAGCTCGGAGATGTGCACCAGACCCTCGATGCCGTCGTAGACGCGGACGAACGCGCCGAACGGCACCAGCTTGGTGACCTTGCCGGGCACGACCTGGCCGATGGCATGGGTCCGGGCGAAGTGACGCCACGGGTCTTCCTGGGTGGCCTTGAGCGACAGCGAGACCCGCTCGCGGTCCATGTCGACGTCGAGCACCTCGACGGTGACCTCCTGGCCGACCTCGACGACCTCGCTCGGGTGGTCGATGTGCTTCCAGGACAGCTCGGAGACGTGCACCAGACCGTCGACGCCGCCGAGGTCGACGAACGCGCCGAAGTTGACGATCGAGGACACGACGCCCTTGCGGACCTGGCCCTTGGCGAGCTGGTTGAGGAACTCGCTGCGCACCTCGGACTGGGTCTGCTCGAGCCACTGGCGACGCGAGAGCACGACGTTGTTGCGGTTCTTGTCGAGCTCGATGATCTTCGCGTCGAGCTGACGACCGACGTACGGCTGGAGATCGCGGACGCGGCGCATCTCGACCAGCGAGGCCGGCAGGAACCCGCGCAGCCCGATGTCGATGATGAGGCCACCCTTGACGACCTCGATGACGGTGCCGGAAACGACGCCGTCCTCTTCCTTGATCTTCTCGATCGTGCCCCACGCGCGCTCGTACTGCGCTCGCTTCTTGGACAGGATCAACCGGCCTTCCTTGTCCTCCTTCTGGAGGACGAGGGCTTCGACGTGCTCGCCGATCTGGACGACCTCGTTGGGATCGACGTCGTGTTTGATGGACAGCTCGCGCGAGGGGATGACGCCCTCGGTCTTGTAGCCGATGTCGAGCAGAACTTCGTCGCGGTCGACCTTGACGATGATGCCTTCGACGATGTCGCCGTCGTTGAAGTACTTGATCGTCAGATCGATGGCAGCGAGGAAGTCCTCGGCCGTCCCGATGTCGTTGATGGCGACCTGCGGGGCGGTGCGGGTGGGTGCGGACATGTGGTGGGGTGCTCCGAAGGGATGTGGGTGGGTGGGCGGGACTATCAGGTCTGGGCGACCGTGCGGCCGATGGCGGCCGCGCGGCGCGTCGGGGCCCGAAAGTCGAGTAGGAGTGCCGACCGATACCGGCCGTGATCCGATTCAGTGCTGCCTGCTCCATTCCGAGGCAGCCGGAAACCCGCAACGCGTACTCCAGCTTACGCCAGCACGGGCCGTCCCCCGGCACCGCCGGACACCTGGGACGGGCGACCGTCGAGTCGGCAATGGCGAGGCTTCGGGTGGGTGCCAGGATGCTGACGTGACCGAACTCGGCCCCACCCGCCCCCGCCACCGATCGGCCGACCAGGCCGTATCGCGCTCGGCGAACCGCCGGTGGTGGGACGCCGATGCCGACGACTACCACGCCGAGCACGGCGACTTCCTGGGTGACGCCGACTTCGTCTGGTGCCCGGAGAACCTGCGGGAGTCCGATGTGGGGCTGCTCGGTGAGGTGGCCGGCGCGTCGGTGCTGGAGGTGGGTTGCGGGTCGGCGCCGTGCGCGCGGTACCTGGCCGCGGCCGGTGCCCGGGTGGTTGCGTTCGACCTGTCCGCGGGGATGCTCCAGCACGCTGTGGCGGCCGCCGGCCGGTCGGGAATCGACGTGCAGCTGGTCCAGGCCGACGTCTGCGAGCTGCCGTTCCGGTCGTCGTCGTTCGACATCGCGTTCTCGGCGTTCGGCGCCATCCCGTTCGTCGCCGACTCGGCGCGCGCGATGCAAGAGGTGGCGCGGGTACTGCGGCCGGGCGGGCGGTGGGTGTTCTCGGTGACTCACCCGATGCGCTGGATGTTTCCCGATGACCCCGGCCCGCGGGGGTTGACCGTCATCCAGTCCTACTTCGACCGGTCGCCCTACGTGGAGGTGGATTCGGACGAGGTGCCGGCGTACGTCGAACACCACCGGACCTTCGGCGACCGGATCCGCGAACTGGTGACCGCGGGCTTCCTGGTCGAGGACGTGATCGAGCCGGAGTGGCCGGACGACTTCGACGGGACGTGGGGTCAGTGGTCGCCCGAGCGCGGCGAGATGTTCCCCGGCACCGCGATCTTTCGCTGCCGGCTCGCCTGATGCCCGGCGTCGGATGGCGCCGGGCGGCCGCGAGGCATCGCAGTCGGACCGCAAACCGCGACTGCCGGGCGCGGGTCGCACGGCCGCGTTCGGTGCGGCCGCGCGGTCCGCAACGGCTCAACGGGCCCAAACGCGCTCGCCAGTCGGCAACACGCTCGCCGGCCCACTGGGCTCGGCGGGGCCGGCGCGGTCACCGACGACGGGCCAACCAGTCCAGGTACGCCGCCCCGCGGGGGGCCAGCCGGTAGCCGACGTCGAGGCTGATGGTCAGACCGAGGGCTTTGAGCTTGCGGATGTCAGTCTTCATCGGCTGCAGCTCGCGGTCCAGCAGCGCGGCGAGCACGGTCGACACCACGGCCGGGTTGTCACGGATCCACTCGAGGATGGACCGGGTCCACGGCCCTGACGTCTTGGCCGCGTCGAGCCGGTCCAGCGCACGCTCGATGGCCGCCAGTTCGCCCTCGTCGGGTATCCGGTCGCGGAGCTCCCACCGTGGGTCCGCCCCGGCGTAGTGCAGGTCCACCCGGTAGATCCGGTCCTCGGGACGCTTGCCGAGCCACTTCAGCAGCGACGCGAGGTCGCGCTCACCGCACGCGGCCGCATCGGCCTCGGTCAGCAGGTCGGCGGTCGGCACCTCGGTGACGGCGTCGATCGCCACCACTCCGGCCGGCGTCAGCTGGGTCCCGCCGGCCTTGGCGCGAGGCACGTTCCACCGCCGGTAGACGCGGGTCACCGTCCCGTCGACGATGCCGGCGACGACCTTCGCCGGTAGCAGCACGGCAGCACCGACCGCTGGTCAGTGGGCTGCCGCGTCCCAGCTGCGCCCCACCCCGACGGAGACGTCCAGGTCGACGGTCAGCGGGAACGCCCCGGCCATCTCCTCCCGCAGCACGGTGGTCAACGCCTCCTGCTCACCGGGCGCCACTTCGCAGAGGAGTTCGTCGTGCACCTGCAGCAGGAGCCGGGACTTCATGCCGTCGACGTCCAGCCGCTGCTGGACGTTGAGCATGGCCACCTTGATGATGTCGGCGGCACTGCCCTGGATCGGCGCGTTGAGGGCAGCCCGCTCGGCGAGCTCGCGGCGTTGCCGGTGGTCGCTGGTCAGGTCGGGCAGGTAACGGCGGCGGCCGTAGAGGGTCTGGGTGTAACCGTCGAGCCGCGCCACGTCGACGGCCCGCCGCAGGTAGTCGCGGATGCCGCCGAATCGCGCGAAGTAGGCGTCCATCTGCTCGCGCGCCTCCTCGACGCTGATCTTCAGCTGGCCGGACAACCCGAACGCCGACAACCCGTACGCCAATCCGTAACTCATTGCCTTGATCCGGCGGCGCAGCTCCGGGGTGACCTCGGACGCCGGCACGCCGAACGCCCGCACGGCCACCGCGGTGTGCAGGTCCTCGCCGGAGCGGAAGGCGTCGATCAGCCCGGCGTCCTCCGACAGGTGCGCCATGATGCGCATCTCGATCTGCGAATAGTCAGCGGTGATCAGGTTGTCGAAGCCCTCGCCCGGTATGAAGGCGGCGCGGATGCGTCGTCCCTCGTCGGTGCGCACCGGGATGTTCTGCAGGTTCGGCTCTGTGGAGGACAACCGCCCGGTCGCGGCGATGTTCTGCAGGTACGTGGTGTGGATGCGGCCGTCGTCCCCGACCGCCTTCAGCAGGCCCTCGACCGTGCCCTTGAGCCGCGTCACGTCCCGGTGCCGCAGGAGGTGGGTGAGGAACGGGTGCTCGGTCTGCTCGTGCAGCGCGGTCAGCGCGTCGGCATCCGTGGTGTAACCGGTCTTGGTCTTCTTCGTCTTCGGCATGCCCAGCTCGTCGAACAGCACGACCTGCAGCTGCTTGGGCGAGCCGAGGTTCACCTCGTGCCCGAGCACGTCGAACGCGGCATTGGCCGCCGTCTCGATCTCCGCGTCGAACGTCGACCGCAGGTCCTCCAGATACGGCACGTCGACCGCGATGCCCTGCCGCTCCATCCGCCCGAGCACCCGCATCACCGGCAGCTCGATCTCGGTGAGCAGGGCCAGCTGCCCGGAGTCCTCGAGCGAGACCTGCAGCGCCCCAGCGAGTTCGATGATCGCCAGCGCCTTGATCATCTCGGCCTTGTCCGCCGCGGCGTCTGCGTCGTCGACCTCGACGTCCGCCGGATCGGGAAAGGCCAGGGAGAGCTGCTCGGCACCGGACTCGTCGACCGGGCCGGCGTCGAGGGTGCGGTGCAGGTAGCGCTGCACCAGGTCGCCGAGGTCGAACGCGCGTTGTCCCGGCAGGGCCAGGTAGGCGGCGAGTGCCGTGTCGGAGGTGATGCCCTCGACCTGCCACCCCCGCGCGGCCAGGGCGTTGAGCGGTGCCTTCAGGTCGTGCCCGACCTTCGGGCGGTCCGGGTCGGCCAGCCAGGCTGCGACGGCCTCGTCGTCGTGCTGGTCCAGGGCCGTCACGTCGATCACCGCACTGGTGCCCGCGGCGTCGGCCACGGCAATGGTGCTCACGTCGCCGCCGCCGGGCGTCCAGGTGCCGCGGAGCGAGATGCCGACGGTGCCGGCGGCGTGCACGGACAGCCACCCGGCGACCATGCCCGTCGGAAGCCGCATCCCGGAGACGTCGAAGCCCTCGGTGCTGGTCTCGTCGGCCTGTTCGAACGTCTCCAGCAGGCGCTCGCGGAGCACCTTGAACTGCAGGTTGTCGAAGATCTCGTGAACGGCCTCCCGGTTGTAGGGCTGGGCGACCAGGTCGATCGGGTCGACGGTCAGCTCCACCTCCCGGACCAGCTGCGTCAGCCGGCGGTTCTGCAGCACGCTGGAGAGGCTGGCGCGCAGGGCGTCCCCGGTCTTCCCGGGGATCTCGTCGACGCGGTCGACCAGCTCGCCCAGTGAACCGAATTCGCGGACCCACTTGGCCGCCGTCTTCTCCCCTACCCCCACGATCCCGGGCAGGTTGTCCGACGGGTCGCCGCGCAGGGCGGCGAAATCGGGGTACTGCGCCGGCGTCAGGCCGTACTTGTCCTGCATCTCCTCAGGGGTGAACCTCGTCATGTCCGACACGCCGCGCTTCGGGTAGAGCACCGTCACGCGGTCGGTGACCAGCTGCAGCGCATCCCGGTCGCCGGTGCAGATCGCGACCGCCATCCCCTCGGCCTCGGCGCGGGTGGTGAGGGTGGCGATGACGTCGTCGGCCTCGTAGTTCTCCGCGGTGATGACTTCGATGCGCAGCGCCGCTAGCACCTCCTTGATCAGCTCGACCTGACCCTTGAAGTCGGTCGGCGAGCTGGACCGGTTCGCCTTGTAGTCGGCGTACTCCTCGCTGCGCCAGGTCTGCCGGGACAGGTCGAACGCCACGGCGACGTGCGTCGGCCGTTCGTCGCGCAGCAGGTTGATCAACATGGAGGTGAACCCGTACACGGCGTTCGTCGGCTGGCCGGTGGTGGTGGAGAACTTCTCGACCGGCAGGGCGAAGAAGGCGCGGTAGGCCAGCGAATGCCCGTCCAGCAGCAGCAGTGTCGGACCGGCCGGCGGCGGAGGCGGGGCAGGTGTCCTGGCGGCGGTCCTCGACCGGCTGGAGGCGGCCTTGGCCGGCGTTCGCCTCGATGGAGCGGTCGTGCTCGTCGATGTGGCAGTCGTGGGTGCAGCAGTGGCCATCACCCGCCCGAGTCTAGGGTGAACCACCGACAGTCGGCCGTGCGCACAGAATCCAGGGATCAGATGACCAACCAGGCGCTGCTGCCGACCTCCGATCTGCCCGAACCGGAGATGCTCGAGTGGCTGAACGACCACCGCGGGGAGCTGGGCGAGCAGATGGGCATCATGTTCACCTCGGCCACGGCGGAGAAGGTGACCGGCGAGATGCCCGTCGCCGGCAACCGCCAGCCGTTGGGGCTGCTGCACGGCGGGGCGAGCGCGGCGCTGGCCGAAACGCTGGGGTCCATCCACGCCATGATCGCGGCCGGCGACAACGCCACCGCGGTGGGCATCGAGCTCAACTGCTCCCACCACAGCTCGGCGCGGGATGGGCAGGTCTTCGGGGTGTCCACACCGCTGCGGGTCGGCCGGACGCTGGCGACCTTCGACGTCGTGATCACCGACGAGGCCGGCTCGCGCATCTGCACGGCCCGGCTGACCTGCGCCCTCCGATCCGCGCGCGGTGCGCAGGGCGACTGACGCCGCCTCCTGGGATCAGGAGGCGATCTCCTCACCCAGGTACGCGGCGCGGACCCGGTCGTCGGCCAGCAGGTCCTTGCCTGTGCCCGTGAGGACGATCTCGCCGGTCTCCATCACATAGCCCCGGTTCGCAAGACCCAGCGCCTGGGCGGCGTTCTGCTCGACGAGCAGCACCGTCACCCCTTCACCGTTGATCTCCCGGATGATGTCGAAGATCTGTTTGACGATCAGCGGCGCGAGGCCCATCGACGGTTCGTCCAGGAGCAGCAGCCGGGGCTTACCCATCAATGCCCGTCCGATGGCCAACATCTGCTGTTCACCGCCGGAGAGCGTGCCCGCCTGCTGCTTGTAACGCTCCTGCATGCGCGGGAAGAGCTCGAGGACGTGCGCCAGCACCTTCTCGTCCGGCTTCTTGAAGCGGAACGCGCCCATCTCCAGGTTCTCGGCGACGGTCATCCGGGGGAACACGTGCCGGCCCTCCGGCACGTGGCAGATGCCCAGGTTGATCAGCTCGTGCGCCGGAATGCCGTCGATCCGCCGGCCGTCGTACCGGATCTGGCCCAGCGCCGGCCGGAGCATGCCGGAGACCGTCTTCTGCGTGGTGGTCTTCCCGGCGCCGTTCGCGCCCAGCAGCGCGACGATCTCGCCCTCGTCGACGGTGAACGACACGTTCTTCAGGGCCCGGATCGCGCCGTACCGGACTTCGATCTCGTCGACTTCCAGGAGGCTCATCGCTGATCACTCCTCGCGCGAGCGCTCAGCGCGGCGGTCGCTCCGCTCCTCGCTCGTCCCTCACTACGATGCCCGCTCACGTCGGGTCCTCCAGATCCTTCTCGAAGGTGATCAGGGCCGGGCCCTTGGCCGGCAGGTCGCCGGCGGCCAGCTCGGTCGCCGCCTCCTCCTCGCTGCTACCCAGGTAGGCGGCGATGACGGCGGGGTTGCGCTGGATCTCCTCGGGCGTGCCCTCGGCGATCTTCTGGCCGAAGTTGAGCACCACCAGCCGGTGAGCGATCGACATCACCAGCTTCATGTCGTGCTCGATGAGCAGCACCGACACGCCGTCCTGGGCGTTGATCTTGGTGATCAACGTGGCCAGGTCCCGCTTCTCGGCGGGGTTGGTCCCGGCGGCCGGCTCGTCCAGCAGGATGACACCCGGCTTGGTGCCCATCGCCCGGGCGATCTCCAGTCGCCGCTGCTCGCCGTAGGCGAGCGAGCCGGCGAGGTCGTTCGCCCGCGATGTCAGTCCGACCTCCTTGAGCAGCTCGTAGGCGCGGGCGGTGCTCTCCCGCTCCTCCCGCCGCTGCCAGGGCATACCGAGCATCGCCGCGATCGGCCCGGACTTCTGCCGCGTCTCGACACCGACCTTGACGTTCTCCAGGGCCGTGAGCGCGGGGAACAGGCGGATGTTCTGGAACGTCCGCGCCACGCCGAGCCGATTGACGATGTGCGTCTTCTGGCCCAGCACGCTGACCGGCTTGTCGCCGACCCGGGCGGCCAGGTTGATGGACCCCTCCTGGGGCGTGTAGACCCCGGTCAGCGAGTTGAACAGCGACGTCTTCCCGGCGCCGTTCGGCCCGATGATGGCCAGGATCTCGCCCCGGTACATCTTGAGCGAGACATTGTTGAGGCTCGTGACACCGCCGAACCGCAGCGTGATGGCGTCCACGTCGTAGATGACGTCGGCCGGCGCCGACGGCGTCCTGTCCTTGTCGATCACCAGTGGGCTGCTCATGTCGATCGGCCCTTCGCGCAGGCGGTCATCGCAGTTCGCTCCGCTCCGTATCGGTCCTGACTCTTCGCGCAAGCGCTCATCGTTCGCTCCGCGCTGCGTTGGTCCTGACTCTTCGCGCAAGCGCTCATCGTTCGCTCCGCTCCGCTCCTCGCTCGTTCCTCGCTGCGATGCTCACT
>CAXTBG010000031.1:0-4098 GCA_964242105.1 uncultured Nakamurella sp. | reverse complement strand
CGCTCATCGTTCGCTCCGCTCCGCTCCTCGCTCGTTCCTCGCTGCGATGCTCACTTCGCGCACGGTGCTCACTCGGTGCTGGATAGCTCTTCGCGCAAGCGCTCATCGTTCGCTCCGCTCCGCTCCTCGCTCGTTCCTCGCTGCGATGCTCACTACGCGCGCGATGTTCGTTCACACCCTCGCTCCGATTCCCTCGCCGGCGGGCACCGTCGGGGATTCCAGGTCCGGTTCGTCCTGCAGGCCGTGCAATTCGGCAGCGCGCCGCCGGGCCGGGATCAGCCCGGCCGGCCGGAAGATCATCATCAGCAGGATGACCAGACCGATCCACAGCTGGCGGTCCGCCGACGGCACCTGGTCCTTCAAGAACTCCGGCAGCCAGGTCAGCACGGCCGCCCCGGCCATCGCGCCCGGCAGCGAACCCATGCCGCCGAACACGACGTAGGCAACCACCAGGATGGAGTTGTTGAGGACGAAGTTCGTCGGGTCGAAGAAACCGACCTGGCTGGCGAAGAACACGCCTGCCACACCGGAGGTAGAGGCGCCGATCGCGAACGCGAGCAGCTTGACCCGGGTGGTGTTGACGCCGCTGGCCTGCGCCGCGATCTCGTCCTCCCGGATGGCGGCCCAGGCCCGGCCCACCCGCGACCGTTCCAGTTTGGTGAACAGCACTACGACGACGATGACGATGACCAGCAGCAGGTACCAGTACTGCAGCACCTCCCCGCCGAACTGGATCTTGAAGAAGCCGAGGTTGATGACCGGGTGCGGCACCACCGGCGACGGACCGCGGGTCGAGTTGGTGATCTTGTCGGCGTTGACGGCGGCGATCCGGATGATCTCGCCGAACCCGAGCGTGACGATCGCCAGGTAGTCACCGCGCAGCCGCAGCGTCGGGAAACCCAGCGCCACACCGGCGATCAGGCACACCGCGATGGCGAACGGGATGGCCAGCAGCGGTGACAGGTGCAGGAAGCTGGGCGGCTTGACCGGCAGCGAGCCGACCAGGTACGCCGTGACGTAGGACCCGATGGCGTAGAAGGCGATGAACCCGAGATCGAGCAGGCCGGCCCAGCCCACGACGACGTTGAGGCCGACGGCCAGCAGCACGTAGATGCCGATCTGGGTGACCAGCACGGACTGCCAGGCCAAGGTGGCCGTCGGCGGGTAGAACAGCGCGAAGGCGATGGCCACGACGATCAACGTCTTGGCACCGCCCGGCGCCTTGAACATCCCGCCGCCCACCGCATCCGAGGACTTCGCCAGGGCGATGCCCCGAACGGTGGTGGGCACCCGGTTGCTGGTCGCCGCCACGTACCCGGCGCCGCCGAGCAGCAGGAACGCACCCGAGGCCATCCAGCCGCCGGTCCCCAGGTTCTGCCACGGGCCGGTCGCGGCGTCGATGTTCAACGACCCGCCGAGGGAACTGGCGAGGTACATGGTGAACAGCGTCAGCAGCACCGACACCAGCCCGACCGCGGCCGCGACCCAGCCGAGCAGGACCGACCGCAGATAGGTGGCGGCGACAGCGAGCAGCACGCCCACCACCAACAGCGCCCAGCCCAGGAACGACAGGTACGCGGAGGCGATCGGTGCCAGTCCCCTGCCCTTGAACAGCGTCGAGGTGTCGACCAGGGTGGCGTTCTTGACTCCCGGCGAGAACCAGGTGGCCGAGGCCAGTCCGATCACGCCGACGATCAGCCCGAGGATCGCCAGCGGCAGGCCCGGTCGCCAGCCGAGCACCCGGCCGATGAATGCCTTGGAGTCGGCGACCTGCGTCCTGGACAGTGCGACGGACACGGCGGCGGCGGCGACCGTCAGGAAACCGATGGCGGCGACGCCCGCACCGAAGGAGTGGTCGATGCCCTTGGCGACGTTGACCACGGTGGAATGCGCGATGTACCCGATGACGGCGGCGACGACCGACAGGGCCGCCGAGATCCACGCCAGGATGCGCAGGCCGGACACGATGGCCGCGCCGGCCAGTACGAAGACGGCCAGCGCCAGTGTCCAGGCCAGCCAGCCGAAGTAGATCTCGGTGAGCCCACCCTTCAGCGCGGGCGTCTTGCCCACCGCGGTCGCGACGGTGCCGAACTTGCCGTCACCCAGCGGGTCGTACCAGTGCAGCAGGGTCAGCGACGCCACCACGGTGACGAAACCGACGGTCAGCGGTAGCACACCCGGCCGGTGCAGGTACGGCACCACCTTCGGCCAGTAGGTCAGCGCCAGGAAGACCAGCACACCGATCGCCAGGAAGACGAACACCCGGGGATGGAAGATCGCCGCGCGGAAGGCGTATCCGTAGTCGTCCTGGGTGCCCTCCTGGGGGCCGACGATCAGGGCCAGGACGAAGGCCAGCGCGAGGCAGCCCATCGCCCGGGAGAACACCGGGGACTTGACGAACGTCGGTTTCATGCCGCCCTCCCGAGCCGCTCACCGAGGATGCCGGACGGGCGGAAGACCAGCACGAGCACCAGCACGACGAACGCGATGGCGTCCGTCCACTTGATGCCGATCCACGGTGCGGACCCCCAGGGGAAGGTGGGCACCAGGTTCTCCACCACGCCGAGGATCAGCCCTCCGATCATGGCGCCGCGGATGTTGCCGATGCCGCCCAGCACGGCCGCCGCGAAGGCCTTGATCCCGGGCTGGAAACCCATCACGTTGGAGAACGTGAACGCCGTGCCGAACAGGAAACCGGCGGCACCGCCCAGGGCGCCGCCGATGACGAAGGTGCGGGAGATCGTCTTGTCGATGTTGATGCCCATCAGCGCCGCGGTGGGTGCGTCCTCCGCCACGCCGCGGATGCTGCGGCCGAGCTTGGTGCCGGACACCAGCCGGTCGAGGAAGATCATCATGATGACAGCGGCGCCGATCAGCACCAGCTGGATGGTCTGGACCTGCGAACCCCCGATGGTGAACACCACGTGGGTGGTGTTGAAGTAGTTCGGGAACGGGTTGGTGGAGAAGCGGTTGAACAGCTTCCCGGCGAGCGCGGACAGGAAGAACGACACCCCGATGGCGCTGATCAGAAAGGCCAGCTTGGGGGCGCCCCGTCTTCTCAGCGGGCGGTAGGCGACCCGTTCCAGCGACCAGGCGACGCCGGCGCCGGTCAGCGCGCCGGAGATCAGCCCGACGATGATGACCAGCGGCACCTGCCAGGACTGCGTCTTCGACCCGTCACCGACGATCCAGTGCACGATCAGGTAACTGCCGAACGCGCCGGACATGAACACCTCGCTGTGCGCGAAGTTGATCAGCTGCAGCACGCCGTAGACCAGCGTGTAGCCGAGCGCGATCAGGGCGTACATCGAACCGCGGGTGAGGCCGGCGATGAAGAAATCGAGAAACGCAGACATCCGTCAGGTGTCCTTCCAGGAGCCGTGGGTGGAGGGCCGATGCCCTGCAAACGCCGCTAACGGAAGGCGAGAGGTGCACCGACCTCGATGCACCTCTCGCCGTCAACCAGCCGGGCCGGGGGCGAACCCCGGCCCGGGTCGGTTACTTCTGGTTACTTCTGGTCCTGCAGCAGACCCACGGACACGATCTCCCCGGCCTTCTGCGGGTACAGGCTGACCGGCGCGTCACCGGCCGGCTCACCGTCGGACTTGAACTTGACCTCGGTGGTGATGCCCTTGTAGTCGATGCCCTCGACGGCCTTCTCGACCGATGCGCGGGTGACCGAGCCGGCCGCCTTGGCTGCCTTGATGGCCTGGATCATCGCGTTGGTGGCGTCGTACGCCTCCGGCGAGTAGGTCGACGGCGGGGTCTTGAACTTGGCGGTGTACGCCGCGGTGAACGCCTTGGCGTTGGTCGCCGTGGTGGCGTCCAGGCAACCGCAGGTGAAGTACCAGCCGTCACCGGCGGTGCCGGCACCCTTGGTGAACACCGAGGACTTGCCACCGTTGCCGGTGACCTGCAGGCCGGTGTAGTTGACCGCCTTGAGCGCCTTGGCGAACAGCGCCGCCTGGGCGTCGTACCCGCCGTAGAACAGCGCGCCCGCGCCCGAGGACTTGACCGTCTGCGCGATGGCCGCGTAGTCGGTGGTCTTGGCGTCGACGCCCTGCCGGGTGACCTTGACGCCCTTGGCCTTGAGCTCGG
>CAXTBG010000030.1:0-55235 GCA_964242105.1 uncultured Nakamurella sp. | reverse complement strand
TTTCTGCCGCACCACCGCGGTGCGGGCAACCGGCTGGACGTCCTGACTCATCGCGGCTCTCCCGTCTTGCGTTCCCCGGCAAGGTGTGCCGCGAGTCTGACCAGTTCTTTTTCCCAGCCATCGCCGTGCCAGCCGGCGACGTCGGAATTGTAGGGACCTTGGATGATCCGCAGCAGGGTGCCGTTGCGCCCGTACTGGTTGAATTCGACGCGCAGTTCCAGGATGGTGTCCGGGTCGATACCGGCATCGCCGGTGATCCGCTCCCGGGAGACGAAGACATCCGGTTCGAAGTACTCGGAATAGACACCGTCGGTGGTCACCCGGGTCGTCGGGTCGTCGTCGCGGACCTGGACGTGATGGTGCTGACCGCCCAACGCCCGTTCCCCGGCCGTCGCGTCCTCGACGTGCCACCCGGGGCTGCCGCGCCACTGGCTCAACTCGTCGGGCTCGATCCAGGCCCGGAACACCTCTTTCCGCGGATGGTCGAACTGTCGCTCGACGACGACCATGACGTTCGCGGTCATCCTCGCGCCCCCCGGTGAGCGCCGCAGCGCCCACCGCACCCGGAAGTCGGGCTCATCATTGCTGTCACGATCCACCTCGCTGTGGCATGCCGATGTTCTGCTCGAGCCGAACGGAAGCGCTAGAAACGATTCCAGCGGCGAGTGTAGCGCCGGTCACACCTGGCGACAATAGCCGGACGCAATTTTCGAATCGCGTTCGATGGCAACTGGTTTGGGTACCGAGACATGTGCACAGGGCAGCACAAGCGGTTCCAGGATTGCCGCATTTCGCCCATCTCCGCCTGGTTCTCCGACGGTCTGCCCTGGTCCGGGTGGACCTCCGAGGATCTACCCTCGTTCCATGGACAGCGGAGTCGACCAAGGTCAGGAGAAGCGCCGACCCGGAATCGTCGACGTGGCAGCGCTGGCCGGTGTCGCCCCGTCCACGGTCTCCCGGTCACTCAGCCGGCAGGGCAAGGTCGCCGCCCGGACGCGGGAACGCGTACTGGATGCGGCCCGGCAACTGTCCTACGTGCCCTCGCCCTATGCCGCCGGACTGGCCTCCGGACGCACCAACACCGTTGCGGTCGTGGTGCCGTTCATGACCCGGTGGTTCTTCGGCAGCGTCATGTCCGGAGTCACCGAGGCCCTCGAGCGCGCCGGATATGACGTCCTGCTCTATCGCCTCGGCAGCGCCGCCGACCGGGACCGCTTCTTCGACAGGATGCCGCTCGCCCGGCGCGTCGACGGCGTGCTGAGCGTGTCGATGCCGCTGACCGAGGAGCACACGCTCGCCTTGCGGGCGCTGGACATCCCCATCGTCACGATCGGGTCGCACATGTCCGGCCTGCCCTGCGTGCGGATCGACGAGGTTGCTGCGGCCGAGCAGGCGGTCAACCACCTGCTGCACCTGGGCCACCAGCAGATCGCCTTCCTCGGCGGCGTCGCCGACGACCCGGACTTCGGCTTCATCTCCTCGGCGGATCGGCTGGCCGGATACCGACGGGCGCTGACCGCAGCGGGTGTCCGGCGCGACCCGTCGCTGGAGGCGTTCGGGCGCTACGGCGTCGACGGCGGCGCAGCGGCGATGACCCGCCTGATGTCGAGGGCGCAGCGACCGACCGCGGTCTTCGCCGAGTACGACGAACTGGCCATCGGCGCGCTGTGGTCGCTACGGCGCGCCGGCCTGTCTGTCCCGCAGGACATCTCGGTGGTCGGGATCGACGACCACGAGATGTCCAAGGTGATCGACCTGACGACCGTCGGACAGGACGCAGCCGGGCAGGGAGCGCGCGCCGCCGACCTGCTCGTCCAGCGCCTGGACGCCGACGACGACCTCCTCACCGGCGAGCCGCCGGCCGACGTCGTCCGGCCGACCGAGCTCGTGCTGCGCGGATCCACGGCGCCGCCCCGGCGCTCCGCTCCGGCGCCGGCGTCGACCTGAGGGGCACCCAGCCGCACCCGCGTGCGGTCGGCCGCCCGGTCGTCAGGACAGGGCGTCAGGACAGGTCGTCGACGCCCTTGTCCGGGCGCAGGCCCCGCCACACCGGGTGGCGCAGGTGCCCGTCCGGGGTCCACTCGGAATAGGTGACCTCACCCACGAGCTCGGGCGACACCCAGTGCACACCGATGGTCTCCGCCCGCGGCATCGGGCCGGTGATCGGGCATGCCTTCTGCTCCAGCGGGCGGAGGGTCGCCAGCAGGGCGTCCAGCGCGCTGTCGGAGAACCCGGTGCCGACCCGACCGACGAACCGCAGGCCGCCGTCATCGGGCACCGCCATCAGCAGCGCGCCGATCCCGCCCGCCCGCCGGCCGTTGCCGATGCGCCATCCCACGATCACCACCTCCTGCTCGGTGACGTTCTTGATCTTGATCCAGGTCTGCACCCGCTTGCCCGGCAGATACACCGAGTCCGCCTTCTTGGCGAGAATGCCTTCCCAGTGGCGCTTCTTGGTCAGCGCCAGCGCGGACGCCGCCGGGCCGGCCATCGGCGCCGGCACCGAAAAGCTCTCCCCCGCCGGATTCAGCGCCTCCAACACCTTCCGCCGGGTGTCATAGGCCTTGCGCAGCAACGACACCCCGTCGAGGTGGAGGATGTCGAACAGCAGCAGCCGCACCGGCACCTCGGCGGCGGTCCGGGCGATGTCGTGCGGCTTGGTCAGCTTCATCCGCCGTTGCAGCAGCCCGAAGTCGGACTTGCCCGCGGAGTCCATCGCGACGATCTCGCCGTCGAGCACCACCACGTGTTCGGCGAGCGAGGTGGCGATCTCGCCCAGCTCCGGGTAGGCGGCGGTGACGTCGTTGCCGTTCCGGCTGACCAGCCGGAAATGGCCGTGACCGATCTCCACGATCGCCCGCACACCGTCCCACTTGCTCTCGAAACGCCAGTCGCGCCCGTCGATGTCGGCCAGCGTGCCGGCGGTGGCCAGCATCGGCAGCAGGTCGGTGGGCGGCGGCGGATGAGCGATCTTCCGGTCGGCGCCGAACTTCCCACCCTCGCGCGGCAGCACCTCCGGCAGGTCGGGCTGGTCCTTGGTGCGGTGCATCAGCCACTGATTGCCCTTGGCGCCGCGGTCGGTGCCCGAACCGGGTTTCGTGCGGATCAGCGCGAACCGTCCCTTCGCCCGCGCGCCGTCGAGGGTGACGATGACCTCGCTGTCCCGCCATTTCTCCAGGGTGTAATGGCCGGAATCCCAGATGGTGACGTCGCCGCCGCCGTACTCGCCGTGGTCGATGGTGCCCGCGAAGGTGGCGTACTCCAGCGGATGGTCCTCGGTCTGCACGGCCAGCCGGTGCTGCTTCGTGGTGGTCGGAATGCCCCGCGGCACCGCCCACGACACCAGCACGCCGTCCCGCTCCAGCCGGAAGTCCCAGTGCAGCGCGGTGGCGTGGTGCTCCTGGATGACGAACGTGTCGTCGTTCCCCTTCGGCACCGGTTCCCCGGCCGCGGGAACCGGTTCCGGCGTGCGGTCCGCCGAGCGCTTCGCCCGGTAGGCGGCCAGCTTCTCCCCCGCCGGCGCCGGCGCATCCCCCGCCCGGGGCGGCGCGTCTCCCGCTGCGTAGGCCGGCGGTTCGCCCATCCCGGAGGAACGGCCGTCGTGCCCTGCATCAGCGGTCGATTCCTGCCCGAACGGGTCGATACCGCGCTCCAGCCGGTCCAGCACCTCCCGGTAGTCCAGGTGGCGCAGGGCGGGATCGTCCAGCTCGTCCCAGCTGCGCGGCGCGGCCACCGTCGGCAAGTCCTTGCCGCGCAGGGAGTACGGCGCAATCGTCGTCTTGTTACCGTTGTTCTGCGACCAGTCGATGAAGACCTTGCCAGGGCGCAGCAGCTTCGCCATCTTGGAGACCACCAGGTCCGGCATCTCCTTCTCGATCGTCTCTGCCAGCAACCGGGCGAACTGCGAGGTCTGCTCGGACGTCTGCACCGGCGGAACGGGCACGTAGAGGTGCAACCCCTTGGAACCGCTGGTCACCGGGAAGGCCATCAACTTCAGGTCCGTCAGCCGCGCCCGGATGGCCTTGGCGACGACGGCACATTCGGCCAGCTCGACGCCCTCGCCGGGATCGAGGTCGAACACCACCCGGTCCGGCAGGCCGACCTCCCCCTCGGCGGTGAACCGCCACTGCGGGACGTGCAGCTCCAGCGCCGCGTTCTGGCCGAACCACGCAAGGGTCGCCGGGTTGTCGATCAGCGGGTAGACGATGGTGCGGTCCTTGTGGGTGATCTCCCGGCGGTCGATCCAGTCCGGCGTGCCCTTGTCGATGTTCTTGTGGAAGAACGGGGTGGTGGTCACCCCGTTCGGCCAGCGTTTGCGGGTGGCCGGCCGGCCCTCCACCAGCGGGATCATGGCGGCGGCGACCTGGGCGTAGTAGCCGATCACGTCGGCCTTGGTGGTGCCGGACTCCGGGTAGAGCACCTTGGACAGGTTGGTCAGCCGGAAGCGGTGCCCGTCCATCTCCACCTGAGCGCTGTCACCGGCCACACGGTCGATGGTAGGGGTCGACGGTCGGGCCGCGGGCGTTAATATCCGGCGTGACCGTCGCCTTCGAACCGTCAGCAGTGGGCTTCGACCCGCAGGACACAGGCTTCCTCGCCGACCCGTACCCGGTCTACGCGCGCATGCGGGAGCTCGGGCCGGTGCTGTACTACCCGGCCCGAAACCTGTTTCTGCTCACCGGTTTCGCCGAGGTGAACGCTGCCCTGCGGGACCGGCGGCTGGGTCGCGCCTACCGCCACCGCTATTCCGACGACGCGTTCGGCCAGGGCGCGCCGGACCCGCGGTGGGCGCACTTCAACGCCTCCGAGGAGTGGAGCCTGCTGAACCTGGAGCCGCCGGACCACACCCGGTTGCGCCGGCTCATCACCAAGGTGTTCACCGCCCGGTCGGTGGCCGCGCTCCGGCCGCAGGTCGAGTCCCTCGCAGCGCAGCATCTACGGGCCGCGACCGGCACCGGCGGCCCCTTCGACCTGATAGCCGGTTACGCGCAACCGTTCTCGGTCGCCGTCATCTGCCTGCTGCTGGGCGTGCCGCAGGCGGACGGGCCGCGCCTGCTCGAGTGGTCGCACGCCATCGTGAAGATGTACGAGTTCACCACCAGTGACGCGGAACGGCAGGCGGCCGACACCGCGGCCCGCGACTTCATCGGCTACGTCCACGAGTTGATCGACGCCCGCCGCCGGCGCCCGCAGGACGACCTGATCTCCGAGCTGGTCACCGTGGCGGACGGCGGCGACATGCTGACGCTGGACGAGATCGTCTGCACCGTCATCGTTCTGCTCAACGCCGGCCACGAGGCGACGGTCAACACGCTGGGCAACGGGATGCGTGCGCTGCTCCACCACCCGGACCAGTGGGCGCGGGTGACCAGTGGCGAAGTCCCGCCCGCCACGGTGGTGGAGGAGATGCTGCGCTGGGACGCACCGCTGCAGCTGTTCGAGCGGTGGGTGCTGGAGGACGGGGTGCAGCTCGGCGGCCGCGACTTCGCCGTCGGCGAGCGCGTCGGCATGATGTTCGGCTCCGCCAACCGGGACCCTCAGCGTTTTCCGGACGCCGACGCGTTCGACGCCGGCCGTGGCGACTCGACGCACATCGGGTTCGGCGGCGGGCTGCACTTCTGCATCGGGGCGCCGCTGGCCCGGCTGGAACTGGACTGCTCGGTGGCACAGCTGCGCACGCTCCCGCTCCGGCTGAGCGCCGAGCCGCAGTACCAGCCGTATTTCGTCATCCGCGGGTTGACCGCCCTGCTGCTGCAGGTCGGGTGACACCGACCGTCAGAAGCCGGTCAACCGGCCGGTAACGGTCGCCGCCAGTCCAGATCCACGACCTGCACCCGACTCTCCACGGTTCCGTCCCAGCGCACCTGCAGTTCCTGCGCGGTCAGCGCGGCGACGACGTCCTGGCCGATGAGCACCGACGCCGCATCGAAAGCCGCGCGGCTGGGGAACTTCTCGCCGGCCGGGGGCACGGCGTCGAATCCGATGTACAGCTGGGCGTCGGCATGCGCGAGGCGCGCGGCGTCCTGGCTGTGGAAATAGGCATAGCCCCGGGCGCCGGCCTGCCGGGCCAGGTCGCGGCAGAGCTCCGACGCCTCGCCCCTGTCCCACCCGCAATTCATCCAGGCGACGATGCCGGACCGGTTCAGCGCGTCGAAGGCCATCCCGACCCGGGCATCGTCGGTCGGCAGCCGGCCCGGCGGCGTGGCCAGGTCCACGATCCGCGCCGACCAGAGGTCGCGGGCCAGGGTCTCCGCGTCGTCCGGGTCGACACCCAGTTCCTCGTCGTCCTCGGCCAACTCGCGCATCGACTCGACCACCTCGGACAACGGGGTGAAGCCGGGCGCAATCATCTCCTGCGCCTGCTCGGCGAGATACCTGACACCTTCTGCGGTCACGCCCGCGAGCCTACGGTCGACCCGGCCGGTGGCACCGGCGAACGCGGCGATCGCGGCGAACCTAGCGCAGCGTCCGGCCCACCGCGTCCACCACCACGTCGTGCAGATCGTTGCTCCCGCTGAACGCATCCCGCTGCGCCGAGCTTCCCGTGCCGTTGCGGCGCAGGCGATCCAGCCCGGCGCGGGCGAGCCCCAGGTCGCCCGTGGCGGTCAGCGCCGGGGTGACGCGGTCGATCACCTGCTCCAGCAGGTCGAACGCGGGCACCGCCCGGCGCGCCACCGGGTCGTACAGCTCGCCGCCAAGCCCGTACCGGGCCGCCCGCCACGTCGCGGCCTTGAGCAGCTCCGGCCGCACCTGGGGCTGGGGCTCGCCGGCCCGCCAGGCCGTCGCGGCCGAGTCGACCAGTGCCCGGCACAGCACCGCGATGAGCACCGCGTCGTCCACGTCGGTGCAGACGTCGGCGACCCGGATCTCCACCGTCGGGTAGTGCGACGAGAGCCGCGCGTCGAAGTAGATCATCCCGTCGTCCATCGCTGCGCCGCTGGCGAGCAGGTCTGCGATGGCCGCGTCGTAGCCGGCCTCGTCGCCGAACGCTGCGGTCGGCCCGGCCGTCGGCCACAACCCCCAGACGACCGTGCGGTAGCTGCAGTAGCCGGAATCCTGGCCCTGCCAGAACGCCGAGTTGGCCGACAGGGCGACGATGAGGGGCAGCTCCGGTGCGATGCGGTCGAGCACCCCGACGCCTTCGGCGCGGGACTCCACGGAGACATGCACGTGCTGCCCGCAGGTGAGCTGTTGGCGGGCCAGCAGACCGAAGGTGTCCACCATCTGCTCGTAGCGCCGTTCGGGGGTGACCGTCGGCCGGACCTTCGTCGGGCTGGTGGCCAGCGCCGCGATCTGCACGCCTGCCGCGGCGCCGGCCCGGGCCAGTTCCCGGCGCAGGAACCGCAGGTCCTCGGTCAGCTCCGCAGCCGACGCCGTCGGCTTCGACCCGATCTCCGCCTGCTCGGCCTTGAACTCGTGCTCGACCAGCGGTCGGTCGTCGCCCAGCACGCTGCGTGCCCCGGCCCGCCGCACCACCCGCTCACCCGTCGGCTTCGGGCGGCCGTCGCCGGGGTCGACCAGCAGCAACTCTTCCTCGACCCCGAAGGTGCGTGTCATGTCGCTCAGTCTCGCCCTGTACCGCGGGCCGCCACAAGATCAACTGCTCGGCGAACCACCCAGGTCGATGGTGGTCCGGACCCGCACGAGACTGGGCGCCGCCGGCGTGGAGCCGAACCCGAAGCGAACCGGCGGCCGGACGTCGGTCAGGTCACCGAGGTCGTTCCCGTCCCAGCTCGCACTGGCTGCGGCGATGCGGCGCAGATCCAGCGCGGCGTACCACTCGCGGCGCCCGCCGCCGGCGGTTCCCCGGGTGCGGACCCCGGGCATCACCACCCGGGCGATCGGATCCAGCAACGATCCCCACCAGCGGGCGGTGGCCAGGCGTCGCGGGACGGCCCGGAGCAGGAGCCCGAGCGGCCCTCGGGCGCCGGTGGTCAGCTCGACCGCGAGCGGCCCGGCCGTCACGGTCCACCGCCGTCCGGCCCGCCGGTAGGAGACCGGCACGACGTCGATCTCGTCGAAGTGGTAGGTGGCGGCGACGAACTCGGCGACCGCCGCCGACGGTGCGAGCAGCAGGCGGTGGCCGTCGGGCCGTTCCACCATGACGTCCGCGATCGACCCGAGCGGCGAGGACGGCCACATCCCGATGACGAGTCGCGTTCCGGAGCGGGTCCCGATGCCGGCGATCGCACCGTCGAAGATCAACACCACCTCACCGTACGTGCGCCGGGGCGGCGGCCGGGGGCACGTTCGCCGGCCTCCGACCCGCCGGGCCAGCTCGTTCCCGCCGTGTGCTTGCATGGACCGTTCACGACGTGGCCGGTCCGGCCGCGGGCGAGGAATGGTGGTGCTGTGCCGACCTGCGTGGTGGTGGGAAACCCCAAGCCGGACTCCCGGACGCTCGCCGCGGCCGTCCTGCTCATGGAGCAGCTGACCGGCCGTCCCCCCGACTCGGTGATCGACGTGATCACCCTGGGCCCGGGGCTGATGGGCTGGGGGGACCCGGCGGTCGCGGACGCGGTGGCCACCGTGTCCGGGGCGGACGTGCTGGTGGTCGCGTCGCCGACGTACAAGGCGACCTACACGGGCGTGCTCAAACTGTTCCTCGACCAGTTCGGCGCCGGCAGCCTGAACGGCGCGCTGACGTTCGCGCTCATGCTGGGCGCCGCCCCTCAGCACGCGCTCGCCCCGGAACTGCTGCTCAAGCCGGTGCTGGTCGAGATCGGCGGTACCTGCCCGATGCAGGGTCTGTACCTGCTGGACTCCGACGTCGCGCTCGACGGCGCGCAGAAGTGGCTGGTCAAGGCGAGAAAGCACCTGCCGGAGCGGTTCCGCGCGGCCGGCGGCGACCCGGAGGCGGCGCAGTAGGACTCCGGCGACGACACCGCCGACCCGGCCCGCCGCGGCGCTATCGTCGGAAGCCGGACGCTGGCAACGGCAGCGCTCCAGGCCGGAGGGACGCCATGACACGACGCACGGGACGACGAGCGAGCACCGACGCCGCAGCAAGCGGGCGTCCGGTGCGGGTGGTGGTGGTCGGCGGCGGCTTCGGCGGGTTCTTCGCCACGCGCGAGCTGTGCCGGCAGCGCAAGAAGCTGGAGCAGCTCGGCCTGACCGACGTCCGGGTCACCCTCGTCTCCGACACGGACGGGATGCTGTACCAGCCGTTGCTGCCCGACGTCGCCGTGGGTGCCGTCGATCCCCGGAGTATCGCCGTTCCGCTGTACAAGACCCTGCCCGGCGCCGAGGTGATCCGCGGTCGCGCGGTGCGGATCCGGCTGGACGACCGGGTGGTCGAGCTCGACACGGGCGGCCGCGAAATCCCCTACGACCATCTGCTGCTGGCGCCCGGTGGGGTGACCCGGATGTTCGACATCCCCGGCCTGGCCGAGCGGGCCATCGGGTTCAAGACGGCGACCGAGGCACTGTATCTGCGCGAACGGGTGCTGCGGCAGATGGAGACGGCCGACACCGAGCCCGACGGTGACCGCCGCCGGGCGATGCTCACCTTCGTCATCGTCGGTGCGGGGTACGCCGGCACCGAGTTGGCCGCGCAGCTCTCCCGGCTCACCGAGAACCTGCGGCCGGGTTTCCGCTCGATCCGGCCGGGCGAGGTCCGGTTCCTGCTGCTGGACATGGCCTCCGCGGTGATGCCCGAGTTGGGCGACAAGCTGGGCAGGGCCGCGCTGGAGGTGCTCCGCGGCCGCGGCGTGGACGTCCGGCTGAAGACCAGCCTGACCAGGGTGGGGGCCGAGTCGGTGGACCTGACCGACGGCTCGACGGTTCTCTGCAGCACCGTGGTGTGGTGCGCGGGGATCACCGCCAGTCCCCTGATCGGCACGCTCGGGCTGCCGCTGGAGAAGGGTCGACTGGTGGTCGACGCAGCGCTGCGTGTGCCGGGCCACCCCGAGGTGTTCGCCATCGGCGACGCCGCCGCGGTCCCCGACCTGACGGACTCCGGGCAGGGGAGGTTGTGCCCACCGACGGCCCAGCACGCCATGCGCCAGGGTCCGGCGGCGGCGCGGAACATCTCGGCCGCCATCGCCGGCCGGCCGCTGCGGGACTATCGGCACCACGACCTGGGGCTGGTCGTGGACCTCGGTGGCGCGGCAGCCGTGGCGAAGCCGCTGGGCCTCACCCTGTCCGGCCGGATCGCCAAGGTGGTCGCCCGCGGCTACCACGTCTACGCCCTGCCGACCGGCAAGCGACGGCTGAGTGTGCTGGTCGGGTGGGCGCTGGCCGGCCGCCGGCCCAACGACGTGACGTTCGGGCTGGTCCAGCTCGATCAGGCGCTCGCCGCCAACAGCGAGCACCACGGCGGGGTCGACGCCGCGGCGGGTGCCCCGGACGGCGCACCCGCGCAGGCACCGGGGCGCTAGTCCGGACACCTCTCGCGGGGCGGACGGCCCTGCAGCTCGCCACCCCGGCTGGTGCGCGGCGCGATCGGGTATGGGACCGTGCCTTCTGCGACCAGTCACGTCCCGGCAGAGAAAGGCCCGCGATGACAGCCTCCACCGCACCGACCGTGCCCACCGACATGCGGGTCAGCGTGCTCCGCGCGGTCGGCGACATCGCCGTCGAGACACGCCCCGTCCCCTCCCCCGGCCCGGGCGAGGTGCTGGTCAAGGTGGGCTCGGTCGGCATCTGCGGGTCCGACATCCACTACTACAAGCACGGCCGCATCGCCGACTACGTGGTGCGCGAGCCGCTCGTCCTCGGGCACGAGGCCGGTGGCCACATCGTGGCCGTCGGCCCGGGCATCGACGAGTCGAGGATCGGTGAGGCGGTGGCGATGGAACCCGGCATCCCGGACCGGACGTGCCGGGAGTGCAAGGCCGGCCGCTACAACCTCTGCCCCAACGTCCGCTTCTTCGCCACCCCGCCGATCGACGGTGCGTTCGCCGAGTACGTGGTGCTGGCCGCGGACTTCGCCCACCCGGTGCCGGATTCCCTCAGCGAGGACGCAGCCGGGCTCATCGAGCCGTTGTCGGTCGGCGTCTGGGCGTGCGCGAAGGTGCAGATCGGCCCCGGGTCCAGCGTGCTGATCGCCGGGGCAGGGCCGATCGGGGTGATGAACGTGCAGGTGGCCAAGGCGCTCGGCGCGACGGAGATCGTCGTCTCCGACGTCTCGCCGGACCGGCTGGAGCTGGCCACCCACTTCGGTGCCACCCGCGTCCTGGACGCCCGCACCGAGTCCGCGGCGGACCTGGGCATCGAGGTGGACGCCTTCATCGACTGCTCCGGCGCGGAAGTCGCCGTGCGCCAGGGCATTCGGGCCGTCCGGCCGGCCGGTCACGTGGCGCTCGTCGGGATGGGCGCCGACGAGATCTCGCTGCCCGTCGGGCTGGTGCAGGGCCGGGAACTGACCGTCACCGGCACCTTCCGTTACGCCAACACCTATCCCACCGCCATCGCGCTGGCCGCGTCGGGCCGGATCGACCTCGACGGAATGGTCACCGGCCACTTCGGGCTCGACGACGTGGAGGCCGCGCTCACCCAGGAAGGGAACCCGAAGAGCATGAAGGTCATCGTCCGCCCCGGCGGGCTGGCATGACGGGGACGACCGGCGTCCTCCAGTCGTTCGACCTGACCGGCAAGGTGGCCGTGGTCACCGGCGGGAACCAGGGCCTGGGCCGGGCGTTCGCCCGCGGCCTCGGCGAGGCGGGCGCCAAGGTCGCCGTGCTGGGCCGGAATGCGCCGCGCAACGAGGACGCCGTCGCCGAGCTGGTCCTCGACGGCATCGTGGCCCGCGCGTTCACCGCCGACGTGGTCGACCGGGCGAGCCTGGAGGCGGCGGCCGACGGCATCGAGGCCCAGCTGGGACCGGTCGACATCCTGGTGAACAACGCCGGCACCTGCATCCACCGGCCGGCTTTCGAGGTCACCGACGACGAATTCGCGGAGGTGATGAACGTCAACGTCACCGGCGTCTGGAACGGCAGCCAGGTGTTCGGCAAGCGCATGGCTGCGGTGGGCCGGGGCGTCATCGTCAACGTCGGTTCCATTTCGGCGATGATCGTCAACCGCCCTCAGTGGCAGCCCGCGTACAACGCGTCCAAGGCCGCCGTGCACCAGTTGACCAAGTCGCTGGCAGCGGAATGGGCACCACTGGGCATCCGGGTCAACGCGATCGCGCCCGGATACGTGCGCACCGAGATGGCGCCGGTCGACCGGCCGGAATTCCGCCGGAACTGGATCGAGGACGCGCCGCAGCAGCGGGCCGCGCTGCCCGAGGAGATCGCACCCAGTGTGGTCTACCTGGCCTCGGACGCATCGGCGTTCATGACCGGTTCGGTCCTGGTGATCGACGGCGGGTACACCGTCTACTGATCGAAGGCCCCGCAGCGCAGGGCCGGGGCGTCGGGTGAGCGCCGCCGGCAGCCCCTTGTCGGAGAGGGAACGGATTGTACGCGTGAGGACAGTTCTGGTGACGGGCGGGACCGGTGCACTGGGCCGGCAGGTCGCCCGCGGGCTGGCCACGTCCGGCGCCCGGGTCCGGATCGCCAGCCGGCACAGCCGTCCGGCCGAACGCGATCTGGACCTCCAGTGGTCGACGGTCGACTACCGGTCGCGGGCCGGGCTGGACGGCGCACTGGCCGACGTCGACGTGGTCGTGCACTGCATCGGTGGAATGGGCCGGGCCGAGGCGGAGACCATGGCGGCGCTGCTGTCCTCCGGCCGCAGGGCCGGCCTGGCACACCTGGTGTACATCTCGATCGTCGGCGTCGACACCCTGCCGCTGGGCTACTACCGGGCCAAGTACAGCGCCGAACGGGCACTGATCGGGTCGGGCATCCCGTGGACCATCCTGCGGGCGACGCAGTTCCACGAGCTGGCGCTGACGCTGGTGCGGGGAATGTGCCGACTGCCGGTGGCCGTGGCGCCGAGGCTGAGTTGTCAGCCGGTTGCCTCGGCGGAAGTGGCGGCCCGCCTGGTGGAACTCGCCGCGGCACCGCCGGCGGGTCGGGTTCCGGAGTTCGGCGGTCCGGAGATCCGCTCGTATGCCGAACTGGCCCAGACCTACCTGCGCTGGAAAAGGGGCGGCCAACGGCGCCCCCGTCGGGTCGCCGCCGTTCCGGTCCCGGGCAAGTTGGCCCGTGGCCTGCGCGCTGGCGATGGGATGACGCCCGACCACGGCGACGGCGTGCAGACCTTTGCGGAATTCCTGGCGCTCCGGGCGCCCGAACGCTGAGGAGATGAGAAAGCCCAGCAGCCGGCTGTTTGACTGCTGGGATTCCGCACGCGTGAAAGGCGTCGTTGCATCTCGTTCCGCTCGACCGAGTGTCGACGTCAGGTCGCTCGTCTGTCAAGTAACCCGGCCATCGCTTAACTCGATTGGCGTAGAGTAGCGTCGGTGACCTCCGCACAGCCGCTCTCCGACGCGGCCACCGCGCTGCGCGAGCTGATCCTCGCCGGCGAGCACTACCGGCACGCCACCTCCGTCTCTCTCGGTGTGGACGTCAGCCAGACGCAGGCCCTGAGCTACCTCTACAGCCGCGGCGACCTGGGGCAGAGCGAGCTCGGCGCACTGCTCGGCTACAACACCAGCAGCATGACGGCGCTGGTGGACCGGCTGGAGCGCAGGCGGTGGGCGGAGCGGCTGCCCCACCCCACGGACCGGCGACGGTCGACCGTGCACCTGACGGCGGAGGGTCGCACGGCGGTCGAGCTGACCGGCACGTGGCTCGTGCACGCCTTCGACTCGGTTCACCCGAAGGATCTCCCCGGCCTGACGGCCGACCTGCTGGCCATCGCCGGCGATCTGCGGGCACACACCCCGGACATCACCCCACACCCGTCGTGACGTTCGGTCCCGGCCTCGTCACGACATGGATAGGTTGATTCGATGGAGCCCCTGCTGCCGATTCTCGGGCTGGTCCTCGGGGTGCTGGTCGTCAACACCTTCGCCACCCGCTACCGCCTGCCGGCCCCGATCCTGCTGGTGGTCATCGGCTTCGCAGTGTCGTTCGTGCCCGGTGTTCCCGGCTTCGAGCTGAGCCCTGACCTGGTGCTGTCGGTACTGCTGCCGCCGCTGCTGTTCGGCGCGGCGTTCGAATCGTCGGCCGTCGCGCTCCGGCAACTGCTGCGGCCGATCACCCAGCTGGCCGTCGTGCTGGTGCTGCTGACCTCGTTCAGCGTCGCGCTGGTGCTCACCGCAGTGCTGCCCGACCTGCCGTTCGCCGCCGCGCTGGCGCTGGGCGCGATCGTGGCGCCGCCGGACGCCGTCGCGGCCGTCGCCGTGGCACGGCGCGTCGGCCTCCCCCGACGCCTGGTGACGGTGCTCGAGGGTGAATCGCTGTTCAACGACGCCACGTCGCTGGTGACGCTCAAGGTGGCCATCGCGGCGATCGGCGCAAGTTCACTGGCCTGGGGGTCCGCGGCCGCGCAGTTCGCCTGGGCCTCCGTCGGCGGGGTACTGATCGGCGCCGCCCTGGGCGTCGTCCTGTCGTTCGTGCGCCGCAAGGCGCAGTCGCCGCTGACCGTGACCGCGCTGTCCCTGATCTCCCCGTTCGCCGCCTACGCGATCGGTGAGGAGGCGCACGCGTCCGGCGTGCTGGTCGTCGTCGTCTCCGGTCTGGTGCTGGGCTACCGCTCGCCCAAGGAGGTGCCCGCGTCGATCCGGCTCACCGAGACCGCCACCTGGGCTGCCCTGCGTTTCGTGCTGGAGGGCGCCGTCTTCGGGCTGATCGGGCTGCAGCTGCGTGCCATCTTCGCCTCGCTGGACCGGGGCCACGGACACGTCTTCCTCGCCGTGGTGGCAGTGGTGGCGACGGTCATCGTGAGCCGGCCGGTGTGGGTGCTGCTGATCCACGCCATCTCGCGGATCGGCAAGGGCGGTGCCCGGGGGCTGCGCGGGGTCGCCGCGATCTCCTGGGCGGGCATGCGCGGGGTGGTCTCGCTCGCCGCGGCGCAGACCCTGCCGATGGACACGCCCTACCGATCCGTGCTGCTGGTCTGCACCATCGCCGTCATCATGACCACGCTGGTGCTGCAAGGGCTGAGCCTGCCCTGGCTGATCCGCCGGCTCGGCATCGCCAAGGACCACAGCGCCGACGACCAGCTCGAACGGGCCGAGGCACACGCCCAGGCCAGCGCAGCGATCAACAAGCGGGTCGACGAGATGCTGGACGCCGGCCAGCTCTCGCCGCGGCAGGCCGAGCTGATGCGCAAGTGGGCGTCGCTGCGGGACTGGCGGAACTGGGACGACGACGACAAGTCACGCGCCTTCGGCGAGCGGCTGAGCGTGCTGTCGGACTGGCGACGCTCACTGCTCGGCATCGAGCGCTCGGTCATCGTCGACATGCGCAACGCCGGCACGCTGACCGAGGACGTGCTGCGCCAGATGCAGCACGACCTGGACCTGGAGGAGGCGTTGCTGGAGCGGCGCTCGCAGGCGGTGGACGGTCACCTGGAGTCGCTGCCGTCGGAGCAGGACGAGGAAGAGGCAGACGACGCAGACGGCACCGGCGCAGACGGCACCGGAAACGTCGCGCCGGGGCCTGCCGACACCGCTTCCGCGTCACGCCGGGGGCGCGGAGGCGGTGCCGTCGACGCGGAGGCGATGATCGACGACGCCGACGTCAGTGCGCTGCTGATGGACGAGCAGCGGGCGGCGGGCACGTCGATCGGCCGGCGCGCCGGACGGGACGACGCCGGGTGAGGCCGCGTCGATGACCGACGTCCAGCCGTTCGGCCTCGTCGTGGCCATGGTGTCGGTTGCTGTGCTGGTCGCCGTCCTGTCCAACCGGCTCAGCGAATGGATCCGCGTGCCGGCACCGGCGCTGTTCCTGATCGTCGCGGCCGTGGCGTCGGACATCTTTCCCGTGCTGGGTTCGCTGCCGGCCGAGACGAACGAGCGCATCGTCACGGTGGCGTTGATCTTCATCCTCTTCGACGGCGGCATGCACATCGGCTGGGCCCGGTTCCGCACCGCGGCCGGCGCGGTGGTGTGGATCGGCATCGCCGGAACGGTGGTCACCGCCGGGGCGATGGCCGTGGCGGCCCACCTGCTGTTCGGCTTCGACTGGCTCAGCTCCCTGCTGATCGGCACCGCGCTCGCGCCGACCGACCCCGCGGTGGTGTTCTCGGTGCTGGGCCGGCGGGAGATCTCCGGCCGGTCCGGCACCATCCTGGAGGGCGAGTCGGGGGCGAACGACCCGGTCGGCATCGCGTTGATGGTCGTGCTGCTGAGCGCATCCAGCGGTGGCGGCTCCCTCGGCCGATCCGTGCTCGAGGGTGCCGGCGAGTTCGCGCTGCAGATGCTGGTCGGCGCGGCGGTCGGCGTGGCGGGCGGCTTCCTGCTCCGCCGCGCCATGCGGCCGGCGCTGCCCAACGAGGCGCTGTACCCGATCCGTGCCATGGCCGTGGCGACCCTGATCTACGGCGTGGGAACCGTGCTGGGCGGGTCCGGGTTCCTCGCCGTGCTGCTGGCGGGCATCGTCGTCGGCGACACCAGGGCGCCCTACAAGCGTGAGGTCGAACGGTTCGCCTCCGGCATGGCGAGCCTGGCCGAGATCGTCGCCTTCACCGTCCTGGGCCTGACGGTGTCGGTGCGCGACGTGTTGCACGCCGACCAGCTGTGGGTCGGGCTCGCGCTCGCCGCCATCCTGATCCTGCTGGTCCGGCCGGTGCTGGTCGGGCTGGTCACCGCCGGGATCCGGCTGACCGTCGGGGAACGGGCGTTCGTGCTGTGGGCGGGCCTGAAGGGCGCTGTCCCGATCCTGCTGGGCACCTTCATCCTGACGGCCGACATCGCCCAGGCGCACCGTATCTACGGCATCATCTTCGTCGTCGTGCTGGTGTCCGTGGTCGTCCAGGGTGCGCTGGTCCCGACGTTCGCGCGCCTGTTGAGCGTGCCGATGCGGGTCGTGGAACCCGAGCCGTGGGCGCTGGGCATGCGGTTCAAGGACGAGCCGGAAGGACTGCACCGGCATCTGGTCGCCGCCGGGTCGCTCGCGGACGGCAGTGCCGTCGGTGACCTGGACTTCGGCGACGAGGCGTGGGTCAGCATGGTGAGCCGCGACGGCCGCCTGCTCGACGTCCGCGGCTCCACCACCCTGCAGGCCGGCGACGAGGTGCTCGCCCTCGCCGATCCCGGAACCAGCCTGGAGCACATCTTCGCCGGTCCCCCGGGTGCGACTCCGGCCGACGGCCGGGCAGACTGACGTCATGCGCAGCGACGTCCTGACCGTCCGCACCGGCCGTACCGGGTGCGTCCACGACCTGACCGACGAGTGCGCGCGGTTCGTGGCAGGCAATGAGGACGGGCTGCTCAGCGTCTTCGTGCCGCACGCGACGGCGGGTGTCGGGATCCTGGAGACGGGCGCCGGCAGCGATGACGACCTGCTCACCGCGATCGACACCCTGCTGCCGGCGGACGGCCGCTGGCGCCACCGCCATGGGTCGCCGGGCCACGGGCGTGACCACGTGCTGCCGGCGTTCATCGCCCCGTCGGTCACCGTGCCGGTGCTCGGCGGACGCCTCCAGCTGGGTGTGTGGCAGTCCATCTGCCTGGTCGACACGAACGTCGACAACCCGGAGCGCGACGTGCGGCTGAGCTTCCTGCGCGGCTGAACGCACCGCCACCCGCGCTCATGGCGCCGTGGGACGCTACCGGCGCTCACTGGGATCAGGCGGCTGGGCACACCGGGCCGTCGTCCGGCGCTTCCGGGTGGTCATCGGCGCCGGTGGCTTCCGGGTCACAGCTCGCCGTCGGCCTGCTCCGCCCTGGCGCGTTGTCTTGCTTCCTGCTCCCTGGTCGCCATCCCGCCGTGACCGCCCTCGTCGGTTGGCCCCGGTCGCGTGTTGGGTGCTTCGGGCAGCGCTTCGGTCTCGTCGGCGTCCTTGGTCATGTCGTCATTGTGGCGGTTCGCGACGGCTGGTGGTCGTCGTGCCGGTCCACCCGCCTGGCACCATGGGCGAATGGACCTGTGGAACCTTTCCGGACGAACCGTCGTGGTGACGGGCGCGTCGTCGGGCATCGGCGAGTGGACGGCGCGGCTGCTGCACCAGGCCGGGGCGCACCCGGTACTCGCCGCCCGCCGCGCCGACCGCCTCGCCGCCCTGAGCGCGGAACTCGGTGCCGCACTTGCCGTTCCGACCGACGTGACCGTCGCCGACGACATCCAGCGGCTGGTGGCGACCGCGCTGGACCGGCACGGTGCGATCGACGGCCTGGTGAACAACGCGGGCGTGAGCCTGCACGAAAATCTCGACAAGCTCGATCTGGACGCCTTCCGCCGCGTCCTGGAGCTGAATGTGGTGTCGGTGGTGGCGATGACCCAGGCCGTGCTCCCGGCCATGCGTTCACAGGGTGCCGGCCGGATCGTCAACATCAGCTCGGGCACCACCCGGATGGCACTGCCCGGCGTGGCTGGCTATGCCTCGACCAAGTCGGCGGTCAACATGCTGTCGGCCGTGTCGCGCACCGAACTCGCCGCCGACGGCATCGAGGTGTCGCTGGTGCTGCCGTCGATCACCGCGACCGAGTTCGGCGGCGGCCGGTACCGGCCCGGTCAGGAGCTGCGTCCCGGAACGGTGGCCCACAGCCCGGAATACGTCGCCGGCGTCATCCTCCGCGCGCTCCGCACCGGCGAGGAGCGCATCGACATCCCGCATGGCGCAGAGCATCCGGAGCTGACCGCCAACCCGTGACAGGGTGTTCGCTGAGCTGATCGGGCGTTCTTCTGGCGCACGTTTCTTGTCTGGACCTGCAGGGCCGCTTTCCCAGTCTGCTTGCCTTGCCTCGGGCCGCGCATGCACGGTCGCGGCGGCCAACGGCAGTGCACTCGCCCGAAGACGGTGTTTTTCGTTGCCGGCGACGGCAAGAGTCGGGTGCATCCACCGCCCGTGTCGCCGGCCCGGACGCGCGGACCGCCACCGGGCGATATCCGGCCAGCTGGGCACGCGTGGCCAAGTCGCCGGCGACGTTCGGCGTAGCGCCGGCGTGCTCGGGCAACGGCTACCTGCCGGACTACACCGTCATCGTCGTCTTCTGAGGTCTCCTGTCACGGTGGCCGCGCGCCGCGACCGCTCGCTCGGCGGCTGACGGTCTGCCCGCCAGAAGAAGGACAGCCTCTTGTGTCATCGCTGTTCGAGAGGTAGAATCGAACGTATATTCGACTAAAGAGTCGAATGTCAGACCGGGGGGTCGGGATGGGTAGCGGTGTCGGGGCGGGGTGGTCGACGCTGGCGTCGGCACTACCCGACGCCGCCGGTTTCGCCGCGGTGTCCACCGCCGAACCGGCCCAGCTCCCTGGGCGGAATCTGGTCGACCTGATCGTCACCGCCGACAAAGCGATCCGCCACCTACAAGCCGCACAGATGGCGGCGATCGCCGACTTCGCCCGCCCCGGACGCGCCGCCCCCGTCGACACCATGCTCGCCATGCTCGCCATGCTCGCCATGCTCGCCATGCTCTACGACAGGATCGGTCCGGTGGGTCCGGACGGCGCCCCCGACCCAGCCGTCGTCGTCGCGCACCTGGAAGACCTGGGCCGCGACCTCGCGGCCGCGGAAATAGCTGCGGCCCTGCAGCAATCACCCGTCGGCGCCGCCCACCGCCTCGACCTCGCCGTCGAATTGGCCAACGATCTTCCCGCCACCCTGAACGCGGTCCGCGAGGGACGCATCGATCTCGCCCGGGCCCGGACCATCGCCGAGCGCACCCGCGCCCTCTCCGACGACGCCCGGCACCGCGTGGAAGCCGCCGTCCTCCCCCTCGCAGAGACGCGTACCCCCGGGCAGCTCAATCCCATGATCGATCGCCGGGTGATCGCCGTCGACCCGGACGCTGCACACAAGCGGGTCATCGCCGCCCGCCGCGGACGATCAGTAGACCACCATCCCGCCGCCGACGGGATGGGAACCATCCGCGCGCACCTGCCCGCCGAAGGCGCCCTGGACGTGTACGACCTGCTCGATCAGCTGGCCGCCGCCACCGCCGGGATGGACAACCGGCCCGCCACCGCCCGTCGCGCAGACGCCCTGGTCGACCTGTGCACCACGCTGCTCGTCCATGGATGCATCGACATCACCACCCTGCTGAGCCTCACCCGACCCTCGACCGCATCCACGGCGAGCGACGACAAAGCAGCGGCTCGATCCGGTTCCGACTGCACCACTCCTGACACCGGCGACGGCAGCACGACCGCCAGCTGCGCCAACGGTGATGCCAACGGCAACGCGACTGCCAGCTGTGCCGACGCGGACAAGACTGGCAGCTGTGCCCCTGCCGCCGGCGACGACAACGGAGCCACGACGGCCGACACCGCATCGATTCCGGCCGAGCCGGCCCCCATCGCCACTGAGATCCCTACTTCCACCGCGACCGCCGTTCCGGACGCCACCCTCAGGCCCGCGGCGCCGGCCACCGCCGTGGCTTCCGCCATCGGCGCAGCTTCCACCGGAGCTTCGGTCCCGCTCGGCGCCACAGCCGCGACAGACGCGTCCGTCGTTGCCAAGACAGTCCTGCCCCGCCCAGCCGGCGTCTCGTCCGGCACGGCACCACGGCCGCCGGCTCAGCTCGCACGCTCGCGGCACGGCCGACCGGTGCACCTCAACCTGACCATGTCGCTGGACGCATTCACCGGACTCACCCGGGACCCGGCGACGCTCACCAACCACGGCCCGATCACCGCGGACCTTGCCGCTGCCATCGCCCGCTCCACCAGCAGCCTGGCGGTGCACCTACTGGACAGCAACGGCCACACGGCGGCGGTCGGAGCTACGACCGGTTACCTCCCCACCCAGGCCATCACCGACCACGTGCTGGCCGCCGGCGGCACCTGCCGGTTCCCCAGCTGCCGCATGCCTGCTGTGCGCTGCGACATCGACCACCGGAGTCCGTACGACCACTGCTGCCCCACCTCCGGCGGGTCCACCGAACCATGCAACCTCGATCCCCTATGCCGACACCACCACCGTCTCAAGACCCATACCGACTGGACTGCCCACCGCGACCCCGTTGACGGTCTCACTATGATCTGGACCAGTCCCACCGGGCACACCTACGTCCAGCACCCTCCCCAGCACGCCATCCCCACCATGTTCTGCGCGGAGGCGCCGCGCCCGGACCAGATCGACGACGCCGACACCAGCATTCCCGACCCACCGGAGCCGGCGGTGCCGGAGCACACCTGCCACGACTGCCGTGCCTGCGCTGATCGGGGACGAAGCCTCCATCGACAAGCGCAGGACGTCATCGAGCGGGAAGCGGCGGACAAGGTCGAGCAGCAGCGCCGTCCGGCGCGCCGACTGATCCCCGCCCATGCGACCTGGACCTACCGCATCGGCCTGGACTCGTCCGACGACACCGCCGACACCGATGACGACGAAGCCGGGTACGACATCAGCGCCGATCCCGACTACGAGCCACCGACCGACGCCATGCTGAAGCGCTTCTGCCCCGAGCACTACCGCCACGTCATGCAACGTCGCCAGGCACAGGATGTCGATCCTGACGAACCGCCGTTCTGACCCGTGCCTTCACATCGACGCAGGTGCACCCTCCGCGTCGGTCCGCCGACCACCCATGACCCGCTGCGCACTGCCGGAACCACCCGCGCGCAGGTTTCTACCTGGTGACCGGTCGAGGGCGCGGTACGGGACGGCGGATCAGGCCACGCCGAGCTGCTCGGCGATGCCCGCCAGGCACCACTGCCAGCCCACCCGCATGTGCTCGGCCGTCAGCGCGTCCGACAGGCCCTCGACGGTGAGCTCGAGCCGGGTCCCGCCATCGACGGGCAGGAACTGCACGGTGCAGCGGGATCGCTCGGCCATGTCGTCGCCCGAGGTGAGGACGTCGAGCACGAGCCGCTCGACGGGCTCGAACACCGCGAAGGTCGCTGTCTCGCTGTAGGCGTCGCCGGCCGGGCGGGGACCGAACCGCAACCGGTAACCCCCGCCCGCGGCGGCCTCGACCTCGCAGCTCGACACCCGCCAGTCCGGGTCGGGGCAGACCCAGCGCTCCAGCAGGTCGGCGCGGGTCCAGGCGGCCCAGACGCGCTCTGGCGGCGCCGGGTAGGTGCGGTCGAGATCGAACGACAGGAGCGGGGTCGTGGTCACGTGTCCTCCAGGAGGGTGCCGAGAGCGTCCAGCCGGGTCGACCAGAGCGCCCGCTGCTGTGCGGTCCACGTCGCCACGGCGACGAGCGCATCGTCCCGCAGCCGGCACTCTCGCACCCGTCCGCGCTTGACGGTCGTCACCAGGCCCGCCTCCTCCAGCACCCGGACGTGCTTGAGAACGGCGGGCAGCGACAGTGTCGTCGGTGCCGCGAGGTCGCCGGCTGACATCGGCCCGCGGGCGAGCCGCTCGACGATGGCCAGCCGGGTCGGATCGCCCAGGGCCGCGAACTGATGGTGAACCACGAGGTTAACTGTTGCGGCTCAGCGCGGCGATGTCAACCCACGCTCAGACGTCACCGCGGGTTTCACGCGACGTGCCGTCCTTTGCCAGCCGTTCCCTCGACCGCTCGACGTGGCCGGCGATGTCGGCGGCGAAGGTGCTCCACAGCTCGCGCGGCAGGTCGTGGCCCATCCCCGAGTAGCCGATGAACCGGGCGTGCGGAATGGTCCGGGCCAGCGCGAGCCCGCCGCTCACCGCCACCAGTGGATCGGCCAGCCCGTGCATCACCAAGGTAGGGATCTGCAGCGAGCGGAGGCGCTCGGTCCGGTCGGCCTGGGCGGTGATCGCAGCGAGCTGCCGCCGCGAGCCGATGGGGTCGTACGAGCGGTCGTAGCTGAGGCCGGCCAGCTCCCGGCGGTACTCCTCGTCCTCGGCATACCCCGGCGACCCGATCATGGCGAACGTCGCCAGGCTCGCCTTGATCGCCGACTCCCGGTCGGCGGCCTCCACCCGGCGGCGCAGCACGGTGCGTACCACCACCGGTGCGGGCCGGCCCACCCGGCGGGACCCGGTGGAGGTCATGATCAACGTCAGCGACCGGACCTTCGACGGTTCCGCCAGGGCCACCGCCTGCGAGATGAAGCCGCCCATGGACGCACCGACCAGGTCGACCGATTCCAGGCCGAGCGCGTCGATCACCCCGATCGCGTCGCGTGCCATGTCCTCGATGCCGTACGGCGGCCTGCGGCGGCGCAGCAGGACCTCGAACAACTCGGGCGCGGGGGCACCGTCCAGGTGGGTGGACAGGCCGATGTCCCGGTTGTCGAATCGCACCACCCGGTAGCCGCGACCTACCAGGTCCAGGCACAGCTCGTCGGGCCACCCGAGCATCTGCGTGCCGAGGCCCATCACCAGCAGGATCGTCGGATTCCCGACGTCCCCGAACGACTCCACCGCGATATCGAGCCCGTTGGCCCGGACGATCGACGACTCCATGCCTACCTCCCACTTTTCCACTCGACCGGCTTTGCTCTCGCGCATCGCCGCTCGCCTCCGCGGTCCTGCTGCATCGGCCCAGCTCACCACCTGTCTACTCCGGACGCGTCCACGCCGAGAGCCCGTGAGTGGACTATGGGATATCAGCGCGCCCCGAACTGGGTACTCAGCTCCGTGCACGGCACAACCCCCCGCAGCGCTCAGCGACGAGCGTCAGCAAGGAGATCCATGACCGACCACCCGCACCACACCACCGAGCAGCACCACCGTGCCGGCCAGCACCACGCCGCCGACCGGAACGGCTCTCCCGACCCGCACCAATCTGGAAACCAGCACCACCCGGCCGACCAGCACCACCCATCGACTTCTGACCCGACCGGCGCTGACGACGTGATCAGCACCTACCTGGACGCACTCAACTCCGTCGGCGTGGTGCGGGAATGGCCGCTCACGGCCTTCGACATCACCGGCGTGCCGGTCAGCTCGGTGGTGTGGACGGCGCAGCACTGCGCTGACGAGGCCTACGGCGTCGGCTACGGCCCCACTCCGGCAGCCGCGCGGATCGGCGCGCTCGGCGAGACGGCGGAGCGGGTGGTGATGCGGGCCGCGCTCCGGGCGCTGCCGGTACGCGTCGCGTCCTACCGGGAGCTCGTCGAGGAGCGGGGCACCCGGCTGGTGGCCGACCCGCTGACGCTGACGCTGCCCGCCGGGTCGCCGTACTCGCCGGACAGTGAGATCGCCTGGGTGCCCACGGTGCGCTGGCGGACCGGCGAAGAGGTGCTCGCTCCGCTCGAGTTCGTCGCGAGCGGTCCGTCAGGACTCCCCGCGGGCGGACCGGAACCGCTGATCACACCGATCACCAACGGCCTGGGCGCCGGGGACACCGTCGAGCGCGCGGTCGGGCACGCGCTGCTCGAACTCGTCCAGCGCGACGGCGACACGGTCTCGTTCCGCGCGCTGGACCAGGGCGTCGTGGTCGATCTCACCACCTTGACCGACCCCGCCGCCATCGCGACCGTTGCGGCACTGCGGGGCGCCGGCATCGAACCCGTCGTCAAGGTGGCGTCGACCGAGTTCGCCTGCGTGGTGTACGCCATGGGCCGGCAGCGACAGGGCCGGGTGCCGCCGCTCGCCGACACCGCGATCGGCGAGGCGGCTGATCCGGACGGTCAGCGGGCGATCGGGTCGGCTCTGCTGGAGTTCGCGTCGTCACGGGCCCGGCGAGCCGTTGCCTTCGGCCCGATCGACGAGGTGGCGCGGCTGCTGCCGGACTACCACGCACACGAGATCACCCTGCCGATCGGGCCGCAGGAGGTGCGCGCGCTGCAGGAGATGCGGGGCTGGGCCAACCTGTCGCCGGCCGATTCGCGGGCGTTGGCCGAGCCGATGCTGTCGCACACCGTGGAGGTGGTGTCGGCCGGCGAGCTGCCGGCCGCGCCGCCGCTGACGCCGGCGGCGCTGCTGGACACGATGCTGGACCGGCTGGCGGACTTCGACGTGCTGACCGTCACCGGGCGGATCGGCGACATCCACGCCGCCAAGGTGCTGGCTCCCGGGCTCGAGGTGGAGACGCTCTCCTACCTGCGCATCGGGGGCCGCGTGCTGCAGCGACTGCTCGACCGCGGCAGCCCCCTCGTCGGCCTCGGGCCCGCCGACCAGCCGGGCCGGCTGCCGATCCGGCTGCCGGAGTCCCAGCTCGACCGGTTCGGCGGAGCCGCGTGGTTGGACGAGACTGTCGTACAGGCGACGATGGGGTCGTTGTACCCGCTCTACCGGGAACCGCGCCGGCACGCCGTCGACCGCGTGCCGGTCCCGGTCGAGGCGGCGCCGGGCCCAGGACCAGCGTGACGCACCGGAAGCACACTCGAGAACGGCAACACAAAGGGGAGAACCATCGTGGGCGTTGCAGGATCGATCGGTGCCGCAGTGGCCAGGCGTGTCGGCCCCGGTCTCACCGGAAGCACCGTGCGGGAGCTGTTGGAGCGGGCGATCGACGGCCTCGGACCGGTCCCCGGAGCGGCGCAGAGCGGTGAGAAGGCCTTGCGTGACGCGGGTTTCGACACCGATGCGGCGATCTCCGAGGTGATCAACTCACACGTCCGGCTCGCCGGGGCGCAGGGGTTCGTGACGAACCTGGGCGGCCTGGTGACGATGGCCGTGACGGCTCCGGCCAACCTCGCCGCCGTCGCCCTGGTGCAGTGCCATCTGGCGGCGACCATCCTCTACATCCGCGACTACGACCTCGCCGATCCGGCCGTCCGCGACGCCGTGCTGGTCTGCTTGCTGGACGACGACTCCCGCAAGGCGCTTGCCAAGGAGGCGAAGACCGACGTGTCACCGCAGGCACTGGTGCAGGGCGGTCAACCGCCCGCCGTGCGCAAGATGATCGCCCGAGCAGTGGTCGGCGAGCTGGTGGCCGCCATCGGCGGCAAGCGACTCGCGGCGTTCGCCGCCAAGCGGATACCGGTCCTCGGCGGCGCGGTGGGTGCCGCCGGGGATGCGATGGCGACGCGGCGGATCGGCCGGGCCGCTGCCCGGATGCCGAGGTCGTCGCGCCCCCGCCCGGTCGTCATCGACGCGGTGGGCGACACCGATCCCGCTCTGCTCGACCGGCCGCACTGACCGACTCCGGCCGGGCTGTGCGCGCTGCGCACCGGCCCGCGACGACCGGAACGGCCTGCTCTAGCATCAGCCGAATGGCAGCCGTCGAGCCGATCCGCCCGATGGCGTGGGTGGCGTCGCCAATGCCGTTCCGCCCGTCGCCTGCGCACCGGGCGGCCGTGCGGCAGCTGGTCGCGGACTTCCATTCCATCCCGCCGTCGGCCACCGTCCGGCTGGCCAAGCGCACGTCGAACCTGTTCCGCAGTCGCACCCCGGCCACCACCGCGGGTCTGGACGTCACCGGCCTGGCGGGAGTGCTGCACATCGATCCGGTGGCCCGCACCGCTGACGTGGGCGGGATGTGCACCTACGAGACGCTGCTGGACGCCACGCTGCGGCACCACCTGAGCCCGACCGTGGTCCCGCAGCTGAAGACCATCACCGTCGGCGGCGCGGTGACCGGCCTGGGCATCGAGTCGGCATCGTTCCGCAACGGGCTGGTGCACGAGTCGGTCCTGGAACTCGACATCCTGACCGGCCAGGGCGAGGTCCTGACCGCGACGCCCGACGGCGAGCACGCCGACCTGTTCGCCGGGTTCCCCAACTCCTACGGCAGCCTCGGCTATGCGACCAGGGTCCGCCTCCGGCTCGAGCCGGTCGAGACGTTCGTGGAACTGCGCCACCTGCGGTACCACCACCTGACCGACCTGCAGGACGACATCGCCCGCATCTGCGAATCCGGCTCGTATCAGGGCCGAGCCGTGGACTACCTGGACGGCGTCGTCTTCTCCGCCGGAGAGAGCTACCTGACGCTGGGCCGCCGCTCCGCCGTGACCGGGCCGGTCAGCGACTACACCGGCCGACAGATCTACTACCGCTCACTGCAGCACCGGACAGCCGACCGCCTGACGACCCGCGACTACCTCTGGCGGTGGGACACGGACTGGTTCTGGTGCTCGCGGGCGTTCGGTGCGCAGCATCGCCTCGTCCGGCGCCTGTGGCCGAAAGCGTTGCGGCGCAGCTCCTTCTACTGGAAGTTGGTGGCCCTGGACCGCCGCTTCTCGCTCGCCGACCGGATCGAGCGCCTGCACCGACGCCCACCACTGGAACGCGTGGTGCAGGACGTCGAGATCCCGGTCGAGCGGACCGCCGAGTTCCTGAGGTGGTTCCTGGCCACGGTCCCGATCGAGCCGCTCTGGCTGTGCCCACTGCGGATGCAGCCGTCCGCCGACAGCGGCCCGGCCGGGACCGGGGAGGACCGGCGCGGCTGGGACGGCACCTGGCCGCTGTACCCGCTGCAGCCGGACCGGACCTACGTGAACGTCGGCTTCTGGTCGGCCGTGCCCGGTCCGGCCGTGCCCGGTCCGGCGGTGCGCGGCAAGAGGGGTGCGCAGACCGCTGCCGGCGCCGACCACCCGGTCAACCAGCGGATCGAGGAGCAGGTCACCGCGTTCGGCGGCCACAAGTCGCTCTACTCGGATGCGTTCTACTCGCCGGCGACCTTCGCGGAGCTGTACGGCGGCGCCGAGTACGACAAACTGAAGGCCCGGTACGACCCTGACGGCCGGCTCTCGGGCATGTACGAGAAGACGGTGGGCCGGGGATGACGACCTTCAAGGCGACCGGGCCACTGCCCGGCGACACAGCGACCGGAGCCCTTCCGGCGGCCGGCGACACCGCGACCACGACCGGCCCACCGCCCGGCGACACGGCGACCACGACCGGCCCGTCGGCCGGCGACACGGCGACCACAACCGGCGACACGGCATCGGGGACCGGCCGATTGTCCGTCGCGGAGATCGTGCAGCTGGCGGTGGCACCGCCGCTGCCGTTCCGCCTGACCGCCTACGACGGCAGCAGTGCCGGCCCGGAACAGGCGCCGCTGGGCGTCGAGGTGGTCGCTCCGCGGGCACTGCGGTACGTGCTGACGGCCCCTGGCGACCTCGGGCTGGCTCGTGCCTACATCGCCGGTGACCTGCGGTTCTCCGGCGTGCATCCGGCAGATCTCTACCCGGTGCTGCAGATGATGGCCGACAGGATGCACCTGCGGCGACCGGCGCTCCGGGATCTCGGGCGCATCGTCCGGAGCATCGGGCCGGCGCGGCTGCTGCCGCCCGCACCGCCCGCGCAGGAGGGCCCGCAGCGCTGGAAGCGGGTCGTGCGGGGCCTGCGTCACTCCCGCAGCCGCGACTCCGAATCCATCCACCACCACTACGACGTCTCGAACCAGTTCTACGAATACGTCCTCGGTCCGTCGATGGCGTACACCTGCGCCGCCTATCCGACCCCCGACGCCACCCTCGAGCGGGCGCAGGCGGACAAGTTCGGCCTGGTCTTCGACAAGTTGCGGCTGCAGCCCGGGCAGCGCCTGCTGGACGTCGGGTGTGGCTGGGGTTCCATGGTGCGGCACGCGGCCCGCCGCGGCGTGGCCGCCGTGGGCGTGACGCTCTCGGCCGAACAGGCCGAGTGGGCGCAGCGCGCCATCCGCGCCGAGGGCCTGCAGCACCTGGCGGAGGTGCGCCACCAGGACTACCGGGACGTCCGGGAGGACGGCTTCGACGCGGTGTCGTCGATCGGGTTGATCGAGCACATCGGCGTGGCCAACTACCGGTCGTACTTCTCCTTCCTGCGCAGCCGGTTGCGCCCGGGAGGGCTGCTGCTCAACCACGGCATCACCCGCCCGGAGAACGAATCGACCTACCGCACCGAGCCCTTCATCGACCGCTACGTGTTCCCCGACGGCGAGCTGACCGGGTCCGGCCGGATCATCTCGGCGATGCAGGACACCGGCCTGGAGGTACGTCACGAGGAGAACCTGCGGGAGCACTACGCGTTGACCCTGCGGGACTGGTGCGCGAACCTGCGGACGCACTGGGATGCCTGCGTGGCGGAGGTCGGCGAGCCGACCGCGAAGGTGTGGGGCCTGTACATGTCGGCCTCCCGGCTCGGCTTCGAACGCAACCAGATCCAGCTGCACCAGGTGCTCGCGGTCCGGCCGGACGCCGACGGCGGAGCCGCGCTGCCGCTGCGGCCCTGGTGGTGAGGCCGGTCCGCGCGCGCCGCCGCCGGGTGCGGCGAATACTCTTGCGGGCGGCACATCTGACCCCTTGACCTCCGGAGACACGATGATCGACAAGCCCCATCTGTGGAACGCAGCGCCGCTGGACCGGCGGCGGTTCCTCACCCTGTCCGGCGGCATCCTGGCCGCCGGCGCGCTCGCCGCCTGCGGTTCCAACACCGGCCGCTCCGACGCGGCCAGCTCGTCGACTCCGGCCGCCGGGTCCTCGGCGGCGCCGTCCGGCGCGTCGTCCGCGACCGGCTCCTCGGTTGCGTCCTCGTCCGCGGCCCCCTCGTCGGCGTCGGTCGGCTCGTCGGCGGCGTCGTCATCGGCCGCTGTGACCTCCGGTGCGACGTCCTCGGGCAGCGCGCCCGCAGGCAACGCCACGATCTCGCAGTGGTACCACCAGTACGGTGAGGCCGGGACCCAGCAGGCCGTCGAGAAGTACGCCGCCGGGTACACCGGGGCGAAGGTCACCGTGCAGTGGGTGCCGGGCGACTACGACACCAAGGTCGCCTCGTCGCTGCTGACGAACGCCGGTCCCGATGTGTTCGAAGCCGGCAACGGCCCGAACATCGACCAGATCCAGGGCGGCCAGGTGCTCCCGCTGGACGGCATCCTGGGCAGCGCGGCGAGCGACTTCACCTCCTCGCTCGTGCAGCGGATGACCTACAAGGGCAAGCTCTACGCGGTTCCGCAGGTCATCGACATGCAGCTGCTGGTCTACCGGAAGTCGCTGCTCAGCGACGCCGGGGTCACCCCGCCCACCACGTTCGACGAGCTGACCGCGGCCGCCAAGAAGCTCACCAACTCCGACGTCAAGGGCCTGTTCCTCGGCAACGACGGCGGCGCCGGGGTGATGGGCGGCCCGGCCCTGTGGTCGGTGGGTTCGGACTACGCGGTCAACGGCAAGGCGGGCTTCGCTGATCCGAACCTGGCCAAGGCGCTCACCGGGCTGCACGAGCTGTTCACCAGCGGGTCGCTGCTGCTCGGCGCGCCCACCGACTGGTCGGACCCCTCCGCGCTCACCCAGGGCCTGACGGCCATGCAGTGGACGGGGCTGTGGACGTTGCCGGTCCTGCAGAAGGAGCTGGGCAACGACTTCGGTGTGCTGCCGTGGCCGAAGTTCAGCTCGTCCGTCGGCGCCCCGGCCGTGCCGATCGGCGCCTACGGCTCGGCGGTCAGCGCCAAGTCGAAGAATCCGGATGCCGCAAAGGCTTTCGTCAAGTACCTCTGGGTGGACAACACCGCGGACCAGCTGGACTTCGCGCAGAGCTACGGGTTCCACATCCCCGCGCGCAAGAGCGTGGCCGCCAAGGCGACCAAGCTCAAGACCGGGGTGGCCGCCGACGCGGTGACCATCACGCAGAAGTACGGCAAGGCGCAGACACCGCTGATCTGGACCTCTGCCTGCAGCACCGCCTACTCGGACGCGCTGAACAACATCCTGAAGAACGGCGCGGACGCCACCGCCGAACTGGCGAAGGTGCAGAAGACGGCAACCGCGGAGTTCGCCCGGGTGCAGAAGTAATCGGGCCTTGACCGACCGCGCCCCGACCGAGCAGGCCTCGGCCGACATCGCCCTCCCGGAACGCAGTGGCGGCCCGGGGACCGGACTGCCGGCCCGGTCCCCGGCCGGGGCGGGGCCGGTTCCGCAGCGACCGCCGCTGCGCCGGCGACTGGCCGGCCCGCAGAACCGCAATCTGTGGTTCTGGGTGTTCGTCGGTCCCTTCGTGATGGGCCTGGCGATCTTCGTCTACATCCCCATCCTGTGGAGCGTCTACCTCAGCTTCTTCGACTCCCGCAACACCGTCACCCCCACCGTGTTCGTCGGGCTGCGCAACTACTCGGACATGCTCACCGACCCGGCATTCCTGTCCAGCCTCGGCACGTTCATCCTGTTCGCGCTCTTCATCGTCCCGACCACCTTCGCCGGTGCGCTCGCTCTTGCCCTGCTGGTGCACCGGGCCCGGTTCGCCAAGGCGTTCTTCCGGTCGGTGTTCTTCCTGCCGACGGCGTGTTCCTACGTCGTGGCCTCGCTGATCTGGAAGATGTCCATCTTCTCCGGGGTGCGGTTCGGGCTGATCAACAGCATTCTCCGGGCAATCGGCATCGAACCGGTGTCCTGGCTGTCGGTGACGCACCCGCCGTGGTACTGGCTGGTGCTGGTGAGCCTCCGGCTGTGGCTGCAGCTCGGCTTCTACATGATCCTGTTCCTGGCCGGGCTGCAGCGGATCCCGACGATCCTGTACGAGGCGGCCGCCGTCGACGGCGCCAAGCCGGGGTGGCAGACGTTCCGCTACATCACCTTTCCGCAGCTGCGGACCTCCGCGGTCGCGGTCCTGGTACTGCTGCTGATCAATGCGTTCCAGTCGTTCGACGAGTTCTACAACCTGTTGTCCAACAACGGCAACTACCCGCCCTACGCGCGGCCGCCGCTGGTGTACCTGTACTACGTCGCGCTGGGGCGCGGCCAGGACTTCGGGCACGGCAGCGCGGGCGCCATCATCCTGGCGCTGGTCATCGCGATCTTCACGGTCGCCCAGGGGCGCCTGCTGGGCATCGGCCGGCGAGGGAGCGACGAATGAGGTTCCACGACGATTCCCGCCGGGGTACCCCCGCATGAGCACGCAGCTCACCGAGCCGCGCACGGCCCGTCGCAGGCGCCCCCGAACACCGGCCCAGCAGGCCGGGGCGACGGCGCGGTACCTGGTGCTGGTGCTGGGTGCCGGTCTCTTCCTGGTGCCGTTCTACCTGCTGATCCGCAACGGTCTGTCGACCAATGCCGACATCACCTCACCCCACTGGAAGCTGTTGCCCACCCGGTTCCAGTGGTCGAACATCTCCGAACTCTTCAGCGACCCGACCGTGCCGATGCTGCACAGCCTGTTGTTCTCCCTGGTGGTGTCCGTGCTGCAGACCACCGGCTCGGTGCTGATCGGCGCGCTGGCCGGCTACGGCCTCGCCCGCATCCCGTTCCGCTTCGCCGGTGTCGTCCTCGGCTTCATCGTCGCAACGCTGCTGATTCCCAGCGCCGTGACGTTCGTCCCGACGTTCGTCCTGGTGTCCAGTCTAGGCTGGGTGTCCTCGCTGCAGGGCCTCATCGTTCCCGGATTGTTCCAGGCCCTGATCGTCTTCCTCTTCCGCCAGTATTTCGTCAACTTCCCCCGCGAGTTGGAGGACGCCGGGCGGGTGGACGGCCTCGGCTATCCCGGGACGTTCTTCCGGATCGTCGTACCGAACTCGATGGCGTTCGTCGCGGCCGTTTCCACGATCACCTTCATCGGCAGTTGGAACGCATTCCTCTGGCCGTTGGTGATCGGGCAGGACGCGAACTCCTGGACCGTGCAGATCGCGCTGTCCACGTTCCTCACCGCCCAGACCATCAATCTGCACGAGCTCTTCATCGCCGCGACGTTCTCGATCCTGCCGATCCTGGTGCTGTTCCTGGGGTTGCAGCGTTTCATCGTGCAGGGCGTGGAGAGCACCGGCATCAACAGCTGACCGGCAGCGCTACAGAGCCTGCCGCATCCACGTCGATCGTTCCTCGGCGAACCCGTACCGCCGGTAGAAATTCCGCACCCTGTCGTTTCGCTGCTCGGTCTCCAGGAACATCGCCAGTGCCCCGGCTCGGCGGGCGGCCGCGATCAGCTCGGTCAGTGCCTGCCCACCCCATCCGTGCCCGCGGTCGCGGACGTAGATCTCGTCCAGCAGGCATTCCCGGCCACCGGACTCCAACGAGTAACCCCAGGTGAGAACGGCATAACCGGCCGGACGTCGGCCGTCTCCGATCAACCACACCTGCCCGACCGCGTCGTCCGACAGCAGCGGATGCAGCGCTCGGCGGGTCCGCGCGTCGTCGGCGGGATATCCCTCCAGCTCGTAGAACTCCGCGATCAACGCCAGCAGGGTGGCGAGATCGGCGGATCCGGCACGCGTCAGAACCGTCACCGCACCTCCTTTTACGTCGACTTCCACGGTGGATGCCGGTGGCCGACGTGCGGCGACGGCGACCGCGAACCGCGTCGAAGAATGATATCGGCCACGCCGCGCCGCCGGGGAGGAACACAATTCACCCGGTGCATGTGCCGGCATGATCCGCGTGATCACGCGCAGACACGCAGGTGCGCAACACATGTCGGTGCGGGTGGGCCTCGCGACGTCCATCGGATGGCGTCCGGGGCGTCGATCGCCCGTGCCGGAGCTGTCGTCCGACACCCCGCGCGGGTAGTGCGCTATTCATTGTGCGCGGATATCCTGTTGCTGTCCGAGTACCGCGCACATGAAGCAAGGAACAATCACAATGGCTCAGCAGACGACTGTCGCTCTGGTCGACGACATCGACGGCACCAAGGGAACCGAGACGATTCAGTTCGGAATCGACGGGCAGCAGTTCGAGATCGACCTGAACTCCAAGAATGCGAAGGCCCTGCGCAAGGCGCTGGCCGATTTCACCGCGGCGGCCCGCCCGGTGAAGTTGTCCTCGATCGCAGGCGGCCGCACGGCCGGCTCCCCCCGCCGGAAGAACGCGGCGAAGGCAACGGCACCGGCCGCACGGGCGAGCAAGGACGAGACCGCCGCCATCCGCGCGTGGGCCGCCGACAACGGTTTCGCCGTCGCCGCCCGCGGGCGCATCTCGGCCGACGTCAAGGCCCAGTACGCGGCCGCGAACCAGGCCGGGAGCTGATCGTCGCTCCGCCGGCCTGAGCCGGCCGCTCCTTCTCGCGACAGAGAACGAGGCCGACCCCGTCGATGACGGGATCGGCCTCGGCAGGAGCAACGGTCAGGCCTTGGCTTCGGCCGTCGACTGCGGGTCGTAGGGCGAGCCGGTGGGAGAGCTGTCCAGGTTCGCCGGCGGCTGGGCGATCTTCGGCTCCGCCTCCTGCCCCGTCGGGAACACCGACACGAAGAAGCCTTCCTGCACGTCCCAATCGAGGTTCTTGTCGACCAGGAAGGCCTTCGCCACTCCGGCGACGTCCTCCCCGACCGGCACGGTGATGTCGAACGAATGGCCGGAGGCCAGGTTCGTCAGCGCGTGAATGCTCATCCATCTGCTCCTTGTTTCTGGGTCGATCTCGTCGTGGACCGACCCTGGTCAGTTCCCCATCCTGCCGATGCTTCATGCATCGGTCGTCGACCGGGGTGACGCCGGAGCTCAGCCCACCGGCACCAGCAGCACCTTCGCCTTCGTCGGGCTCGGCCCGTAGAGCAGGGCATAGGCCCTCTGCCCGGCCGTCAATCGGGGGTCGACCGTGAGCATCGGAGTGGCCCGGCAGTTCGCCGCGATCTGCTCGCTCTGGTTGTACAGGTGGATCTGGACCTTCGCGCCGGGCTTCACCGGGAACACCCGGTAGGACGTGCCGCCGATCATGTCGATGACATCGGAATTCATGTCGTGCAGGTGGTCGCTGAGCCCGATCCCGGCCGGGTCGGCATCGAAGTACGGCAGGCAGGTGCCGTCGGCGGTGGAAGCCAACAGTCCGGGTGAGTCCTCCCCGGCCTTGCCGGTGCCCAGCGCGAGCGCGTCGATCAGCAGCACCGCGTTCCCGCTGGTGGCTGTGGGCACCGTCGGTGTGCTGAAGCCTCCGGACGTCGGCGCAGTGCCGATCGAGTCGGCGAACACCCGGCCGGTCGCCCCGGCACCCCCGTCGGGCGACGTGGTCACCACGAAAGTCAGGGCGAGGCCGTCCTGCGCGTCCTCCGCCTGGGTGAACACCGGATCCGCGTCCGCTCCCGCGGCGTAGAAACTGAGGTCGAGTCGGCCGCCGTCGGCGGGGACGCCCTCTCCGTAGGGATCCAGCATCTGCCCGGGTATCTCGGCGCTGACCTGGCCGTCGGGCACGCTGACCAGCTTCTTGCCGGCGCCGGTTTTCCTGCCGATCCAGACGTCGAGAGCGGGGCCGGTCGACGCCCCAGGCGTGGTGTACAGGTTGACGACCCGGAACGACATCTTCAGGTTCACGGTGCGGTTGGCATCGTCGCTGGTCCCGGTGGCGGATGCGTCAGCTGACGGAATCGCATCCGCGCCCTGGGTGGACACGGTCCCGTCCGTGACCACACCCTGGGTCGCGGGCAGGGTCACGGCCGGGGACGCGGCGCCGACGGGTGCGGTCGGTGTACTTGCGGATCCGCACGCCACCACCACCAGACCTGCTGCGATCAGAACGGGGAAAAGCGTCCGGTACCTCGATGCCATGTCAGCCTCCTGTCGCCCACGGCGACCCGTGGTGCCAGCAGGAGCGCCTTCTGCCGGTTCTGATACGCCATTCACTGCGTTGTAGGTCACACCGGCTGTCCCGGCGACGGCACCCGACTGTCACCGTCCGGCGACGGCACCCGACTGTCACCCTCCGGCGACGGCACCCGATTGTCACCCTCCGGCGACGGCACCCGATTGTCACCCTCCGGCGACGGCACCCGATTGTCACCCTCCGGCGACGCGCCCGATTGTCACCCTCCGGCGACGGAAGGCAGCACCTGGACCTCCGACCCGTTCCGCAGCGGGGTGGCCAGCTCGCCGGTCGACCGGCAGTCCTCCCCGTCCACGTACACGTTGACGAAACGGCGGATCTGCCGCTGCTCGGTGCAGATCCGCCGGTGCAGCCGCGGCTTCTCGGCCGCGAGCGTGTCGAGCAGCGAACCGAGCGAGGGCTCGCACCGCACGTCCACCACCGCCGCGCCACCGCTGTCGGCGCGCAATACCCCGGGCACCAGCACCTGTACCGCGACCGTCGACATGTCCGCCTCCCCCCGGTCCTGGTTCACACCGACAGGGCCCGGACGCAGAGCACGTCCGGAAGATGCTCGGCGACCAGCGACCAGGTGTCGCCTTCATCGGCGCTGGCGAAGACCTGGCCGGATCTGGTGCCGAAGTAGACGCCGGCCACCGGTGAGTCGTCGGTGCACATCGCGTCGCGGAGCACCACCGGATAGAAATCGTCCTGTGGCAGCCCGTTGGACAGCGGCTCCCAACTGGACCCGGCATCGGTGGACCGGTAGACCCGGCAACGGAAATCCGGCGGATACCGCCGGCTGTCCGCCTCGACCGGGAAGGTGTAGAGCGTCCCGGGGTTGGCCGGATGGGTCACCATGGTGAAGCCGAAATCGGTCGGCAGACCGTCGGCGATGCTTTCCCAGCTGTCGCCACCGTTGACGGACCGGTAGACGCCGTGATGGTTCTGCGCATACAGGTGCTCGGGGTCGCCGGCATCCCTGGCCACCTTGTGCACGCACTGGCCGAATTCGGGCCATGGATCAGGAAAGAAGTAGGCCTTGATTCCTTTGTTGGCCGGCTCCCATGACGTCCCGCCGTCAGCCGAGCGGTACACCCCGCCGGTGGACATCGCCACCAGCAAGCGCTCCGGATCGTCGGGATGCGGAAGAATGGTGTGGATCGCCTGACCGCCGAATCCGGCGCCCCATTGCGGGCGGTGCGGGTGATCCCACAGTCCCGGCACCAACGCGAAACTCCGGCCGCCGTCCGAGGACTTGAACAACGCGGACGGCTGCGCCCCGGCGTAGACCACCTCCGGCGTGGTCGGACTGGCCGCGAATTGCCAGATCCGTTCCAGTGCAACGCCGGTCGCGTCCGGGAAGGACACCGGTGAGACGTCCGGCTCCGTCCAGGTACCGCCCAGGTCGTCGCTCACCGCCACGGTGGGGCCGAAGTGCGAACTGCTGGCACTGGCCAGCAGGCGGATGCCGTCGGGCCGCCGGTCGATGCCGACCGCATAGATCTCGGTCATCGGAAAATGCGGCGGGCTGATCTCCCAGCCGGCCCGGTCGTCCCGGCTGGTGGCCAGGAACAATCCCTTCTGCGTGCCGATGCATACGACGTGGACCACGTCTTCCTCCACCTCAACCTTGACCAGCTCTTTACCGTCGGTTCCGTGCAGTCAGGACCGGGACCAGTATGGAACCCGGCGGCCCGGTCCGCACGACGACCGGACTCGACCACCCCCTGGTTGACTACGCAGGTGGAGTTGCCCGACGACCTGCCGATCCTGGAGCGGAACGCCGTTCGCGTGGTGGTCCAGGACGCGGCCGGGGACGTCCTGCTGCTGCTCACCCGCGAGCTCAGCCTTCCCGGGTACGGCACGTGGTGGGAGCTGCCGGGCGGCGGGCTGGAGCCCGGCGAGAGCGCCGCCGACGCCGCCATCCGCGAGCTGGCGGAGGAGACCGGGCTGGTGATCGACCGGGCGTCGGTGGGCCCACCGACGTGGGTGCGCACCGCGTCGTTCCGGCACCGGCAGCTGCGTCATCTCCAGCACGAGGTGGTCCTGGTGGCGCGACTGGGTGCCACCAGGCCCGACATCGTGGACACCGGGCGACTGGACTACGAACTGGAGGACTACCTCGGGCACTGCTGGCGGTCGGTCGCCGACATCTGCTCGGGCGTCGACCGCTACTACCCCGGTCGGCTACCGCACTACCTGCCGGCGCTGCTCGCCGGAGAGCCGGTGACGGAACCCTTCGAGCTGTTCAACTGACCCGGCTCAGGGCGTGTGCGGCTCGTGGAACAGCCTCGCCTTGGCCTTGGCCACCTCTTCGTCACTGGCGGTCGACTCCGGACCGGCCGTCACCGAGTAGACCGCTCTGGCCTGCGCCTGCGCCGCCTCGTCGCCGGTGATCGGAGGGACCTGCGCCGCTGGAGGCTGTTCGCTCATCGGCCCAGTATCCCCGCCGGTTACTGCCATCCGACCGCACGACCGGAACCACCGGGCTGGAAGGTGAGGATCGGAAGGCCGGCGGAGCCCGGGTGCACGGCTCGGGTCAGCACGGGATCCAGCACCTCCTGCACCACCAGCTCGGCCACGTACTGCACCTGCGCCGCGACGACATGCCCGGCGTAACCGGTGGCCGAGTAGTGCTTGACGCCGACGGCGGCGTGCAGGTGCAGCACGGTGTCGCCGGTGCCGGGGTCGGTCGACAGCGTTCCCGAACCCGAACCCTCGACGTTCTCCAGGTGCACCCGGTCGGCCATCGGCAGGTGGTGGTCGGGCGTCGGCCCGCAGCTGCCGATCAGCGTCATGGTGGTGAAGGCGCCGAGGAACACCGGCAGGTAGCCCTGCCGGATCCCGTGGGCCCGGCAGGCCCGCAGCACCTGCGCGGTCAGCTCCTCCCCGGGTTCCACGACCACGAGAACCGCGCGGCCGAGTTCGAGCACGGTGCTGATCACGCCGGATCCGTCGGTAGCTCGCCGGCCACCACCACACCGCGACTGACCACCGCGACCACGTTGCCGGCAGCGGCGTCCGCCGCGTCGACCCACGGGCGGCCCCGCAGCACCACGAAGTCCGCCGCCAGACCTGCTGCCAGCGAACCGGTCACCTGCCCGAGCCCGATGGACGCGGCGGCGTCGGAGGTGGCCGCCCGCAGGGCACGCTCCGGGCCGTAGCCCAGTACCGACTCCAACTGGCGCACCTCCTCCCACTGCTGCCCGAATTCGACGAAGTAGCCGCTGGCGTCGGTGGCCAGGACGAAGCGCACGCCGGCGTCCGCCGCGGCCCGGAACATGGCGTTGCGCCCCTGCATCACTGCCGCTGCCGCCTCCGTGGCTTCGGCCGAGGACCCGGTCGCTCCGCGGGCGATGACGTCGTTGACCAGCAGGGTCGGCCCGACGGGCGTGCCGCGGGCGGCGAGCAGTGCCATCTGCTCCGGCGTCATCTCGGACCCGTGCTCGATGGAGTCGGCGCCCACGTCCAGAGCGATCTGCAGCCCGCGGGAGGTGTGGGTGTGGCAGGCGACCAGCATGCCCAGTGCATGGGCCTCGTCGACGGTCGCCTCGATCTCGGCGGGCGTGCCGTTGCGCCAGCTGACCTTGTCCCGCACGGAGAGCACGCCGCCGCTGGTGTAGATCTTGATGCCGGTCATCCCCGAGCGCGCGTACCGCCGCACCAGCCGCCGGCAGTCGTCGGGACTGTCGGCGGTGGCCGGGCGGTCCACCACGGCCGGTGGGGTGAACAGGTCGAGGTGGCCGGCGGTCATGGACACCCCGCCGGAGACCTGCAGCCGCGGCCCGGTCAGGATGCCGCCGTCGAACGCCCGCATCACCGCGGCCTGCGGCTCGTCGGCAGCCAGGTCCCGCAGGGTGGTGACGCCCGCGCGCAGCGCCTTCTGCGCGTTCGCCGCGACGTGCAGGGACTGTTCGGCCACCGGTGTGACGAGCGGCCAGGTAAAGGTGTCGTGCGCCTGCGCATCACCCCGCCGCCCGCCGTACCCCAGCAGGTGCACATGGGTGTCCACCAGACCCGGGATGACGCACAGGTCAGGCGCCGGTGATGCATGACCGGTACGAGAAGCGTCGGTGCCGTCCTGGGTGTCGACGGCGCGGATCTCGTCGCCGGCCCAGCTGATCCGCCCCGGCCCGATGTCGGCCGACCCGTTCCAGATGTGCAGTCGGGGGGACCACCGGGCGGCGGCCCGGGTCATCCGGCTGCCTCGAGCACCCAACCGCCGACGACGTCCCGGCACAGCTCCGCGGAGTAGGCCATCAGCGCACCTGCCTGGGCGTCCCGGAAGTGTCGCTGGATCGGTGAGCTGGTCAGGTAGCCGGACGCACCGCCGACCTTGACCCCTAGCGCGGCAACGGCTTTGGCGACCTCGTTGGACATCAGCTTGGCCTCCACCGCGGTCGTCATGGCCGCCGGGGACCCCTGGTCCGCCAGCCACGCCACCTGCTCGGCCAGCAGCGTGGCGGCGTGCAACTGCACCGCGATGTCGGCGGTCTCGAACTTGACCCACTGCATGTGCGAGAGCGGTGCACCGGTCGCCGGGATGACGCGGCCACGGGCATGTGTCCGCAGCGCGGCCAGCGCCGCCTGCGCGATGCCGATCGACACGAACGCGAGCCCGACCGAGATCAGGTTCGCCGAGGTCGGTGCGGGCGGGTTGCAGCGGTAGCGGTCCTGCAGCAGCGTACCGGTGAACGAGACCAGCTGACTGCGCGTGGATCTCATCCCCATGGTGTCCCAGATCGGGACGAAGCTCACGGTGTCGTCCCGCGGTACGCCGAAGAACGTGGGTACGCCGTCGATCAGCGCGTTCACCAGGAAGTAGTCGGCGATCTCCGAACCGGAGATGAATCGCTTGGCGCCGTCGAGGGTGTGGCCACCCGGCGCCGGCACGGCCGACTGCAGGGGGACCAGGAACATGTTGCCGCTGGTCGGTTCGCTCAGGGCGTTGGCGAACCGGCGGCCGGCGGCCAGTTCGCCGGCGAAGAAGGCCGCCGACTCCGGCGTGCCCAGTGCCACCAGGCCGGTGGCCGCTCCGGCATGCATCAGCCAGACCAGCGCGGTGGACGGGCATCCGCGGGCGATCGCCGTCAGCACCCGCCCGAAGGTGCACCAGGACAGCGCCGCACCACCGTGCTCGACCGGCAGCCAGGCGGTGTCGTATCCCGCCTCCGCGAGCTCGCGCAGATTCTGCATCGGGAGTTCCCCGGACCGGTCCAGGTCGGGCGCGCGGTCGGCGAAGGCGGCCGCGAGCACCTCGGCCCGCTCCACCCATTCCTGTTCCGCCGCAGGCGGATCGAACGGCGAGGGGGAAGTGGGAGAGACAGTGGGCATGACGGCTCCGGTGGGTCGGGTTTCGGTGGGCCGTCGTCGGTGACGGCAGGACAGGGCGGTGACGGCAGGACAGGGCTTCAGTCGAGCGAATCCAGGAACGACCGGACCAGCGCGTTCGCGTGCCCCGCGAGGGCGGTCAGCAGGCGCTCGCCCAGCTCGGGCGTCGACGGTCGGGCATCGCCGAACACCCCGGACCGGGACATCTCGTGGAGTCCGAACGGCTCGGACGGGAAGGTGCCGGGGAATTCCGGGTATTCCGCGACGGCTGCCTCCATCGACACCGCATCCGGTTGCAGCGCAAGGATGATCGAGGTCTCGAACTCGTCGGCATGGTGGAAGCCCATGCCGGCCGGCTCCGTGGTGCACAGTTGCCCCACCACCGATTCCAGTCCGGGATAGTTCACCACCAGGGTGCGCAGACCGCCGTCCCGGATGCGCTGTGCGGCCAGCGCCAGCGGCGAGCGGTTGCCGTAGTCGCCGTTGACGATGATCAGTCCGCGGGCGCCGTGCCGGTGCACCGCCGCGGCGATGTCGGTGGCCACGGCCACGGTCGTCTCGAACGACAGGGCGATGGTGCCGGGAAAGCCCATCGTGCCCGATGTTTCGCCGTAGGGCACCGCAGGCAGCAGCAGCCCGCCCGTCTCGGTGGCGACACGGCGCGCGAGCGCCTCCGCCATCATGGTGTCGGTGGCCAGCGGCAGGTGCGGGCCGTGCTGCTCGTGCGCGCCGAACGGCAGCACGGGCACGCATCCGGCCGCCAGCAGTTCGCCCACCCGCGGCCACGGCAGCAGCGCCGCCTCGTGCACCCGGGCCATCAGAGGCCGCCCGGGCGGTGATCCGCCCACGGTGGCTGGAGGGTGCGCACCACCGAGTACCGGACGATGTCCGGCCGGTGGTACTCCATGGCCCGGAACACGCGCCGCCCCGACCGGGCGACCCCGATGAGTTCGATGGTCAGGAACGCCGACCCGACGGGCTGCTGGAGCCAGTCCGCCAGTGTCGAATCCAGCGCCACCGCGCTGGGCACGGCGACCTCCCAGACCACCGGTTCGCCCCAGACGCGTTCCGCCGCATCGAACAGCGACTCCTCCGGGTCGAACGGCGGCAACGGGCCGGCCGGCAGGGCCAGTGTGTCCTGGGCGAGCATGGCGGGCAGGCCGTCCGCCGACCACCTCTTCACGACGTGGAACGCCCGTGGCCCGGCCTCGGAGGTCAGGTCCGCGGCGACGTGCGCGGGCAGCTCGCAGACGCCCGACTCCAGGACGTCGACCGTGGTGTCGTAGCCGAGCCGGTCGAGCAGCGCCGAGTGCTCGATCTGGTCCTCCAGCCGTACCGTCATCCGCAGTGCGACCGGGTCGACGACGGTGGCTGCGCCCTGCCGGCGCTGCACCACCCCCTGGTGCTCCAGGGCGGCCATCGCGTGCCGGATCTGCTGCCGGGTCGCGCCGAGCCGCCGTGCCACCTCGAACTCGCCGGGCAGCACGCCGTCGCCGTCGGCAGCTGCCCTGGCCAGCCGCAGCAGCTGCCGGCGGATCCTTTCCAGCTGGTCGGCCATGGTGATCGCCATCAGGTTCCTCTCGTCCCGGCGGTGCGTGCGACCCGCAGGCGGGAGCGAAGTGTACGGCGGGCGGACCAGCCCAGTACCACCAGCGTGACGAGGTAGGGCAACGCCTGGTAGACCTCCACGGGGACCTGCTGGTCGCCCTGCACGAGCAGCGACAGGCTGTCGAAGAACGAGAACAACAACGCGCCACCGGCCGCCCCCCAGGGCGTCCGCCGCCCGATGATCACGACGGCCAGCGCCACGTACCCGCGGCCGGAGGTGATGCCCGAGGTGAAGGAGCCGACGTCGGCGACCGTGATCGCGGCGCCGCCGAGCCCGGCGAGCGCTGCCCCGGCCAGCAGCACGCGGCGGCGGTAGCCGACGACGTCCACCCCGCGCAGGGCGGCGGCGACCGGGTCGTCACCGCAGGCGCGCAGGCGGAGCCCCGTGCGGGTGTGCGCCAGGCCCCACGTCCCGGCGACGACGAGAACGACCGTCAGGTACGTCAGCACGCTCTGCTGGAACAGCGCCGGGCCGATCAGCGGGATCCGGTCCAGGACGGGAACGGACACCTGGGTGAGCAGGTCGACGCTGACGTTGGTCGCCCCGGACGGCACCCAGAGCTGGAACAGGTAGGTGGTCAGGCCCGCCCCGAGCATCGCGATCGCCACCCCGGCCACCACCTCGTCGGCCCGCCACCGGTACACCGCCACGTTCATCAGCGCGCCCAGCAGCACGGCGGCGAGCATGCCGGTGACCACCCCGGTCCAGGCGCCGCCCCAGGACGCCGCCCAGACGGAGGCGAAGGCGCCGGCCAGCATCATGCCCTCGATGCCGATGTTGAGCCGCCCCGCCCGTTCCACCAGTACCTCGCCCAGCGCCGCCAGGGTGACGGCGGTGGCCAGGGTGACCGCGCCGGACAGCACCGCGGTCCACAGGCCCAGATCTCCGGTCATCGGTCCGCCGGCTCGCGTGTCCGGCGTCCTGTCCACAGGGCACGCGCCCGACCCTGCCCGACCGTGCGGGCCGCTCCCGGCCGGGCGCCGAAGACCGCGGCGACGCCCAGCAGCAGGACCGCCTGGATCACCTCGGCGATCGACGACGGAGTGGTGCCGGTCGCCGACTGCAACCCGAGGGCGCCGACGGCCAGGCTCGCGTACAGCACCGCCGCCACGACGATGCCGACCGGCAGTGCGACGCCCAGCAACGCGACGGCGATACCGGTGAACCCGATGCTGTCGGCCACCGACGGGTAGAGCCGGTCGCTCAGCCCGACCAGCTGCACCCAACCGGCCAGCCCGGCGCCCGCACCGGACACCAACAGGGTGCCCAGCACCACCGACCGGCGACCGGAACCCAGCCGGGCCGCGAGTGTGGGCCGTGCGCCGAACACGTCGATCCGGGTGCTGTTCGAGGTCGAGCGCCACACCGCCAGGGCCACCGCGGCGATGCCCACCAACAGGATCCCCCAGTGCGCACGCATGCCGCTGGCCACCAGCGGCGGCAGGTGCGAGTTGAAGGGCAGCGGGTCGCTCTGCGGTGTGGCCGTCTGCTCCGACGCCGCGAGCCAGGTGCGCAGCGAGTACCCGAGCACCTGCACCGCGAGGTAGTTCAGCAGCAGCGTGGAGAGGATCTCGTTGACGTCCCAGGCGACCTTGAGCAGCGCCGGCACCAGCGCCCACAGCATCCCGCCGGCGATCCCGCCGACCGCGCCGACCGGCAGCAGGACGACAGCGGGAGCCGACGGCCACCACCAGGTGACCAGTTGCAGGGCCGCGGTCGCCGCCAGCGCCCCGATGGCCGCCTGGCCGGGCGCGCCGACGGAGAAGATGCCGGCGCGCAGTGACGGCGCGACCGACAGCGCGATCAGGCAGAGTGGCGTCGCGCCGACCAGCACCTCGCCCAGCCGGTACTCGCTGCCGAACACCCCCAGGACCAGCCCCTTCAGCCCGGTCACCGGGTTGGCACCGGACAGGGCGATCAGCAGCCCGGTGAGCACCGCCGTCGCGACGAGCACCAGCAGCACCGTCGGGAGGCGCCGGCGCAGCGCCGTCATGAGGCCGTCCCGGGGTCGGCGAGGCGGTGCACCGGGTAGGCGTGGGACGGGCACCGGCACGCCGGCCGGCCGGTGTCGTCGGTGGACAGGACGAGGTCGGTGAAGCTCTGCGAGGACGCCTCGATCAGCCCCAGCTCGGTGAGCCCGAGGTCGGGGACGCCGCCCAGCCCGACGAACGACAGGATCATGAACGGCGACGCGATGGTGCAGCCCAGGCCGGCCAGGACGTCGTGGGCGGCGGCCAGCTGGTCCCTGGTGCGCTCCCACGGCCCGTCGGCCATCATGCCGCCGATCGGCAGGTCGACCTGCGCCAGCACGACCTCGTCCCGGACCACCAGGAAGCAACCGCCGGTCTCCCGGGCGCGGCGGACGGCGGCGGCCATGTCCCGGTCGTTGGTGCCCAGCACCACCAGATTCATGTTGAAGCAGTTGTTGGTGATCAGCATCGCGCCGCGGTCCAGCCCGAAGCCCCGGACGAAACCCGTCCCGGTCAGCCCGTCACCGTGGTGCCGGTCGACGACGGCGATCTTCAGCACGTCCAGCGACACGTCCGGCTGCACCTCGCCGTCGACCACCGGCAGCTCGACGTGGAAGGCCCGCTTGAAGTAGCCGTCGTACATCTCCATCGCCTGCACCCACGCGGTGGCGCCGCCGGGCGTCCCGGTGCGTCCGGCCGCCGGCACCGCCAGCGACTCGGCCGGAAAGCCGGCCGGGATCGACATGGTGTCCCGGGTCCACGCCGGCACGTCGTCCACGTCCTGGAACAGGGCGGTGCCGCCCCGGGCGACCGTCTTCCCCCCGACGAGCACCAGATCCGGCCAGACCTCCGCGAGGTCCGGGATCAACTGCAGGTCCGCCAGCCGACCTGGCGCGATCGAGCCGATGTGCTGGTCGAGGCGGTAGTACAGGGCCGGCTGCCAACTGGCCATCCGGTAGGCCGTCGCCGGCTCCACGCCGAACCGGATCGCCTGCCGCACATGGTGATCGATGTGTCCCTGGGTGGCCAGGTCGAGCACGTGCTTGTCGTCGGCGCAGAAGCACATGTGTCCCAGCGCTGGCCGGATCGCATCGAGGTCGGCGAAGACCGACTCGGTGTTGTCGTTCATCGAACCGGCCATCACGGTCAGCATGGCGCCCAGCCGCACCCGCTCGAGCACCTCGTCGGCGGTCACCGCGTTGTGGTCGTCGCCCACGCCGGCGGCCAGGTAGCTCCAGAGCCCGGGGCCGCCGAGCCGGGCGGTGTGCCCGGTGATCCGCCGGCCGTTGACCAGCGCCGCGGCATAGCGGTCGGCCGACTGCGGCGAGAAATCGAACGGATTGGATTCACCGAGCGAGACCGATTCGGCCGCAGCCATCCTGGCGATCACCGCCGCGTCGGGGATCTCCGCGCCGCCGCGTTCCAGCAGCGGATTCCCCGGCGTCGTCGGCGACACCTGCTCGAAGATCCGCAGCGGAGCCGACGTGGTCTTCATGAAGTCCATCCCGGCAAGGCCGGACACGTTGGCCATGCAGTCCGGGTCGTGCAGCACCGTGGTCGTGCCCCGCGGCACCGACAGCCGGGCCAGCTGGCCGGGGGTGAGCATCGAGTACTCGATGTGGAAGTGCGCGTCGACGAAGTTCGGCACCACATGCGTGCCGGTGGCATCGATCTCCTCCGGTGCCGACATCCGGCCCACCTCGGTGACGGCGGCGATGTGGCTGCCGGCGATCACCACGTCGCGGGGCAGGAACTCGCTGGTGTGCACCGACAGGACCAGCCCGCCGCGCACGACGAGGTCGCCCGGCGCCCGGCCGGCGGCCACCTCGCGGAGACGGACGATCTCGGCCGGCGTGGGGAGCAGGTCCGGTCGGAGCGACGTCATCGGAGGTCGGTTCCTGTTCCGGGGGCGGCGGGTCCGGCGCCGGCCAGCCCGGCCATCGCGCGTCCGATCCGGCCGGTGTCGGCCTGCGCGGTCGGCATCTCGTCGACCAGCCGGCCGCCGACCAGCACCACGACGCGATCGGTCAGCTCCAGCAGTTCGTCGAGGTCGGTGGACAGCAGCAGCACGGCCGCACCGTCGGCGGCGGCCTGCACCAGGTGCCGCCGGACCGCCTGCGCCGCACGCAGATCCAGGCCTTGGGTCGGTCCGTGCGCGACCACCACCGATGCCCGGCCGGCGGGGTGGGCGGCAAGTTCCCGCCCGACCAGGAGCTTCTGCTGGTTGCCGCCGGACAGCGTCCCGGCCGGCGCGGCCGGATCCGGCGGCCGCACGTCGAACCGACGGCAGAGCTCCGCCGCAGCCGACGCGATCGCCGTCCGTGCCCGGCGGGCGAAGGCGCCGGCGACGGTGGACGCGCCCAGCAGCGTCGCGTTCGCGCCGACCGACATCGCCGCTACCAACCCGTCCGGACGGTCCTCCGGTATCCAGGCAACGCCACAGGCCAACGCGCGGGACGGGTCGCCGGTGACGACCGTGCCGTCCACCCGCACCGTGCCCGATGCGGCCGGGCGGATCCCGACGATGGTTTCGGCCAGCGCCTGCTGCCCCGACCCGGCCACCCCGGCCACTCCGACGATCTCGCCGCCGTCCACCACGAGGTCGACCAGCTGCAGATCCGAGCCCGCGTCGGCAACGGCCGAGAGGCTCTCGATCTCCAGACGGTTGGGCCGCGCGGACTCCGGGCTCGGCCGCACGGTCGGCGCCGGCAGCTCGCCGACCATCAGCCGGGCGATCTCGTCACCGTCCAGGGCCGCAGTGGGTCCGGTGTGCACCCGGTGGCCGCGGGACAGCACGGTGACGTCGTCGGCCACCCGCTGCACCTCGTCCACCCGGTGGGTGATCAGCAGCACGGCAGTGCCGGACGCGCACAGGTGCCGGATGCGCCGGAACAGGCTGCCGACGTCGAGCGGGCCGAGGCTGGCCGTCGGCTCGTCCAGCAGGAGCACCGTGGCACCTTCGGCGAGCGCGAGCACGATCTCGCCGAGTTGTCGCTGCCCGAGGCCCATCCGTTCGGCCGGGCGATCGAGGTCGACGGCGATCTCCGCCTCGCCCGCGGTGCGCGCCAGCAACTCGCGCGCGGCCGACCGGTCGGCTCGGATGCCGGGGGTACCCAGCAGGAAGTTGTCCACCAGGTCCATCCGGCCCACCAGGCTGAGCTGCTGCGGCACCAGGCCGACCCCCAGGGCCTTGACCCGGCGCCGGTCGGTCCGGCCGAGGTCGGTGCCGCGCACCGTCACCACACCGCTGTCCTGCCGTTCGATGCCGGCCAGAATCCTCGCCAGGGTGGACTTCCCGGCACCGTTCTCACCGACCAGCGCGTGCACCCGGCCTGGTCGCACGTCCAGGTCGACGGTGTGCAGAGCCTGCACCGAACCGAACGACTTGCTCACCGCGTGGGCTGCGAGCACCGCCGGCTCGGCCCGGCCCGGCCCGCCGGCCCGCCCGGCGGCTCGCCCGTCCATCAGGACGTCGGAATCTTCACGGCACCGGACGCCAGATCCGTTGCCAGCTTCGAGATCTGGCTGTCCAGATCGGCCGGCACGCCGGTGATCGTCCGGTTCGCGGGCGTTGACACGATCGACTTGTTCGCGATGGTGGACAGGATGCCCTTGTTGCCGAAGTTCCCCGCGTTCACGGCGTCGACGTACATCTTGAAGATCGGGTACATGTCCAGGTCGACGGTGGCGACGTTCACCTTCTCGGCCACCGCGCCGGCGCTGGCCGGCACCCCGACGGTGATCGCGCCGGCCGCCTGCGCTCCGGATCCGACGCCGATGGCGATGCCGTCACCGGTGGTGTAGAGGATTTTCGCGCCCTGCTTGACCAGTCCCTGCGAGGCCTGCGACGCCTTCTGGGCGTCGTCGAAGCTGCCGACGAAGACCGGTGCCAGTACTTTCGCCTGCGGATTGGTCGCCTTGAGCCCGGTGGTGAATCCAGCTGCAGTCGCCGTCACGAACGGCAGGTTCTGGCTCTCCACGATGCCGACCGGGCTCTGCCCGGTCTTACCGGCGATGAATCCACTGAGGTAGCCGACCTGACCCGAGTCATAGGTCCAGGTATCGACATTCGCGGTCGCCTTGGCGAGGACGTCGGTACCGCCGGAGGCGCTGAAGTGCACCTTCGGGAATTCCTTGGCCACCTTGAAGATCGGGTCCGCCAGCTCCAGCCCGTACCCGATGACGAGGTCGTAACCCTGGCCCGCGAAGTCGCGGATCACCGGCTCGGAGTCGGTGGGTGAGGCCATGCCCTCGCGGAGCTGGAAGGTGATCGCCGCCTCGTCGGCGAGCTTCTGGGCGGCCGCCTGCGCCCAGTGGTTGAATGCGCCGTCATTCGCCTGGCCGGGTACCAGGACCGCGACCTTCAGCTTCTTGCCCGCCGGGGTCGTCGTGGACGACACGGTGCCCGACATGCCCGACGGCGCCGCACCCGAGGCAGTCATCGAGGATGCGGCGCCGGACGACGCGGCGCCCGACGCGGCCCCCGACGAGGCCGCCGAGGCGGCGGCGGACGACGGGCCGGAGGCGGCGCTGGAGGACGCCGACGACCCGGAGGCAGCGGTGCTGTTCGAGCTGCACCCGGTGAGGGCAAGGGCGACTGCCGCGAGTGCGGGCAGCACGGCGGAGCCTCGGGCGGTGCGGGAGCGGACTCGATCAGCGTTCACAGGTGGTGGCCTTTGCGGGAGTGCGGTCCGGACGGAACGGGACCGGGACGGGTGGTCGTGCGCCGGGTGGCGCTGCGGTGGTCAGGCACTGATGGCGAGGGTGCGGGTGTCGAGGGTCGGGCCGCCGAAGGTGCCCAGCGCCGGTGCGTACTGTGCGAGCACAGCGCCCGTCGCCCGGTCGAAACACGGGTCGAGCGCCAGAGTCCCGCTCGCCACCGGCGTGCCTGCGGCGGCGTACAGCGTCTCACCGGCCACACAGACCACCGACCTCGACCCGAAGGCCCGGAGGACTCCGGTGGCCGGGCCGGCGCCGGCTCGGTGCACCGCGAGAAGTACGGCGGCGGCCAGGTATCCGCGCATGCCGTCCAGGGCGGCGCAGTCGCCGGCGCAGCCCGCCGGGTCGAGGTCGGAAACCGAGCCGGCGGCGCCGACCCGCACCGACCTGATCCAGGTACCGCCCGACTGGCTGCCCTGGGCCGTGACGCCGATGCGGAGCACGAACACGTCGCCCCGGCGCGTGATGGTGATGTGCTCGACATACGTTGCCTCGGAATGTGTTCCGGTCACGGTCCAGGATGCCGGCCACTTCTCGACCAGCTGCGCCAGGGCGACGGGGGCTGCCGCGCCCGGCGAGGCGCTGACGGCGGACGGATCGGCCGCCGGGGCGCTGACGCCGGACAGGACAGCCGCCGAGGCGCTGACGCCGGCCGTATCGGCCGGCGGGTCCGCGAGGCGCGCGGCGGAGGACCCCGGCGTACAGGCGGTCAGCAGCAAACCGGCCATCAGTAAGCAGCAGGTCAGGTCGGCGGCGGTGGGCGCACGCATCGCCGGCTCACCCGGCCTGACACACTGCATAGTCGTCGATGTCGCGGAGCAGAGCTGCCTGTCGGTCGGCGTCGGCGAAGCTGGCCCGTACGGACGACCGGGCCAGTTCCACCACCTCCGCCGGCGTCCAGTCGAAGGCGGCCGCGCACAGCGCCCACTCCTGTTCCAGCCGGATCCCCAGCGGCGCAGGGTCATCGGTGTTGACGGTGATCGTCACGCCGGCCGCCCGCAGCCGCTCCAGCGGGTGTGCGGCAAGATTCTCGTACAGGCCCAGCGTCAGGTTCGACGTCGGGCAGACGCCCAGCGGGATGTTCCGGTCCGCCAGGGCGGACAGCAGGGCGGGGTCGTCCACCGCACGGACACCGTGATCGATCCGCTCGGCGCCCAACAGCTCGATGGCGTCCCACACGCCCTCCGGACCGCTGGACTCCCCCGCGTGCACGGTGCGGCGCAGACCCGCGCGGCGGGCTGTCTCGAAGCAGGCCGCGAAACGGCCCGACGTCCGTCCGGCCGCCCGTTCGTCACCGTCGACGGACAGGGCGATCACCTTGTCCGGCCGGGCGCGGACCAACCAGTCGACAAGCTCGGCGGCGCTGGAGGCACTCTGCTGGCGCAGCAGGGACACGCAGACGCCGACGGCTCCGAGACCGTCCTGCTCCGCCTCGGTGAATCCGGCCGCCAGCGCCGCGAACAACTCCGGCAGCCGGTCGAGCCACCGATGCCAGTGCGTCGGGTTCACGATGACGTCGGTGTAGCGAACCCCACTGGACGCCTGGCGAGCGGAGAACCGGTAGGCGATCCGCGCGAGTTCCTCGGAGGTCTGCACCAGGCCGCACTCCCAGTCGAGGAAGCGGAGGAATCCGGACAGCCCGGAGGCGTGCGTCCCGCCGATCGTCACCGGCCCGTGCGTGCCGACGTCGAACAGGGTCGCCGCCGGCCCCGGCAGGTCGATGTGGTGCTTCTTGGCCAGCAGCAGGAGATCGGCGAGTTCGAACGTGCCTTCCAGGTGAACGTGCACCTCCGCCTTCGGCAACGCCCGCAGCTGCGCCGCGGAGAGCGTCGCGGCAGCGGGCGGCGCCGAGGGCGGAAAGCCAGTGGGCAACGGCTGGGTCCTGTTCGGCTGTCCCGTTGGTCGGCGGGAATCGGTGGTGGGCAACTGGTTCGGACGGTAGAGCGGCTGCGCAACACCTGTCAACAAGTAGCGGCAACTGGATACACGCCGGTGACGTGCCGGTCACACAGCAGGCGCGACATCGGTGATCCAGCCGCCGCGAGGGCGCGGCGCGCGAGCGTGACGGCGCAGCGCGCGGGCGTGACGGCGCAGGGCGCGGGCGAATCACTCCCGGTCGGCGCCGGCCACCACGACGGGACAGGGTGCGTAGGCGATCAGCTCGTTGCTGGTCGACCCGAGCAGCAGCCCGGTGAACCCGCCGCGGCCGCGGCTGCCGACCACCAGCACGCTCGGTCGCAACTGGGCGCAGCACCGCAGCAGGGCGCTCGACGGGCGGCCGTGCTCGATCCGCCGGTGCACCCGGACACCGGGTCGACGGTCGAGTTCGCCGGCCAGTTGGTCCTCCAGCACGCGGAGCGCCTGCTCGTCCATGGCGGCGGTGTCGATCGTGCCCAGCAACGACCGGACCAGCACAGCGAGGGCGTCGTCGTCCCAGGCGTACACCGCATGCAGGTCGACATCCCGGACGGAGGCCTCCTCGAGTGCGAAGTCCAGTGCTTCCGACGACCCGCTGGAACCATCCAGCCCGACGATGACGGGGCCGTTCTCGTCGGTGAAGTTCTCGGTGGGCAGGGCGAGCGGGTCGGTGTGCACGACGGCGACCGGGTTCACCAGCCTGCTGGCCACCCGGACGGCCACCGAGCCGAGTAGCGCCTCGCCGATCTGGCTGGTGCCGTGCGACCCGACGACGGTCAGCGCCGCCCCCTCCGACGCGCTCTGCAGTGCCGCCAGCGGAGTGGCCGGCACCGCGCTGATCTCGACCGCGAGGCCGGGTTCGTCCGCCTGGACCAATTCCTGCGCCCGGTGCAACGACTCCTCGACCGATCCGCGCAGCTGATCGAAGAGCTCCGGGGACTCGAGCGACCCCGGGCTCAGGTAGCCCACCGGCAGGTCGAAGGCCTGCACCACGCGGAGCCCGGCCCGCCGGCGCACCGCCTCGCGCGTCGCCCAGCGCAGCGCCGTGGCCGACGACTCCGACCCGTCGAAGCCGACGACGAGGTGGCCGCTGGGCGCCGTGCCGGCTTCCGGTTCGTCGCCCGGGTCGCTGGTCACCGGGACACCGCTTCGTGCACCAGTTCCAGGATGTGCCGGTAGGGCGACCCGGTGGCGCGGGTCATCCCCAACTCGCAGGTGCGGTTGCAGGATGCGTAAGCGTCGAACTCGCCGACGGTTACCTCGGCGGCCTCCGGCGCGGTCGCCGCGGCGGTGAGCTCCGGATGCAGCAGGCCGCGGTCACCGGCGAAGGCGCAGCAGCTCCATCCGGCCGGCACCACCACGGTCTCGGCGATGGCCCCGGCGACCGCGCGAAGGGAACCGTCCAGGCCCATCCGCGCCGACGAACACGTCGGGTGCAGGACCAGGGACCGGAACGGCCGCACGATGTCGAGGCGCCGCAGCAGGTCCGACTCGGCGAACGCGACCGCATCGACCACCCGCAGCCCTGCGTATTCCGGATTGCCTGCCGCGCGGGTGTCGATCATCTGCCGGAGACCCTCCGTGCAGGACGAGGCGTCGCACACCACCGGCAGGCGACCCTGGTCCGTGGCCTGCCAGAGCGCCGGCAGGACGCGCCGCGCCATCTCGTCATACCCCTGGTGCATTCCCTTGGACCGCCACGGCGTTCCGCAACAGAGATCCGGCAGTCCCTGCGGGACAACGAGATCGACCCCGACGCGGGCGCAGAGCGCTTCGAGTGCAGCGCGTACGCCGGGGCCGTCGGCAGCCGGGCCGAACATCGTCCCGACGCAGGCGGTGAAGTAGACGGCGGTGCCCGCCTTCTGCGGTGTGCCGTCCTGCGGTGTGCCGTCCTGCGGTGTGCCGTCCTGCGGTGGTGTCCTGCCGTGCCGCGGCTTGCCGTCCGGCCGGGATGGCCCACCGGCGGGCAGCTCCGGTGACCACAGCGGCAGCACGTCGTGGTCGATCACCTTGCGCAGCAGCAGGTTCGGTTTCCGCACCAGGGCGTCCGGCACCTTCTGCGCGGTGGTCAGCGCGGCGCCGGCGGCCCTGGTCGTGACGTCCCAGTGCCGCGCCGCGACACCCCAGGCACGGCCCGCCACCCGCCCGGCGTTCTCCGCCCGCAGCCGCTTCACCAGATCGCCGGTGTTGATCAGCACCGGGCACGCCGTCTGGCACATGCCGTCCACCGCGCAGGTGTCCACCGCCGCGTACTCGTAGTCGTCCTGCAGCTCCGCGAGCAGCGCGTCGTCGCCGTCGGCCGCCGCCCGGGCCATCTCCCGCCGCAGCACGATGCGTTGCCGCGGTGTGGTGGTCAGGTCCCGGCTCGGGCAGACCGGTTCGCAGTAGCCGCATTCCACGCACCGGTCGACCTCCGCCTCCACCGTCGGCGTCACCTTGAGGTGCCGGACGTGGGCGTCGGCGTCGTCGCTGATCAGCACGCCCGGGTTCAGCAGCCCGCGCGGATCGCAGAGCGCCTTGACCTGCTGCATGACGCCGTACAACTCGTCGCCGTACTGCCGCCGTACATAGGGCGCCATCATCCGCCCGGTGCCGTGCTCGGCCTTGAGCGAGCCGTGCTGACCCAGGACGAGCTCGACCAGATCCTCGGTGAAGTCGACGAGCCGGTCGACAGGCGCGCCAGCGCCCAGCCGCTCGGTGACCAGGAAGTGGATGTTGCCGTCCTTGGCGTGACCGAAGATCACGCTGTCGTGGAAACCGTGCCGGGCGAACAGCCGGGTCAGCTGATCGCAGGTCTCCAGCAGGGCGGGAACCGGCACCGCGATGTCCTCCAGCAGCGCCGTCGTACCGGTGGGGCGTGCCTCCGCCACCGTGGCGTACAAACCCTTGCGGGTGTGCCACAGTCTGGCGCGTGCGGCCGCGTCACCGGTGAGCTCGGCCGGTCCCTCGGTGGGCAGGCCGCCGAGGACCCCCGCGGCCGCCGCCCCGACGTCGGCCAGTTCGGCGGCCGTTCCCGCCTGGTACTCCACCAGCAGCGCAGCATGGTCCCGCACGGCGATGCGCCGCAACCTCGGGTCGGCGTGCGGGTCGGCCTGGCCGACCCGGAGCGAGGTGGCGTCGAGCAGTTCGACGGTGGCGGGCCGGGTCTCGAGCAGCGCAGGCAGCGAACCCGTTGCGGCGGCAAGGCTCGGGAACAGCAGCAGCCCCGTCCGGGCGTGCGCCAGCAGCGGCACCGTCCGCATCACGACGGAGGCGACGAACCCCAGCGTTCCCTCGCTGCCGACCATCAGGTGGGCGAGAATGTCGACGGGACGGGAGAAGTCGAGAAACGAGTTGATGCCGTAGCCCATGGTGTTCTTCATCGAGAACTGCCGCTCGATGGTCGCCACCGATGCGGGATTGGACCGGATCCGGTCCCGCAGGTCGCCGAGTCCCTGCCACAGCGCGGGTTCCAGCGCGCGCAGCCGGTCGTCGGCGTCGGTCGCTGCGGTGTCCAGCACGGTGCCGCTGGGCAGCACCAGGGTCATCGACTCGAGGGTCCGGTAGCTGTTGGCCCAGGTGCCGCAGGCCATTCCGCTCGAGTTGTTGGCGACCACCCCGCCGATCGTGCAGGCTGCCTCGCTGGCCGGGTCGGGGCCGAGCTTGCGCCCGAACGGGCTGAGCCGGGCATTCACCTGGCGGACCGTCGCCCCCGGTCCCATCCGGACCCGCTCACCGCCGCCGAGCACGTCGATGCCCCGGAAGTGCCGTCGGGTGTCCACCAGGATGCCGTCGCTGACGGCCTGGCCGCTCAGGCTGGTGCCACCGGACCGGAAGGTCAGCGGCACGCCCTGTGCGGCCGATGCCGCCAGCAGCCGGCCCACCTCCGCGGCGTCGGCCGGTGTCGCGACGGCGGCGGGCGTCAGCAGGAAGTGCGAGGCGTCGTGCGCCATGGCCAGCCGGTCGATCGCCCGGCTCCGCACGGCGCCCGGGTCGGCCAGTGCGGCGCGCAGGGCGGTCAGCAGCGACTCCGGCGCAGGGGCCAGGCCGGTGCGCACCGACGGGGTGGCTGGAGAGGCGACGGTGCCGGCCGCACCCGTCGGCGCCGATCTGATGGCCACCCTGCCTCCCCTGCTCCGGTCCACTGCCCTGAAGGATAGAAGCCCCGCTCCGCCCCCGCCCCCGACCCTCGCCGCGAGCCCGCCGAGCCCCGGCGAGCCCCGGCGAGGATCAACTTCGTGGGCGAGGATCAACGTGCCGGAAATTCGCGAACATCCGGCTCAAATCAACACGTTCGTCCTCGCCAGCGGGTTGAATGCACAGGAATCCGCCGTCGCAGCGCCTCAGGGGAGCCCGCCCATGTCTGGTTCGTCCACAGGAGATGCACAGCACAAATTGTCGACGAAGGTCTACGAGCCGGAGCTGCTGCGGCTGCAGGGTGAACTGGTGATGTTGCAGCAGTGGGTGCGGGACACCGG
>CAXTBG010000029.1:0-55509 GCA_964242105.1 uncultured Nakamurella sp. | reverse complement strand
GGTCGATCAGCTGGCCGCGGGTCAGCACCCGGCCGGTGTTGCGCATCAGGTACTCCAGCAGGTCGAACTCCTTCAGCGGCAACGCCACCTCGGAGCCGTGCACCGACACCACGTGCCGTTCGATGTCCATCCGCACCGGGCCGGCGGTCAGGGTCGACTCGGCGCCGTCCTCCGTCTCGGCGCCGCGGCGCAGCACCGCCCGGATCCGCGCGATCAGCTCGCGGGTCGAGTAGGGCTTGGTGATGTAGTCGTCGGCGCCGAGTTCCAGCCCGACGACCTTGTCGATCTCGGAGTCCCGGGCGGTCACCATGATGATCGGCACCGCCGACTTCGCCCGCAGCGCCTTGCACACGTCGGTGCCGCTCATCCCGGGCAGCATCAGGTCCAGCAGCACGATGTCCGCTCCGCTGCGGTCGAAGTCGGTCAACGCCTCCGGGCCGGTCGCGGCGATGCTGGTGGTGAAGCCCTCCTTGCGGAGCAGGAAGGCCAGCGGATCGGCCATCGATTCCTCGTCCTCGACGATCAGAACCCTGGTCACGGTGCTCCTTTGCGGCCGGCCAACAGGTCGGCGGACGGGGTGATGGCGGCGGCCGTGCTGGGACCGGCCGGGCCGGGCGGCATCGCGGTGCCCGGCCCGGCCGCGCCGGCCGTCGGCGCGAGGGCCGGGCCGTCGGATGACTGCGCGACGAACTGGGGCAGGCGCAGGGTGAACGTCGACCCGGTACCCGGTTTGGACCACACCACGGCGGACCCGCCGTGATTGGCGGCCACGTGCTTGACGATCGCCAGGCCCAGCCCGGTGCCGCCGGTGGCCCTGGAGCGGGCCGGGTCGATGCGGAAGAACCGCTCGAACACCCGGCTCTGGTGCTCCGGTGCGATGCCGATGCCCCGGTCGGTGACCGCGATCTCGACGAACTCCTCGGACACCCGGCGGCTGATCGAGACGATGTTGCCCGGTGGTGAGTAGTGCACCGCGTTGGCCAGCAGGTTGACCAGGGCGGTGACCAGCATCTGCCGGTCGCCGCGGACGAGCAGGCCAGACGGCGCGTCCAGGGTGATCGTCATGCCGGCGGTCTCGGCGAGCAGGACCGACCGCGAGTGCGCCTCGGCGACGACCGCGTCGACCTCGAGCACGGCTAGGTCGGGCAGCGGGTCGGCGCCCTGCAACCGGGACAGCGTGATCAGTTCGTTGACCAGCGCCCCCAGCCGCACCGACTCCCGCAGCAGCTTGTCCGCGTACTTCTCGACGTGCTCGACGTCGTCGGAGCCGTCCAGCACCGCCTCGGCAAGGAGCCCGATCGCCGCGACCGGCGTCTTGAGCTCGTGCGAGACGTTGGCGACGAAGTCCCGGCGCACCGCCTCGAGCCGGAGCGCCTCGGTCTCGTCGGCGGCCGCGACCAGCACGTACCCGTCCGCGGTGGACCGGACGACGGCCTGCACGGACGCGGGGTTGCGTCGCGGGCCGAGACCGGCGATCGGCTCGACCGCGCCGATCTCGACGTCGATCGGCTCACCGGCGACCTTGGCCCGGCCGACCGCGTCGGCGATCCGGTGATCCACCAGCCCGGCCCGCACCACACCGAGTTCCGCGGCCCTGGCGTTGTAGGCGAGCACGTGGCCGTTGGTGTCCAGAACGGCATAACCGGTGGTGGAGGCGTCGAAGGCGACCTCGGCGAGCAGCGCGCGATCGGGAATCAGCGGAGCGGCGTCCCACAGCGGGCGGCGCAGCGCGGCACGGCTGAGCAGCACCCCGACGAGCACGCCGCCGAGCGCGACAGCCAGGAACCCGATCCACGACACTCCCGAATGGTAGGTGCTCCACGCCCGGCCGACCGGTACGGCGAGACCACGGGCGCCGGGGGTTGGCCGACCCGATGGCGGCGGCACCCGCACCGTTCACCCGTCGTTCACGTCGTGAGCGGACGCGGCAATCCGGATGAACGGCCGCCCGTCAGCGGCCCTGGTTGGCCACCGCGGTGATGGCGGCTGCCGCGGCGGCCGGGTCGAGGTAGACACCGCCGACGGTCAGCGGCCGCAGGTCGGCATCCAGGTCGTAGCGGAGCGGCACCCCGGTCGGGATGTTGACCGCGGCGATGTCCTGGTCGCTGATCCCGTCCAGCAGCTTGACCACCGCCCGCAGCGAGTTGCCGTGGGCCGCCACCAGCACGACCTTTCCCGCGGTGAGGTCGTCGGCGATCGGCCCGCGCAGGTACGGCTCGAGGCGCACGACGACGTCGGCGAGGCACTCCGTCTTCGGTGCGTCGGCTCCGAGCGAGGCATACCTGGGGTCGCCGGCCTGCGAGTACTCGTTCGTGTCGGAGATCGGCGGGGGCGGCGCGTCGTAGGACCGGCGCCACAGCATGAACTGTTCCTCACCGTAGGTCTGCAGCGTCTGCTTCTTGTCCTTGCCCTGCAGGTCGCCGTAGTGGCGCTCGTTGAGCCGCCAGGTGCGCCGGACCGGGATCCAGTGCCGGTCGGCCGCGTCCAGCGCGAGGTTGGCGGTGCCGATCGCCCGGCGCAGCAACGACGTGTGCACCACGTCGGGGAGCAGTCCGGTGCTCTTGAGCAGCTCGCCGCTCCGTGTGGCCTCCCCGGTCCCCTTCTCCGACAGGGGCACGTCCACCCAGCCGGTGAACTGGTTCGTCGCGTTCCAGGTGCTCTCGCCGTGGCGCAGCAGGATCAGAGTCGAGGTCATGACGAGCAGTCTGCCGCAGGCGCAGGAGCGCCGGCGACCCCGGTCCCGGCGGGTCTGCGGCGGTGGCCGCAGTCGCCCGAGCTACTCGGTCGGGCGCGGCTCGCCGGGGTTCGCGCCCGCCGGGCCGGTGAGCACCGGAGCCGTGCCCCGGACCACGCGACGGCGCCAGTACACGCCGACCAGGACCAGCACCGCGACGATCGGCAGGAACGGGATCAGCGTCCCGACGACGGTCAGGGCCGCGGATCCGACCTTCCGCACCGCGTCCCACCCGCTGGCCAGCCCGCCGACGAAACCGGACCGCTCCGCCGGCGCGGTGGTCGCCGTTGCGACGCCGACGATCGACCCGTGCAGGACGACAGTGATGGTGGACAGCGACGTCTGCCCGGCGAGCGCGGCCTGCTGCCGCTGTAGCGACTCCAGGTCGGCCTCGCGGGCGGACAACTCGGATTCGATGGCGATGACGTCGCCGATCTTGTCGGCCTTGGACAGCAGGGTCCGCACCCGGGTGACGCTCGCCGTCATGGTCTGCAGGCGACTGCTGATGTCGATCATCCTCGAGGTGACGTCCTCTGTGCTCTCCTTGCGGTCGGTCACCGTGGCGATCCGGCCCAGCGCGCCCATCACCCCGTCGTAGCCGCCGACGGGAATGCGCAGCGTGATGGACTGCGTGGTCCCTTCACCGTCCGCCGCGCTGACGTAACCGGCGCCGGTCGCCAGCGCGCGGACCCGCGTCGCCGCATCGTCGACGGCGGTCTGCAGTGCCTGCTGGTCCGCGACGCGGCCCTTGTTCTGCGACCGAGCCTTGACGTCCAGGGTCAGCGTCGCGGTCCTGATGACGGCGCGGTCGGCCGCCTCCACCCCGGCCGAGATGCCGGGCAGTGCGTTGCCGCTCTTCGCGCTCCCGGCCGACGCGGCTGCACTCCCGGACCCCGCGCTCGGCGCTGCGGCGGCCGCCGATGGTGCGGCGTCGCCGGCCGGGGCCTGCGACATCGCCGCCGCGGCGGTGCTCGATTCGTTGGTGCAGCCCGCGGCCATGGCGACCAGGGCGCCGACCGCCGCGGCGACAGCCGCCAGCCGTAGCCGGCGACGGATCGGCCGGCGCTGCGGAACCAGAACGGACCTGACGACGAACATCTGCGTCTCCCTCGGCGAGCGGCGGGTGCACCTTCGCAGCCAGGACGCTGCCGCCCGCGTCCGGAGATGCACGCGGGGCGGTCACGGTTGGGACACGATTGCCGGACTCGAACCGGCCTATCGCAGCCCTTCGGCCGGTGCCCGCAGCGGCGCATCACCCCTGCCGCGCAGCACCAAGATCCGGCCAAGGTGCTGACACCGATCGATGAGTGACGATCCGTCGGCAGCAGGCGGCCGATAACCAATGATCAGGTGATCAACCGCGCTAACGCCCTCCCGGTACGTGCCTGCCGGACGCTGGGAGAATGGCCGGAAGAGGACATATTCCATCATCGATGGCCAGCACAACTAACGTCGATCCAGTCGGAACCGTTGGTCTCAGTCGAGGTATGTTTCGAAGGTCGACGTCGCCCGAACGGTCACTACGCAGGGCCTACGGACGGGAGCAAGCGCATGAATCGCTCGATGCAAAGACGTCGGTAATCCTGGCGTTCGGCACACTGTAACGAGTTACGGCCGTAGAGGGAAGCGAATTCTCAGTGCTGCGCGGCGCGCTACCGCGGGCAGGCTACAGGGGCGGTCTCACTGTCCCGCTGGACCTTCCGGTTTGCGACCTCCGACCAACTCGGCAAATGTCATTTCCTTGCCCTGGACCTGCCCCAATCAGCGAACCCGCTTCACCTGGGTGAGCGTCGCATCGTTCGGGCTCGGCCTGAAACCCATTCGTCAGTCTGCTGACCTGCAGCAGCGAAGTGAAAGCGGAAAAATCATGATTCGTAGTATCCGAGCCGTTGCGTCGACGGTCAGCCTCGTTGCCGGCCTTGCCCTAGCCGTACCGGGTCTTGCGGCCGCGACTCCTGCGGCGGACGCGTACCTGGCTGATTTGCAATCTAATTGCACGTCTAAAGCCGGCAACTGCTACATCGAGGCGGACTTCAGCAGCTCGAACTTCTTCGAAGCGCCCTCGGATGACGACGTCTTTGGCATTCGCGTTGCCGAGAGCATTTCCGTGGTGAGTTCGTTCGTCGACTACGCCTGGCTGAAAGGTAGCAGCGGATCCACCAACCCACACACCACCAATCCCTACCATGGTGTTGCCTACTACCTTCCTAGGGAAAAGTACTCTGGGATGACCGTTCCGGTGAACAAGGCGACGCTCGTTCTCGAAATCTACAAGAAGGCGGGCAATTTTTGTGCCTATTCGAAGTACGGTCACGACTGGTCTACGACCCATCTCACCGGTATCAGCGTGGGAACCAACTCGTTCGGGATTTCCTGGACGAGTACATCTCACAAGTTCGCCATTGACAGCCAGCTCTACCACGGGACGACCTCGTGCTAGCAGGGCCCATGTATAGGGCGGTCACCGTGAGGGTGAGCGGGTCGTCAACGGCATTCGACCGCGATGTACGGCTCGACCCCCGGCAGTCGCCGCCGAGGTTCTGCACCGTGACGAGCTTCACCTGGCCGAGCTTCGGCCAGGCGGTCCATGCTGAACGCCGTGGCGGTGACCAGCATCCCAAGTAGGTCGGCGCCCTCGGCTCACTCGTGAGGCGGCAGGAAGGCGCACCATGGCCACATGAGCCGACACCCGAGCAACGTCTCGCCGGAGGTCCCCGGGCCGGGCCAGGAATCGGTCTGGGACTACCCGCGACCGCCGCGGCTGGAACGCTCGTCCCGTCAGGTGGTCGTCCGCGCCGGTGGGCAGACCGTGGCGGAGACGTCGGCGGCGTACCGGGTGCTCGAGACCAGCCACCCACCGACCTGGTACCTGCCGCCGTCCGCGGTCGCGCCGGCGATGCTGAGACGGTCGCCGGCGCCGAGCACCACGTGTGAGTGGAAGGGCCCGGCCACCTACTGGGACGTACTGGTACCCGGCCCCGAGCAGGCAGGCGGCCGGACGGACAGCGGCGCACCGGGCGGCACCGTGATGATCCAGGCCGCGGTGTGGAGTTACGAGCGCCCGACGCGCGCCTTCCGCGACATCACCGGCTATCTCGCGTTCCTGCCCTCGGCGTTCGAGTGCCTGGTCGACGGGGAGCGGGTGCGCCCGCAGGAGGGCGGCTTCTACGGCGGCTGGATCACCGACGACGTGGTCGGCCCGTTCAAGGGCATCCCAGGGTCCTGGGGCTGGTAACGCCCGCCCCGGTCGGAGCGGCGACGGGAGCTGCCGCCGGTCAGAGCGCCAGCACCACGGCGACCGCGACGTTGACCAGCGCGGCCAGAAGCCTGACGAGGTCCACCCCGAGCAGTCGGTGGAACGCAGCGGCGTCCCACCCGGCGGACAGCCGGCGGTGCAGCGGCACGGCAGCGAAGGCGGTCAGGCCGAGGATCACCACCAGCAGTGCCGCCGCGGCGCCGACTTCCGGCCATGGCGCGCCAGCCGGGCGGCGGAGCAACAGCGCGCCCGTCGTCAGCACCAGCGCGCCGAACAGCGGACCCACCACGACCGAGACCCGGCGCTGGTGCGACCGCTCGTACGCGGGGAATGCCTCGGCCGGGACCGCGGCGAACTGCGGATACACCACCGCGCGAACGGTGCCCTGGAACCCGGCGTAGGCGCTGGTCAGCACCAGGTGCGCGAGGATCAGCGGCGACACCTCAGGCGGGGGCGATCAGGTGGCGGAAGGCCTGCAGGTTCTGCAGCGAGTGGCCCCGCGAGGATCGCCAGGCCCACTCCCGCCGGATGGCGCTGACGAAACCCCGCTCCAGGATCTGGTTGAAGTCCTCGTCGGAGGTGGCCAGCACCACGCCCAGGACGGTGTTCAATTCCGCCGCCGGGTCCGGCCACAGGGTGGCCAGCCCGACCCGTCCGACCAGGTGGATGTCGCCGTCCTGATCCAGCGAGTACGCCACGGTGCGCAGCCGCGTGTTGCGCTGGAGCAGGAACTTGTAGACCTCTTCGCGGTTCTCGTCGGGCGCCCGGCAGACGAACGACTCGACCGACAGCTCGTGCGATCCGACCAGCAGCCACACCAGGGTGCGGTGCCGCCGTTCTCCGGGCAGGGTCAGCAGGAAGGCGTCTTCCGGTTCCACCTGGAAGTCGACACCGAGCTCGCGCAGCGCCTGCTCGATCCGCGCCGGGGCACTGTTTCCGGGCGCACCGGAGGTGCCCGTCATACCCTCACCGGCGCCGCGTGCACCGCGCGGGAGTAGCTGTCCAACAAGCCGTCCACCGTCCTGTCCCAGGAGAACCGGGCCGCCTGCCGCGGCGCCGCGGCAGCCAGCGCCTGCTGCCGCCCCGGGTCGAGCAGCAATCCTTCCAACGCCGCGGCCCACTGCCGCTCGCCATGACCACGCACCAGCACGCCGCTCACCCCGTCCTCGATCGCCACCCGCAGCCCGCCCACCGATGCGGCCACCACGGGGGTGCCCGCGGCCTGCGCCTCGAGCGCGACCAGCCCGAACGACTCGTTGTGGCTCGGGACGGCCACCACGTCGGCGGCCTGGAACACCCGGCACAGTTCGGCCGGCGGCATCGGAGGCAGGAACTGCACCACCGCTGTCAGGCCGAGTTCGGCGGCGAGATCGTCGAGCGAGTGCGGCGCGATCCGGCCCGTCCCGGAGGCGCCGCCCACCACCAGCACGCGGATCCGCCGGTCGGGATGCCGGTCGCGCAGCACCGCAGCGGCGCGCAGGAGCACGTCGGGACCCTTCAGCGGCTGGATCCGGCCGGCGAAGGCCAGCACCAGCTCGTCGGCGTCCAGGCCCAGGGCGGTGCGGGCGGCCGCCTTGGAGCCGGGCCGGAACACGTCGGTGTCGACGCCCGGCGGTACGACGTCGATGCGCTCGGCCCGCGCGCCGTACAGCTCGACCAGCTCCCGCGCCTCGGTGGCGGTGTTGGCGATGAGCCGGTCGGCCTCGGCGACCACCTGCTCCTCGCCGATCAACCGGCCCCGCGGTTCGGGCGCGTCGGACGAGGCGAGCGCGGCGTTCTTGACCTTGGCCAGGGTGTGCGCGGAGTGCACCAGCGGGATGCCCCAGCGGTCCTTGGCCAGGTATCCGACCTGTCCGGACAGCCAGTAGTGCGAGTGGACCAGGCTGTAGTGGCCCGGGTCCTGGAACGCCTCGGCCCGCATCACCCCGAACGCGAACGAACACAACTGCCCGGGCAACTCGTCCTTGTCCAGGCCTTCGAACGGGCCGGCGACGACGTGCCGCACCAGCACGCCCGGCGCCATCTGGTGCACCGGCGCCGCATCGGACGACGTGGCCCTGGTGAAGATCTCCACCTCGACGCCGCGCTCCGCGAGCCTGACGGCCGTCTGGGCGACATACACGTTCATCCCGCCCGCATCACCGGTACCGGGCTGGGCCAACGGCGAGGTGTGCAGCGAGATCATCGCGAGCCGCCGCAGCGCGGAATCGGCCGGGATGCGGGAGGTCACACGGTCGATTGTGCACTCCCGGGCCTACGCCGGACGCCGCTGCCGACCGCAGGCGTGAGCCGGGCGGTGCGGGACAGCACAGGGCAGCGCGGTCAGAGCGCGGACAGCGCCCGCCACTCGTCCGGCGTGTAGATCCAGTCGTAGAGCGCGTCCTTCTCGCTCATCGCCGGGCCACCGGTGTTGGTGACGAGAACGGGATCGCCGTACAGCGCCGAGTCGTAGTACTGCTTCGCATCCGGCTCGCCCATGTTGATGCATCCGTGGGAGACGTTCGCGATGCCGAAGGCCGCTGCGGCCTTGAGGTTCTCGTGGATGAACTCGCCGTTGTTGTTGATCCGCACCGCCCATTTCTCCTCGGCGTTGCAGTAGTCGAACTGCGGGTTGCACATGGCGAACTCCGGGTGCTTCTCCGTCACGATGTGGATGCCGTTCAGCGTGCCGCGTCCGGGCACCGACTCCTTGCCGTAGGACACCGCGTAGTTCTTCACCACCTGGTCGTCCACCGTCACGATGAGGTGGTGCGTCGAGGCATCGGCGATGACGATCTGCGAGCGACCGATGGTGAAGTCCGAGGTGAAGTCCTCGCGGCCCCACTGGCCTCCGCCGTAGTCCACTCCCTTGAGGTCCGCCTCGACGTGCACCTTGGTGTTCGCCGGCCAGAACGGCGTCGTCCCGGTGGCGGGGCTGACGGTCGGCCGCCAGTGCACCTGCGACTGGAACGGGCCGCCGGCCTGGATCTGCTCGTCCTGCAGCCAGCCCCAGTTGCCCTGCAGTGCGGCCCCGGCCGAGGTGGTCACCTTCAGTGCCTTCTCGGCCGCGGCGCGGTTCTTCACCGAACCGGAGAAGGTGATGATGATCGGCGCGCCGACACCGACCGTCGATCCGTCGGGAATCTGGATGGACGCCCGCTCGGTCGCCGCCGGCTTGACGGTGGAGATCTTGCCGCTGATCTTGGTGGCTTTCCCGTCGTTGCCGGTCGCCGTTCCGGCGATCGTGTAGGTGGTGTTGTAGTCCAGTCGCTCCTTCGTCGCCCAGGTGCCCTTGTCGCTGGCGACAGCGCCGGCGATCTGGGTGCCGTCGTCGCCTGTCATGGTGATCTGGTCGATCTTCGCGGCGAACACCGTCACCGTCACCGGGTCGTTCGGCGGGACGTTCTTCGCACCGAAGGCGGGCTTGGCGGTGACCCGGACCGTGTTGGGCGGTGGTGTCGTCGTGGTCGGGGCCGAACTCGCCGGGGCGTCCGCACTGTCGGACAGTTCGGGCGCGACGACCTGGGATGACGGCGCCTGGGTCTGGCCAGAGGTGACCGTCACGACGACGACCTGCTGCCCGGAGGTACAGGCGGTGGACACCAGGGCGACCAGCACGGCGGCCGCGGCCGCCCGGGTCGCGCGGCGGCCGAAGCGCCGCAGGGAACGCTTGTGCAACTTTTCTCCTACTGTCGGTGTTCGCCCGCACTCTGTCGCCGGGCGGCACATCGGGTGAGCACATCCGGCTCGCGCTACCACGGTAGGCGGTGCCGGTGAAGTTGGTGTCTGCGCAGGCCCGGCGGGGCTTGAGTCGTAAGGCGCGACTCGTGCGATGGGCGGTTCGGTCGGCGGGTCGGTCGGCGGGTCCGGCGGGTCGGTCGCCACCATGGGGTCAGTCGTCGAGGGACACGCCCACCAGGACGGGCTCGGGGCGCAGGTCGACCGCGAACGCGGCCCGCACGCCGTCCCGTACCTGCCGGGCCAGAGCCAGCAGCTCGCTGGTGGTGCCACCGCGGTTGACCAGCGCGAGCGTGTGCTTGGTGGACAGCCCGACCCGGCCGCCCGGTCCGGCGAAGCCCCTGACGAAGCCGGCCCGCTCGATCAGCCACGCTGCCGAGAGCTTGGTCTGCCCCTGGCCGGCCGGATAGCGCGGGTAGGCGGCGTCCGGGCCGAACCGGTCGTGGATGGCCGCGTCGGTGACCTGCAGGGCCGCCCCGTCGAGGATGGGGTTGGTGAAGAACGAGCCGGCACTGCGGGTGTCCGGATCGGGGTTTCCGTGCTCGATCACCATGCCCTTGCCGCGGCGAAGGTCCAGCACGGCGGCGCGGATGTCGGCCTCCGGCGCCGTGCCGCCGGGCGCGATGCCCAGGGTGGAGGCCAGCTCCCGGTAGGAGACCGTCGTCGGCGTTCGCCCGAGCCGGAACGTGACGTCGGTGACGACGGCGCGGGACGTGCCGCGCAGCGCGGAACTGCGGTACCCCAGGCCGAGCTCGGCCGCGGTCGCGGTCCGCAGCACACCGGCGGACCGGTCGTACAGGGTGACCGACGTCAGCAGGTCGGACACCTCGGTGCCGTACGCACCGACGTTCTGCACCGGCGTGGCGCCGGTGCTGCCCGGGATGCCGGACAGCGGCGCGAACCCGGTCAGACCGCGTGCGACGACCTGCCTCACCGCGGCCTCCCAGTTCTCACCTGCGCCGATGGTCACGTCGACGCCGCCGTCGGCGCCGGCCTGGCCGACAGCGACACCCGGGATCGCGATACGGATCACCGTGCCGGGGAAACCGGCGTCGGCGACGACCAGGTTCGATCCGCCGCCGAGCACGAGCACCTCGTCACCGGCGTGGTCCTGCAGCGCCTGCGCCAGCTCACCGGCAGTGGTCACGGTGACCAGTTCGCCCGCCGGACCGCCCAGGCCGATGGTGGTCAGATCGGCGAGGAGCGGGGCGCTGGACACCCGGCCAGGGTAGAGGGTGGCGACCCGGACGCCGCCTGGGCGAGGATGGGACAGTCAGCGCTGGCCTACTGTTGCCTTGCGTTTCCATCGCGGCGATCGGTGGCGCGCAGGCACCTGCTGCACCGCCGCCCGCAATGCCCATCCCCCGCAACCCTCGGAGCGAGAACCTTGGCCACGTCGCTGTCCGTCACCCACCAGTTCACCGCGAGTCCGGCGCAGGTGTACGCCCTGCTCACCGATCGCGACTTCCTCGAGCGCCGGCTGGCCGAGACCGGGGGCATCGATCCGTCCGTGGTCAGCCTGGAGGCCGGTGCGGAAGGGGCCACGGTGGTGACCCGCCAGTCGATCCCGGCCTCGGTGCTGCCGTCGATGGTGGCGTCGATGATCTCCGGCGACCCGGTGACGGAGCGGACCGAGACCTGGCGGCCGGACGGCGACAGCTATCGCGCCGACCTCGCAGTCGTCATCAAGGGCGCGCCCGCGTCGCTCAAGGGGTCCATGGCGCTCGACCCGGCCGGCTCCGGCAGCACCTTGACCATCCAGGGCCAGGCCAGCGTCCCCATCCCGCTGTTCGGGGCGAAGATCGAGGCCGTGGTGGTCGAGCAGGTCACCTCGCTGATCAGCAACGAGAACGAGTACACCGCGACCAGCCTGAGCAGCTGAGCGCACCCGCCCGGCCGGCAGCGCCCGTCGCCGGAACGAGCACAATGGAGTGGTAGGTGCGACAGGGCGGCCAACGGGTATCGGTCCCTGAGCGGGACCGCAGAGTCAGGAGGGTCGCGACATGGCCGGCGAACCGGGTGAGCTCTACGAGCTGCACCTCGAAGCTCCACAGATCGAAGACCTGGCCAGCCCGGTGCTGGTGCATGCCCTCGACGGCTATGTCGACGCGGGTTCGGGGGTCAGCCTGGCGGTGGCGCAGCTGATGGACAAGCTCGACAGCACGGTGGTGGCCACCTTCGACGTCGACCAGCTGATCGACTACCGCGCGCGGCGGCCGATGCTCACCTTCGCCCGGAACTCCTTCACCGACTACGACGCACCGGAACTGGTTATCCGGGCCGTCGTGGACGAGGGCGGGACCACGTTCTTGCTGCTCACCGGCCCGGAGCCGGACGTCCAGTGGGAGCGTTTCGCGGCCGCCGTCGGGCAGATCGCGGACCGGTTCGCGGTGCGGCTGACCGTCGGGCTGATGGCCATCCCGATGGGTGTGCCGCACACCCGCCCGACCGGCATGTCCACCCACGCCACCCGCCCGGAGCTGATCGACGGCCCGCAGGACTGGCTGGGAACCATGCAGGTGCCCGGGCACGCCACCGGGCTGCTGGAGTACCGCTTCGGCCAGGCCGGCCGGGACGCCATCGGTTTCGCCGCCCACGTGCCGCACTACGTCGCCCGCTCGGACTACCCGGAGACGGCGAGGACGCTGATCCAGGCGACGGCGGATGCGACCGGCCTGCTGCTGCCCACCGCCGGGCTGGACGCCGCGGCCGCTGCGGTGCAGACCCAGTTGGCCACCCAGTTGTCCGAGAACACCGAGGTCGCGGAGATGGTGCAGGCGCTCGAGCAGCAGTACGACGCCTTCGTCTCCACCACCGGGCGGGGCCTGCTCGCGCAGTCGGCACCGCTGCCGACGGCCGACGAACTCGGCGCCCAGTTCGAGGCGTTCCTGGCCGACCGCGAACGCCCCTGACGCTGGCTACTCTGCCGGACCGCCTGCCAGGAGCGCGCCCACGCGGCGGATCGTCTCGCGCAGGTTGTCCTCCGAGGTGAGCGCGTGCGCTTCCGGCACGGTCAGCCACCGCAGCGGGGCGTCGGGGCGTTCCGGGCGGGAGGTGTCCGGCACCGCTGTGGCCAGGACGAATCGCAGGTCGCCGTGCACGTGCGCCGGACTGCTGCCCCTGGCCGGCACCGCACAGAGCACGACGTGGACCAGCGTGGCGTCGGGCCAGGGCACCAGATCGTCCAGTCCGGTCTCCTCACGCCCCTCACGCAGGGCGATCTCGATCGGCTCGGATTCGCCCGGATCGCCGTGACCGCCGATCTGCAGCCATGCCTGCTGGCGGGCGTGCCACCGCAGCAGCAGCCGACCGGTCGGCGGATGGACGACCACCGCCGATGCGGTGATGTGCAGCGACAGGTCCTGCGACCAGGCGTCGGCGGCGGTGTCGGCGAGGTCCACCAGCCGGCGGACCTCGGTCCGCTCGAGCGCATCAGCAGGACGGTAGGCGGTCAGCAAGGTCCGCAGCGGAGCGTTCGGCGCAGTCATCGCGCGTCATGGTAATGGGAATGACGAAGGCGGCCGTCATTGGTGCGGCGGGCGCTGAGGTGGTCCAATGGACCATCGCACGCCATGCACTACCGAAGCACCAGACGGGCCCGATGACGAACCACCGCACACCCCGGCTCACGGCGCTGGCTTTCGCCGAGCGGGCGCGACAGATCGCGAGCAATCCGTCGCCGGACCGCACGATCACCCACGTCGTCCAGCTCGCGCTGGACAGCGTCGACTGCCAGTACGCCAGCGTCACCCTGGTGCACAGCGACGGCCGGATGGAGACCGTCGCCAGCTCGGACCCGGTGGTGGACCGCGCGGACGCGTTGCAGTACGAGCTCGACGAAGGACCGTGCCTGACGGCGGCAGAGGACGGCGGCACCCACGTCATCGCGGAGACCGCCACCGACGTCCGGTGGCCGCGGTGGGGACCACGGGCCGCGGAGCTCGGTCTGCACAGCATCCTGAGCGTGAACCTCTTCACCGACCGCACCGTGCTGGGCGCGCTGAACCTGTATGCCTGTGAGGCCTACCGGTACTCGGACGAGGACATCGAAACGGCGCAGGTGGTGGCAGCGCATGCCTCCGTCGCACTCGCCAGATCACGGAGCGACCAGAACCTCTGGCGGGCTGTCGACGCGCGCCACGTCGTGGGGCAGGCGCAGGGCATCCTCATGGAACGATTCGCCCTCAGCGCGGAGCAGGCTTTCTCGGTGTTGAAACGACATTCGCAGCAGCACAACGTGAAATTGCACGATGTTGCGGTCAACCTGCTGCAGACCGGGCAACTGCCGGGCGACCGGCCTGAACCGAGTTCCACCGGCACCGACGACCGCGCCTGACCGGCCCGTTCCGGGCTACTGCTGCCAGCGGTCCCGCAGCTTGGCCACGACATCGCGAAGGATGCGCGACACCTGCATCTGGCTGACGCCGATCAATTCACCGATCCGCGCCTGGGACAGCCCGTCGTTGAACCGCATGGCCACGACCGTGCGCTCCCGCGGGGTCAGTGTCCGCAGCACCACCTCGAGCGACATGCGGTCGTCGACGGTGCTCATGCAGTCGTCGCCGCTCCACTGCTGGGCGATGAAAAGTCCTGCGCCGGAGTCGGAGTCGAGCGACGGCGGCCGGCAGAGCCCGGCCGCTGCCCGAGCCTCCCGTATGTCGGAGTCGCCGACACCCAACCGCTTCGCCACCATCACGTCGGACGGTCGCAGCTCGCCGGAATCCTGGAAGTCGCGCTCGGCGACCGAGATGGCGGCCCGCAATTCCTGGATCCGGCGCGGCGGGCGGACCAGCCAGGAATGGTCCCGGAAATATCGCTTGATCTCCCCGGAAATGGTCGGTACGGCGAACTGCAGGAAATCGTCGCTCAATCCGGGGAGCCATCGCGAGACGGCCTTGACCAGACCGAGATACGCCAGCTGCTCCAGGTCTCCGCGCTCGACGCCACGGCCGCGGTAGCGTGACGCTATCGACTTGGCGACCGACAGGTGCTCGACCACCACGGCCGACTGCAGCCGCTTGCGCTTGATCGGATCATCGCAGCTGGCCATTTCGGCCAGGAGCGCGGCGACCCGGGCAGCTCGGTCCGGTTCGTGCGACTCGGCGACCACCTCGTCCGGCAGGACGTCCGAGATCGACTCCGTCTCAACGGGAATCTGTTCGTCTGCCAGCTCTGCATCGGCACCGTCGACAGCGTCTGAATCCGGTGCGGTGACGTCGGTGGACGCCGCAATTCCGCTGCCGGCGGCCGTCGGGAGAACGGTGACGGTCTCCGCCGGCGGGCGGGTGCCGGATCGGTGGCGGGGCGACCGCGGGCCACCGGCCCAGTCGACGACCATGGTCGTGCTGTCGTGGGCCGCCGGGTTCGACGGTGTCGGTTCGGCGTTCGGGACTGGTTCGCCCAGAGTCTGGTAGTCGACAAAGGAAATGGACACAGAAGTCTCCTCATGGTTCAGGATCTTCTGGCGCCTCTGCTGGACCAGTGGGTGTTCGATGCTCGAATCGACGTGCATTACGTGCTGGTGGGGCCAACCTTACCCCCGATTCGCCGCAGGGAGTCAACCCCTTCGCCGAAATGGTTCGGACGGGTGGTTCGCCGGCTCCGGCGGCTACAACTCGGACCGATGCCACCCGATCGGCCCTGGCGCGACCGTACCAGCAGGAGGACAACGCCGGTGACCAGGTGGCAGCGACCCGAACAACAGGCCGCAGGGGACACTGCGATGCCGCCTGGCAAAATCGTGGGGTGACCGAGCAGGACAGGACCGACGAAGGCAAGGGCGGCGCGGCCCACGGCCGCACGCTCGTGCTGATGCGCCACGCCACTGCCGCGACCGACGGCGCAGTGGCCGACCACGACCGTCCGCTCTCGGCCGGCGGGGTGGCCGACGCGGCCGCGGCCGGGTCATGGCTGCGGACCACGGTCGGACCCTTCGACCAGGTGCTGTCCTCCACTGCTCGGCGGACCCGGGAGACGGCGGAGGCCACCGGGATCGCACCGACCGTGCGGCTGGAGCCGGCGATCTACCAGGGCACGCCGGCTGTGATCGACGAGCAGATCGCCCGCACCGACGGGAAGGTCCGCGCCCTGCTGGTCGTCGGTCACCATCCCGGCCTGCCGCTGCTGGCGATCGACCTGGCATCGCCCGACTCCGACCCGGTGGCGCTGGCGGCGTTGCACCAGGGCTTCCCGACGGCGGCGCTGGCCGTCTTTTCGTTCGACGGTCCTTGGGCGCACCTGGCGGCGGGCGGTGCCCGGCTGGTCGCCTTCACCGTCCCGCGCGGATGACGTCGAGGCCGCGTCCGCCGTTGACCGACCTGTCCCACCTGCCGCCCGCCTTTGAATTCGGCATCACCACGGCGGCACACCGCATCGAAGGCGCTGCCGAGGTCGGCGGCCGCGGGCCGTCCATCTGGGACGTCCTGGCCGCCGTACCCGGACGGACCGTCGACGGCAGCACCGGGCCGACGGGAATCGGGCACCACGCCCGGATGCCCGACGATCTGGACCTGCTGCACCGGGCGGGGATCGACTGCTATCGGTTCTCGGTGTCATGGTCGCGCGTCCAGCCCGAGGGCCGCGGCCCGGCGAGCCCCGCAGGTCTGGACTTCTACGAGCGCCTGGTCGACCGCCTGCTGTCCATCGGGATCACGCCCTGGATCACCCTGTACCACTGGGATCTGCCGCTGTCGCTCATGCTGGCGGGAGGTTGGCTCGAACGCGACACCGCCGCCCTGGCGGGGGATTACGCCGAGCTGGTCGCGGAGCGGCTGGGTGACCGGGTCGACCGGTGGACCACGATGGCGGACCCGTTGCTGCACATGGCCTATGGTCATGCGCTCGGTGTCGACGCGCCCGGCCTGACGCTGCTCGGCGGCGCCTTCGCCGTCACGCACCACCTGCTGCTGGGTCATGCCAGGATGCGGGAAGCTCTGGCGGGCAACCGGAACGCCTGCGTCGGGATCGCCAATCACCACACCGTGGTGCGTCCGGCGTCGCCGGCCGATCGCCGCGCCGCGGCGCTCTACGAGGCCTACCACAACGGCCAGTTCATCGAGCCGCTCCTCGGGGGACGGTATCCGCGCCTGCTCGAGCCGCTGGTGGATGCCCTGCCCGGAGTGGTGAAGGACGGTGATCTGGCGGCGATCTCGGCGCCGCTGGATTTCTACGGGGTCGACTACTTCTCCCCGACCACCGTCGCCGCGGCGCCGGACAACGGCACCATCCCGTTCGCCGTGGTGCAGCCGGGAGGGCCGCTCACCGACAGCGAGGAGCCGGTGGATGCACCGGCGCTCACCGAGCTGCTGGTGGGGCTGGGCCGGCGTCATCCCCGGCTCCCTCCGCTCGTCGTCACCGAGAACGGCGCCTCCTACAGCGATTCCGGTCGAGGCGGCGAGCCGCCGGGGCGCTCCCCCGACGCCGCCAGGATGGCATACCTCCGGTCGCACCTCTCGGCGGTCGATGCCGCGGTCGCCGCCGGCGCGGACGTCCGCGGGTACTTCCACCGGGGCCTCACCGACGCCTGGGAGGGAATGGAGGGCCTGACGCAGCACTACGGGCTGGTTGCGATCGAGCCGGGAACCCTGGACAGGTCACCCCGCGCCTCGTTCGACTACTACCGCGAGATTCTCGAACGGCATCGGAGCCGTCGCGCCGGGCCGGCCGATGCCGGTGCGCCCGGTACTGGCGCACCGGGCGACGGCGACGCGTCCGGTGTACGCGACGTACCGTGAGCCATGCCGGTCCGCCGTCGCCTCCTGATCGCCCTGCTGACCGCCGTCCTCGCGTCGTGTTCGGCTCCCGTTGCGGGACAGGCCATCCGCGGCGATTCAGCGGCCTCCGCGGCGGCTTCCCCGGCGCCGGGCCCGGCGCAGGTGTCGCCCGCGGGTAGCGCTCCCGGCAGCACGCCGACGCCGACCGCCGTGCCGACCGGGACCGCCGAGGCACCCGCCTCCTCACCTGCCGGGTCGCGCACGGCTCCGAGCGTGGCCCCGACTGCCGGGCAACCGACGCCGACCGACAGCTCGCCCGCCGACCTGCCCACCGGCGGGGAGACCAGCGCTCCGGCCACCCGCACGGCATCCAGCGCGTCGAGCCCGCCGACGACCAACCCCCCGTCGAGCCCGCCGGCGACGCCGACCACGACGAGCCGCCCGACGACCCGGTCCACCGGTCCGACGACCATCCCGGTGGGGGCAGGCTTCCCGCTGTGCCCTGCCGTCCCGGTCACCGACTCGCCCGGCACCGTGGCATGCATACGCGCCTCGGTGTCGCAGTTCTGGTCCGGGGAGCTCAACCAGGTCGTCGACCAGGCGGTCGTGATCGACCCGGTCGCCGGACGGGTCCCCGCCGCGTGCCGCCCGGCGCTCACCAGCGAGCTGGCCTTCACCTGCCAGGTGAACGACACCGTCTACCTGACGCCGCTGCTGCTCAGCCAGCTGACCAAGGAGTTCCCCGCGGGCGAGGTGCCGTACGCCCTGTCCACCATCGTCGGGCACGAGATCGGACACGTCGTGCAGGCGGCCGTCAAACAGCCCGGGTACACCGACACCACCGGCTCGCAGGCGATCTCGCAGCGCATCGAGCAGCAGGCCGACTGCCTGGCCGGGGTGTGGGCGCACTCCGCCGTCGCGGACGGCCGGCTCGGCTCCGCGACCTTCGTCAGGGTGTCGCGCACCTTCCTCACCGGGATCAGCAGCAACCCGGAGATCTACACGCACGGCACGCCCGACCAGCGGATGGCGGCCCTCGGCAGGGGTCTGCGGGCGGGTCGTCCTCAGGACTGCGGGCTGGCCACCTTCTCCTGACCGAGCCCGGACAGCGCCTCGGTGAGGGCGCCGTGCAGCGCCGGTCCGGCCACCAGCCAGCCGGTGACTGCGTCGGTCAGCGTGCTGGTCGTCATCACCGCCCCCGCTTCCACGGCGATCAGGCCGCCTGCCGCCACGTCCCAGTGGTTGACGCCCTCCTCCCAGAACGCGTCGATCCGCCCGCCGGCAACCTCGCACAGGTTCAGCGCCGCCGACCCGAACCGCCGGATGTCGCGGATCTGCGGCAGCAGGCCGGCGACGATCGCCGCCTGCGCGGCGCGGCGCCCGGTACTGTAGCCGAACCCGGTCGCCAGTAGCGCCCTGTCCATCGGCACGGGGTCGTTGACCCGCAGCGGCCGGCCGTCGACGAGCGCGCCCTGCCCACGGATCGCGGTGTACATCCGGTCCATCACCGGATCGAAGACGGCACCCACCAGCCCCCCGGCGCCGTCCTCGGCCGCGATGCTCACCGAGAAGTTGTCCAGCTGGTAGAGGTAGTTGACCGTGCCGTCCAGGGGATCGATGACCCAGGTGATCCCGGAGTCCGACGGCCGGGACGCGCCCTCCTCACCGATCAACCCGTCGTCCGGTCGCTCGGCCAGCAGCATGCGGACGATCATCGCCTCCGCGGCCCGGTCGGCGTCGGACACCGGATCGGTGGCCGAGGACTTCGTGTCCAGACCCTCGATGTGCCCGTACCGGGACAGCAGCTCCGCACCGGCGGCGCGCGCCGACCGGACGGCGAGGTCGAGCAGGTGATCGGTGTCCACCGCGTCGGAAGTCATGGGCTCATCCTGCCCGGTCCCCGATGCGCCGCAGACTCAGGCCGGGTGGCCCTTCCTGCACGCGCTCGTCGCTCGGCTCCTGATTCAGGAGTTCCACGGGCCGAGCGCGTATCGGCCGCAGGCGAGCGCGTTGTGGTCGTCCGCGCGCGCTGCAACATGCGCAGCGAAACAATCGGCGCTCGTTCAGTGACCCGGCCGATGCCCGGTCAGGCAGTGGCCAGCACCGGGCTCGGCGCGATTTCGACATCGACGGCGTCGCCGGCCTGGAGCGCCACCGTGTCGTTCACCGGCATCTGAGCGAGCACGATGGTGCCGTCGGCCAGCCTCGCCTGCACCCGGCCGTGCGCCCCGAGGAAGCTGGTCGCGACCACGGTGGCCGTCCCGGAGCCGCCGGCGCCCGGTCGGAAGCGCACCGCTTCCGGACGGACCAGCGCCGTGACCGCCCCGGACTGCGGCGAGCCGGGCAGCAGCGGCAGGGTGCTGCCGAGCACCGACACCGTGCCGCCCGACGCGGACCCGGAGATCTTGTTGGTCAGCCCGATGAAGCCGGCGACGAACGGGCTGGTGGGCGCCGAGTAGATGACGTCGGGCTTGTCGATCTGTTCGATCCGCCCTGCGCGCATCACCCCGACCCGGTCGGCGACGGCCAGCGCCTCCTCCTGGTCGTGGGTGACGAACAGCGTGGTGATGCCCACCTCGAGCTGGATCCGCCGGATCTCGTCGCGCAGCTGCACCCGGACCTTGGCGTCCAGCGCCGACAGCGGCTCGTCCAGCAGCAGCACCTGCGGTGAGATCGCCAGCGCCCGGGCCAGCGCCACCCGCTGCTGCTGGCCGCCGGACATCTGGTTGGCGTACCGGCCGGCCTGGCTGTCCAGGCCGACCAGCTCCAGGTACTCCTGGGCGGTGCGCTTGCGTTCGGCCGATCCCTTGCCGCGCAACCGCAGTCCGAAGGCCACGTTCTCCAGCGCGGTCATGTGCGGGAACAGCGAGTAGGCCTGGAACACCATGCCCATGTCGCGCTTGGACGTCGGTACCGAGGTGATGTCCCTACCGTCCACCACCACCCGTCCGGCGTCGGCGTCCTCCAGGCCGGCCAGCACCCGCAGGGCGGTGGTCTTCCCGCACCCGGACGGGCCCAGCAGCACCACCAGTTCGCCCGGCGCGATGTCCAGGCTCATGTCGTCCAGCGCGTGCACGGGCCCGAACGACCTTCGCAGGCCCTGCAGCTGGACGGCCACCCCGTTGCGGGTGGTGGCCGGCGCGCCGGCCCTGGGCTGCGCGATCGTCATGGAGCTCCCACTTCCTGTCGTGGTGCCGTGGTCAGTTCCGGGCCGGCCAACCCGGTCAGCCCACCGGGTGTGGTCGGCGCCTGGTGGTCCACCTTGGTCCGGCTACGGGAGTTGCCGACGAAGGACAGCAGGAACAGCAGCACGAAGACGAACAGCAGCGCCACCAGCGCGAGTCCGGCCGCGGTCTTCGCGTCACCCTGGCCGACGATGAAGATGGCCGTCTGCAGGTTCCGCCTGCCCAGCAGGGAGGCGATGGTGTACTCGCCGAACACCAGCGCCATGGAGATGAAGCAGGCGCTGATCAGCGCCGACTTGATGTTAGGCAGCACGATCCGGAACAACACCCCGCCCCACGACGCGCCGAGCGAGCGGGCCGCCTCGGACAGCGTCTTGACGTCGATGCCGTCCAGGCCGGCGTCCAGTGCACGGTAGGCGAACGGCATCACCAGGATGGCGTAGACGAAGCACAGCCAGATCGAGTTGATCGACAGGATGTTGGAGATCCGGCGGTAGATCGGCGCCAGTCCGACCACCAGCACGACGGCGGGAATGGTCAGCGGCAGGAGCGAGATGAACTCCATGGTCTTGCGCAGACCGGGCACCCGCAGCCGGACCCAGACCATGGTGGGAACCAGCAGTACCAGCATGATGACGATGGTCAGGACGACCAGGTAGACCGAATTCACCAGGCCGTCACGGATCTCCTGGCTGGCCGGGTCCGGCGAGGTGGCCAGATGGAAGATCGGCTGCCAGGAATCCCAGTTCCGCGTTCCGTTGCGCAGCCGGGTCGAGAAGTCCAGCAGCGCCACCAGCGGTGTGGCGAAGAAGACCAGCACCAGGACGACGATGACCCAGCGGAACACCGCCTGCTTGCGCCGCATGCCGGCCCGGAGCTTCTTCGGCGGCCGGGTCGGGGTCGTGGCCGCGGCGGGGGACGACTGCGCCGGCGCCTGGGTCGCCGTCATGCCAACCACCGCGACGCCCGCTTGGAGAGCCGGCTGTAGAGCACCATCACCACGGCGACGATCACGACCATCAGCAACGCGAGCACCTGCGCCTTGTTGGTGTTGTCCACGCTGACCTCGTTGGTCAGCGCGCCGCGGATCTGGGTGGCCAGCAACGGGTCCTGCTGGCTGATCAGCGCCGCCGCCGTCGCGTACGCCGAGAAGGAGTTGGCGAACAACAGCAGCGTGGAGGAGATGAAGGCGGGCAACAGGATCGGTCCGGCGACGCTGCGCCAGTAGACCCAGGTCGACCCGCCGAGTGACTCCGCCGCCTCCCGCCACTGCGGTCGGATGCCGTCCAGCGCCGGCAGGAAGACGATGACCATCAGCGGGATCTGGAAGTAGGCGTAGACCAGCGCCAGACCCTTGAAGTCGTACAGCCAGGTGGTGTCGATGACGTTGCCGGTCGCCCACTTGATCAGCGTGGTGACCATGCCGGTGCGCCCGATCACGGCGACGAACGCGAACGCCAGCAGCACACCGCCGAACTGAGCCAGGACCGAGCAGATCGCCACCACCGACCGACGCAGCAGGCCGTTCGGATTGGCCGTGGCCAATCCGTAGGCCAGCAACCCGCCGATCACCGCGCCGGACACCGCGGAGATCAGCGACAGCGAGATCGACCACAGCGTCGCGCTGCGGACCGCGGAGGTGTTCAGCACCGAGAGGTTGTGCAGCGTCAGCGATCCGGTCTGGGTCTGGAAGGCCCCGATCACCACCAGCGCCGTCGGGAACAGCAGGAACAGCGCGACGTAGAGGAAGAACGGCAGAGTTGGGGCGCTCACCAGGAACTGACGCCGCGCGCCCCGGCCGCCGCTCTGTCGAGCGACGGCCGGGGCGGCGGACTGGGTGGTCATCTGTGCTTGCTCAGCGGGTCCCCGGCCGATCTCAGCCGGTGACCTTGGGCCAGTTCGCGGCGATGTACTTGCCGCCGGCCGCCACCTGGGCTGCCGTCTGGCTGACCGGGTCCTCACTGGTGGGGACGTTGGCCAGGTAGGACTTGTTGACGGTCCCCGCCTTGGTCATCGCCTCCTGCAGGATCGGCTTGGCGCCGCCCTTGAGCCACAGGTTCTGCGCGTCGGCGGAGTAGAGGAACTCCTCCCACAGCCGCGCCGCCGCCGGGTGCGGGGCGTCCTTGTTGATCGCCTGGTTGTAGTAGGCACCGAGCACGGCACCCTTGGGGATGAACACCTTCCAGTCGCCGCCCTGCTTGTCGACAGCGGCCTTGTAGCCCGGCTGGTTGTACGACCAGTCGAACAGCACGCCCACCTCACCCGACTGCACGGTCGAGGGCGTGGGGTCGCCCTTGTAGAGGTTGCCCGCCTCGGCGAGGCCTTTGAAGTAGTCGATGCCCTTCGAGAGGTCGTCCAGGCTCCCGCCGTTGGCGAGCGAGGCGAAGACGACGCCGTTGTAGGCGGCGCCGGCCTTGGTCGGGTCACCGTTCAGCGCGACCGCGCCCTTGTACTTCGCGTCCTTGAGCTGGGCGAGATCGGTCAGGTCGCCGTACTGGCTGGCGTCGTAGCCGACCGACATGATGCCGGAGTAGTCGTAGTACCAGAGACCGTTCGGATCCTTGCTGTCCGTGGGGACGTCGGCCCACGCGGCGACCTTGTACGGCGCGAACTTGGCGGTGTTGGCCAGCGTCACCGCCGTCCCGAGGTCGAATACGTCGGGTGCGGCCTTGGTGCCGGCGTTGGTGGTGGCGGCGCTGATCTCGTCGGCGCTGGAGGCGTTCGGATTCTGCTGTTCCAGCTTGATGTTCGGGTACTTCTTCTGGAAGGCGGCGATCACCTCGGAGTAGTTGGCCCAGTCCGGGGGCAGGGCGATGACGTTGAGCGCGCCCTCCTTGTTGGCCGCCGCGACCAGCGCGTCCATGCCGCCCAGCGCCGCGGCGGAGGTGGCCGTCTTGGCGTCGGTCGTGGTGGCCCCCCCACCGGACCCGGACGCGCTCGAGGTGGCCATCGAGGACGGCGCCATCGAACTGGACGCCATCGAGGACGGCGCCATGGAACTGGACGCCATGGAGGACGGCGCCATGGAACTCGGCGCCATCGAGCTGGGGGCCACCGATGCCGGTGTCGATCCCCCGGCTGCCGCGCTGCTGGACGTGCTCGACGAACCGGCCGCCGTGGTGCTGCTGCTGGAACTGCACGCACCCGTCGCCAGAGCCAGCACCGCGAATCCGGCGACGAGGCCCGTTCGGTTCAGCACGCTTTTCCTGGCAGAACCAGGGATGGTCGAAACTCGCACTTCATCCTCCTGAACGACGGTTGGGAACGCTGCGGAGCGTCACGCCCGAAGGTGAAGAAACCACGTTCGGCGGACATCGATGCGGTGAACTGCTGCAGAACGTAGCAAGGGGATCCCGCCCTGGGAATGCCGACGACGTCTCGATTACGCAACTGGTTGCAGGAGACGCAACAACGCCTGGAATAGGATCCGGCCCGTGGACTTGCGCATCTTCACCGAACCGCAGCAGGGCGCCTCGCACGCCGAGCTGCTCGCCGCCGCCCGGCTGACCCGGGACGCCGGATTCAGCGCCTTCTTCCGGTCCGACCACGTGCTGGTGATGGGCGACGGGGACGGGCTCCCGGGGCCGTCGGATTCCGTCGCCAGCCTGGCGGCGCTCGCTGCGGAGGTGCCGGACATCCGGTTGGGCACCCTGGTCACCGCGGCGACGTTCCGGCACCCGTCGATGCTGGCCATCGCTGCGGCGACCATCGACGACATCTCCGGCGGCCGGCTCGAGCTCGGGTTGGGGGCCGGGTGGTACGCGGCCGAGCACCGCGCCTACGGCCTGGACTTCGGCGCCTCCTTCGGCGAGCGGTTCGACCGGCTCACCGAGCAGCTGGAGATCCTCACCGGGCTGTGGGCAGCACCGGCAGGCACCACCTTCAGCTACCCCGGCAGCCACTACCGGTTGCAGGACGCCCCGGGCCTGCCGAAGCCGGTGCAGCGCGACCGGTCCGGGACGCCCAAGGTGCCGCTGATCCTCGGTGGCAGCGGCCCGAAACGGACGCCGGCGCTCGCCGCGCGGTTCGCCGACGACTACAACGTCGGATTCTCCGACGTCGAGGCCACCACGGCTGGGCACGACCGGGTCCGTGCCGCCTGCGCGGCCATCGGGCGGGACGCGGGCGCGCTGGTGTACTCGTCAGCGCAGACGGTGTGCTGCGGGACGACCGACGAAGAACTCGCCCGACGGGCCGCCGGCATCGGCCGCGACCTCACGGACCTGCGGGAACAGGGACTCACCGGGTCCCCCGCGGAGATCGTCGACCGGATCGGGCGGTTCGCCGCCGCTGGAACGAGCCGGATCTACCTGCAGGTGATGGATCACCGCGATCTCGACCACATCGCCCTGCTCGGCGAGCAGGTGCTGCCGCAGGTGCGCTCCCTCTGACGCTGCGCCCACCGGGATCGAGCCGCTCGGATCGGTACCGCCGCTGACCACTGGGTTGCACAATCCTCCGCAGCTGCTCGCATCGTCGCCAGCCGCTCGCCTTGCAGTGCGGACCATCCAGGGCAGCCGCTCGCACCGTGACCCGCCGCTCACCTTGCCGTGCGGATCATCCAGGGCAGCCGCTCGCACCGTGACCCGCCGCTCGCCTTGCAATCCATCCGCTCGCGGCGCACCGCGAGCGGATCACCAACAACGCGAGCGGGCGGACACAAGGCGAGCGGACGATACGAGCGGACGATACGAGCGGACGATACGAGCGGACGATACGAGCGGACGAGGACCGAGTGGGACGTCAGCCGTCGACCGGGCGAGCCAGGCCGTCGACCAGTTCGGCGTTGGGGAGCAGCGCCAGGTCCGCGCCGGCCACGACGATCTTCGACGCGCGGATGCCCGACCCGACGATCACCAGCCCGGCGTCGGCCACCGCCCGGTCGACCAGCACCATCCAGCCGGCGGGCAGCCCGAACGGGGTGATGCCGCCGTACTCCATCCCGGTCAGCTCGACAGCGTCGGCCATCGCCGCGAAGGACACCTTCCGCACGTCCATCCGGCGCCGCACCACGCCGTTGACGTCGGCCCGGGTCGTCGCCAGCACCACGGCGGCGGCCCAGCGCTGCTCGCCGTCCCGCCGCCCGGTCACCACCACGCAGTTGGCCGACGCGGCCATCGGAACGCCGTACCCGGCGCAGAAAGCAGCGGTGTCGGACATCGCCGGGTCGATCGGAGCCACGGAGAGCCGGCCGCCGGTCCACTGCCGCACCGCCTCGACCACCGGCGCGGCGACCAGGCTCGCCGAAGGATCCGGCGGCGGGAGCAGCGGCGAGAGGTCCAGGGTGCCCAACGCGGGAGTCGTCACCCGTCCACCCTGCCATCGCCGAACTCCGGACGGTCCGCCCGCCCTGCGGCAGGCGCGACAATGGAGGAGTGAGTACCGCCTTGACCACCCCGATGCCGGTCGCCGCGCGCCCGGATCCGGCCGCGGCGGTCAGTGCACCGCCCGGCGCCAGGGCCGACATCCTGCAGGTCGGGCCGTTCCCGGTCTGGCCGCCCGTCGTGCTCGCGCCGATGGCCGGCATCACCAACACCTCGTTCCGCGGGCTCTGCCGGGAATTCGGGGCCGGTCTCTACGTCTGCGAGATGGTCACCACCCGGGCACTGGTGGCCCGGGACTGGAAGACCATGGAGATGATCCGGTTCGCGCCCGACGAGCACCCGCGGTCGCTGCAGCTCTACGGCGTCGACCCGGACGTCGTCGGCGCGGCCGTCCGGATGGTCGTGCAGGAGAACCTGGCCGACCACGTCGACCTGAACTTCGGCTGCCCTGTACCGAAGGTCACCCGCAAGGGCGGCGGATCGGCGCTGCCCTACAAGCGCAAGCTGTTCGAGTCGATCGTCCGGGCGGCCGTGCGGGAGGCGGCACCGGCGGGCGTCCCGATCACGGTGAAGATGCGGATCGGCATCGACGACGACCACATCACCTTCGCCGACGCCGGTCGGATCGCCCAGGACAGCGGCGTCGCCGCGGTGGCGCTGCACGGGCGGACCGCGATCCAGCACTACTCGGGCAAGGCGGACTGGTCGGCGATCGCCCGGCTGAAGGAGATCGTCACCGACATCCCGGTGCTCGGCAACGGCGACATCTTCCAGGCGTCCGACGCGCTGGACATGATGGCGCAGACCGGGTGCGACGGGGTCGTCGTCGGCCGCGGCTGCCAGGGCCGCCCGTGGCTGTTCGCCGAGCTCGCGGCCGCCTTCGAGGGCCGGCCCAGCCCAACGCCGCCGGACCTTCGCGCCGTGACGCGCATCCTGGTCCGGCACGCCGAGTTGCTGTGCCAGGAGATGGGCCCGGAACGCGGGATCCGGGACCTGCGCAAGCACATCGCCTGGTACCTGAAGGGCTTCGCGGCGGGCTCGGAGATCCGCCGCGAGCTCGGCATGGTGTCCAGCCTCGACCAGCTGGCCGCGCTGGTGGATCGCCTTGATCTGGACCAGCCGTTCCCGAGCGGCGCCGAGGGCCCCCGCGGCCGGCAGGGCTCGCCGCAGGCGAGGGTCGTCCTGCCGTACGGGTGGCTCGACGATCCGGACGCCATGGTCGTGCCGGTGGACGCCGAACTGGACGCGGGCGGCGGCTGAGATGAGCGCCCGGAGGGCGCTGGCTGCGACCCTGCTCGCGCTGACCGCGATCGCGGCGTGTACGTCGACCCCGCGCCCTTCTGCGTCCAGCACCGCCGGTTCGGTCGGTGCGGTCACTCCGGCCGGCGGGTCGTCGGTGGGCACGGCGCCGGGCACGGCGCGCGGGCCGGCCACCGTCGCCGGCAGCTCCGGGCCGTACGCCTCCGGTCAGTCTGCCTCCTCCGGTTCTCCAGCACCGCCCACCGCCGGTCCTACCAGCTCGGGCTCGGACAGTGCGACGGCACCGGCGGGCAGCCCGGCGGGCAGCACGGCGCCCGCGCCGGTGCCGGCCACGGTGAGCAGGGGCGTGCGCGCCGCGATCGACCAGTTCAACAGCACGGCCGGCGGCTCCCCGAGCGCCCAGCAGCAGCAGCTCCGCGCCCTGCTCGCGCCGGGGCAGGCCGGCGCGCAGCAGAAGTGTGGTCGGGCCACGACCACCATCGAGTTGGAGCCCGTCTATCCGGCTCTTGCCCCCTCGCCGACGTGGCGGCCGAGCAGCGGCACGTTCTCCGGCGCGGTCTACTCGCTGCCGACCCTGATCCGCATCTACACCGGTCCGCGGATCACCGGAATCGACCTGACCGACCTGCACCTGTCGGTCGACGGCCGCGAAGTGCGATTTCCGGCACTCTGCGTGAACTGACCACCGCCAACTGAGCGTGCGCTTGGACATGAGTAATCGGATCGGTCACTGTTTGCACAGGCCACATCCCTAGGATGCAGTTCTGGGCGTCGTCGGCCGGCCCGGGCAGTACACCGTCGGTCGATCCGGCGGGCGCGCCGGAGGAGAACAAGGAGGTCGCGTGAGCGACGAGCCGCGCGACGGCACCGACGGCGGCCCGGACGCCGGCGGATCAAACACCGACGACGAGACGATCCGTCCCGAGACTACGGGTCGGCCGGAGGAGATCCGGACCGACTCGCCACGCGCCGACGACACCCGCACCAGCGTCTCGGCCCCGTGGGAGCGGCCCGCACGGTGGAAGCAGGCCGGCCAGGACCCCCACCGCGTCGACGCCCTCCTCGCCCGGCTCGGCGACGGCTCGGGCGACACCCCGACCAGCCACCGTCGCGGGTCCAACGGCGCCCGCCCGGCCGGCGACCTGATCGCCGCACTGTCCACCCCCGCCGCCGCGTCGCCTGCGGCATCCACTGCGGTGCCCGGACCCCTGGCAGCCCCCGACGGCGGGTCGGAACCGCGGCTCGAAGCGGACCCGACCGACGAGCCGACCGGGACGGCGGCCGATCCCGGCACAGCCCCCGACGACCCGGCCACGACCGACGCGGTCCCCCAACCGGTAGACGAAATCGACGGCACCGACACGACCGGGACGGTCGACGCCGAGTCCGATGCGGAGTCCGATGCGGAGTCCGACGCCGGACCGGGAGAGCAGCCGGCGACCCGACCGGCGGAGGAATCGCCCTCGGACGCCGTGGGCGCGGACGACCTCGCGCCGGCAGCCGATACCGGCGACGGGCCGGGCACCGACCAGATCCCCACGCTGACCGCCGACGCCGCGGACATGGCCGAGGCGAATTCCATCCGCGCGGCGCTGCACCGCCCCACCCCGGCCGCCAACGGCACCGGTCCGGCCTCCCCGCCGCCCACCGGGTCCTCGATGGTGCACGGCAGCGGAGCGCCCCGCCGGCGACGCGGGTTGCTGTACGCGGGACGGACGATCGCGGCCCTGCTCGCCTTCGTCACCCTGCTCGGCGTCGGCGTGGAGTGGAAGATCAAGGACCGCGCCGAGGTGAGCATCGCGGAGCACTCCGTCACCGACGTGCTGGACACCACGGATCCCAACATCTCCGTTCCCCGAACCGTCCCCACCGTGGTCACCAACTCCAAGGGCGTCAAGACCACCGTCGCGGTCAAGCCGCCGACCGTCTACGCCCCCGAGAACATCCTGCTGCTCGGCTCGGACACCCGCGCCGGTGGCAACGCGGCTATCGGCGGGTCCGACGCTTCCACGGTGACCTCGCAATCGGACACGCTGATGGTTGCGCACATCTCGGGTGACCGGGAGCACGTGACCGTGCTGTCCATTCCCCGGGACACGCTCATCCCGGCGCCGACCTGCAAGGCCTGGAACTCGGTGACCGGGAAGGTGTCCAACGACACCTACCCCGTCGATCCGGGCCAGATCTTCCACATCAACAACGCCTTCGCTATCGGCGGGCCGAAGTGCACGATCACCGCCGTGCAGAGCCTGACCGGCCTGGGCATCAACCGGATGATCGAGATCGACTTCGCCGGTTTCAAGACGATGGTCGACGCGCTGGGCGGGGTGACGGTCAACGTCTGCCGACCGATCATCGACCGGGTGCTGGGGACCGTGGTCTCGAAGGCCGGAACCCAGCTGATCCGCGGCGCGCAGGCCATCAACCTGGTGCGCGCACGCGACGTCATCGGCGACACGCAGTCGGACCTGGCGCGCATCCGTCGCCAGCAACTGGTGCTCTCCGCCATCCTGCGCCAGGTCACCCAGGCCGGAACCCTGCTCAATCCCGGCAAACTGGACAGCTTCCTGCAGGCCTTCACCAAGAACACCACGATGGCCAACGTGAAGGTGGACGACCTGGTCAACCTGGCCGGCTCGCTCGGCACGCTGGACCCCGCGCACGTCACGTTCTACACGCTGCCCACGGTGCCGAGCACGCGCATCGACGGTGCCCTGGACGTCGACACCAGCAAGGCGGCCGTGGTGTTCGACGACCTGATCAATGATCAACCGCTGCCCGGCGAGGTCACCACGACGACCAAGCCGCGGACCATGCCCACCACTCCGGTGCCCGGCAGCGCCGCTGCGCTCAAGCTGACCGTCGCCCCGGCCAAGGTGGCGCTGGAGGTGTACAACGTCAGCGGCCGGTCGAACGTGGCCACCTCGGCCCAGCGGAGCCTGAAAGCGTTGGGCTTCAAGGTGTCCGACGACCAGCTCTACAAGCTCGGGGACACCGCCACCGCCACCACCGTGGCCTACGCGCCGGCCAACCGGGCCGCGGCCCTGACCGTCGCCGCCGCAGTTCCCGGTTCCACCCTGGTCGTCACCCCGGGCCTCGGCAGTACCGTCCGGTTGCAGTTGGGCTCGTCGTTCACCGGCACCGTCAAGGCCGTCACCGTCGGACAGCAGGCGCCGGCCTCGTTGGCCACGGCCATCAGTACCGGCTCGTCGGTGCGGACGACGCCGCCGACCACGTCCGCCGCACTCGGGTCGACGGACCTGTCGTCGGTGAACGCCGGCGCGGCCAGCTGCGTCTGACGCCCGTCTCGCGGGACGCCCGCTCCGGACGGGTCGCGTTCACCTTGCGTCCACCCGTTGTCCGATGCCGGCACGCCCGCTGGCTTTATCCTTGATCCATGCGGCAGGCCTACCAGATCCGGCTCAACAACCTCGGCGACCACGGCGCACGGATGTGCCAGGTGGCCAGTGACTGCCTGCGCGACGCCACCAAGGCATTGCTGACGGCGGATCTCGCCCTCGCCGAGAAGGTCATCGCCACCGACGTGCAGCTGGACGAGATGCGCGCCAGCGCCGAAGCCGCGGCGTTCGAAATCCTCGCCCTGCAGGCGCCTGTTGCCTCCGACCTGCGCGCCGTCGTGTCCGCGCTGTGGGTGGTCGCCGATCTGCAACGCATGGGCGCGCTGGCCATGCACGTCGCCAAGGCCGCCCGTCGGCGCCACCCCGCCCAGGTCATCCCCATGGAGGTCCGCCCGATCTTCGAGCGGATGGGCCGCGTCGGGGTGCATCTCGCCGACCAGGCCAGCCTCGTGCTGCGCGAGCGGAACGTCGAGCTCGCCCGGGTGATGGAGTCCGAGGACGACCTGATGGACGACCTGCACCAGGAGATGTTCGCCGCGCTGCTGTCCCCCAACTGGTCGCACGGCGTCGAACCGGCAGTGGACCTGTCCCTGCTCGGCCGCTTCTACGAGCGCTTCGCCGACCACGCCGTGGCCGTCGCCCGTCGGGTGGTCTTCCTGGTCACCGGCGAGAACGTCGGCGGCGACACCACTCCCGTCGGCCTGGCGGCCCCCGAGCTCTGAGCGACCCGCCTGGATCAACGCTGGTGGCCCGCTAGCTCTGCGCGACCCGTCCGGTTGATCAACGCTTGCGGCCCGTTCTGGGCGGCGCGCGCCCAGGAATGGCCTCGGACGGGGATCATCCGGGCCGGCTGCGCGCCTACCCCCAGCCGCGCGCAGCCCGACCGGCGGCCCGGCTCAGCCGAAGCGGCCGGAGATGTAGTCCTCGGTGGCCTTCTGGCCTGGGTTGGAGAAGATCTTGGCGGTCTCGTCGTACTCGACCAGGCGTCCCGGCTGGCCCACCCCGGCCAGGTTGAAGAACGCCGTGCGGTCGGACACCCGCGCCGCCTGCTGCATGTTGTGGGTGACGATGACGATCGTGTAGCTGCCCTTGAGCTCGCTGATCAGGTCCTCGATGGCCAGCGTCGAGATGGGGTCGAGCGCGGAGCACGGCTCGTCCATCAGCAGTACCTCCGGCTCGACGGCGATCGCCCGGGCGATGCACAGCCGCTGCTGCTGGCCGCCGGACAGCCCCGCGCCGGGCCGGTTCAGCCGCTGCTTGACCTCTTCCCACAGATTCGCCCCGCGCAGCGACCGCTCGACGATGTCGTCGAAGTCGCTCTTGTTCTTGCGGGCCCCGGCGATCTTGTAACCGGCGATCACGTTGTCGTAGATCGACATCGTCGGGAACGGGTTGGCCTTCTGGAACACCATGCCGACCGTCCGGCGGACGTTCACCGGATCGACGCCGGGCCCGTACAGGTCCTCGCCGTCCAGCTCGACCTTGCCGGTCACCCGGCCGCCGGGGATCACCTCGTGCATCCGGTTCAGCGTCCGCAGAAACGTGGACTTGCCGCAGCCGGACGGCCCGATGAACGCGGTGACGGTCAGCGGGGCGATGCTGACCGAGGCACCCTCGACCGCCAGGAAATCCGAGTAGTAGACGTTGAGGTCTTCGACGTCGATGCGTTTTGCCATGTCAGAGCCTTATCGATAGAAGGTCGGCGGCGGTCGTCAGCGAGCAGGTCATCAGCGGGCCTTGGGAGTGGCCAGCCGGGCCAGCAACCGGGCGACCACGTTGAGGATGAGGACGAGCAGGACGAGCGTCAGGGCGGCGCCCCACGCCCGGCCGTCGGTGAACGCGCCGCTGTTGCCGGTGCGCTTGCCCAGCTGGTCCCAGACCATCATCGGCAGGGTGGCCTGATCGCTGGAGAACGGGTTGACGTTGATCTTGTCGGCGTAGCCGGTGAGCAGGATGAGCGGCGCGGTCTCGCCGGTCACCCGGGCGACGGAGAGCAGCGCGGAGGTGATCAGGCCGGACAGTGCGGTGGGGAGCACCACCTTCAGCACCGTCCGCCACTTCGGGATGCCCAGCGCGTACGCCGATTCACGCAGCTCGCGCGGCACCAGCTTCAGCATCTCCTCGGACGACCGCACCACGACCGGGAGCATCAGAATGGCCAGGGCCAGTGAGCCGGCCGCGCCGAACGGCCGCGCGGCCGTGCCCAGCAGCAGGAAGGTGTAGACGAACAGGCCGGCCACGATCGACGGGATGCCCGTCATCACGTCGACGAAGAAGGTGACCGCGCGGGCGAACCGGCCCGTGCCGTACTCGACCAGGTAGATCGAGGTGAAGAGTCCGATGGGCAGCGCGATGATCGCGGCGATGCCGACCGTCTCGAGCGTTCCGATCAGGGCCGCGTAGACACCGCCGCCCGGCTGGTCCGGACTGACGCCGTTCATCGAGTGCGTGAAGAAGGCGGCGCTGAACGACGGCGCGCCCTTGATCACGATGTAGCCCAGGATCAGCACCAGCGGCACCGCCGCCGCAACGAACGAGGCGTAGATCAGCGTCGAGGCGAACCGGTCCTTCGCCCGCCGCCGGCCCTCCACCGAGAACGACCACACCGACAGCACGATGATGAACAGCAGGGCTGCGGTGAAGAACGCGGTGAGCCAGCCGGTCCAGCCCAGCACCGCTTTGAGCCCAAGGGCCAGCGCGATGCCGACGACGCCGGACAGTGCCGGTGCCCACTGCGGAAGCCGCGCACCGACGAGCGCGGACGGCAGCGCCCGCGCGGCCGGCTTGGTCAGTGTCGTCACGCCGTGAACTCCTTCTTGCGGGCGATCACCATGCGGGCGATCGAATTGACCACCAGCGTGATGACGAACAGGAACAACCCGGCGGCGATGAGCGCGGGGATGCCCAGTGCGCTGCCGCTCGCCTCGCCGAACTTCAGCGCGATGAGCGAGGCGATGGTGTCGCCGCCGGGCTCGGTCAGGTGCCAGTTGATCGCGAAGCCGGAGTTGAGCACCAGCGCGACGGCGATCGTCTCGCCGAGTGCGCGGCCAAGGCCGAGCATGGCAGCGGAGATCATGCCGGCCCGGCCGAACGGCAGCACCGCGGTGCGGACCATCTCCCACTTCGTCGCGCCCAGGGCGAGAGCGGCGTCCATGGTGTCCCGCGGCACCTGCAGGAAGACCTCACGGCAGACGGCTGACACCACCGGGACGATCATGATCGCCAGCACGATTCCGGCGATCAGCAGGCTCTGCCCGAACTGCGCTGCCGATGTGGCAGTACGGTTGTGCAGCAACGGGATCCAGCCGAAGTATTCGGACAGCCAGCTCTGGAAACCCCTGGTCCGCGGAACCAGGAAGTACAGCCCCCACATGCCGAAAACGAGCGACGGGACCGCCGCCAGCAGGTCGACGATGGCGCCCAGCGTGGTGGCCATCCGCCGGTTCGCGTACTGCGAGATGAACAGGGCGATGCCGACGGCGATCGGGACCCCGACCAGCATCGCGATCATCGACGAGACCACCGTGCCGAAGAAGACGGCGGCGAACCCGAAGATCGGGGTCTCGCTCTGCGGCCGCCAGACCTGGGTGGTGAGGATGTTGCCCTTGTTCCCGCTACCGAAGGCGGGCAGCGCCTTCCACACCAGGAAGACGGCGATGGCGGCCATCACCACCAGCAGGAAGCCGCCGGATCCGGCGGCGATACCACGGAAGACCAGGTCGCCGCGGCGAACGGAACGCCCTCCGATCCGGGTCGGCGGCCGAGGTCGGGAGCTCCGGTTCTCGACGGTGCTCCCCGCGCGCACGGCGGTACTGTTGCTCGCGGCGGTCCCGGCCAGCCGGCCGGCTGCCGCATCCGTCGCCGCCGTCGCGTGCTGGTCGGCCTCGGCCCGCAGTTCGGCCTCGGGGTCGCGCTCGTCGCTCTCGCTCATCGGTGGAGCCGGATCCGACGCGACCTTGGCCGGGCCGAACCTGCGCTGATCAGACATGTTCCCTCGAGACCGCCGGGTGGCCGAGTTGGTGGCATGGATGAATGGTGCGACATCCAGGTGAACAATCGAAGAACTCCAGCACCGCGCTTCGGGTGCTGGAGTTCTCCGAGGGCAACGTCAGGCCAGTGCCTTGACCGCCGCGATGACCTTCGTCTGGATCTCCGCGGGCAGCGGAGCCGCGCCGAGCTTGACCAGGGAGGCCTGCCCGTCGGTGGCCGCGTAGCCCAGGAACGACTTCAGCAGCGGCGCGATGTCGGCCTTGTTGCCGGCCGAGCAGACGACCTCGTAGGTGACCAGGACGACGGGGTAGGCGCCGGCCGTCTTGGTCGTGTAGTCGATCTTCAGCGACAGGTCCTTGCCGGTCCCGACGACCTTCGCCGCGGCGACAGCCTTACCGGCGGACTCGGCGGTCAGCGCGACAGCACCGCCGCCGTTGTCGATCTGCGCCACCTTGAGCTTGTTGTCGACGGCGAAGCCCCATTCGACGTAACCGATGGAGCCGGTGGTGGAGGCGATCGCCTTCGCGACGCCGTCACTGCCCTGGGCGCCGGTGCCGCCCGGAGCGGTCCAGGCCTTGCCGCCCTCGAAGGTCCAGCCGCCGGCCGCGGTCAGGTACTTGGTGAAGTTGTCGGTGGTTCCCGAGTCCTCTGAGCGGTGCACGGTCGCGATCGCGTCGGACGGCAGGGTGACGCCGGGGTTGATGGCGGTGATGGCCGGGTCGTTCCAGTTCTTGATGGTGCCGCCGAAGATGCCGACCAGCACCTTCGGGGTCAGGGTGAGCTTGTCGACGCCCGACAGGTTGTAGGACAGCGCGATGGGTCCGGTGACCATCGGGATGTCGATGGCGTCGTTGCCGTCGCAGCGCTTGGACTTCGCGTCGGCGAACTGGGTGTCCTTGAGCGGCGAGTCCGAGCCGCCGAAGTCGGTCTGGTTGCCGATGAAGTCGGTGACGCCCTTGCCCGAGCCGCCGCCGCCGTACGGGTTGATCGACGCCTTGCACTTGCTGTTGTAGTCGTTGATCCACTGCCCGATGACCTTGCCCTGGGCGGTGGAGCCCGAGGAGCGCAGCGAGCCGGTGGCGCAGGCGAAGCCGGAGCCGGCGAAGGTCGCGGCCGCGCCACCGGAGCCCGAGGCACCGGTCGATCCGGACGGCATCGCACTACCGGACGGCATCGCACTACCGGACGGCATCGCACTACCCGACGGCATCGCACTACCCGACGGCATCGCACTACCCGACGGCATCGCGCTGCCGGACGTCATCGAACCGCCGGACGTGGCAACCATGCTCGTCGGGGCTGCGCTGGACGCAGCGCTGGGAGTGCTGGGGGTGCTGCTCGCCGGGGCGGCGGCGTTGTTTTCGCTGCCGCAGGCGCTGAGGGTCAGTGCCCCTGCGGCCAGCAGGGCGACCAGGCCGCTCGTACGCGTGATCTTCACGCAGGTCCTCCACTTTTCGTCTTCTCGGTCATCGCCGCAGCCGACCGGCCGGGCACGCCAGAACTGCGACGCACTTCGGACGGTAGGGGCGAGGGGTAGACGACCGGGCAGGCTTGGGTGAACGTGCGATGAACGGGCCGTGACCGGTACGGCGACGAACCGAGAGGAACGCCGCTACTTGGACGCACCGTCACGACAGCTGTGGGGAGCGTGACGACCGGCGTGTCTTCGGTGTGTCGCCGGTTGCACTGTCACAACGGTCGCACCGTCACAACGGCTGCACTGTCACAACGGTCGCACTGTCACCGGTGCCACTGTCACCGGTCCCACCGTCAGGCCAGCTCGGACGTCAGGCCGGTCCCATGGTCACACCGGGCGGCGGTAGACCACATCGGTGGCGTAGGTGGTGAAGCCCAGCCGGCGGTAGAGCCGGAGCGCGCGGTCGTTGTCACCCTCGACGTAGAGCAGCACCGTGCGCAGACCGTGGGTGGCCAGGTGCTGCAGGCCGGCCGCGGTCAGCGGTCCCCCGAGGCCGCGAACCGCTGCCCCGGCCGACCGCCCGGCCGGATCCACGCCCAGGACGTAGACCTCGCCCAGCGGCTCCGGCCCCTCGGTGTGCACCTTCGTCCAGTGGAACCCCAGCAGCGTGTCGTCGGCGTCGACCGCGAGGAAGAAGCCCGCCGGGTCGAACCACGGCTGTGCCATCTCCAGCTCGAGGCCGGCCAGATCGAGCCGGCCCTGTTCCGGATGCCAGTCGAAGGCCCGCGCGTTCACGGCCAGGAACTGCTGCTCGTCCTGGCCCGGGACGAACGTGCGGAGGCGGATACCGGCCGGCAGCGGCGCGGCCGCCACCTGCTCCGTTGCCCACTCCTCGTCCAGCGGACGGCGCAGCTGCAGCAGCTCCCGGGTCCGCACCAGGCCGAGATCGGCGGCCAGCGCGCGGGCCGGCGGCAGGTCACCGTGTGCCCAGACGGCCCCGGACCGGGCCAGCGCGGCGGTCAGCAGGATGCGGCCGAGGCCGGCCCTGCGGTATCCCGGATCCACGACGAGCTCGACCGGGTCGTCCTCGTGCGCGACCGCCAACCCGGTCACCGCACCGGCCGCCTCCAGCAGCAGGTAGTCGTCGGATCCGACGTGCACCGCGTCGAGCACATGACCGGACAGCGGCGGAACCCCGTCGACGAGCAGGGCGTGCCCGGCCACTGCCACGACCGCCGGCGCTCGCCCGTCGAGCTGCTTCGTCCAGTTCACAGGTGGACGGGGCTGCCGGACGGGTCGGGACCCTTGCGGGCCGGCGGCACCATCTTGTAACCGACGTTGCGGACGGTGCCGATCAACGCCTCGTGTTCCGGGCCGAGCTTGGCGCGCAGGCGCCGGACGTGCACATCGACGGTCCTGGTACCGCCGAAGAAGTCGTAACCCCACACCTCGGTCACCAGTTGCTCGCGGGTGAACACCCGGCCGGGGTGCTGCGCGAGGAACTTGAGCAGCTCGAACTCCTTGTAGGTCAGTTCCAGCGGGCGGCCGCGCAGCCGGGCCGTGTACGTGTCCTCCTCGATGGTCAGCTCGCCGAGGCTGATCATCCCGGAGTTGGCGGAGGTGTTCGTCCTGGACTCCAGCAGCCGCAGCCGGGCGTGCACCTCGGCCGGCCCGGCGCTGGCCAGCACCACGTCGGCGACGCCCCACTCGGGGCCGATCGCGACCATGCCGCCCTCCGTCACGATGGCCAGGATCGACACGGCCAGGCCGTCGGAGCCGAGCAACCGGCAGAGGGTGCGGGCTGCCGCGAGATCATGACGGGCGTCCAGCAGCACCAGATCGTAGGGGCCGGAGGTGACCAGCGAGGCAGCTTCCGGGGCGGCGGCCCGCACCTTGATCGGGAGCAGATCCACCGCCGGCAACACCGTGGTCGGCAACGGATCAGCGGTGAGCAGCAGCAGATCCATGGATCGCTTCCTCGCCTTCAGCCGGCACCGGGCACCATCGGTCCAATCCGGACGATCTTATCGTCCGGACGTCGGGGCCCTCACCAGCCGAGCGGGCCCGGCGCAGCACGAATCAACCGACCCCTACGGCGTCTGCGCAGCACCGAATCCGGTCCCCGCGGCCGCGACGCCGGTCGCAGCGGCAGCGACCCCGCAGGGCGGCGACTGGTCCAAGACGGCCCGCGGGACGGTTCCCGGCGGGCACAATCGGCCCAATGCGCAAACTGCTGGTGTTCCTGCTCGTGCTGGTCGCGCTGGTGGTCTGCGCGGACCTGGTCGGCCGGGCCGTCGCGCAGTCCAAGGCCGGCGAGGCGATCGCCACCCGTACCGGCCTGCCGGCGCCGGGCGTCACCATCCACGGGTTCTCCTTTTTGGCCCAGGCCCTGCCCGGGCACTACCAGCACATCTCCCTCACCTCCCCGGACGTGACGGCCGGACCGATCAGCGGCATCGACACGACGGTCGAGCTGTACGACGTCGACCTGCCGCTCCGCGACGCGCTGGCCGGCGACACCAGCAACCTGGTGGCCGGGTCGGCGACGGTGCAGGGCCGGTTGTCGTTCGCCGATCTGGGCGAGGCGCTGGCGCAGACCGGCGCGGTGGCCGCTCCCGGGCCGGACGGCGCCATCCGGGTCACCACGACGGTGACCGTCGCCGGTCGTCGCATCCCGGTCACCGCCGACCTCATCGCCTCCTTCACCTCGGGTGTGCTGCACCTGAAGGCGACCGACGTGACCGCCGCCGGCTTCGCCGTCCCGGACGTCGACGACGTCACCCGGGCCCTGTCCGTGGACCTTCCGCTGACCGGGCTGCCGTTCCGGATCGACACCGCGACCCTGGTGAGCACCGGCACCGACCTGGAACTGCGAGCCGCCGCAGAACAGGTCACGGTGTCGGCCGCCGGCTGAGCCGCTTGCACCGCCTGCCCGCCCCCGGTCTCACCTCTTCGGCGCTGCCTCGCAGGTGCGCCGCGGCGTGCCCGATTCGTCCCGATCGCCGATCGGGCCGCAAGTCGTGGGCTGCTAAAGTGGAGCCATGGGCCCCCTGCTGACCTCCCGGCGCGCGGTCGACCTGGTCCGGGTCGGCAGTGCGCTGTGTTGCGTCCCCGGGTGCCCCAGCCTCGCGCAGCGGTAACGCCCGCGCGCCCTCGCCTCTTCGGCGTCCAGCACTCCCGCCCACCGATACCTGTCGGTGTTGCGCGCTCACCACCGTCATCCGCGGCGATCGGTCGCCGCTTCCAGCCCGAGGAGCACCACCATGAGTCGCGAGAATTCGCTCGTCACCACCGAATGGGCGCAGCAGAACCTGTCCGCGCCGGGCCTGGTCTTCGTCGAGGTCGACGAGGACACCACGGCCTACGACGGCGGCCACCTGGCCGGGGCCGTGAAGATCAACTGGAAGACCGAGCTGCAGGACCCGGTGCGCCGCGACTTCGTCGACAAGGCCGGCTTCGAGAAGCTGTTGTCCAGCAAGGGCATCGGCAACGACGACACGGTGATTCTTTACGGCGGCAACAACAACTGGTTCGCCGCCTACGCCTACTGGTACTTCAAGCTGTACGGGCACGACGCGGTCAAGCTGATCGACGGTGGCCGCAAGAAGTGGGAGCTGGACGGTCGTCCGCTCACCACCGACGTTCCCGAACGCGTCGAGACCAGCTATGTCGCAAAGGATCAGGACCTGTCGATCCGCGCCTTCCGCGACGAGGTGGTCGGCGCCATCGGCACCCGGAACCTGGTCGACGTCCGGTCTCCCGACGAGTTCTCCGGCAAGCTGCTGGCCCCCGCGCACCTGCCGCAGGAGGCGTCCCAGCGCGCCGGCCACATCCCGACCGCGGTCAACGTGCCGTGGTCCAAGGCCGCGAACGAGGACGGCACCTTCAAGTCCGACGCCGAACTCGCCGAGCTGTACGCGGGCGTCGACGACAGCCTCGACACCATCGCCTACTGCCGCATCGGTGAGCGCTCCAGCCACACCTGGTTCGTGCTGAACGAGCTGCTGGGCCGCAAGAACGTGAAGAACTACGACGGCTCGTGGACCGAGTACGGCTCGCTGATCGGCGTTCCGGTCGCCCTCGGCGCCTGACCGCCGGCCAGCCGAAAGAAGGAATGACGATGACCACCACCTGCGGGTCCCCGGCCCAGACGGTCGAGATGCCCGACGGCGTCGACACGACCACCGCCTGCGTGATCCAGGGCACGGTGACCTCCGGCGGGGGGCCGGTGGCCGGCGCGTTCGTCCGGCTGCTCGACGCCGGCGGCGAGTTCACCGCCGAGGTGGTCGCCTCTGACGAAGGCTTCTACCGGTTCTTCGCCGCACCCGGCGAGTGGACCGTTCGCGCGCTGTCCCGGGCCGGCAACGGCACCGGGACGGTGACCGCGCAGGTCGGCATCTCTCCGCTGGACGTCCGGGTCTGACGAGCCGTTCCGATACGCTGCGCGGGTGGAAATCTTCTACACCTCGCTGCTGATCGTCATCGGCCTGATCATCACCTGGTTCGCCTGCTACGTCGTCTACCGGCTGTTCCACGAGGACCGATGAGCGAGTCGGCCGGCGCCCAGGAGTCTCACGACGGAGCACCCGGCGCCGCCGCCGCGATCGCCCGCGGCAGTGGCGATGCCGCCGTGCGAGCCGCGGAGGAACGTGCCGCGCGCACCCGCGACCTCAACCTCGACACCGTCAGGCCGCTACCGATCGCGGGCGACACGGCGAACGTCCGGCTGGGCCCGGAGATCGACCACGCCTGCCTGTCGCTCCTGCCCCTGGTCGGCGTGTGGCAGGGCACGGGTCTGTTCGGCAACGAACCCGGCCGTCAGGAGCCGCAGTTCGGTCAGCGGATCACCATCTCGCACGACGGTCGCCCGTTCCTCAAGTACGAGTCGGTCACCTGGCTGCTGGACGACGCCGGCGGCGTCGGCAGGCCCGGCGCCCGCGAGGTGGGCTTCTGGCGCCCGCAGCCGGACGGGTCGATCGAGCTGCTGGTGGCGCACGCCGAGGGACGCATCGAGGTGTTCTACGGACAGCCCCGGTCGTTGACCGCGTGGGCGATGTCCACCGACGCGACCTGGCGCACGCCGACCGCTCCACCCGTGGTCGGTGCCACCCGGCTCTACGGCATCACGCCCGACGGGCGCCTGGCCTACGTGGAGGAGCGGGCACACACCGACATCGAGCTCTCGCCGCATGCCAGCGCGGCCCTGGACCGGCTCGCCGGCTGAAGCGGGGTCAGCTCCGCGGGCGGGCTGCACCTGCCGACTGCACGGCGGCCGCGATACGGAGTTCGGCGTCGGCGGACAGCGGTGCGCCGCTCAGGCGCTCGAGACCGAGCAGCACCGCGCCGACGACAGGGCTGGTCCGCGGAACGACAACCGTTGCCCGGGGCGCTTTCTCGGCCAGGGCCCGGCGGACGGGCGTCATCAGCACGGGCGCCCGCGCCGCGAGCACGCCGCCACCCAGCACAACCGCGGTGTCGGTGCCCAGCAGGTCGAGCCGGCGCAGCGCGGCGACCGCGTAGGCCACCACCTCGTCGGCCTGCCGGTGCACCACCGACAGGGCGACCGGATCGCCCGCGCTCGCCACGGCGAACAGCACGGGGACCAGCTCGTGCAGCCGGCTCGGGTGGATCGCGCCCAGATGCAGTGCCTTTGCCACCGCGTGTGCATCGGGCAGGCCGAAGTGGTCCGCTGCGGCGCGGGTCAGCGCGGTCGGCCCGCCGCGGCCGTCCTCGTCCCGCACGGCGTGGAACATCACCGCCTCGCCCAGCGCCTCGCCGCCGCCCCAGTCGCCGGTAACGGTGCCCAGCGCCAGGAAGCGGACCTGCGACCCGCCGGGAGCCACCGCGACGCAGTTCATCCCCGCACCGCAGACCACGGCGACGGCCGCGGGCGCCCGGGTGGCGCTGCGCAGCAACGCGAACACGTCGTTGGTCACCCGGACATGGACGGCGAACCCGCCATCACGCAGGACGGCGGCGTATTCGTCGTCCTCCTCCGGGAGGTCGGAATTGGCCAGGCAGGCGAACAACAGATCGGCCCGGGCGACGCCGGCCATGGCCAGCGTCGACGAGATCACCGCCACCAGCGCGGCCACCGCCGCTTCCCGCCCGAGGTGCGGCTGGAACCCGCTACCGCGCAGGCGGGCCAGTACCTCGCCGTCGACGGTCAGCAGGACCGCGTCGGTCTTGCTGTTGCCGGCGTCCACCGCCAGCACCGTGCGGACAGCGGGCATGAAAGGGTCCTCTTCACTGCGGTGGCCGGACCACTGCGGTTCGGCTGACGCCCTGGTGGGGTTGGCGCCGCCTCATTGTCGCCCGGACAGAAGCGAGGTCTTGACGTGCGCATCACCGTTGTCGGCGCCGGCAGTACCTACACCCCGGAGCTGGTGGAGGGCTTCGCCCGCCGCGCCCGGACGCTCGGTTTGCGGGAACTGGTGCTGTACGACATCGATGCCGGACGCCTGGACATCGTCGGGGGCCTGGCCCGGCGGATCCTCGCCCGCAGCGGTTTCGCGGGGACGGTCACCACCTCGACCGACCTGGACGCCTCGGTCACCGGAGCGGCGGCCGTGCTCGTCCAACTGCGGGTCGGCGGACAGGCGGCCAGGCTGACCGACGAGACCATCCCGCTGAAGTACGGCGTGATCGGTCAGGAGACGACCGGCCCCGGCGGTTTCGCCAAGGCGCTGCGGACCGTTCCGGTGGTGCTGGGCATCGCCGACCGGGTCCGTCAACTGGCCGGACCCGACACCTGGATCCTGGACTTCACCAACCCCGTCGGGATCGTCACCCGGGCGCTGCAGCACGCGGGCCACCGGGCGATCGGTCTGTGCAACGTCGCCATCGGCTTCCAGCGACGGCTGGCCGCCCGGCTGGAGGTCGATCCCGACCGGGTCCGGCTCGGCCACGCCGGGCTCAACCACCTGTCGTGGATCCGCTCGGTCGAGGTGGACGGGACCGATCGGCTCCCGGAGATGCTGCGCGGCGACCTGGCCGCGCTCGCCGCGGAGGTGAAGTTGCCGCCGGCGCTGCTCACCACCGTGCGAGCCATCCCGTCGTACTACCTGCACTACTTCTACTGCACGGACGAGGAGTTCCGCAGCCAGCAGGGGCCCGGCCCTTCCCGCGCGCAGGAGGTGCTCGCGCTCGAGCAGCGGCTGCTGGAGATGTACCGGGACCCGCAGCTGGACACCAAGCCCGCTCTGCTCGAACAGCGGGGCGGGGCCTACTACAGCGAGGCTGCGGCGGCCCTGGTCACCAGCCTGCTGACCGGGGACGGCGCCCACCACTACGTCGACATCCGCAACGACGGCGTGCTCGCCGGGCTGCCCGACGACGCGGTGGTCGAGGTGCCGGCGCTGGTCGACCGCACCGGCGCCCATCCCCTGTCCGTGCCTGCCCTGCCGCCCGAGATGCTCGGGCTGGTGCAGTCGGTGACGGCCTACGAGATGCTCGCGGTCGAAGCGGCGCTGACCGGCGATCGCACCGTCGCCCAGCGGGCGCTGCTGGCACACCCGCTGGTGCGGCAGTGGGACATCGCGGCACCGCTCCTCGAGGAGCTGCTCACCGTCAACCGGTCATACCTACCTGCGTTCTTCCCCGGGGGCTGACGGGTCGGCCCGCCGACGGCAGTGTCTGGATAGGCGGCGCCGCAGCCTCGGCGAACCCGCCCGCGGCCAGCCGACGCAACGCCTCCGCCGACTGCTGCTCGTCGTGCAGGTAGGCGTGGAAGGACCTCAGCCGGCCCCACCGCAGCACCAGGATGTGCGCTCCTGCATTGTCGTAGGTCGATCCGTCCAGCAGCGGACCGCTGTTCGACCATTCCACTCCCACCACGGTGTGCCACGGCCAGCCCGAGACGGACATCTCGCGCACCTGGAAGGTCAACCCGGGGAACAGGCGGAACAGCCGATCCAGCCACCGCCCGACGTCCTCCCGGTTGGCGCGTTCGCCCCCGAGAGCGGTATCGCCCGGAAAACTGTGGTGCACCAGCGGATGCATGGCGGAGGTCAACGCCTGCGCGTCCCCGACGGACAATGCAACGAAGGCATTCCTGATCTTGCGCCGGACAATGGTCTTGTACATGATCTGCTCCTTTGTCAGCTATCGACGCGGTCGGCCAGTGCATGCGGTCGACTTGAGCGCCTGGTGCCACCGGACCGCGACAGCAGGCGCCGGACCGCGGCCTGCTTCCACATGCACAGTCCGGTGACCGTCAGGCCGGGTATCACCACCACCATCAACAACCACCGCAACCAGGCCGTCCCGCCCGGCGGCAGATAGATGTAGGTCGCGACCAGAGAGCCGGTCACCAGGTGCACCACCCGTAGTCGCTGTCGCAGCGACGCAGCAGATGTCATCGTCGAAACCTTCCGTACGTGCACCTGCCACTGGCGGCGGGTGCTTCGTCCTGACATCGTGCGGGGGGAGCCCTGCCGGGCGGAAAGGCCGATCCGACACCGCACTATGCTCAGGCTGCATGGATGTCGAACTGCGTCAGCTGCAGTACTTCCTGGCCGTGTCGGACGAGTTGAACTTCACCAGGGCGGCCGTGCGTCTGAACCTGGACCAGCCGGCATTGTCGCGCCAGATCCGCCGGCTGGAAAAGGCCTTGGGCGTAACGCTTTTCGTTCGTTCGAGTCGGCAGGTGACGCTCACCGACGCCGGGGTGCTGCTGCAGACCAGGTCGCGGGAACTGCTGGCCTCGGTCGGCGAGATGGTGGGTGAGGTGCGCCGATACGGAGCCACCCGGCCCAGCACGCTGACCCTGGGCTGGCTGATTCCCTTCCGCGAGCAGATGATGGCGCGCCTGGTACGCGCCTTCGAAGCCGGCAGCGGCGCCCTGGTCCAGCTTCGCCGGTTCGATTTCTCCGACCCGTCCGCGGGTCTGGGACGCGGCCTCGTCGACGCCGCCATCGTCAACCCGCCCCTGGGTACCCGCGGACTGACCTATCTTCGGCTGCTGACCGAGCCGCGCGTCCTCATCGTCGCCGACAGCGACGAACTTGCCGCGGGGCAGGGCATCTCACTCGCCGAGTTGGACGAACTGGACCGCGTCTGGGCCCGTGCCGCCGTCCACGGACCAGGTCTGGCAGAACTACTGGGCCGTGGCGGATCGGCCGGGCCGCGGGTTACCCGCTCGCCGCATCGAGTACCCGGAGAACCAGGACTACCTGCAGGCGGTTGCGGCCGGTCACGTCATCGGCCTGACCCTGTCCGCGGCCGTCGGCGAGGAAGCCGCGCAGTTCGGTATCAGCGCTGTTCCCGTGACCGACCTCGAGCCGACCGTCATCGCTCTCGCCTGGCGGTCCGACGATCCCAACCCGCTGCTGCCGCTGCTGGCCGGTGCGGCCGGACAGGTCATTCCCCGCTCCTAGCAGCCGATCCCAACGGGAACCCGTGCTCAGCTGCCGAGCGCCGCCGACACCACCTCGCGCGCCTCCGCCTGCACCTGGGCCAGGTGTTCGGGGCCCTTGAAGGATTCGGCGTAGATCTTGTAGACGTCCTCGGTGCCGGACGGGCGGGCCGCGAACCAGGCGTTCTCGGTGGTCACCTTGAGCCCGCCGATGGCCGCTCCGTTGCCCGGCGCGGAGACCAGCCGGTCGGTGATCTTCTCGCCGGCCAGGGTGTCGGCCTTCACGTCCTCCGGGGACAGCTTGCCCAGCTTGGCCTTCTCCGCCTTGCTGGCCGGGGCGTCCACGCGCGCATAGGCCGGGTCGCCGAACTGGGCGGTCAGCTCGGCATACCGCTGCGACGGCGACTTGCCCGTCACCGCCTGGATCTCCGACGCCAGCAGCGCCAGCAGGATGCCGTCCTTGTCGGTGGTCCACACGGTGCCGCGCTTGCGCAGGAACGACGCACCGGCGGACTCCTCGCCACCGAAGCCGATGGACCCGTCGATCAACCCCGGGACGAACCACTTGAACCCGACCGGCACCTCGACCAGTCGGCGGCCGAGGTCGCCCACCACCCGGTCGATCATCGAAGAGGACACCAGCGTCTTCCCGACGCCGGCGTCGGGGGACCACTCCGTGCGGTTGCGGTAGAGGTAGTCGATCGCGACGGCCAGGTAGTGGTTGGGGTTCATCAGCCCCGCGTCGGGGGTGACGATGCCGTGCCGGTCCGCGTCGGCGTCGTTCCCGGTGGCGATCTGGAACTCGTTCGCGCGCTTGACCAGTGACGCCATCGCATACGGCGAACTGCAGTCCATCCGGATCTTGCCGTCCCAGTCCAGCGTCATGAACGACCACTGCGGGTCGACCCGCTCGTTGACCACGGTGAGGTCCAGGTGCAGCCGCTCCGCGATCGCCGCCCAGTAGGCGACCGACGCGCCGCCGAGTGGGTCCGCCCCGATCCGCACCCCCGCGCTGCGGATCGCGTCGATGTCGATCACGTTCTCCAGGTCGCCCACATAGGAGGCGGTGAAGTCGTAGAACCCGGTGGAGTCGGCGTTGCGAGCCTCGGCATACGGCATCCGCTTGACCCCGTCCAACCCGGCGGCCAGCAGCTCGTTCGCCCGGGCGGCGATCACCTTGGTGGCGTCGGAATCGGCCGGCCCGCCGTTCGGCGGGTTGTACTTGAACCCGCCGTCCCGGGGCGGGTTGTGGCTGGGCGTCACGACGATGCCGTCGGCGAGCTTGCTGGTGCGGCCGCGGTTGGCCTTGAGGATGGCGTGCGAGACGGCCGGTGTAGGGGTGTACCCGTCGGCGACGTCGAGCATCACCGTGACGCCGTTCGCCGCCAGCACCTCCAAGGCGGTGGCGGTGGCCGGTCCGGACAGGGCGTGGGTGTCCGCGCCCATGTACAGCGGCCCGTCGGTGCCCTCCGCGGCCCGGTACTCGCAGATGGCCTGGGTGATGGCCAGGATGTGGTCCCGGTTGAAGGCCGTGTCCAGGCTCGATCCGCGGTGCCCGGAGGTGCCGAACACCACCATCTGGTTCGGGTCCGAGACGTCGGGATGGAGGTCCTCGTACGCACCCAGCAGTGCGTCGACGTCGATGAGATCCTGAGGCTGGGCCACCTGGCCTGCGCGCGCGTCCATGCAGGCATTGAACCGCACACCCGGGGGTCCGGCATCACGGGCACCCGCCCGCGCTCATCAACTAGGCCCGCGCTGATCAACTCGGCGGGTTTGGGACCGACGGGACAGATGTTGCCGACTTGATGAGCGCGCCGGCCGCCGCTGCCGCGGAGCGGTCACGCAGCCGGACATCGGCGCCGGTGCGCGCGGACACCACGCGGCCGGCCGAGTCGACTGCCACGTCCAGGCCGGCGCCCGCCACGCGCAGCCCGGTGACCGCCACGGCGCCCACGCCGGGCGCGGGCGCGATACGGACCTCGCCGGCCGGTACGTCCGCGGTCAGCCCGAGCATGGACTGCAGCAGCACCACCGCTGACGCGGCCGACCAGGCCTGCGGGCGGCAGGACGCCGGATACGGGACCGGGACCGGCATCTCGTCACGGGCGAAGCCGCCGTAGAGCTCCGGCAGCCGCCCCCCGAACGCGGCCCCGGCGGCCAGCAGACCCTCCGCGAGCACCATGGCCTGGGCAGGAAAGCCGGCCCGGGACAGCCCGTGAATGGCGATCGCCGTGTCGTGCGGCCAGACCGACCCGCAGTGGTAGCTCAGCGGCGAATAGCCGCCCGCGGTCGCCGACATGGTCCGCAGACCGAAACCGGACGACATGCTCGGGTGCACCAGCCGGTCGGCGATCAGCGCGGCCTGCTCCGGCAGAAGGATTCCGCTGGCCAGCAGGTGGCCCATGTTGGACGCGGGCGCGTCGACCTGACGTTTCGCCCCGTCCAGCGCGAGCACCGGATAGGCGCCCAGATCGTCCGCGGTCCAGAACCTGTCGGCGAACCGACCCCGCAGCTCGGCCGCGTACCGGCGCCACCGGTCGGCACCCGGGAGATCGAAGGCCTCCAGCAGATCGGCGCCGGCACGCGCCGCTTCGTACGCGTAGGACTGCACCTCGGCCAGTGCGACCGGCCCGGCGGCGATCCGGCCGTCGGCGAAGCGGATGGAGTCGCCGGAGTCCTTCCAGCCCTGGTTCGCCAGGCCACGGCCGGACTTGTCGATGTACTCCAGAAACCCGTCGCCGTCGCTGTCGCCGTCGGTGACCATCCACTCGAGCGCCCGCTGCGCAGCCGGCAGCAACGCCGCCACCTGTGCCGCGGGCATCCCCCAGCGCCAGGCGTCGGCGAGCAGGCACACCCAGAGCGGCGTGGCGTCGACCGTGCCGTAGTACACCGGTGGCAGGAACGGATCCCCGCCCTCGGCCGGCAGCCGGCGGACCTCGTGCAGGATCTTGCCGGCGGCCTCGGCGGTGTCGGCGTGGTCCGACCTGCCCTGGCGGGCGGCGAGCGTCCGCAGCGTGCCGCCGGCCAGTTCCGTGCCGAGCGGCAGCAGCATGCGGGCAGCCCAGATCGAGTCCCGGCCGAAAAGTGTGAGATACCAGGGGCTTCCGGCCGCCAGGAACTCGTCGTCCGGAGTCGCAGGGGTGGTCATCCGCAGCGCCCGCAGGTCGGCGACGGACTGCTCGAGGAACGCCGGCAACCGCCGGTCGTCGGCCGTCACCGACGGCGCGCGGAAGCCGCCGCCTGCGCCGGCCGGGCGGACGACCGCGCCGGTGTCCGCCACGTCGAGCGCCCAGGTCACGCTCGCCCGGGACCGCGGCGGCACGGTCACCGACCAGCTGAGCGCGGCGGAGTCGGGCAGCAGGTGGACATCGGCTCCTGCCGCGGACACCGTCACGCTCACGCCGCCCGCCCGGAAGCGCACCCCGTCACCGTCCTGGGTCGGCGGGACCGGGGCACCCGCACTCCCGTGTTTGACGGTCTCCATGTCGACGAGGTCGGTGGCCACCGTCAGGCGGAGGCTCGCCGAAGTGGTTGTCTCCGAGACGTTCTCCAACTCGATCAGCTCGTCCATTCCGTCCGGGCGGACCGATCGGCGTCGGTGGAGCCAGCTCGTCGGGTCGGGCGTGGCGCCGCCGGGGCGGCGCACGGCAGCCAGGAACACCGCCGCCCGCGCGCCGTCCAGCGCGGCGGAGATCGGTTCGCCCGCACGTCCGTCGACGGTGATTTCCGCCGTCGCCAGCACCCGGAGGTCGGCGGCGAAGACGCCCTGCGCTCCCGATGGACGGATCTGCCCGTCTGCGGAGGAGAGCGCGACCGCCGGGGCGTTCAGGCAGGTGACCAGATCGTGCAGGAACGGCTGCATCCCGGTGGCGCGGGGGTCGGTCTCCGGTTCGGTCACGGGTGCGGTGCACCTTCCTCTTCGCGCGGGCCGGCAGTCGGCACCGGCGCCATGGATCGGACCGGTGTCGTCCGGCACTTGACAAGATCTTGTGACGGCCGTAACACTACGGGTATCCCTTGGATCGATCCAAATGGTCCGCCCCCGCTCTTGGAACGATCCAACGAAGCAGAACCGATCTCGACGAGGAGATGACATGCCCGGTCCGGCCGCCGCTCGAACGGCTCCCGGGCGCGCCACTCTGGACTCGGTGGCGGCGCTGGCCGGCGTGTCGAAGCAGACCGTCTCCAACGTGCTGAACTCCCCGCAACTGGTCCGGGCCGAGACCGCGCGCAAGGTGACCGCCGCCATCGAGCAACTGGACTACCGGCCGCATCGCGCCGCCCAGCAACTGCGCACGCGCCGGTCCAGGGTGTTGGGCCTGCGGGTGGAGACCAACTACGGCGACGCGGTCTTCGACCGCTTCCTGCACGCGCTCACCGCGGCAACCAACGCCCTGGACTACCGGCTGATGCTCTACACGGCCGACACGGATGAGGACGAGATCGCTGCCTATGCCGAGCTTCTCGATCGCTGGGACCTCGACGGCTTCCTGCTGACCGGCACCCATCCCGGCGACCGGCGGACCTCGTACCTGGCCGGCGCGGACATCCCGTGCGTCACCTTCGGCAGGCCGTGGGACGACTCCGACCACCACGCCTGGGTGGACGTCGACGGTGCCGCCGGCACGCGCGCGGCCACCGACCACCTGATCGAGCGCGGGCACCGCCGGATCGGGTTCTTGGGCTGGCCGGCCGGCTCGGGCGTCGGCGACAACCGGCTGTCCGGCTGGGCGGACGCGATGCAGGCCGCCGGTCTGCCCCTGCCGCAACCCTCCCGTGCGGTCAACGACGTCGTGCACGGGCGCTCGTCGGCCGCGGAGTTGCTCGACCGCGAGGACCCGACCGCCGTGGTGTGCGCGTCCGACGTGCTCGCTCTGGGTGTGATGGCCGAGATCGCCGCCCGCGGCAGGAAAGTCGGATCGGACGTGGCCGTGGTCGGCTTCGACGACACCGACGTCGGCCAGGTGAGTGACCTCTCGTCGCTGACCCAGCCGCTCGTCGAGGTCGCCGCGCACAGCGCCAGGATGATCGCCACGCTGCTGGACGGCAGCGCACCCGCGGAAGCCGAACAGGTCCTGCTGCCTCCCACCCTGGTGGTCCGCGCCTCGTCGTCCCAGCGCCACGGCGGGGCCACCGGAGGCGAACGGCGTGCCGGTCCCGGGCGACGAGCCGGTGCGGCGCCACCACCACCCGACGAGCGGCCCGCGGAACCTCGCGGTCGCAGCCGCACCACCAGCACCACCCACCACCATCACCACCACAAGGAGAACAACGCATGAGAACAAGGCATGTCGGACGCACCGCGTTCGCCACCGCGACACTGGCGGCGCTGCTGGTCAGCACTGCCTGCGGCGGTTCCAGCTCCAGCACGCCGGGCGCGACCACCTCCGCGGCCGCCGCCGGGTCATCGGCCGGCGCCGCGTCATCGGTCGCCGCCCCGGCATCGACGTCGGCCGGATCGTCGTCCGCCGCTTCGGCCAGCGGGTCTGCCGGATCGTCGGCCACCGCGTCAGGATCCGGGTCGTCCGCGTCCGCCACGGGTTCGGGCGGCGCTGCCCCGACGCTCCCGCCGGCGAAGCTGACCCTGCTGTTCGGCTCGTCCGGCAACGCCGAGACCAACGCTCTCAAGGCCGCGGCCGCCGACTGGAGCAAGCAGTCCGGCTCCACCGTCACCGTGACCGCCGCCGCCAACCTGACCCAGCAGCTGGCGCAGGGTTTTTCGTCCAACACCCCGCCCGACCTGTTCTACGTCGGCGCAGCGGACGTCGGCACCTACACCAAGGCCGGAAACCTGCTGGCCTACGGCGACCAGCTGGCCAACAAGGCCGACTACTACCCCGCGCTGGTGCAGTCGTTCACCGTCGACGGGAAATTGATCTGCGCACCGAAGGACGTCTCGACGCTCGCGCTGTTCATCAACACGGACGACTGGACCAAGGCCGGGCTGACCGACGCCGACGTCCCGAAGAACTGGGACGACCTGGCCACGGTGGCGAAGAAGCTCACCACCGGCGGTCAGGTGGGTCTGTCCATCGGGGCGACCCGGGACCGTATCGACGCCTTCTTCGCCCAGAACGGCGGCGGGCTGACCGACAAGGACGGGAAGACCGCGACCGTCAACTCCGACTCCAACGTCGCGGCGCTGACCTACGTCAAGAAGCTGCTGACCGACGGATCGATGAAGTTCCCGGGCGACCTGTCCGCGGGCTGGGCCGGTGAGGCCTTCGGCAAGAACAAGGCCGCCATGACGATCGAGGGCAACTGGCTGCTCGGCTCCATGAAGACCGACTACCCGACCATCAAGTACAAGGTCGTCGAGCTGCCCACCGGGCCGACGGGCACCAAGGGCACGCTGGCGTTCACCAACTGCTGGGGCATTGCGGCCAGCAGCAAGAACCCCGACCAGACCAAGGCTTTCGTGTCCTACCTGACCAGTCCGGCGACGGAGATGAAGTTCGCCGACGCGTTCGGCGTCATCCCGTCCGTGCAGACCGCGAAGGCGCAGTACCTGGCCAAGTACCCGGCCAACGCGCCGTTCGTCAACGGCATCGCCTACGCGCAGAGCACTCTCAACGCGCCGGGCGTGACCGACGTACTCGCCGATTTCGACTCCCAGTTGGAGAAGTTGGCCAGCTCGGATCCGAAGACCATCCTGGACGCCGTCCAGGACAACCTGTCGACGGCTCTCGCCGGCTGATCGACTAGCGCCCCGCTGCAGGCGGGGCCCGGAACTGCCGTGCCGGCCGGGTGTGCAGCACCTGGCCGGTACGGCGTCCACCGACATCCCACGCGTCACCCGAAATTCCAGCGTCGCCCCTCATTGACCAGGAGTTGCCGCATGTCGATCAAAGCCGCCGGATCGTCGCCGGTGACCACGCCCGGGACCACCCCCGCCCCAGCCCCGACGGGTCGGAGCGGCGGCAACCGCGGGCGCGAAGGACTGACCGGGTGGCTGTTCATCGCACCCGTGGTGATCATCCTCGGCGTCTTCCTGCTGCTGCCGGCCATCGTGGCGCTGTGGGTGTCGGTGTCGAACTGGAGCGGCAAGGGCTCACCGTTGAGTGCGAGCTTCGTCGGCCCGGACAACTACAAGGCACTGCTGGTCACCAAGGGGCTGTCCCAGAAGAATCTCGGATCCTCGCTGCGCAACAACATGTACTACGTGATCCTGGTGGTGCCGCTGCAGACGATGCTGGCGCTGGGGCTGGCCATGATCCTGAACGGCCGGCGCCTCAAGGGGAAAGGGTTCTTCCGGACGGCGTTCTACTTCCCGTCGGTCACCTCCTCCGTCGCCATCGTCACCGTCTTCCTGTTCCTGTTCTCGGGCACCGGCGTGGTCAACGCGGTCCTGAAGTGGTTCGGTATCAACGGCCCGACCTGGTTCTCCGATTCGCGCGGCGTGCTGCAGTTGATCCTGTCCGGGCTGGGCATCATCGACTCGTCGAAACCACCGACCTGGCTGACCGGGCACCATTTCCTCGGCCTGACCTACTACGACTGGCTCTCCGGCCCGTCCATCGCCATGTGCACGTTGATCTTCCTGGCCGTGTGGACCACCGGCGGCACCTTCATGTTGATGTTCCTTGCTGCGCTGCAGGACATCTCGGACGACATGCTGGAAGCCGCCTCGATCGACGGGGCCACCGGCTGGCAGGCGTTCCGCAAGGTCGTCGTGCCCTCGCTCCGACCGACGTTCTTCCTGGTCATCACCCTCGGGCTGATCGGTACCTGGCAGGTCTTCGACGCGGTGTACCTGACCGGGCAGGGCAAGCCGTCCGGTACCACCCTCACGCCGGCGTTCCTGTCGTACCAGACTTCCTTCACCAACGGGAAATGGGGTCAGGGCGCGGCGATCTCGTTCATCCTGGTCCTCATCATCGTGGTGATGAACCTGATCCAGCGGGCCGTCATGCACGAACGGAAAACGCTCCCCCGGCGCCGGCGGCTGGCGCCGGCCGGGCCCACCGCCGGTGGATCCGGCCCGCTCGGCAACGTCTCCATGCAACCGGCAGCCCAGCCCGCAGCAGCGCCTCGAACGGAGTCCGACCGATGAGCACCTCTGTCGCCACCCGATCCCAGGCCCCCCTGGAGATCCCCGATTCGCAGAAGAAGCCACGCAGTGGCAAGGGCATTGCCCTGCGGATCCTGGCCTATCTGGTGCTGATCATCTTCGCGCTCATTTACATCTACCCGTTCCTGATCGAGCTGAGCACCTCGTTCAAGACCGATGTCGACGCCACCAGCAGTCCGCTCAACCTGATCCCGAAGGACTTCACCACGGCGGCGTTCTCGCAACTGGGCGACGCCAACTTCGGGCGCTGGTTCACCAACTCCACCGTCGTCGCGCTGGTGGTCACTGCGGGCCGGGTCTTCTTCGACTCCCTGGCCGGATATGCGCTGGCCCGACTGCACTTCCGCGGCCGCGCCGCGGTGAACGGTGCGATCGTCGCGGTACTGGCCATCCCCGGCGTGGTGCTGCTGATCCCCAAGTACCTGGTGCTGGTGCAGCTCGGCATGTTCAACACCTACTTCGGCTTGATCATCCCGCTGATGGCAGATGCGGCCGGAGTTTTCATCATGCGGCAGTTCTTCATCAACATCCCGGCAGAGGTGGAGGAAGCCGCCCGGATCGACGGCGCCGGCACGTTCCGGGTGTTCTGGTCGGTGGTGCTGCCGATGGCCCGCCCGGCACTGATCACGTTGACGATCCTGTCGTTCCAGGCGTCGTGGAACGACTTCGCCGATTTCCTGGTGGCCACCAACGACCCGAACCTGCAGACCCTGACCACCGGTGTGGCGACGATGATCGCCGGCGGCGAGGGCGCGTCGAACCAGTTCCCGTTCAAGTTGGCTGCCGCGCTGCTGATGACCATTCCCGTGGCCGTGGTGTTCTTCGTCTTCCAGCGCTACTTCATCCGCGGAGCGAGTGCCGGGTCGGTCAAGGGCTGACCCAGCGAGCCGTGCCATGCTCGAGTCGACTTGCCGTGAACTTGTCCGCCAACTCACCGGCATTCCCGACCCCACCGCAGGCGGCGCCCTCGACGTGCAGGCCGATTCTCAGGACGACAGCCAAGCGGCAACCACCTCTGCCCAGATCCCCGCCCATTCCTTCCTCAGATGTGCCATCACCACCGCCGGTCACCGGAAACTCGGCGGCAGCCTGCTGGCGCTGGGTCGCCAACCGATTCCCTGGGTCTGACCGGCGCGGAACCTCAGTACTCGCACACATTTCATCGAACGAGAAGACCGCAGTGTCGCGGTCGAGGGTGGGGGCCGCCTCACCCATGACGGGCCGACGCGAGGTAGATGACCGAGCGGTCAGGAGGTCCCTTCAGAATCGGCCGACGACCCTCACCACTCGGGCCTGCTTGTCGTCAGTCTGCACGGTGACCCGGTCGGGACGGAAGTCCAAGGTGATCGCTCCGTCCTTACCGATAGCCCGCAAACTACCGCCCACCGCCTCCAGCTGGGCCCGGGCGTGCTGCACGGTCAGCCCGGTCAACGACTGCAGATCGAATCGGTCCAGCGCTGACAGATCGCGAGGCGGCGGCAGTACCCAGTCGTCCATGCCGACACTATCCACCCCGCGTGTCGGTGACGCCCGGCCCGCCGAGGCGTTCCAGCGATAGGCACTCGCCGCACGGTCGTCCGGTCAGGTTGGAACAGTGCGCCACCCGCGGGGCCCCGCGACGTCTTCCCACGACGGCTGGCTATCGGACGGACGTCGGGTGCTGGGACGCCGCGGCCGGTGCGCCGAGCTCAGCAAGCGTGAGCAGGTTCGCCGGCTCCGGATCGACTGCGACCGTGCTGGTGACCTGCAGGTCGGCGTCCACGTGCAGCAGCTCGGCCGGTTCCAGCAGCCGCCACCCCGGATCGTCGTCCATCCGCTCGCTGGCCACGATCACCGCAGGGCTGTCGGCCAGCGCGCCGGAGCGGGCGTGGATGCGGTCGCTGCTGGCGTCCAGTTCGCTGCCCACCGCCGCACGCTCCAGCACGAACAACTCGTGGCTCGCCGGATAGCGCAGCGCCCAGAGGTCGGTCGCCGTGGTCAGGATGATGTTGACGGCGTAGAGCGGCAGGGTCCGGCCGATCCAGTCGACAGCAGCCACCAGCCCGGCCGCCACGTCGCCGTCGTGCCGGCTGATCTCGGCGGTGATCAGCGCGAACACCCGCTCGCTGTCGGTCTGCCCGTGGACC
>CAXTBG010000028.1:0-56639 GCA_964242105.1 uncultured Nakamurella sp. | reverse complement strand
CGTGCTGCCGCCGTGAAAGGGCGGAGTCCTAGGCCGCTAGACGATGGGGGCCTAGTCGATGGAACCGGAGGACCCGCTCGTCGAACTGATCTGGCCGGCCGCCCAGCTCCAACGGCTGTCCGTTGGGAGCTACGGAAGCATACGACACGGCCGACCGAGGTCCAAAACGCTTCCGGCAGCGCGGCGACGGCCGCCGGGCCGAGTCGCGGTCGCTCGGCGCTGTGACGGGTTCGTGGTCCAAATCGGCAAGTCGGTCACGAACCGGGTTCCCCTCGCGGCCGGTGGCTTGCTACAGTCCGTCCTGATTGGTCATGAGTGCCAGCAGATAGCCCCGGCTTGCTGGCCGGCAACCCTCCTCCGCGGTGGGGTGCCCCGGGTGAAGACCTGGCCTGGTGCGGAGTGCACCCGGCAAGCGCGGACCCTCGGTCTATCCGGCGGTCCCACGGATCGCCGAAGGAACATCGATGACCGTACTTCTGGACCGACCCGACTGGGTTTCGGCCACCGCTCCTGCCGCACCGTCCCGGTGGTCGAGTGCCACGACGGCCCCGGCGTCCGTGAGCATTGCGCATCCGCACGAACCTGGCCTCGACATCGTCGGCGCCGGTGCGCTGGTGCCGTTGGCCGGTGGCGGGTTCGCCGAGTACGCGAACCTCGACCACGGCGCCTCGGCGCCGGCACTCCGCATCGTCCGCGACACGGTCGACGCGTTGCTCGAGCGGTACGCCAGCGTGCACCGCGGCGCGGGCTGGCACTCCAAGATCTGCACCACCCTGTACGAGGGTGCCCGCGAGCCGGTGCGGGAGTTCGTCGGAGGCCGCCCGGACGACGCGGTGATCTTCACCAAGCACACCACCGACTCGTTCAACCTGCTGGCACACTGCCTTCCGCCGCGCAGCACCGTCGTGGTGTTCGAGACCGAACACCACGCCGCGCTGCTGCCGTGGGAGCGCGACGGCGTGCACGTTGTCCGCCTTGCGGCGCCCGAGTCGCCCGAGGCCGCCGTGCGCGCCGTCGACTCCGCCCTCCGCACGCGCCGGCCGGGACCCGCGCTGCTGGTGGTCACCGGCGCGTCCAACGTCACCGGCGAAGTCTGGCCCATTCCCGCGCTGGCCGCGGTGGCGCGCTCGCGTGGCGCCCGTATCGCCCTCGACGCCGCTCAGCTGGCGCCGCACCGCCCGTTCTCGATCGTCGACCTGGGCGTCGACTACGTCGCGGTGTCGGGGCACAAGCTCTATGCGCCCTATGGCGCCGGCGCCCTCGTGGGCCGTGCCGACTGGCTCGCTGCGGCGCCTCCGTACCTGGTGGGGGGCGGCGCGACGGCCACGGTGACGGACACCGAGACCACGTGGAAGCCGTTGCCGGAGCGGCACGAGGCCGGCTCGCCGAACGTGCCCGGCGCGGTGGCTCTGGCCACCGCATGCCACGTGCTCGCCCGTGCCGACCGCACCGCACTCGCAGCGGCGGAGTTCGCCCTCACCGAACGCCTGCGCGAGGGGCTTGCGGACGTCCCGGGCGTCACCGTGCACAGCCTGTTCGGCGGACGCGTCCCAACCATCGGCGTGGTCACGTTCACCATCGCCGGGCAGTCGTCGGCCGTCGTCGCCGCCGCCCTGTCCGCCGAACACGGCATCGGCGTGCGGGACGGCGCGTTCTGCGCACAACCGCTGGTGCGCCGGCTGCTCGGCGCTGCGGGGTGCAACGTCGAGGACGGCACCGGTCACGCGATCCGCGCATCGCTCGGCCTGGGGACCACCACCGAGCACGTCGAGCGGCTGATCGCTGCGGTGGAGTCGATCGCCTCCTGCGGCCCGCGCCGCCGCTACGTCACCGTCGACGGCCGCCCGACACCGGCGGTGGACGATCGGGAGTTGCCGCGCATCGCGCCCTGGCAGTGATCCGATTCCGGTCACTGCCAGCAGCGAACGACAGCAGGGCCCGGCCGCGATGGCCGGGCCCTGCTGTCAGTTCTAGCGCCGCTGGATCAGCCGGCGGTCACGTCAGGCGTGGTGCTTGCCCTTGCTGGACGCCGCGACCTCGGGCGACACCAGCTCGGACCTGGCGAGCAGATCCGCGACGGCGACCGGTGATTTCACCGTTTCCGTTGCATGCGCGGGTGCGTGCCCGTCCGGCACCGATTCCGCGGCATGCGCGGGCGCGCGCCGACTCGTCACCGCGTCCGGAACAGCACCGTCGCCCTTGGTCATGTCGGGCGCGGGTGAGGTACCCGGGCTCGGGACCCCGCCTTCCGGCAGCGTCTCGGCCTCCATGGAAGCTGCCTCCGCCTGACGTTCCTCCAGGGCGGACATGGTGCGCAGGGGCGAGGCCTTGATCAGGTTGATCAGCACGAACGCGACCACCATGGCGACCGCCGCCAGCAGGTAGACGGTGTGGGTCGACGAGACGAAGCCCTGCTGGAACGGCAGCGCGATCGCCTTGTCGATCTTCGCCAGGAAGGACGAGTCGGTGAGCAACTGGCCACCCAGACCGCCGAGGTACTGCTGGGCGCTGGCCGGATCGGCGTGACCGGACGCGGCCAGGGCCTGCTGGAACGCCGGGGTCGACTGGTTGGCGCCGATGGCACTGGCCACCTTGCCCGGGATCTCGTCGAACAGCAGCGCCAGGAAGATCGCGACGCCGAGGGTGCCGCCGAGCTGGCGGAAGAAGGTGGCCGAGGAGGTCGCCACGCCGATGTCGCGGGCCGGCACCGAGTTCTGCACCACGATCAACAGGGTCTGCATGCACAGGCCCAGGCCGATGCCGATCAGCAGGAAGTACGGGAACAGCTGCCCGTAGCCGCTGCTCACCTTCACCGTGAGCAGCAACAGGAAGGCGACGACGAGGATCGCCGTGCCGGTCACCGGGAAGATCTTGTACTTGCCGGTCCGCGAGGTGAGCTGACCGGAGATGATCGAACCACCCATCAAGCCGACCATGAGCGGCAGCAGCAGCAGGCCGGACTGGGTCGGTGTGGCGCCCTTCACCAGCTGCAGGTAGAGCGGCAGCATGCTGATGGCGCCGAACATGCCGAAGCCGATGAGCACGTTGGTGCCCAGGCCGAGGCTGAAGGTCGAGCTGCGGAAGAGCCGCATCGGGATCAGTGCGTCATCCTTCATCTTCACTTCGATGAGGATGAAGGCGATGATTCCTACTATGCCGACAGCGATCAGGCCAAGGATTCGGGCGGAACCCCAGCCCCAGGTGTTGCCCTGTTCGGCGACGATCAGCAGCGGGACGATGCCGACGATCAGCGCCAGCGCGCCCCACCAGTCGATCCGGTGGTCGCGACGGGTGTGCGGGATGTGCAGCACCTTGAACACCACGGCGAGGGCGATGAAGCCGATCGGCACGTTGATCAGGAACACCCAGCGCCAGCCGGTGATGCCCAGGATCGAGCTGGTGCCGGCGAACAGGCCACCGACCAGCGGGCCGATCACCGAGGAGGTGCCGAACACGGCCAGGAAGTAGCCCTGGTACTTGGCACGTTCCCGCGGCGGGACGATGTCCGCCAGGATGGCGAAGGCCAGCGAGAACAGACCGCCGGCACCCAGACCCTGGAAGGCCCGGAAGGCGGCGAGTTCGTACATCGAGGTGGAGAAGCTGCTGGCGAAGGACCCGATGATGAACAGCGAGATGGCCGTGAGGAACAGCGGCCGGCGCCCGTAGATGTCGGAGAGTTTGCCGTACAGCGGGGTGGTCACCGTCGAGGTGATCAGGTACGCGGTCGTCACCCATGCCTGGATGTTGAGCCCGTGCAGCTCGTCACCGATGGTGCGGATGGCAGTGGAGACGATCGTCTGGTCGAGCGCGGCCAGCAGCATGCCGGCCATCAGGCCGAGGATGATCGTCAGGATCTGCTTGTGCGTCAGGCCCGCGGGACTGGGTGGAGCCGCGGTTTTCGCTGCGGCGGTGTGGGTGGTGGCCATCAGTTGGACCTCTCGGTGCTGGCATGCGGGTGGACGTGTGCGGGGTGGGACTCGGCGGGGGCTTCGGGCACGGGTGCCGTTGCCAGCAGGTGGCTCTTGGCCATCAGCTTCGCGACGTCGTCGCGACGGGCCTCCAGGTTCGAGGTGAAACGGCGCAGCAGCTGCACGAACTGCTGTCGCTCCTCCTCGGACCAGTCGGTGAGCAGCGGCTCCATGGCTCTGCCGCGGTTGGCGAAGTGCTTGCTCCATCTCTCCACGCCCAGGGGCGTGGGCACCAGGATCGACGCTCGACCGTCGTCCGGGTCGGCCTGGCGTTCCAGGAGGCCGGCCTTGACCAGGCCGGCGACCTGGCGGGAGACGGTCGACTGGTCGGCGCAGGTAGCTTCGGCCAGGTCTTTCGCCCTGGTCGGGCCGTCCTTGATGAGCCGGCCGATGAGGAACAGCGAGCTCACGTCGGGGTCGAGGGTGGACACCATCCTGGCCTTCAGGTAGGTCCAGCTCCGCACCAGGCGGAGCACCTGATCGGCCAGGTCGATACCCGCGTCTTCCGAGACACCCTTGTCCGCCACGGTCGCCGACTCAGCGGACAGGGCCTCCGGCGGTTCCGCCGGTCGGACCGGCGCCGTGTCGGTGAATGCTGTCACGAGCACTCCTCTCAACCACTTGCTTGCAGGGCACATCTAGTTGCCGTCCACAATCATGCATGACGATCGTGATCACCGCAAAGCATTTGCCGCACATCACACCGACGGGGGCGGCGCCGCTTGCCGGGTGACCGAGCGGAGCCGGCAGGTACGCTGATCGGGCGACCGTGACGGTCGTGGGCCTCTAGCTCAATTGGCAGAGCAGCGGACTTTTAATCCGCGGGTTGTGGGTTCGAGTCCCACGGGGCCCACCCTGTGCAGTGAGAAGTTCAGCACGTGCAGCCGACTGGCGGGGCACAACGGCGGCGACGTGGCCGCCCGATGTGACCGTCCAGCTGACCCGTTCTGCAGAGGTCCACCTGATCGGACCACCAGTCCTGGAGCGGGACCTCCCACCACGCGGAGGCGATCGTCCCGAGCGGCGTCCAGTAAGCGCAAATAGCGCGAACGGTCATCTGTGAGCTGTTGTTGCATTTCGGCAACGGTGGGTGATCCTGCCGGTTAGTCTGCGTCAGCACCCATCGGTACGGCCGAATCCTAGGAGTAGCTACATGTCCCTACCGTCCCGAATGTTTGCGGTGATCGCCGCGCTCGCGCTCACTATTGGCATCGCGCCAACCGTGTCCGCCTCCGCGGCTACGCCACCACCCGTCTCTCCGTCCCTGTCGGGCACATTCCGAACGGCCAATGGCGTCACGTCCCTGACCGTTGATGTCCGAGCGGTCGGTGGCTACGGATTCGCGACCGGAACGGTGACATTTTCCTACGGTGCACAATTCGCCGCTCGCGGCGTGACGGCCTACGCCGGCGGATCGCTTGGCCCCCGCGGCAGTATTGCGACCATCGCGCTACCTCGTTGGTCGCCCGGAACCCGGGTACTCGCCGTGCGATTCCTGTCGGGCAACAAAGGCAAGTACCTGTCGCGAGTGGTGGCGATGACAGTGACATTTCCTGAGCTAGGCACGCGTTCGAACCCGTTTCGGGCGGGAACCTCAGTCCAGTTGACCGACTGGAGGGTGCTCGCAGAGCCAACGAATACCGACGCCTGGGCACGCGTGCGCGCCGACGGTCTCGGAGGCGCTCCCGCAGCTGGGTACCGGTACGTTGTCACCTTCATTGACATCCGTTATGTCGGCACCTACGCCAGTGATCCATTTTTCGACCTGGACGTTGCATTCATCGGTGCGGACGGACGCACCTATACCGATACCAACAAACTATATTGGACCAATAATCTCTATCACGTGGGTACCCTTTATTACTATGCAACCGGACAATTCGCCACCATCGTGGAAGTGCCGGCTGCCGCGGTCGCCGGAGGTCGCTGGCGCATCGACGACACGAGCGATTACTTCAACATCAGAACAGCATGGTTCGGTCTGTCCTGACCGGAGCCGTGAGAGCTGGCCCCGGGCGGTGTTGAGTCCAGGGCCCTCAGGAGTGGATACCCGCGTTGCCGCTGGAGACCGCACTCGGAGGGGCAGGCGAGTATCAGCTTGACGGAGCTTCGCCGTCGAGGGCATCCAACCGATAGAACCAATGCCCAGATGCGACAGTCACCAATCGTCTGCCGATGAGCCGGCAATCCGTCTCCCGTTGATCGCCTGAGCCGGCTCTCGGCCATCTGATTGTTTCTCCACGAACGGCATGACAGATGGTGCAGACCACGAGTCCCTGCACCGCCAAGCGCGGAACAAGGGTACGACCGATCTACCGCCGGTCGAGTTGGCAGCGGCGGGGTAGGTGAACAGATACGGGAGCGGCCCGGCAAGGGGAGCGAGTGTCGATCCCTCCAAGGCTGACGGGTCCCGCAACACCGTCCGGACTCAGCGGGGAGTTGACGTTGTGGCGCGGCCTGCGGCCACAATCTGGAGGTGACATTTCGACGATATTGTCATCCGCATTATCACCCACTCGGGATGGTGCGGCGGTCGGCGCGCTGGGATACCTTCTGACGACCCAAGGGGACGGAGCAGCAATAGCTGCTTCGAGGGGCTTGGGGCATTGAACGGAGGGCCATGTTCAAAGACGTTTCGGTACGGCTGGGTTCCGCGGTTCGTCGGCGGGTGCGCCTCGCGGTCGTCGCCACAGTGGCGAGCGGACTGGTACTGACCGGATGCTCGACGTCTGTCGCGACGAAGAAGGTCGGAAATTGCTCGCCGGAGTATTCGATCGGCCAGACCGGCTACGGCAAAGTGTCGGTACGGCAACCCAGGAAAGGCGCGGCAATCGCCTGGGGTGTGTACGTCGATCAGAAGTACAAATTCGGCACCCAGTTCGTCCTCACCGTCTACGCCGGCGGCACGAAGATCGACTCCAAGAACCAAGGCTACGAGCCGCACGGTAGCGTGAACGCCCAGCGCGCCACGAAGTACTCGGGAAAGATCCTGGAGATCACCGGCACCGGCAAGCACGGCAAGGACACCCTGTTCTTCGACTCCATGTGCTATATCGCATGATGAGCTCATGAATGCCACAGACGCCTGGTTGCCGACGATCCTCCGGGACTTCCGGGGAACGCCGGCGGAGACGGCGGGGGTCCGACTGCTCGAACTTGACCCGGACCAACCCGACGAGCACAGCGAGGTGATCACTGACCCGTCGGCGTGGTTGGACCGCGACGATCCGACCCGTCACCAGATGCTGATGACGATCAACGAGAACGTCACCAGCCTCGACGCGGAGGACACCAGCGACCTGGCGGTGGAGATCGCCTCCCGGCTGCAGGATCTGGTCATGGACGAGACAAACAAGCCCTGGCCGGAAATGGTGGTCGACGGACACTCGGTGGTGTTGGAACCCGGACTCGGGCCCGATGGCCAGCCGCGCTGGGAAGGCAACGACGGCACCTACTGTGCGTTCGGGGAACTTGGTGACCAGCTTGCCGCTGGCCACAGCTGAGACGACAGGTCTGCCGCGCTCGGACCGCCGGGGCACCGCGGCGGACCTGTCGTTCGCCTTCGGCATCACCGCGGTGCCGATGCTCTCGGCGAGTCCGTTCTGGGTGGTGGCGCTCAGCGTAATGCTGGCATGCCTGGGCACCGCCAGCATCAAGAAATCCGTGGTGCTCGCGGCCTACGCTCTGCCGGCCGCTTTCTCGGCGCCCTGGCCGAGCCACTGTGCCGCCGCCGTCGTGGCCTGGGGGCTGCTGTACGGACGCGGTACAGCGAGACAGCGGCGCGGCCCGGTCCGCTCCAGGACGACACGGTGGTGGAGTCCCGGTCTGTGGATTGCGGCGGGCGCCGCTGCCGGGGCATGCGTGGTCGGCATCGACCACGCACGGATCTTCGGCGGCGGATTCGCGTTCGCTCTGCGGCTGCCGTCACCCATGGTGTTGGCGCTGCTCGTCGTCGTCGCCGCCGCCTTCAACGCCTGCGCCGAGGAATTGCTGTGGCGGGACGTCCTCGAACGCGTCGTCGGCATCCGCAGCATCGGCGGCCGATACCTGTTGCAGGCGATTACGTTCGGCTTTGCTCACGTCAACGGAATCCCGCACGGATGGATCGGGGTGCTGGCCTCCGGAGGGTACTCAGTTCTGGTGTACGCCATCTGGCGGCGCTGGGGCCTGCTGGGCGGCATCGTCGTCCACGTCACCACCGATCTGATCATCTTCTGGTTCGTGGCCGAGCATGCCTACTTCATCTGGGCCGGCTGAGTCGTTTTCCCGCTCGGGCGGCATCGATGCGCCGCCGGCACAGCACCGCGTCAGTGCCAGCAACAGGGCTCGATGCTCGAATGGACAGCCATCAACGACGTCGGCCTCGCCGGCGTTCCGCGGCCCAGCCGAGTTTCATTCCGGCCCGATGAGAGCCGTGACCAGGGCACGGGCCTCGCCCGCCGGCGAGGTCGTCCACGGGGCGTGCGGCTTGTGGGCGCGGAGCGAGGCGACACCGTGCAGCCCGCACCAGAGAGTGATGGCCAATCCGTAGCTGCGGCCGGCGGGTCGACCGGCCTGGACAAGAAGACCCGCCAGTCGGTCGAGCAGATCCAGCCCGGGACCGGTGGTGACCGAGATGGGGTCGTCCGGCGATTCGAAGAGCAGCTGGTAGGAACCGGGATGGGTGAGTGCCCAGTCGACGTAGCAAATGGCAATCGCCTCGATCCGGGCGGCCGGCGGGGCATTCTCTGGATCGGCCCCATCGAAGGCCGCCCGGAGCTGGGCGAACTGCTCGGCGACGACGGCGGCGGTCAGGTCGGCTTGCGAGGTGAACTGACGGTAGACGGCACTGGCGGTGACGCCGCATCTCCGGGCCACGGCGCGCAGCGATAGTGACCGGGACTCGGCCGGACCGAGAAGAAGATCGGTGGCTGCCGCGATGAGCTCCGCGCGCAGTTCCGAACCGCTGCCGCGCCGTAGCGGGGTGCGGTGCGTCATCCGCAGACCTCCGTTGCCGTCATGAGAGAACAGGTGTTTACTCTAACTCGGTGAACACCCGTTCTCAGATGGAGGCGTGATGGATTGGCAAGGAAAGAACGTGGTGGTCACAGGGGCCAGCTCAGGGATAGGTGAGCAGTTCGCCCGCAGCATCGCCGCTCGTGGTGGCCGGCCGGTGCTGGTCGCCAGACGCCTGACCCGGCTGGAGGAAGTGGCCAGTAACATTCGGGCGGAACACGAAATCCCTGCAATTCCAATCGAACTCGACCTGGGCCAGCCGGACGCCGGGGGGCGGTTGTCCGCGATGCTGCAGTCTCACGGGGTGACGACCGACGCGCTGATCAACAACGCCGGATTTGCCACCCAGCAGGCCTTCGAGCAGGAAGATCCCCAGCGCATTGCGGAGGAGGTCGCCGTCAACGTCGCCGCTGTCGTCGGTATCACGCGCGCCCTGCTCCCGGACATCCTGGCCGGCGGCTCGGGGGCCGTGGTCAACATCGCCAGCACAGCAGCGTTTCAGCCCATTCCCTCCATGGCTGTCTACGGTGCATCCAAGGCCTTCGTGCTGTCGTTCACCGAGGCGCTCTGGGGGAGCTCGAGGGCACCGGCGTGCGGGTGCTGGCGCTGTGTCCGGGAGCGACCGAGACGGAATTCTTCGGCATCGTCGGCGACGGCGCCAGTGTGGGTAAACGGCAAACGGCGCAAGAGGTCGTCGACATCGCGATGCGCGCCCTGGACAGTTCCCGAAAGCCGCCGGTGGTCGTCTCCGGGCGCGGCAACGCCCTGACCGCGCGCATGCCGCGTCTGGTCTCCCGCAAGCAGTTGATCCGGATCACCCGACGGGTCGTGCGCGCTTCGGCTCGCTGACGAGCGGTGCGGGTCTGGCCCCGTCGGCTGCAGCACCACCCCGCCCACGGGCGCCCGCAGCTCGGGTCCGGGGTGCACCCCGATTCAGCTGTGGTCAAGCTTCCGCCGACGATCATCTACGTACCATTGCGGGTACGTACCCCATAGGGTACCTTCGCTGCATGGACGCGGTACTGCAGGCGCTGGCCGACCCGAGTCGACGCACGATGCTGGAGATCCTCCGTGGTCACCCGGCCACCGCGGGCGAGTTGGCCGACGCCCTTCCGATCGCCCGGCCCGGAGTGTCTCGACACCTGCGTGTTCTCCGGGAGGCAGGGCTCGTCAGCGTGCGCAAGGAGGCACAGCGGCGGATCTACAGCCTCCGCCCGGATGCGCTCGTCGAAGTGGACGACTGGCTCCAGAATTACCGCGCCCTGTGGCAGAACCGGCTCGATGCCCTGCACACGGAGATCCACCGAGGAAAGAAGGCACACAGATGAAGGTCATCGGAACGATGCGGGCGGTCGACGACACGCGGGGAGCGGTGCGTGTGGAGGACGTGTACGACACCGACATCGACGACCTGTGGAAGGCCTGCACGACTCCTGAGCGACTGGCCCGCTGGATCGCCGAGGTCTCCGGCGACCTGCACGTGGGTGGGACGGTCCACGCGGTCTTCACGAGCACCTGGACCGGTCCGGCGAGGATCGACGTCTGCGACGCCCCGCACCACCTGCTGGTGACGGCGCAACCAGGAGCGGACGACGAGACCCAGATCGAGGCGTGGCTCACTCCGGAGGGGGTCGGCGGATCGCAGACGAGGCTGGTCGTCGAGGAGCGCGGCCTGCCACTGGCCCAGACGCATTTCTACGGAGCCGGGTGGCAGGTGCACCTGGAGGATCTCGCCCGTTCCCTTGCCAGCGACGCCCCAGTCCACCTCGCCGGCTGGTCGGAGGAGAAGGCCGCGCCGGCCTGGCAGCAGCGCTGGACCGAGCTCACGCCGGCCTACCAGGGGACGACAGCGCGCTGAAGCGAATCCGTCACGGTCGAATCGGCGCGCTGAGGGGCGATGGCACGGCCGGCTACGTTGCTCGCCGGAGGTAAGCCATGACCGGCGCGTCCGACCAGAGCTGCACCTCGACGTAGTGGTCGACCGGTCTCCACTGATGATCTTGGTAGCCGGCAGCGTCGACGGTCGCCGGACCGGGCATGCCGAATTGACTCATCACCTCCTGCAGCTGATCAAGTCGGTAGACCTGGCCCAGGTGGCTTGGATAGGGGGCAGGCACGCCGAACTTCGCTCCCAGACCCATTGCCGAGATGCTGTCCGCAAGGGTGAAACTTGTGACCTCCGCCGGCAGGTCCGATACAGCAACACGGACCTCGCCGGCATCGCTGTACAGCTGCCGGAACCAGGAACTTTCGCCTAGGACGAAGTAGTGCGGACTGGTCCGGCTGGGCCTTCCGCCCGCTAGGAGGAAAGCCCGCCGAGTGTGCGCCTCGGTGGCCCGGCGAAGCTCCATGTAGTGCGGACCGAACCGCCGGTGCGAGGACTGCCGTTCGGTGTCGCCGTCGAGCAGCTCCATGACCGCGGCTACGGCGAGTGCAGTGAGCTCGCTGAGGTTGAGGAACGGGCGCCTACCGGCCCGATGATAAGGCGTGACGAAGTTCGGCACGGTGGTCAACCGATCACCACGCCAATCCGCGCCGGATTACTCCCTGTCGGCGAGCAAGCATGATCGAATTCTGACCCGTGTTTCGGTGAGTGCTGGTGCCCGTCGCACGATCGCGCCGCTCATCGGCATGCCCTTCACCGATCGATCAGACCGCGCGGGTCGAAGGCGACCCGTATCCCATCGATCTTGCCGTCGCGGACATGCATCCAGTTCGCCGTCGGAATCGGAGATGTCTTGTCGGTGCTCAGTTCGTACCAGGTCAGGACGTCATCGCCGTCGACGAAGACATGGGTGACGTCGATACCCGTCAGCATCTGCGCCATTCCTTTGAGTCCGGCAAGGCAATCATCGCCGGAGTTCGCCGTGCCGAGCGGTCCGCGGAAGGTCGCGTCGTCGGCCAGGACGGAACGCAATGTGTCGAAGTCCTTGCTCATCCAGGCTTGGAAATACGTTGCAGCGATCGACTTCGGGTCGGTGTCCATCGGATTCCTTCCTCGTCCGGTGGCAGATGCACACTGCCTGCCGCGCCGTGAGTGCCCAGCCACATGCTGACAGAACCGGCGCCGGCGGCGACGGCGGGGGTTGGTTGCCCTTGCACCGCAAGCCGCGTTGCTGTGGGCCCTGACGTGCGCTCTCCTCGACGGTCGCCCCGTTCGTCGGTGTCCGACGGCATCCGCCGATCTGCAGGGCCCCTCGCGCTGATCAACTCGGTCGGCGCTGATCAACTCGGCCCTTCTGGTACTCCTGGGACGTCTGTGGCCGACTTGATGAGCGCGGACGGCCGGGTGAGCCGGCCAGCCGTTCGAACGCTGTACACCGGCACCACATTGCAGCGACGACCCGGGGCGACAGGGCCGGGCGCGCGGCCACCGGCCGCGCGCGGTTCACTGTCGGCATGACAGCAACCATTCCCGAGCAGTACCGGCGATTCGTGACCGAACCGAACTACGGCCACCTCGGCACGATTCGTCCGGACGACACCGTCCAGGTCAACCCGATGTGGTTCGAGTTCGACGGCGAGCACCTCCGGTTCACCCACACCACCAAACGCGCCAAGTACCGGAACCTGCAGCACAATCCGACCATGAGCCTGTCGGTCTCCGACCCGACGAACCCCTATGACTTCATCGAGCTGCGGGGCAGGCTCATCGAGATCGTTCCCGACCCGACCGGCGCGTTCTACGTCCGTCTCGGTGTGCGGTACGGCAACGCCGGCCAGGAGCCGCCACCGGACAGTCCGGACCGCGTGATCCTGGTGATGAGCATCGACAAGGTGGCCACGAAGTAGGCGAAGGCACCTGAACAGCCCGAGACCATCACGCACCCAGCGCGATGCCGGTCAGGCTCTCCGGCAAACGCGGTGCAACTGGGCATACCAGGTGCACGAGCAGCACAGCCTTAGGGCGCCAGCGCATATCGCAGGCGGACGTCTGGACCGAATCGGTCCACTGCACGCAGTTCCGCGTGGTGGGCTCGCGCAAGCGTGTCGACCGTTCCTCCTTCGAGGACGGATCGACCGGCACCGAGCACCAGTGGAGCGAGGTAGAGCAGCACCTCGTCGACCAGGTGCGCGTCGACCATCGCCGCGGCGAGCACCGGGCCGCCCTCGAGCAGAACGTGCCGGCGCCCCATGACATGGAGGTGGTCGAGCAGGCCCGACAGGTCGACCCGCGAGCCACCCCCGAAGTCGTCAGCGGTCGCCACGAGGGTGTCCGCGTCGCCGTGGCGGATCTTCGCGGTGGGTGGTGTCCGCCCGGACGAGTCGACCACCACGCGCAGGGGCTGACGTCCGACGGGCCGGCCGCCGGCGTCCCGCACGGTCAGCAGCGGGTCATCGGCGAGGACGGTACCCACGCCGACCATCATCGTGTCGACCTCCGAGCGGAGACGGTGGACGTCAGCCCGGGACTCGGCCGAGGTGATCCAGCGGCTGGTACCGTCGGCCGCCGCGACCCGGCCGTCGAGCGTCATTCCCGCTTTGAGGGTGACGTATGGCCGGCGGCGCCTGGTGGCGGTCAGCCAGACCCGGTTGACATCCTCGGCCGCACTGGCACTGTCGAGGCGGACCACGTCGATTCCTGCGGACCGGAGGGTCGCTGCTCCTCCGGCTGCCGGTGGCCACGGATCGGCAACCGCGATGACCACCCGGCTGACGCCGGCCGCGATCAGTGCCTGTGCGCACGGGCCGGTCCGACCGGTGTGGTTGCACGGTTCGAGGGTGACCACGGCCGTGGCGCCGGCCGCCGCCGCACCGGCCGCAGCGAGCGCGACCACCTCGGCATGCGGACCGCCCGCCTGCTGATGAAAGCCTTCGCCGACAACGTCTCCTGACGGGGACAGCAGCACGCATCCCACCACGGGATTGGGCAGCACCGAACCGGCACCCCGCGCCGCCAGGTCGACAGCCCGTGCCAGGGCCGCACTCTCAGCCGGGCTGAGCGGATCGATCGTCACGGTGCTCAGTGTGCGCCGAGCGCCGAGGTCAGTTGAACTGGAACGACCGCTTGGCCAGCCCCATCCAGAAGCCGTCGATCACGCTGCTGGCATCGATACCTGACTCGGAGGCGGCGCCCAGGGCGACGAACAGCGGGGCGAAGTGGTCGCTCCTCGGGTGGGCCCGTAGCGCGGCCGGTGCAGTGTGCCGGAAGTTCAGCACCGCGTCGACATCGCCCGCCTCTACGGTCTCCTTCGCCCAGGCGTCGAACTCCCTGGTCCACGGTGCGGCCGCCCCGCTGACGTCGCCGAACAGCGCGTCGCGGAGGTTGTGGGTGGTGAAGCCAGACCCGATGATCAGCACGCCCTCGTCGCGCAGGGGTGCGAGCGTCCGGCCGAGCTCGAACAGCTCTGTCGGGTCCAGCGTGGGCATGGACACCTGCAGCACCGGGATGTCCGCGTCCGGATACATCTCCACCAGTGGGACGTACGCACCGTGGTCCAGGCCCCGCTCCGGGTCCTGGTACACCGGGTGTCCGGGTGCTGCAACCAGTTTCGCCACATTCTGAGCCAGGTCGGGGGCGCCGGGGGCGTCATAGGTGACGTCGTAGAAGCGCTGCTCGAACCCGCCGAAGTCGTAGGTGAGCGGCACGGTTTCGGTCGCTCCGACGGTGAGCGGCGCAGACTCCCAGTGCGCCGATACCACCAGGACCGACTCCGGACGGGGAAGATCCGCCGCCCACGCCCGCAACTCACCGACCCAGGTGGTGTCGTCCGCGAGGGGCGGGGCGCCGTGCGACAGGTAGAGCGCAGGCATTCGAGAAGCGGAGGCGGTCATCTTCCAATAATACATGAACGTTCAAGTATCGGTCGATATACTTGCCGGTGTGCGAAGCGATCCGTGGCTCAGCGATGAGCAGCAGCAGACATGGCGGACCTACCTGGAGATGAATGCTGCGCTGACGGCACGGATCGAACGGGATCTGCAGCAGGGTGCCGGCATGCCCCATGCCTACTACCTGATCCTGGTCATGCTGTCCGAGGCTCCCGACCGCTCGCTGCGGATGAACCAACTGGCTCATTACGCGATGGCGTCCCAGTCCAGGCTTTCTCACGCGGTGGCGCGGCTGGAGCAGCAGGGTTGGGTACGGCGCGAACGGGCGTCCGGAGACAGGCGCGGGCAGCTGGCGATCCTCACCGACGCCGGGTACGACCGGCTGGTCGAGGTCGCGCCGAGCCACGCCGAAACCGTTCGCTCCACCGTGTTCGACCCGCTGTCGGACGATCAGCTGGTCGACTTCCGGTCCATCTGCCAGACGGTGCTCGACCAGATGCGCGACGACTGACGCCTGGACCAGAGCGCTGGGGCGCCACTGGGGATGATGAGCCTTGATCTGGCGACGACCCTGTGTTCCCTATGGGCCTGCGATGGGCATCTGCGACCAGCACTGATCAAGACGCGAAAGGGCCCCTCACCTGTTTCCGCATGTGAGGGGCCCTGATCGATGGAGCCCCTTTACGGAATCGAACCGTAGACCTTCTCATTACGAGTGAGACGCTCTACCGACTGAGCTAAAGGGGCAACCGGTCCAGTTTACCTGCTCGCCGCCGCGGTCCTGAACCGCTGCGCGCGCTGCCGCCCGTACGTGCACCTGGCGACGGCAACATGAGCCATGCCCACACAAACGCGGAAGTACCTTGCAGGTCAGGAGCTCGAGCGGGAGTCGTAGGCCTTGCGGGCGCTGCACACCGACGCCTTCGGGCAGACCTGCTTGCTGCCGTCCGCGGCGAGCCGAATGACGACCGACTCCCCCGGCACCGAGTGCGACACCACAGTGCCCGGGCCGGCAGGCGAGTCGACGGGCTCGCCGACGGCCGGGGTGGTCGCCTTGAAGTCCTGGTACAGCGGGTGCTCGTACTTCAGGCAGCACATCAGCCGGCCGCACGCGCCGGAGATCCGCATCGGATTCGCCGGCAGGTCCTGGTCCCTCGCCATGGCCAGGGTGATGGGCTCGTAGTCCTTGAGGAACGTGGAGCAGCAGGTGTCCCGCCCGCAGGAACCGATCGCGCCGGTCACCCGCACCGAATCCCGGGCCGCGAGCTGGACCAGCTCGACCCTCGACCCCAGGGTGGCGGACAGATCGCGCAGCAGAGACCGGAAGTCCACCGTTTCCGGCGACGAGTAGTAGATGACGGTCTTGCTGCCGCCGGGCTGGGGATCGACGGCCAGCACCTTCATGGGCAGGCCGTGCTCGCGGACGAGCCGGCGGCTGGCCACCAGCGTGCGGGCCTTCACCTTGCGCGTCGACTCCTGGGCGGCCAGGTCGGCCGGTGTCGCTCTGCCGAGCAGCACGGGAAAGCCGTCGGTCGGTTCGGACGAGTACTCAGCAGCCCAGGTCACCTGCGCGACGACTGGCCCGCGATCGGTCGGCAGCAGGACGTGGTCGCCGACCTCGGGTCGGAGCTCGCCGGGGTCGGCATAGTGCAACTGGCCGTTTGCCGTGAAGGTGACCGCACACAGCATGCCCATGGCGGACAACGCTACCGCGCCGCAGCAGGGCCGGACTACCCGCGATACAACCGCATCATCATGGCCTCGACGGCGATCTGCGGCTTCACGTTCTGCTCGATGGCCTCGCGGCAGGCGAGGACCGCGTCCAGCCTCTGCAGAGCTCCGACGGCGCCGAAGCGCGACGCTGCGGTGTCGACCTCCGCCTCCAGATCCGGATTGGTCAGCGCGGTCGTCGCACCGAGCCCCCTGGCAATCACGTCCCGGTAGAAACCGGAGAGGTCGACCAGGGCACGGTCGAGGACGTCGCGCTCCGTCCGGGTGGCCCGCGACTTCTGTCGCCGCTCGAGTTCCTTGACCACACCCGCGGTTCCCCGCGTCGCTCCGACCGCACCCTTACCGGTCCCACCAGCGCCCAAGGCCGTCTTCAGCTCTTCCATCTCGGCGCCGTCGCGGCGCTCGCCGACCGACCTGGCCTCGCCCTTCGCCGCGGCCAGCAGATCGTTGGCCTCCACGAACACGTCGGACATCGACCGCAGGGCACCGGGCACCGACAGGATGCGGCGACGCTGCTCGCGCGCGTCCTCGTCCCGGGCCAGGCGGCGGGCCCGGCCCACGTGACCGGCCGAGACGGACGCGGCCCACTGCGCGGTGACGGGATCGATGCCGTCCCGTCGCACCAGGACCTCGGCGATCGCGTCGACCGGCGGCGTGCGCAGGGACAGCACGCGGCACCGCGACCGGATGGTCACCGAGACGTCGTCGGGGTGCGTCGAAGGAGCGCAGAGCAGAAACACGGTGCGAGGCGGCGGCTCCTCGATCGACTTGAGCAGAGCGTTCGACGCACCCTCGGTCAGCCGGTCAGCGTCCTCGATCAACACCACCTGCCACGGCCCGGTCACCGGCCGACGGGCGGCCAGCTGCACCACCGCGCGCATCTCCCGGACGGAGATGGTCAGACCTTCCGGTACCACCGCGCGGACGTCGGCGTGCGTGCCGGCGAGCACCGTGTGGCAGTGCGCGCAGTGGCCGCAGCCCCGCTCGGCACATTCCAGGGCCGCCGCGAAGGCCCGCGCGGCGACCGAACGACCCGATCCGGGCGGGCCGGTGAACAACCACGCGTGTGTCATCGCGGCCACCGGCACACCGGGATCTCCGGCTGCCGCCGCAGCGGCGGCACGCAACACCCCGATCGCTTCCGGCTGCCCGATGACGTCGGCGAACACGCCTCCCGGCGAATGGTCCATCAGCGGAATCTAGCCGAGCGTCCGGACACCGGTGATTCCGTCGACTCGCTGCGCCGCGTCCGTGCGTCCGGCCGCGTCCTCTCGTGCCACCGCGTCCCCTTGTGCCGCTGCGTTCTCGGGTGCCGCGGCTACCCCTTCCGCGACCGCCGTATTCGCAGTGGCCGGGCCAGCAGCGTGAGATCCTTTCTGCCACAATGTATCTGGCAACGCCGACCCGGCAGCGTTCGACCCGTTCCGCGCGAGGTCCGTCGCCGGACCTTGCCCCGCACCGTTCTGCGGTGGCTGGTCCGGGACCGTGTCGCCCACCACCGTCCCGCGCAGGCCGACCTCCGCCGGCCCGGCCGGCGGTCGGGCGTCGACCCGCACCGGCGACCTGCCACGGAGGGCGGACGCGACGCGCTCCACGACCTCGGGCGGCACGGACGGCGACGCGGGCGGCAGCGGCCGGACCACGAGATACCGGGCCGGGGCGGCCGAGGCGCGGTCCCGGTAGCCCTGTACGGCCTCGACCGCCGGCCCGTCCACCGTTCCGGCCGAAGTCGCGCCCATCCCGCCCGGGCCCGTCCCGCCCGTGTCCGTCTCCTGCGTCATCCGTATTCCCGCGTGCTCCTCAACGGTGGCGGCGTCGACCAGCACGGTCAGGTCGGGTTCCAACCCGCCGATGGCCCAGAGCATCATCCGCAGGACCGGCGTCTCGCCGAGTCCGGCCTGCACCCCGAACCGGACGACCAGATCGTCCACGTAGTGCGTCGCGAGCACCACCTTCCCGGCCGCCAGATCAGGCCGGATGGAGTCCGTCACCAGGTCCGCCAGCTGGGCACCTGCCCGCAGGGTGGCGGCCTGCGGGTCCCGCTCCGGCGTTGGAACCGGTTCGACGGTCGAATCCGGCGCTCCCTCGACCTCCGGCCCGGCGTTCGCCGAGCAGTGATCCACCACCGCGTAGCCCTGGCCCGACAGGTGGGCGGCGAGCGCGCGACCGAACCTCGACACCGCCGCCACGTCCACGCCCTCGACGACCAGCAGAACCCCGGGGTACTCGGATTCTTCGATCAGGTCCTCGGGGCGCCGGTGCCGGAGCGCCAGGCGGAGGAATCCGCTGCCCGGCGCACCCACCTGCCGAGCCGCATAGCCGGACACCAGGATGGCGATCAGGCCACCCGAGGCGAGCACCAGCGCAGCGCCGGACAGCGACCACCGGAACGACCCGATCAACACCAGGTGCGACCCGACAGCGCCGGCGATCACCGGGCCGGCGGCGATCGTCGCCAAGAGGGTGAGCCGGACGGACGACATGACGAACCCGAAGACGCGGCCGCGCAGCGCGTCGGAGACCTCGTGCCCGATCATGGTGAACCCGTTGATCCAGGCGATGCCCGCGAACAGGCCCATCACGGCCGCCGCGATCGCCGCGCCGACGAAGTCCTGCAGCAGGCTCATCACGATCAGCACGAGCCCCGCGGCGCCGATCGAGGCGGTGAACACCATTCGTCGCGGCACCGTCGGCAGCATCTTCGGCCCGATCAGCATGCCCACCGCCAACCCGGTGAACACGGACCCGAACAGGATGCCGTAGCCCGCGTTGCCGGCCCCGAGGCTGGAGACATACGCCTGCGCGACACCCGCCGTCAGCCCGCCCGCGCCGAACGCGCCGAGGATGCCGATGTAGATGGCCCGCATGACGCGGCTGTGCCGGATGAACGAGACGCCCTCGCGGATCAGCGAGAAGATCGACTGCCCGGCCGACTTCTCGCTGTTCACCGACGGGATCAGATCGCGGGAGAGCAGCACGGTCGCGGCCACCACGAAGTAGGTGGCGGCATCCAGGACGAGCGCCACGTCGATGGCGAAGGACGTCGTGGGACCGCTGATCAGCGCAGACGTCCCGCCTGCCCCGTCGGCGACCCGCGCCCCGAAGAACTGGGCGATGGTGGAGAGCAGGGCGAAGACGGCGGCCGCGACCGGAACCATTCCGTAGATGGAGACGTAGTTGAGCTGGTTGGCCACCGCGAGCCGCTCCCGCGGCACGATCCCGACGAACATCGCCTGCTTCGACGGATTGGTGAACAGCCCGATCGCCTCGACCAGGAACTGCGCGACCAGCAGCCAGGTGAGGTTGCCGCTGACCGCGATCGACACGTAGAGCAGCCCGGCCAAGCTGTCGCCGATCACGGCGACCTTCCGCCGGTCCACCTTGTCGACCAGCGCTCCGGCGATCGGCCCGAGCAGCAGGTCGGGCAGCAGCCTGGTGAGCAATACCCCCGACACTGCCGCGCCCTGCGCCAGGCCCGAGGAGTCCTTCGTCAGGTACGCGGCGAGGGCGGTGGTCGCGAGCAGACCGAGCCAGTCGCCGAGACTGGAGATGGCGATGGCACCCCATAGCCGGCGGAAGATGGGAATCCGCAGCAGCACCCGGACCGAGCTCGGTTCCTTCGTCGTCCTCATCGCCCGGGACCGGTTCCGCGCCGTGTCATGAACGATGGCGCAGCAGTTCGGTCACCGCGTCGAGCAGGTCACGACCGAGGCCGCTCGCGACCAGGAAGATGATGACGAAGAGCACCAGGCTCCAGGAGATCGACGACCTGCGCGCCGGGGTGCGGGATGTGCCGCTCCGCACGCCCGAGGGCACGGCCCCGGGGCGTTCGGTGCGCTGCCGTGCAGGCAGGTATGCCGGAGGCCGTGGCACGACGCCCTGCGTGGTGGATCCGGTCACCGGTTGGTAACCCATGCCGGCCGTGGGCCGCCGGCCGGACGGTGGCGCCAGCGTGCCGGCCGCCGGCTGCCCCGCGCCCGGAACAGCGATAGCCCGGTTGGGTCGCTGATCGGTCGAGGGCGGGAAGAGCTGACCGGGCGGAAGACTGGCGTACGCTGCCGGCGGCGCAGCCGGCGTCCGGCCGGACGGCAGGGCCGGCGGATAACCTCGCGGCGATCCGGACGGCGACGCGGGCACGGCGAAGGGCGACGGGGATCCGGGCGGCGGCCAGCCGGCCATCGCCTGCTGGCTGGTCCCTGCCCGCGACGGCGCGGTACCGGCCGCCTGGCCGGTCCTCGCCGCCTGGCCGGTCCGGGCAGCCTGGCCGGTCCTGACCGTCGGCGCGGACCTGGCATTCGGTGCGGACCTGGCAGTGCCGGTGGTCCTGCCCGCCGGCGCGCCGGCGGCGGGCCGGGTGACGCCGACCTGCGGAAGCGCCGGGAACGCCGTCGGCAGGACCGGCAGTGCCGGCATCGGGAGGGCGGTCAACGCGTCGGGGAACACGTCGCCGACCAGGTTGCCGGTCGACCAGCTGGGATCGACCGGTTCGGCCATTCCCCCGGCACCCGCGAGGGCGTCACCGAACGTCGGTTCGTCCCGGACCGCTGGTGTCGCCATGACCAGATCGTAGGCCGCCGCCAGGCCCGACGTCCTGAGGGACGCCGGACCCGACGTCCTCCGCGGCAAGTACCACGTCCTGCGCGACGCCGGGCCCGACGTCCTGCGCGAGGCCGGACCCGACTCCCGGCTCAGGCCGTCCCGCCGGTCCTCTTCGCCGCCGCACTCCTGGTGCTCGTTGCCTTGGCGGCCGCCGCCTTGGTACCGGCCGCCGCCTTCTTGACCGTCGTCGCGTTCTTGTCGGCGGGGGCCTTGTTCGCGGCGGGCGCCTTCTTGGCGGCCGGCTTCCCGGCTGCCGCCTTCTTCACGGCCGGCTTCGCCGCGGCCGGCTTCTTCGCGGCCGGTGCCTTGGTCGCGCGCTTGGGGGCCGGGCCGCGCGACCGCCGCTCGGCGAGCAGCTCCGCCGACCGCTCGACGGTGATGGTGTCCACCTCGTCGCCCTTGCGGAGCGAGGCGTTCGTCTCGCCGTCGGTGACGTAGGGGCCGAACCGGCCGTCCTTGATCACCATCGGCTTGTCGGTGGCCGGGTCGACACCGACCTCACGCAGCGCTGCGGCGGCCGCGGCCTGCCGACCCCGGGTCTTCGGCTGCGCGTAGACCGCCAGTGCCTGCTCGAGCGTCACCGTGAAGAGTTCCTCCTCGGTCGTGATGGACCGGGAGTCGGTGCCCCTGCGCAGGTAGGGCCCGTAACGGCCGTTCTGCGCGGTGATCTCCTCGCCGGTCGACGGGTCGACGCCCACCACCCGCGGGAGGGTGAGCAGTCGCAGTGCAGCAGCCAGGTCGATGCCCTCGAGCGTCATCGACTTGAACAACGACGCCGTCCGCGGCTTGGCGATGTTCTTGGCCGCCTTCTTCCCCGCCACGGCAGGTTCCGGCTCCGGCAGCACCTCGGTGACGTAGGGGCCGTACCGGCCGTCCTTGGCGACGATGAGGTGGCCGGTCTCCGGATCGGTGCCCAGCTCGAGGTCGCCGATCTCGGCCTGGTCGAACAGCGCCTCGGCGACCTCGGCGGTCACCTCGTCCGGGGCGAGGTCCTCCGGCAGGTTGGCGCGCTCCAGCACCGGCGCGTCCGGTGCCGTGTCGCCGCCGGTCAGCACCGCGCGCTCCAGGTACGGGCCGTAGCGGCCGACCCGGACGGTGACCTGGCGGCCCTGGGCGTCGGTGAGCAGCGGCAGCGAGTTGACCTCGCGGGCGTCGATGTCCTCCAGTCGCTCGCCGACCAGCTTCTTCAGCCCGCCGGAGCGGCCGACCGAACCCTCCGGACCGGTGTCGCCGCCGAAGTAGAACGCGGAGAGCCAAGCGGTGCGGCCCAGCCGTCCCTCCGCGATGGCATCGAGCTCGTCCTCCATCGCCGCGGTGAAGTCGTAGTCCACCAGCCGGGAGAAGTGCTGTTCGAGCAGTCCGACGACGGCGAACGCGATCCACGACGGCACCAGCGCCTGGCCCTTGCGCCAGGCGTACCCGCGCTCGGTGATGGTCCGGATGATCGATGTGTAGGTCGACGGCCGGCCGATGCCCAGATCCTCCAGCGCCTTGATCAGCGATGGCTCGGTGTAGCGGGCGGGCGGAGTGGTGGAGTGCCCGCCGGGTGTCAACTCCTCGATGGTGAGCCGTTCGTCGACCGTGAGGTTCGGCAGTCGGCGTTCCGCGTCGTCCGCCTCGCCGCCGGCCTCGGCGTCGACCGTCTCCACGTAGGCCCGGAGGAATCCCGGGAAGGTGATCGTGCGACCCGAGGCGGTGAACAGTGCCTCGCTGCCGAACCCGGAATCGCCGGCCAGCGGGGCGGTGATCCGCAGCGACAGCGTCAGTCCGCGGGCGTCCACCATCTGGGAGGCGATCGTGCGCTGCCAGATCAGCTCGTACAGCCGGAACTCGTCGGCGCCCATCCCGCCGGCCACCTGGCCGGGCGTGCGGAAGTTCTCCCCCGCCGGCCGGATGGCCTCGTGCGCTTCCTGCGCGTTCTTCACCTTGCGGGTGTACTGACGCGGCGCCGGCGGCACGTACTCCGGCCCGTAGAGCTCGCGCGCCTGGCTGCGTGCCGCCTCCAGGGCGGTCTGGCCGAGCGTCGTGGAGTCCGTCCGCATGTAGGTGATGTAGCCGGACTCGTACAGCCGCTGTGCCGTGCGCATGGTGCGCTCGGAGGAGAACCCGAGCTTGCGGCCGGCCTCCTGCTGCAGCGTCGAGGTCATGAACGGCGGGTAGGGCCGCCGGGTGTAGGGCTTCTCCTCGACCGAGGTGACGACCGCGGTGCCGTCCTGCAGTGCCGCGGCGACGGTGTGCGCACCGTCCTCGTCCAGCAGCAGCACGTCGGACCCGGCCTTGAGCGCGCCGGTGTTCTCGTCGAAATCCCGGCCGGAGGCCAGCCGACGGCCGTCGATCGAATTCAACGCGGCGGTGAAGGTGGTCTTGCCCGCCGCCGGCGCCAGCAGCGCGTCGATGCCCCAGTAGGTGCCCGACCGGAACGCCATCCTGGCCCGCTCGCGCTGCACGATGATCCGGGTGGCGACCGACTGCACCCGACCGGCGGACAGGTTCGACCCGACCTTCTTCCACAGCACCGGCGACACCTCGTAGCCGTACAGCCGGTCGAGGATGCGGCGGGTCTCCTGCGCGTCGACCAGGTGGTCGTCGAGCTGACGGGGGTTCTCCGCAGCGGCCCGGATGGCGGCCGGGGTGATCTCGTGGAAGACCATCCGCTTGACCGGCACCTTGGGCTTGAGCGTGTCCAGGAGATGCCAGGCGATCGCCTCGCCCTCCCGGTCCTCGTCCGTCGCCAGGTACAGCTCGTCCGCCCCGGCCAGCAGCGACTTGAGCTTGGCGACCTGTGACCGCTTCTCCGGCGACACGACGTAGATGGGCTCGAAGTTGTTCTCGGTGTTCACGCCGAGCCTCGCCCACGGCTCGCCCTTGTACTTGGCAGGGACGTCGGCGGCGTTGCGCGGGAGGTCGCGGATGTGCCCGACGGACGACTCGACGATGTATCCGTCACCCAGGTACTGCGAGATCGTCTTGGCCTTCGCCGGCGATTCGACGACGACCAGCCGGATGCCGGTGTGCGTGGCAGTGGTTTTCCGTGTGGCCATACCGCTCTCGTTCTCCTCTATATGGCGTCGCCGTGCGACAAGGCCGCGTCGGTGCAACGCTGTCCGACGACCGGGCGCCATCTCGCTGCAGAAAAACCCGGCGTCGGACTGCAGAATGCCATGGAAAGTCAAGTCGGTTGCGTCGTACGGCCGACGCGGGTCGCCGCGGCGTTAGTGCGCGGACTGCGGAAAGGCGCCTGCCGGCGCCTCCGGAGGGGCCGTGCCGAGCAGTTCCACCAGCCGGTCGAGCCGGCGATGGCCGACGATGCGCAGGGCCGGCGTGGCGCTGCGGACGCCGATCAACGACCCGGCCAGTCCGGCGCGGGCACACGCGGAAGCCAGCGCCTCGAAGGTGTCGGGTGCGTGCCGGTCGAGGCCCAGCAGGAAGCCGGACTCGTCGGACCGGCCCGCGGCCAGCGTCCAGCAGCGCAGCAGTCCGGCTCCGGCGACCAGCCCGGACGGCGGCGACTTGACCGCCCCGGTCGTCCACGCCGCTGCCAGCACGTCCACCTCCGCCGACCGCGTGCTCCGCAGCAGCACCCCTGACGCGCGGCCGACCACCACCGGCGCCCCTTCGGGAGCGTTGCGCCGCTGGTCGACCTCCACCGCTTCCCACCGGGATGGAGCCGGATCCAGGGCGGCGTGCATCTCCGGCGTGGCGGGTAGGTATTCGGCCTCGATGTCGCGGACCCGGAACTCGCGCAGCAGCGCCTTCGCCCGCCATTCGTCGGGCAGCAGGATGGACAGCCTGGAGCCTGTGTCGCCGCGGGACACCTGGCCATGTGCGGCCAGCAACCCACCGAGATCCTCGACGCGCGGCGGCGTCAGGTCGGCGGAGAAGAAGGACAGCTGCGACATGGGATCACACCGTAGCGCGGCGCCCTCCGGCCGGACCGGACCCGGCGACCGCGGCGGCGAACGCAACCGGCCGGCACTGCCCCGGAAAGGGGGCGGTACCGGCCGGCGGGTGCTGCGGGCTGGTCGATCAGCCGCCGGCGGCCTTCAGCGCGGCGCAGGCCGGCAGCTTCTCGATGGCTGCCTCGGTCTGTGCGGTCAGCTTCAGCGAGTTCAGGTCGTTCAGCGGTCCGGTGGCCGTGGTGAGGTCCTTCGAGCCGTTCTGCAGTTCCTTGGCGAAGGCGGTGGGGTTCTTTTTGACGTCGATGGCAGCGAGCTTCTTCGCGTTGGCGGTGAAGGTCGGACCTGCCGTCCCCAGCGCGCTGACCACCTTGGTGGCGAATGCCTGGCCCCCGGAGAAGGTCGGAGCCGGCAGCGGCTTCAACTTCGCGGCGGTCGAGGTGAACGACGAGCCGATGCTGCTGTACAGGTTGACCAGGGTCTTCTGCACGGCGGTGGTATCGGTGCCGCCGAGTCCGCTGGTGTTCTTCGCGACGTCGGCCAGCGGCTTCAGGCCGCCGCAGAAGGTGGACAGCCATGCGGCGCTCTGCGGATCGAGGCCGCCACTGGTGTTGCCGACGGTCGTGACCGGAGCCTTCGAACTGCTTGCCGAGCTGCTGGCCTCGCTGCTGGTCGGCGCCTCGCTGGAGGACGCCTCGCTGCTCGTCGGGGCCATGCTCGACGATGCCATGCTCGACGGCGCCATGCTCGACGGCGCCATGCTGGACGACGCCATGCTGGTCGGCGCCATGCTCTCGGACATCGACGACATCGTGCTCGACGACGTGGCGACGGCGCTGGCTGCGGCGCTCGCCGCTGACGAGGCCGGCGCGGCGGTTCCGCTGGTGGAGCTGCACCCGGCGATCAGGACGGCAGCTCCCGTCAGGCCGGCCATCAAGGTGGTGCGCTTCATGTGTTGCTCCTTCGTAGGTCGATGCCGGTCGGCATCGGTTTTCGGTGGATCAGGCGAGCGAGGACGCCTGAGCCGCATTGCACAACGTTACGGTTCGCAACCTAATGCGGTCGCGTTTCGCGAAGTTTCGGCTCTCCGGCCGTGGTGGTTCGGCTCAGCCGGCGGACAGGTTGATATCGGCGCAGGCCGGGAGCTTCTCGAAGGCGGCCCGGGTCTGCGGGGTCAGCCGCAAGGCGCTGAAGTCCTGCATCGGCGCGCTGGCGGCGCTCAGGGTGTTCGGCATGGTAGCCGCAGCCTTGGTCACGGCGGCAGGATCCTTGGTCGGGTCGATGGCACTGACCTTCTCGGCGTCTGCGGTGTACAGCGGGCCAGCCGTCTCGAGTGCCCTGATCACGGTGGACGCGAACTCGGAGCCGCCGGAGAACGTCGGCGGTGCAAGGGTTTTCAACGCTGCCGCCGTCGCGCTGTAGGACGAGCCGAAGCTGCTGTACAGCTTGACCAGGGCCGCACGGGCAACGGTGGGATCGCTGGAACTGATGCCGCTCACGTTCCTGCTCGCAGGGAGTATGGGTGCGATCCCGTCGCACAGGGCGGTGAGCCAGGTGGCGCTCTGATCATCCAGGCCGGCGGTGGTGTCGCCGAGGGTCTTCGTCGCCCGGGCCGTAGCAGGACCCGACGCACCGGGCTCCGAAGCGGTACCCGACGAGGCCGTGGCCGACGACGCCGTACCCGACGAGGCCGTGGCCGACGACGCCGTACCCGACGAGGCCGTGGCCGACGAGGCCGTGGCCGACGCCGTGGGGGAGGTGACGGACGAGGGAGATGCCGACGAGGAGGACGCCGTCGACGAGCTCGACGGCGCGCCGGTCGTCGTCGCGGGGGTCGCGGTCCCCGAGGTGGAGGTACAGCCGGCGAACAGCAGCACCGCCCCGGTGCCGATCGATACCCACGTGATGCGCTTCATCGGTGAACTCCTTGGACCTGGCTCGAATGCGGCACCGAACGGACGCAGGCCGACAGCCCGCGGTTCCGTGTCGTCATCGAAGTCCTGCCCGGCCGCGCTCGGCGACGCCCGGAAACAGCACCGGCCGGCACCGCGCTGTTCGCGGTACCGGCCGGGCCTGGCGGCGGGGGGTCAGTCCTGGAGCACCGACGCCCGGCGCTTGGACACGACGACGGCCGCCACGATGACGACGATCGCGACCAGGGCGATGACCAGGCGCAGGAAGGTGTTCTCGCTGCCGCCGACGGTCAGCGACACGATGGCCGGCGCGATGAGCACGGCGACCAGGTTCATCACCTTGATCAACGGGTTGATGGACGGTCCGGCGGTGTCCTTGAACGGATCGCCGACCGTGTCGCCGATGATGGTCGCCTCGTGCGCCGGTGAGCCCTTGCCGCCGTAGTGACCGTCCTCGACCAGCTTCTTCGCGTTGTCCCAGGAACCGCCGGAGTTCGCCAGGAACACGGCCATCAGGGTGCCGGTGGCGATGGTGCCGGCCAGGTAACCGGCGAGCGGGCCGACGCCAAGACCGAAGCCGACGGCGATCGGGGCGAACACCGCCAGTAGCCCGGGCGTCGCCAGCTCGCGGAGCGAATCACGGGTGACGATGTCGACGACCTTGCCGTACTCGGGCTTGTTGGTGCCCTCCATGATCCCGGGGATCTCCCGGAACTGGCGGCGGACCTCACGCACGACGGCGCCGGCGGCCCTGGACACCGCGTTGATCGCCAGGCCGGAGAACATGAACACCACGGCCGCGCCGATCAGCATGCCCACCAGCGTGCCGGGCGACACGACGTCGCTCACGAACGACCGCAGGCCGTCGACGGCCACGTCACCGGCGGACGCCACCGCCGTCCCGATGGCATTGGAGTACGACCCGAACAGCGCCGTCGCGGCGAGCACTGCGGTGGCGATGGCGATGCCCTTGGTGATCGCCTTGGTGGTGTTGCCGACGGCGTCCAGGTCGGTCAGGATCTTCGCACCCTGCTCGGACACCTCGCCGCTCATCTCGGCGACGCCCTGGGCGTTGTCCGAGATCGGCCCGAAGGTGTCCATCGCGACGATGACGCCGACGGTGGTCAGCAGGCCGCAGCCGGCCAGCGCGATCGCGAACAGTGCGACGGCCAGCGATCCGGACAGCAGGAAGGCGCCGTAGACCGCGGCCGCGATGACCAGCGCGGTGTAGACCGCCGACTCGAAACCGACCGAGATGCCGGCCAGGATCACCGTCGCCGCGCCGGTCAGCGAGCTCTTCGCCACGTCCTGCGTCGGCTTGGTGTTCGTGTCGGTGAAGTAGCCGGTCAGCCACAGGATGACCGTGGCCAGCACGATGCCGATGATCACCGCGACGATGGCGATGACGGCCGGGTTGCCCGGCAGGTCGGCGACCGCGGCCACGTTCAGGCCGGCGAAGGTCTTCGGCAGGTAGACCAGCGCGGCCAGCGTGCAGAGCACCGCGGAGATGCCGGCCGAGATGTAGAAGGACCGGTTGATGGTGGCCAGCCCGCTCTCGGAGGCCCGTGCCCGGGTGACGTAGACGCCGATGATGGCGGTCAGCACGCCGATGGCCGGGACGATCAGCGGATAGACCAGGCCCTTGTTGCCGAAGGCGGCACTGCCAAGGATCAGCGAGGCGACCAGCGTGACGGCGTAGGACTCGAACAGGTCCGCGGCCATCCCGGCGCAGTCGCCCACGTTGTCACCGACGTTGTCGGCGATGGTGGCCGCGTTGCGCGGGTCGTCCTCCGGGATGCCCTGCTCGACCTTGCCGACCAGGTCCGCCCCGACGTCGGCGGCCTTGGTGAAGATGCCGCCGCCGACACGCATGAACATCGCCAGCATGGCGGCGCCGAACCCGAACCCCTCGAGCACCCGCGGCGCGTGACCGACGTAGACGAACACCACCAGCGAGGCACCCAGCAGGCCGAGGCCGGTGGTGGCCAGGCCGACCGAGCCACCCGTCCGGAAGGCGATCTGCATGGCGCGCTCGCGACCGTCAGTGTTGGCCGCGGCAGCCACCCGCACGTTCGCCCTGGTAGCCAGCCACATCCCCGTATAGCCGATGCCGGCGGAGAACCCGGCGCCGACGAGGAAGAAGATGCTGCGGCCGATCCGCTCGCCCACGCTGTCCGACGGCAGGACGAACAGCAGGACGAAGACGATGGCGACGAACACGCTCAGCGTGCGGAACTGCCGGCCCAGGTAGGCGGCGGCCCCCTCCTGCACCGCTGCCGAGATCTCCTGCATCTTCGGCGTGCCCACGCCTGCCGCGAGCACACCGGCCCGCAGCACGAAGGAAATGGCCAGCGCGACGATCGCCACCACGCCGACGGCGATCACGATCGTCCGGTCACTTCCAGTCAATGCCAAGTCGTTCATACGGCTCCCGATCCTGTGCGCTGCGCGCAGTAACGTCAGACACCGGCCGCAAGCGAACCTGACCGGCGCTGGTCGACACATGAATGCACCGGGCGATGAGCCCGGCGTGAGTGTGATCACTGTAGGGCAGGCCCACCGACAGGCGTGACGACAGGCCACCGCAGCGCGACGGGCTTGCACGATTCAGGTGACGGCGATCACAACCGGCTACCCGGCGCGCCGGCGGACGTCCGGCAGACTGGGACGTCGACTCGAGACAAGGAGAACCGCTGACATGCAGGTTCCCGGATACCGCGATCTGACCGTGCTCGGGCGCGGCGGTTTCTCGACGGTGTACCGGGCTGTCCAGGAGTCGGTGCAGCGCGACGTGGCACTCAAGGTGCTGGCGGTGCACATGGCCGGGGCGGACGCGAAGGCCCGGTTCCGGCGGGAGTGCGCCACCAACGGCCGGGTCGGCACCCACCCGAACATCGTCACCCTGTTCGACTCCGGCTTCGCCGATGACGGCTCGCCGTTCCTGGCCATGCAGCTGTGCTCGGGAGGCTCGCTGTCCGAGCGGCTCCGGTCCACCGGCCCGTTGCCGGTAGCGGACGTGCTGCGGGTGGGGGTGAAGATCTCGGCGGCCCTGCAGTACGCGCACAGCGCCGGCGTGCTGCACCGCGACATCAAACCCGAGAACATCCTGATGACGGAGTTCGGCGAACCGGAACTCGCCGACTTCGGCATCTCCTCGGTCGACGACCAACGGATGTCGACGGTGACCGCATCGTCCTTCACCATCAACCACGCCGCTCCGGAGGCGCTGTCCGGGCAACCGTCGTCGGTGTCGACGGATGTCTACAGCCTCTGCTCGACGTTGTTCACGCTGCTGGCCGGCCGCGCGCCCTTCGCGATGCCGAACACCGCGTCGATCTACGCCGTGGTGCACAAGGTGATGAACGATCCGCCTCCACCGACCGGTCGTTCCGACGTACCGGAGTCCCTGGAACGCCTGCTGGCGGCGGGTCTGTCCAAGACGCCCGAGGGTCGGCCGGCTGACGCGAAGGCCGTCGGCTCGGCGCTGCAGCGCATCCAGCACGAGCTCGGCCTGTCGGTCACCGAGTTCCCGTCCGCGCCGCCCCCGCTGACCTCCTCGCCCACCCAGATGCTGACCGGGCTCGGCTCGGCCCCGTCCGGCCCGCCCCCGCCGGGTGGACGTCCGATCGACACCGGCGCACTGCCGCCGACCGGCGCGATGCCGCGTACGGGGGCGATGCCGCCGACGGGGGCCGTGCCGCGCACGGGCGCGATGCCGCAGGCGGGCGCGGTGCCCGGTACCGGCGTCCGGTCCGGGCCGGCCGGTCACTCGGCCACCCGGCAGTGGGTGGCTGCGGGCGCGGGCGCTACGGCGCCGGTCGATTCCTACCAGCCTCCGCCCGCTGACCCACGGGCTGCCGGAGGACCTCCCCCGCGGCCCGACCGGCGGGCTTGGTGGGTCGTCGGCATCGCGGTTCTGGTGCTGCTGATCGCGGCCGGGATCTATGCGGTGGCTCGCACCGGTGGCACGTCGGCGGGGCCGACCGCGAGTTCGACGTCGTCGCGCCCGAATGCTGCCTCATCGGCATCGACGCGGCCGTCGACGTCCGGGCGGACCAGCAGCGCGGCGAGCACCAAGAGCAGCCCGCCGTCCACCAGCCGGTCCAGCTCGTCGTCGTCCTCGAGCGCGGCGGCGCTCGTTCCCGCGATCACCTCGTTCGGATCCAGCGAGATACCGATCGGCGGTTCGGTGGCGTGCACCTCGACCACCGACCGGGTCGACGTCCCGCTGGTGTGGAGCAGCAGCAATGCGGTGAAGGCCTGGACGGGCATCGACGTCACCAGCGGTGACGCTTCCACCAGCCCGTACAACCCGGACGGCGTGCCGGTCAACGCCTCGAACCAGACCCTGCCGTTCGCCTGCTCCGCAGAGAAACACACCTTCATGCTGACCGTTCAGGGCGCGTCCGGTAATCGGGTGAGCAAGTCGGTGACGTTCACCCGCCAGCTTGCCGAGACGAGCTCGTCCCAGACCAGCACGTCGTCCTCGGACAGCACGACGCCGTCGACCAGCAGCTCGCAGACCTCCACCAGCCCGACCACGTCCAGCACCTCCAGCGCGCCGACGACGGCGACCAGCTCGTCCACCAGCAAGCCGGCGACGACAGCCCCGGCCAGCTGAACTGGGCCTCCTGCGCTGCCCGGTCACACCTCCCGGCGTGCCGGACCGGCAGGACCGCCGCCGGTGCGAACTCGGCCGGTGTGGCGCGCGTTGCGACCCGCTGCCGTGGTCCACCTCGATCGCGTCGTCCAGCTCGATCGCGTCGGTCACCGCCGCGCGCGTCGGCTCGGCTTGTCGGTGGTACGCGCGACAATGGATCGGTGACGCTTCCCGACCGCCGCAGCGAGGATCTGCTCGCCGTGCTGCGCCGGGGGGCCGACCCGGCGGCGATCACGCACGTCGAGCGGTTACCCCGGCAGCACGGCAGCACCGCGCCGTGGCCGGCCTGGGTACCGGAGGCGGCGGTCGCGGCGCTGCGGGCCAAGGGCATCGAGGCACCGTGGCGGCACCAGGTCGAGACGGCGGAGGCCGCCCACTCCGGCCGCCACGTCGTGGTCTCCACGGGCACCGCGTCCGGCAAGTCGCTGGGCTACCAGCTACCCGTGCTGTCGGCCCTGCTGACCGATCCGCAGGCGTGCGCGCTGTACCTGTCGCCGACCAAAGCGCTGGCCGTCGACCAGCTCTCCTCGCTCGAATCGCTCGCGCTGCCAGGCGTGCGGGCTGCGCTGTTCGACGGCGACACGCCGATGGACGAGCGCGACTGGGTACGCGCGCACTCCCGGTGGATCCTGACGAACCCGGACATGCTGCATCGCGGCGTGCTGCCGGCGCACTCGCGATGGGAGCGGGTGCTGCGCCGGCTCAAGTACGTGGTGATCGACGAGTGCCACGCCTACCGCGGCGTGTTCGGCTCGCACGTGTCCCTGGTGATCCGCCGGCTGCGTCGGCTGGCACGGATGTACGGGTCGTCGCCGGTGTTCATCCTGGCGTCGGCGACGGTGGCCGAGCCGGGCGCAGCCGCCGGACGACTGATCGGCTCGCCGGTCGCGGAGGTCACGCACGACAGCGCCCCGCGGTCGGGCGCCGACTTCGTGCTGTGGGAGCCGCCGGTGCTGCCCGAGGCCGAGGGGGAGAACGGCGCGCCGGTGCGACGGTCGGCACCCACCGAGGCCGCCCGGATGATGGCGGACCTCGTGTCCGCCGGGGCCCGTACGCTCACCTTCGTCCGGTCCCGTCACGGAGCGGAGCAGACGGCGATCACCGCTCGGCGGCGGCTGGGCGATACCGACCCCGATCTGGTGGACCGGGTCGCCGCCTACCGCGGCGGGTACCTCCCCGAGGAGCGCCGGGAGCTGGAGAAGGCCCTCGGCAGCGGAAGTCTGCTGGGCGTGGCGACGACGAACGCGCTGGAACTGGGCGTCGACATCGCCGGGCTCGACGCCGCCGTACTGGCCGGCTATCCGGGAACGCTCGCGTCGGTGTGGCAGCAGGCCGGCCGGGCCGGGCGCGGCGGCCAGCGCGCGCTGGTGGTCTTCGTCGCCCGTGACGACCCGCTGGACACCTACCTGGTGCACCATCCCGAGCAGGTCTTCGGAAAACCTGTCGAGGCGGCGGTCACCGATCCCGGCAACCCCTACATCCTCGGTCCGCACCTGGCCTGCGCGGCGGCCGAGCACCGCCTCACGCCGGAGGACCTGGAGCTGTTCGGCGAGCGGGCGTTACCGGTGGTGAACGACCTGGTGGAGCGAAAGGTGTTGCGCGCCAGACCGGCCGGATGGTTCCACCACGAGACCAAGCACCCTGCGGACACCGTCGACCTGCGAGGTTCCGGCGGCGGGCAGATCGCGATCGTCGAAGTGGACACCGGCCGGATGCTCGGCACGGTCGATGAAGCCCGCGCGCCGGCCGCCGTGCACCCCGGTGCTGTGCATCTGCACCGGGGCCAGAGTTATTCGGTGCTCGACCTCGACTGGGACGCCGGGGTCGCTCTGGTGCAGGCCGACCGACCGGAGTGGTCGACGATCGCGCGTTCGGTGTCGACGGTGTCCATCACCGATGTCGAACAGCAGCGCGGTTACCGGGCCGACGGGATCCGCGGCCGGGTCGGCGGTGCCGGTGTGGCCGGCGGCAAGCCGGCCGGCGTGCAGGTCGGGTTGGGCTCGGTGTGCGTGACCGAACAGGTGGTCGGTTACCTGCGCCGGCGGCACGGCGGCGAGCTGATCGACATGGTGCCGCTGGACATGCCCGAGCACACCCTGCACACCAGAGCGGTCTGGTACACGATCAGCCTCGAGATGCTTGACGCCGCAGGCATTGCCGAGCGCGACATCCCCGGCGCGCTGCACGCCGCCGAGCATGCCGCGATCGGGCTGCTGCCGCTGTTCGCCGGATGCGACCGCTGGGACATCGGCGGGTTGTCGACCAACCTGCATCCGGACACCGGCGAGCCGACCGTGATCGTCTACGACGGCTACCCCGGCGGCGCCGGCTTCGCGGACCGGGGCCACGAGGTACTGCTGCCCTGGCTCACCGCGGTGCGCGAGGCGGTGCACTCCTGCCCCTGCGCCGGCGGGTGCCCGTCGTGCGTGCAATCGCCCAAGTGCGGCAACGGAAACCAGCCGCTGAACAAGACCGCGGCGGTGGTCGTCCTGGACCTGGTGGTCGGCGCGATGACCGGCAGGCAGGTCGCGCTCAGCGCCTGAGCAGGACCGGACGCCGGCTGTTTCCCGATCTGTCGACGCCTTGATGTCAGGGAACGAGCCGGTCCAACAGCTCGAAGGTGGACGTCTCGAAGTGTCCTTTCTCCTTGATGATCTGCGTGCCGCCGAGCCGGTCGAACATCGCGCGACCCTGCTTGTCGTTGCAGCCGTAGGGATCGTCGACGGAATTGATGAAATAGAGATCCTCGACATGGGACCTGATGCCCGCCCAGTCGTACTCCGATTGCAGCACGGGCTCCTCCCCGTCATTCGGCCGTGTGCTGTAACCGGCCACGAGAATGGCAAGAGGCACCGTCACCTCGACGTGTTCGAGGATGGCCAGGAGCAACGCCGCCCCACCGGAATGCCCGACCAGCACGGTGTCGGCGTCGACAGTGTGGCTGGACAGGACCTTCGGCAGGAAGGTACTGATCGGCTCGGTGTTGATCCCCGCAAGGTGCGGTAGATCCACCTCGTATCCCCGCGCGGTCAGCCGCTCCCCCAGCCAGGAGTACCAACAATACTTCGGCGAGCCACCGGTGCCGTGGAAGATGATTGCCCGTCGCGTCATGGGACGGAACGCTACCAACGACTCCCGACCACGCCGGGGCCAGATCCGTGTGACGGCAGGGCATGACGGTTGCCGCGATCGGGCCGGTCCGGTCGGTTGCGACCGTCATCCGGTCCGGCCAGCCGATCATGCCGTCGTCACCGGTCCGGCCAGCCGATCATGCCGTCGTCACCGGTCCGGCGCGTGCTCTGGCCGATGCGTTCTGACCCCACGTCGGCGCCGGCGCGCTGACCTCCACCCGCAGGTCCAGCCCGTCGAGTGTGCAGGCGGTCAGCGACCCGTGGTTGGCCGTCACGACGGCCGACGCGGCGGAGCAGGCGGCGACCTGGCCCTCGAGGGCGTGAACGGCGCCGGCCAGCGCGCCGAGGTCGGCCGCCGTTTCCGCCTGGTGACGAGCGATCATCGCGCCCCCGAGCCGAATCGCCACGGCTGTCACCACGATCAGCAGCGCGACCGTCAGCGCACCGAAGACAGTCGACACGCCGCTGTCGTCATCGGGCGGCGAGCCGGGCCGGCTCGGCGTGCGCACTGAGGGGATGGCGAGACCGGTTGCGCACGTTGATATCTGCAGGTCAACCACTGGCGACGCCCTCCTCCTTGGCGGCGACCGCGGCCGCGCGAATGGTGACGCCGGGAAGGAGCCCGTTGACGGCCCCCACGCTCACCGTCGCGGTGATGACATCGCCGCCGGAGTCCACCGACAGTGCGGCGCCGCCCGGTGCGATGGCCGCCACCGCCGACGCGGCCAGGGCGCCGTCGCCGCGGGCGGTGAGCCGTGCCGCTTCCCGCGCCGCGTCCATGCACCGCATCTGGCCGATGACGCACCCGATTCCGGCCAGGCAGGAAGCGACGACGACCATCAGCACCGCGAGCACCACGGCGGCTTCCACCGTCACGCTCCCTCGATCGGCCTCCGCCGCCGACCGCTCCCGAGGCCGGAACCGGGCTGTCGTCACAGCGACGTGTGCAGCGCCGAGTTGACCAAACTCGTCAACCCGGAGACCACCGAATCGCCGGTGACGATCTTGTAGAGCACCGCGGCGAACGCGGCGGCAACTACTGTGCCGACCGCGTACTCGACCGTCGACATCCCCGCGTCGTCCGGTGGCGCTCCGTCGACCGACACCGGTTCGACCTCCTCGGGTTCCGCCCACTGCTCGGCGTACCAGCGCCGGATCCGATGCATCACAACCACTCCCCTCCCGTACGCCGACGCCCTGCCGGCTCGAGAAGAGCTTCGTCAATCGCGGCATCCAAGATCCAGTGGGAGATCGTCAATGTGGATGACCCGAGGGCATGGGGACAACTCTGCCTGCGGGGGCGGCAAGTTCGGCCGCTGGGTCGTTGGATCGGCCGATGGTTGGCGCGCAGCGCCTCCGGTGCGTGGTTGTGCCGCGCTGTCGACATGCCCTGCCGCCAAACAAGTCCACACCCCTTCGCAGCGGTAGCGGCGGGTCGTGACCAGCAGGACCGTCGGTCGCCAGCGAATGGTTCATGCGCCAGCCGCCGCGTCGTTGAGTCCCGCGGACGACCCCGCTCGCCGCACCGCCGGCACCCGTCGTCACTCTCGACATCCGACAGGCCAACATCGCGCGGTTGGGCTCCAGCTACTGGCCGGTCACGCGCAAACCGAGCCCGTTCAGCCGGCGAACGTAGTCAGGCCAGGGGTCGCAAAGGTAGCGTCAGCCATTTCGACGTCTTCCTGATGGACGGCGTAGGAATCACCATCTTCGGAAGACCCGGCCTACCCGCAGACGTCTGTAACGGAATGAGCTTAGACAGTGGTTAAGGCGATTGAACGATGGAGTACTAGCGGCACGACACCCCGTGTCAGCCGTCGGTCGTAGTTTCAGTAGGTACTGGCTCGCCTGTTTGTTGTAGGCTAGCACCAACATTCGCGGAGTATTTACCGCGTGCGGGTTAGTGCCTAGGTAGCCGCGTGTTCTTGTGTACATGCCGGTGTCAGCCTACAAACCTAGTCGTTGAGTTACTTGTAACCATATACTCCCTTGCATTGCTCATAGTTCAGCCTGGAGTAGTGCCAAGTGTGCTGATTCACGTTCCATTAGTGCTTCCGCACGGATCGAACACCTGCGACGAGTGCTACGAGCCCGATGATTGCGGTCGAGGCGCATCCGCTGGACTTCGCCCTCGTGGCCTTCTCCGCCCGTTTGCGCGCCGCTACGTAGCCTGACTTGCCTTTCACCTTCTCTGCCACCTGGTATGCGGCGACGGCCCTCATAGCGGCTGACAGCTCTAGGTGCACGGGCTTGGGGCTTCGCTTCCGTTGGGCTTCAGCGGTCAGCTTCCTGAGGATCACCATGTCAGCGTTGAGGGTTGGCATGTTCGCCATGGCGGCGCGTGCCCTGATCTGCTGGGCTTGCTGCTGAATCTTGTCCATCGCTAAGTATAGCGCCTAACCGCCGACAGCGCCCGGTGAGGGCGCTGTCGGTACCTTCCGCCGGTTGAACTAACACTGGCGAACCGTGCTGGGTTACTGACGTTACGGAGGGGTTAGTTATAGTGTGCGCTATTACTCTTCGCCGTCAAGCGTCTCGTTAGCGCCGGATCGCGAAAAGCTTAGCATGAAAGATGCTCGCCTCTAGCTGTGGACAGCTCGCGGGCTGACCCTGCCTAGCCCGACTTCCAGCTCAATCGACTTTGGGCGAAATAGACGCGACTGAACTTACTCGCCGTCACGTTGTGGCCCAGGTAAGCAACAATCTGTCCGGGGGCTTGCTCAGGAACTGCTACGGACATCCAACTGAGCGCGCAGCCTTGACACGGCGGCAAGCCCTCGTGAAAACGCTACTCCGGTCCACCTCGACTAGTCGACGGGACCGCAGCCGGCCGGTAGCCGGTCAACCAAACCTTGGAGCCCCTTTCGCCGTAACGCTGACCCCGCGTACTAACACCGGCTACGATCAGCAATCGGGCTTTGCACCGGTCACGCCATCCGGTTCGTGGTCCGGTCCCACACGGTGAATGGACTCGATGACGCGTAGGGCTGCACCGGCTGGACTGGTTGCGATTCCGGTGCTGTTGCTCGGGGGCTGCGCGAACCACACGGACGCCGCCACAGCGGCGACCGCGCTGCAGGAGAGCCGATCCGCCATCATCCAGTCGCTGAAGGCGGTCGCCGCCGATCTGTCGCGTGCGGGTGGGCCTGCCTACGGAGCGGTAGGTGTCTACCTGGTGTGCGGCAGCTCGCCGACCGACGCCATCGAGTACCGCGCCGGCGCCAAGCTCAGAGACGACGGCTCACCTCTCGCGGACCGGATGCGTTCGGCCGTCAAGGCGTTGGAGTCAGCCGGATGGAAGGTGACAGCAGCGACGTACACCGACGACCCCTACCCCAACGCTCGCCTCGACAAAGACGGACTGAAGCTGTCGCTGGACCCCGACGCCCTGCGGGGAAGCAACGCCCTGTCGTTCGGAACGGCCGGGGAGTGCATCCGGGTCGCCAGGCACCAGGTTGCCGACTTCTCCCGAGAGGACATCGACCTCGAGCAGTGAGCGACCCGGTTCGTCGGGCCCGCACGCCCGAACGGCACGAGAACACCAATGATGAACGACAGCGGTGGATCAGAGTGTGGTCGGGAGAAGTTCGAGATCGCGGAGCTGCTGGGACCAGACGAATACGCGGTTGCACCGCTCTTTCGCCCACGCAATAACGGCAACACGCTCGCCGTAGACCTCTTCGTGATCGCCGTGAGCGTCAATGGCCCATAAGCCATGCCAGGTGGACTCGTTCGGCGTCGGCATCACCACGACGTTCGGCACGAAGTGGGAAATCTTCGCTCGCGTCGCCGGCGTCTGTTCCGCCCCGCCGGACAGGAAGTCCATGTACCGAGGAACCGTCGACATCCCGTCCCCCTTTTCGTGTGCGTTCAAGCTTTCGCACGACCGGCACGGTCAACCGCTACGTGAGGACTCACGCTGTCGCCCGCCGGTTCATCGACCAGCGACATGCGATCAGTTCCAACACATCCGAACATCGTTCGGCGAAAGAACCGGACGGCACACGCTGCCATCAGTTGTTGCGCCAGAGGTCCAGCCGCCACCGCGACTGCCACGCGGCGTTGGGCCGGTGAACGCACCGGTAGTTGGTGATGTGCCCGCCACCGATCGGGGTCGCCCCCATCCTGACCCAGAACTTTCCTGCGGCGGTGCACTCCCAGTGCGCGTTGTACGAAGCCTGGTGCGTCCAGTGCCACGACGAAGCGGCAGCTTCCGGAGCCGCCGCGGTGCCGATGACGACCGCGGCGGTCGCCGTGAACAATGCCCGTGCTGCGAACTTCTTCATGTCCCGACTCCCCGACCCGCGTAGCGTGAGGCCCCACAGTGGCAGAAGGGCTCGGCGGCGGCAACCCTTCGAAAGGATGCTCTCGAAGGACGCGAACCGTCAGAGCGAGCGCGGCGGCTCCCAGTGCAACGGACGGCCCAGCTCGCGAAAGCCGAGCCGGCGGTAGAGCGGCAATCCCGATCGGCTCGCCGACAGCGTCGCGGGAACGCCGGCCCGAATGTCCAACGCTGCCGCCGTGAGCATCGAGCCGATGCCGCGTCCGCGCTCGGCTTCCAGCACAGTGACCGCCGACACGACGACGCCGCGCTCGTGCAGGACGGACAGCGCCGTGCCGACCGCCCGACCGTGACGGCGCGCCAGGAACAGACAGAGGCCCGGCACACGATCGCTGCCGGCCGGGTGCAGTTCACCGGGCGTGCTCGGCGGGGCACCGCCCGCGGCGCGGAAAGCGATGTCCTCGAACAGCAACGCGTCGGCGGTGCGCTCCACGCTGACCGCACGGACCGCCGGCACCGCACACGGTCCCGGCTCCCGCACCATCCAGGGGTCTCCCGGCGACGGTGTCCACCCGGGCAGATCGGCAGTCGTCAACGCCGCCCATGAATCAACCAGCATCCCTGAACCAGCCGCCACCAACAACGGCGGCAGCATCGGTCGAGAAGTCAATGTCACCGCGCCGAACAGGTACGGGTGCGGCGCACTCGCTGGCGCCCAGGCCACGTCGCCGTCGCGGCGCCACGGGAATCCCAACCCCGCGTGTGCCGCCGCTTGCCAGGCCGCCTCCCCGACGGCGCACAGGCCGGTGACGTCCGGGTCTGCAACCGGCGGAAGTGGCGCTCGTGCGGAGGTCCCCGTGAGGTCGCGCTGCCCGCTCATCCAGCCGACGCCAGCGGCTGCTCCGCATCGACGACGGTGAGGACTTCGGCACCGTCCTTGGTGATTGCGATGGTGTGCTCACTGTGGGCCGTCCGGCAGCCCGTCGCGCTCCGGAGGGTCCAGCCGTCGGCGTCGACGACGAGCGTGGCAGTGTCCGCCATCACCCACGGCTCCAAGGCCAGCAGCAGACCGGGGCGCAATTTGTACCCGCGACGCGGCCGGCCGTTGTTGGGAACGTGCGGGTCCTGGTGCATCGTCGACCCGACGCCGTGACCGCCGAACTCTGTGTTGACGGGATAGCCGGCCTCCGTCAGCGCAGAGCCGATGGCGTGGGAGATGTCGCCGATGCGAGCGCCCGGTCGGGCAACGGCGATGCCGGCGTCCAACGCACGCTCCGTTGCATTGATCATCGCAACGCTCGCGGCGTTCTCCGTGCCGTTCGAATCACCGACGAGAAAGCTGATGGCCGAGTCGGCGACGACGCCGCCCCGGGAGACGGCGAGGTCGAGGGTCAGCAGATCACCGGAGGCCAGCGAGTAGTCGTGGGGCAGTCCATGGAGTACCGCGTCGTTGACCGAGGTACAGATGTAGTGGCCGAACGGGCCACGTCCGAAGGACGGGGCGTAGTCGACATAGCAGGACAGTGCCCCGGCCTCGGCGATCATGGCCTTGGTCCAGCGATCGATCTCCAGCAGGTTGGTACCGACGGTGGCGCGGCTCTTCACCGTCTGGAGGATGCCGGCGACCAGTGCGCCTGCTGCCCGGGCCCGGGGCAGTTCGGTGGGACTCAGGATCTCGATCATGCGGTGCCTCCTCGACGTCCCCAATAACTATACCGGTCACGCTATGCCGGTATTAGAATCGGATGATGGTCAGGCTGCCGCTCACTGCGGCTGAGGTCGCCCGCGGGCAACGCCTCGGCGCGCTTCTGCGTCGGGCCAGGGGCGGACGGCCGATGCTGCAGACCGCACTGGACGCCGGCGTCTCGCCGGAAACGCTCCGCAAGATCGAGACCGGACGGGTGGCGACCCCTGCGTTCTCCACCATCGCGGCGATCGCCCAGGTCCTGGACCTCTCCCTCGACGTGGTGTGGGCCGAGATCAACCGGCCCGGCGGTGGCGCCGAGCCGACGAGCTCCGGTCGAAAGGTTCGCGAACAGTTGGCGTCGTAGCCGCACCCCTGCAGTCGGCCCGAACGAGAGAGCGGGGCCGTCGACGGGGTTTCCCGTCTACGGCCCCGCTCGGTCATCAGGGTCGCGGTCCGACCTGGTCGCGACCGCTCGGCGTCAGCGGTTGGTGCTGGCCTGCCGCTGGCTGATGATGATCAGTTCGTCACGCATGGCCGGTGAACCGGCGCCGGCGATGACCCGCGCGATCGCGCGGTCGTTGCGTGCTGCGATGTGACGCTTCTTGAGAGTGCTGATGATGCTGGACATGTCGGTGGATCCTTTGCTGTGTCGTGCGGTGGTGCGCTTGCCCTCTTCGGAACACGTGCGCTCATCCGGCTCACCCGGGTCGGGTGGGTGGAGATCGTCCTGCTCTTCTTCGTTCGTCAATAGGACGCAGTAAGACTGTCTGTAGTACGCCGATTGTCCGGTGATGTACCTCACGCGCCGATGAATCGACGGCAGGCGCGGCGCTCAGGCCTGATCTGTTCGGCCGCGGCCCGCCCTCCGCCAGTGGCGCGACTGTTCTGCCAGCGCTCCCCTGGTCCCCGGCGGATCCCGCACGGAGTGCTCGGCGTCCCGCATCCTCGTGCCTGCGGACATCGCCCAGCCGCCGCGCTGGTAGCCGGAAGGGAGGTGGAGTCCTGTCGGGACATCTGCCGGGCCGAGGCCCATCGACCGCCATACGCGTGCCTCGTTCGGCTGGACGTCCCGCTCGTCGTAGGCGAGCGCCTCGGACGCGCCGAATCCGCGCACGATCCAGTCGAGTCGATGCCGTCCGACGATGCCGGCGGCGGCGAAGGCATCCACTTCCGCCGCCGTCATCGTCGGGTCCGCCTGCAGGACGTCCTGCATCTGCGCCGCGCTGTACCCGTGCTGCCGCCACTCCACCGCCTGATCCACCGCAACGCCCGCGAACCCGATCATCGTCGGCACGTCGAAACCCGCGTCGACCCAGACACGCAGGTCGTCCTCGGTCAGGTCGTGCAGTCGGTACAGGTTCGGCGGCGGAATGCTCGGCAGACCCAGGGAGCGGAAGAACACCGCACGGTTGACCGCGTCCTGCGCGCTCTCACCGGCTGCTGCCCAGCGCCACGCCGCGGCCTGTTCCGCCGTCAGCCCGGCCAGCCGGGCGAAGTCATCCGGACCGATCCCGCCATGCACCAATTCCACGACGTCCTCGCCGACCAGACCAGCTGCCTCCCAGGCGGTGGCAGCTTCCGCCTCCTCGCCCGTCCACCACTCGCGGAGCCGCGTCTCGTCCAAGGCCAGCAACTCGCGCGCGGCCGCGAGGAAGTCTGCGGACTCGTACCTGCCCCCCTCGTCGCTTCGGCGGGCGAGGAGCGCGAGCACCATCTTCAGCCCGACCCGCGGCCACGGTGATCGGAGCAGCCAGATCCGGCCGGTCGGCGGAATCGGTAGACCGGCTTCCGCAGCGAGCTCTGCCGAGTGGTCGGCGGCGTGCCCGGGATGCCCGGGGTGGCACGACTGTCCGGCCGGAATGATCCGTACCGTCTGGCCGTCGAAGGAGCTGTACACCTTCGGCATGCGGTCGGGTAGCCAGCAGCGCAGCTCGGTCGGCCAGACCGCCGGCAGCAACGAGTACCGCGGGTCGCTGCCGACCGGTCGCCAGCCCTGCTCGATGAGCGCGGCCACCTCGGGTAAAGCTTCCACACCCGGGCTGTCCCAGTCCTCCCCATCGACCACCATGTGCGGTGCGGTCAACGCCGCCAGCTTCGCCAGCTGGGGCGGCAGCGGATCGGGTGGCTCGGGATGCGGCGCCGCCGGCTCGTGCAGACCCCAGGGATCGTCCATCAGGTGAGCGTGCCAGCACCGGGCGGACCGGCGCCATCGTCGATCCGCCGTGTTCGTCGCCGGCTCCCACCCCGCGCGCGGGCCCGCAGGTTGACGGCAGCGCGGGACGGCGAGCCGGGCCGAACAGGATCCGGTGGGTCCGGCGCAAGGGTGCCGTTCCGACGGCGAGACCTCTACGCTCCATCCGTGCCGGCTCGCCCGATCCCCGCCGAAGCGTGCTTCCGCGGCCGGGTGGCCGTGGTGACCGGTGCCGGTTCCGGCATCGGCCGGGCGCTGGCGGTCCGCTTGGCTGCGCTGGGCGCGACCCCGGTGATCTCCGACATCGACACGACGGGTCTGGCCGCCACGGAAACTGCCGTCCGGGCACGCGGCCCGGTGCGCGCCGACCGCCTCGACGTGACCGACCGGACCGCGGTCGAGCAGTACGCCGCATCGGTCGCCGGCGAATTCGGCGCGGTGCACCTGGTCGTCAACAATGCGGGCGTCTCGCACGGCGGCGACGTACTGGGCATGTCCCATGCCGACCTGGAACGTGTGCTGGCCGTCGACTTCTGGGGGGTCGTGCATGGCAGCAAAGCCTTCCTGCCGCATCTGATCGCGTCCGGGAACGGGCACCTGGTGAACATCTCGAGCCTGTTCGGGCTGGTCGCCGTCCCGGCGCAGAGCGCCTACGTCGCAGCCAAGTTCGCCGTGCGCGGCTTCACCGAGTCGCTGCGGATGGAGATGGTGGCGGGCAGGCACCCGGTCGCGGTCACCTGCGTCCACCCGGGCGGTGTCCGCACCGGCATCGCCCGCAACGGGACGGTGAACGCAGGTACCGAGCGTGCCGGCCGGTCGGACTTCTTCGACCAGCATCTGGCGCGGACGTCACCGGAGAAGGCGGCGGAGGTGATCCTGCGCGGCGCGGCGCGGGGACGCCCGCGCGTGCTGGTGGGCACCGACGCCAGGATCGTCTCCGCCGTGGCCTGGCTCTCGCATCGCGGGTACCAGCGCGCGGTGGCCGCCGGCTTCCGTCGGCTGAACTGACCGGGACGCACGGCCTCGGGGTCCTGTGACGGTCGGTGGCCGTGGCGCGCGCGTCGTCAGGGCTCGATGGTGGTGCTCGTTCCGTCGGACCACACGACGAGTCCGGTCCGCCCCGAGCGGGTGGCGAGCCAGCGCGCCGCATTCGGGCCCTGGGCGTACGCGGCGGTCGCGTCGATGTCGGCCCAGACCAGCGACCGCGCCACGACGGTCACCGAGGCGACCGCCGACGGCGCCCGACCGGACCGGGCGTCCACGAGATGATTCCCGCGGTGCGCCGCGCCGGAGGTGGCGACGGCGCCGGTGTGCAGCGGGACGACGGCGACCAGACGACCCGGGTCGGCCGGGTCCTCCACCCCGATCCGCCATGGCGCAGAACGAAGATCCGTGGTGCGACAGACCATGTCGCCGCCCGCGGACAGGCAGAAATCGGTACCCGGCAGAGCTCGCAGAAACGGGGCGGCGCGTTCCACTGCCCAACCCTTCACCACCCCGCTGGGATCGAGCCGCACACGCCCGGTGGTGTCCGGACGCCAGATGTCGAACGCCCCACCCGATGACGACCGGGCCGCCTCTCCCAGCTCCAGGACCTCCGCGACCTGCGGCGGGCAGTCCTGCACGGTGATCTCGTTGCGGTCCAGCCGGCTGATGAACGAGTCCGGCCGGTAGGTGCTGAACACCAGATCGACCTCGCGCAGGTGCGCGATCACGTGGGTCCACGCCGAGAGCGCGGCGTCATCGCGGGTGTGCCGACCGCGCAACGCAAGGCTGATCGGCATGCCCATCACGTGCTCGACATAGCGGACCGGCGGCGCGGCCGAACCGGCGATCCGGTCCGTTGCCGACCCGGCGGTCCGGTCCGTTGCGGTTGCAGCAGCGACGGCCACGCTCACAGCCCCGCCTTGTCCAGCGCGCTCTGCAGCGAGGTGACGTAGCCCTCGCTCGTCACGGTCGCGCCGCTGACCATGTCGATGTTCGCGTTCTGCGCGGTGATCGTCTCCTGCACCAGGGTCGGCAGCGCGGTCGCATTGATCTCCTGGTCACGGCCGTTGCCGTCGGGGTACACCGGCACGGACACGGCGGTGATCTTGCCGTCCTGCACGGTGATCGAGACCTGCACCGGCCCCCAGCGGGTGTCGGTGGAGTCGCCGAGCACGGTGGTCGAGCCGCTCGACGCTGCGCCGGCCGCCGGTGTCGTGACCGATGCACTACCGCCCGCTGACGCACCGGTGGGTGTCGTACCGGTGGGTGTTGTACCGGTGGGTGTCGTACCGGTCGACGTGCCGGGCGCCGCGGCGCCGGTACCGCCCACCTGGACAGGGGCGACGATGGACGTCGTGCCGCCGGCCGCCCTGGACGAGGTGGAGGTGTGATACCCGAACAGCAGCACCAGAATCGTGGCGGTACTCAACAGGAACAGAACGATTCGCTTCATCTCGGTCACCAATCAAAGCTTTCGACGTGGAGCCGCTCAGCGGGCAGGCCGGCCGCGCGGGTGGTGAGCCTGACGTCGTCGGCCCACGGCTCCGGCCCGCAGACGAAGACATCGCGTTCGGCGAGATCGGGCACCCAGCGGGTGAGCGCGGTCGCGTCGTCGGCTGGTCCCACGCCGGTCCCGAGCCAGGAGCCCTCCGCGCGCCGGTGCCCGGGCAGCATCACCACCTGCAGCCCGCGCTGCGCCACCAGCACGCGCAACTCGCGCTCGAAGAGCGGCCGGCCGGTGAACCGGTAGAGCAGCACCGCGTCCCCCGGTGCGTACGGCAGCGCCTCGGCCAGCGCCCGCAGCGGGGTGATACCGACGCCCGCGCCGATCAGGACGACACGGCTGCGCGTCCGGGCCCGGGCGCCGAGCCGTCCGTAGGGGCCTTCGACGAGCACCCGCGTGCCGGGCCGGACACCGGCCAGCGCCGCACTGCCGTCACCGACGATCTTGGCGGTGATCCGCAGGTTCTGGCCCGTCGGGGCCGCGGACAGCGAGTAGGGGTGGGCGCGCGTCCAGCCCCGGCCGCCAAGGAACCGGAAGGTCAGGAACTGCCCGGCTTCCGCCGTCATGGCGGTACGGGAGCTCATGTAGACCGACACCACTCCGTCGCCCTCCGGGACCACCGACAGCACACGGATTCCGTACCGGGCACTGCGGGTCAGCGGTACCGCGACCCGCCAGATCAGCACGGCCACCACCGCGGCGATCCACAGCCCCCACCAGAAGACGGTGCGCGCCGTGGAGGCGAGGAAGTCCTGCCCGGTCCACAGCTGGTGCGGCAGCGCCAGCCCGACACCGAGGTAGGCATACAGGTGCAGCAGGTGCCACGACTCGTAGCGGAGCTTCCGGCGGGCCGCCTTGATGCTGGTGACGACGACCATGCACAGGCACAGGGTCCCGGCGACGGCCAGCAGCATCCCGGGATAGTTGACCGTCAGGTCCCACAGGGTGGCCGGCGTGCGCGCAATGCGGCCGGCCGCGTAGCCGTAGGTGATCAGCCCGACGTGGGCGATCATCAGGTTGAACGAGGTGAAGCCGACCAAGCGATGGATGCGGGCCAGCCGGTCCTGCCCGAAAGCGTGCTCCAGCAACGGTAGTCGGGACATCAGCAGCAACTGCGCCAGCAGCAGCACGGAGGCCAGCAGACCGGTCAGCCGCCCGGTGGAGGTGAGCCCGTCGGCCCATCCGCCCAGGTCCTGGACACCGCCGTCGGCCACCCACCAGTAGGTGACCAGCAGCAGGCTCAGCCACAGCCCGGCCAGCGTGGCCAGCCGGACGACGAGGTCCCACTGCGCGCGCGCCGTCGGCACGACGGGCGGCGCCGGAGCGATGCGGCGCCATGCGGTACCGGCAGTCATGCGGCGCACGACGATCGAGAATCCACTTCAACTCCTTGACGGGGGGTTCGGTCTCCATCGTCGGGATTGCGGCTGTGGACCCCCCGTCGTGCGCCTGTGGTCTTGCTGTGCGGTCACTGAGCCTCTGGAGGGACCGGCGTATCACCGCCGGCCGCTCGTCCTCTTCCAGGATGCCGGACCGGACAGTGACTCGAAGAGGCCTCGACGGGCACCGATCCTCCGGCGGGCTCCCGCCGGCGCACCGGTCAGGGACCCGATCGTGGCACGGTCCTCCTATGCCGGGAGGACCACCACGACCTCTTGTTGCCCGGCCGCGGGGATCGACGGCTGGCGCCGCTGATCGACCCGATCGGCCCCCGCTCTCCGCCGCTCAGTCCGGCGGATCAACGGCGACAACACCTCCCGCACCACGGCGGCGACGGTCACCGGTCCACGACCGCGTTGCTGCCCGAGCAGCAGAACCGCCTGCGATCAGGATTCCGCCCGGGCGAAGAAGACCCATTCCCGACCGGGCCGGTCCGGTGCCTCCCGGACGTCGAAGAGCACGTACCCCTCGCGCCGCAGATCGGCCTCCACGTCGTCGCGTTCCCGGAACCGCAGCGTCGATTCGGACGCCAGGACAGCGCCGTCAGAGGCGAACACCACGGTCTCCCGGAAGGTCACCAGCTGGCCGTCCACCTCGAGCAGGTCGTGCCAGCAGTCCACGGCGCCCTCGCCCGGCACCTGCGTGACGCTGTGGGACGACTCCCTGTTCCACCGCTCCCAGGCACGGAAGGCCGGGTTCCTGGTCTCGAACACCAGGGAACCGCCGGGGCGAAGGGCCGAGCGGATCCCGCGCAGCGTGAGATTCCAGTCCGCGGGGTCGACGATGGCCTGCGCGACGTTGGCGGTCATGGTGGCCAGGTCGACCTGCAGCGGCGGCAGTGCGGCGGCATCTCCGTGGATCCACCGCACCCGCTCTGACCCGGGCTTGCGTCGGGCAACGTCGAGGGAGGCACCGGAGGGGTCGAGGCCCGTCACCTCGAGGCCGGCGTCGGCGAGCATCAGGGCGAAGGTGCCGGTGCCGCAGCCCACGTCCAGCACGCTGCGGGCACCCAGCTCCTCGGCGATGGCGAGGTAGACGTCGAGGTCACTGCGATCCGGGTCGAGGTCGTCGTACACGGCTGCGAGTCGCGGGTGGTCGTAGATCTGGTCGGGCATCGCCGGACCATGGCAGCTGCTGCGGGCGCAGGGCAACGGGTTTTCGCCCGGTCGTTTTGTCGGCCGGTACGTGTCGGCTGGTTGCTGTGTCGGCTAATTGCTGTGTCGGCTGGTCACCCTGTGTCGGCGGGAGGCGGGATTGGCGGAATGCTGTGTCGGCGCGCTGGCGGTGTCAGGCAGGTGCCTTGCCCAGGCGCATGAGGCCGAGCAGGGCTAGGACGCGGCGCGGCGCGGTGCGGGCTCGCCGTCGCCGGAGAACAGCATCTCCAGGGGTCTGCCGGGGCCGGCCTCGTCGTCGTCGGACTGCCGGTCGCGCTGGTCCTGCCGGTCGTTCCAGGTGCTGGTGGTGGCGGAGTCATCGTGGGAGAACAGGAACCCGAAAGCCCCGACGTCCACGCCGCCCGCCTGGTCGTGTTGATCATTGGTCACATCCCATGGGACCACAGATGCCGACCGTGCCCAATTCCGAGCGGACCGCGGACGCACCCCTCGAGGCTCCGTCGGGAGTATTTTCGATGGTGAACCAACTCGTCGGGAGAATCCGGCGATCGCAATCGAAAGGCAGTCGCCGTGCTGAACACTCCGCTCTCCGTGCTCGACCTGGCACCGATCAACAAGGGGCAGACGGCAGGCGAGGGCATCGCGGCCAGCGTGGCGCTCGCCCAGCACGCGGAGAAATTCGGTTACCGGCGGGTCTGGTATGCCGAACACCACAACATGCCGACGATCGCGTCGTCGGCCACGAGCGTGCTCATCGCGCACGTCGCCGCGCACACGTCGACCATCCTGCTGGGGTCCGGCGGAGTGATGCTGCCCAACCACTCGCCGCTCACCATCGCCGAGCAGTTCGGCACGCTCGCCGCCATTCACCCGGGCCGGATCGAACTGGGACTCGGCCGTGCGCCGGGATCCGACCAGGCGACGATGCGGGCACTCCGGCGGGACGCCACGTCGTCCGACACCTTCCCGGAAGACGTGCTGGAACTGTGTGGCTACCTGCGCGGCGAGAGCCTGGTGCCGGGCGTCGACGCGGTGCCCGGGCGCGGTTCCCGCGTTCCGCTGTACATCCTCGGGTCGTCCCTCTTCGGTGCGCGGCTGGCCGCGGCCCTCGGCCTGCCGTTCGCCTTCGCCTCGCACTTCGCGCCCGCGTCGCTGCAGGACGCCGTGGCGATCTACCGGCGGGAGTTCCGGCCGTCCGAGGAGTGCGGAGCACCGGTCGCCCTCGCCGCCGTCAACGTCATCGCCGCCGACACCACCGAGCAGGCCCAGCGTGAGCAGCACCTGGTCAAGCGGGCCCGGGTGTCCGCCCTGTACGGCCGCGGTGGCCGCTCCTTCACCGACGAGGAGGCCGACGCGGTGCTGGACTCGGCGGCGGGACGGCAGATCGAGCAGATGACCACCTACTCCGCGGTCGGCACCCCGTATGAGGTGGCGGACTACCTCGAGCGCTTCCGCCGGCACGCCGACGCGGACGAGCTGATCGTGGCGCACCAGTCCTCCACCACCGAGGGCCGACTGCGGTCGGTCGAGCTGACGGCCGAGTCGATGTTGTCCACCGCGAGCTGAAGCCGGGCGTGACGGCGGCCGTGCCGCACCGGTCGGGTCGTCACTCCGGCAGGTTGCCGCTGCCGGGGTCCATCGAGAACGGCGTGGTGACCCCCTCGTAGGCCAGGTGCATCATCATCCCGGCGGCGGCGTGCTCCAGGTTGTGGCAGTGGTCCATCCAGACTCCGGGATTGTCGGCGCGGAAGCCGACCACCACGTCCTGGCCCGGGTCGAGTTCGATGGTGTCCGCCCACCAGGGACTGCCCGTCGTCGGCCGGCCGGCCTTCTCCAGCACCAGGACCCTGTGACCGTGCAGGTGCATGGGGTGGATGGTGTCGCTGCGATTGACGATGTGGATCCGGACCAGCTGGCCCGTCCGGACCATGATCATCGGGATGTCGGGGTAGCGCTGACCGTTGATGGTCCACCACTGCACCGGGAGCCCGTTGTGGGTGCCGTGATGAGTCTCCAGCACCTGCTGGAACGAGGCGTCGAAGTGGGAGGACAGGTCGAACGGGATCCTGGCCGGCGTGCCGTACGACGCGGGGTCGAACACGACACCTCCCGACGCCACAGCGGGCAACGCACCCCGGTGGCCCGGCGGAATTAGGGCGACGGCCGGCCGGTTGCCGTCGAGATCGGACAGCACCACCGGACCGTCCGGCACGGTCAGCCCGAGATCGACCCGCCCGCCGGCCGGAACGGTGATCGTGGTGCGGCGCAACAGGGTCGGGCCGTGCACGTCGTTGCCGTCCAGCGCGAGAACCTGGAAGGCGGTGCCGGCCACCGCCCAGTGCTGCGGGAGGTCGTCGGTGTTGACCAGGCGCAACCGCACGGTCGACCCGGTGGGAACGGTGTACCTGGTCACCGAACTGTTGAGGCCGATGGTCGTCTGATCCGCGGCGCCGCGGGTCGCCCAGGTGTGCGCCACCACGGCGATGTCCCTGATCTGCGCGACCGCGCCCGAGGCAGGAAGTACCACCAGAGCGCCGTACAGGCCCCGGCCGACCGCCTCGGCCGAGTCCTGGTGCGAGTGGTACCAGAAGGTGCCCACCTGCTCGGGACGGAAGCGGTAGACGAACCGCTGACCGGGCCGGACCGCGTTCTGCGTGACGCCGGCGACGCCGTCCATCGCGTTGGGCACGTCGAGTCCGTGCCAGTGGATCGTCACGCCAGCCGCGATGTCCCGGTTGTCCAGGTCCACTTCGACGAGCTGCCCCACCCGCACCGTCAGCTGCGGCCCGGGAGCGGTGCCGTTGAACGTCCACGCGTCGATGGTTCGCCCACCGGAGGTGAGCAGTTTCGCCCGACGTGCCGTCAGGTGGATCCGGACGTCGGCCGGACCGGTGCTCGGGTCGACCAGGTCGAGCACACTGCGGGCCGCCGCGGATGACACCGCGGAGCCTGCCGTCGCGCTGGGCCGGTGGGCGGCGGTACTTCCGGGGGATGCGCTCGTCGAAACGGCCGTGCCCATCGACATTCCGCCGCTACGCGGCGTGCCAGCTGGCGCCGGCACAGTGCCGGGTGCCGACACGGTGCCCTGCGAAGACCCGGTGCCGTGCGAAGACCCGGTGCCGTGCGAAGACGCGACGGGCATCCCGGGCATGCCGTCCTGCGGTGCTGCCGCGCCGGGATCGGCCCGGCACGACAGCAACAGCAGTGCAGTACCGACCACGGCTGCGACGGCCAACCCAAGAACGCTCCGGCGGTGCGGCGCCGTGGCCGGGACGCCCCGCTCGGGGTTCCAGGTCATTCCAGCGCCCCGATCAACCCGCCCGGGAATCAGACGACATCGATCTCCACCGCCATGCCGTGGAACATGTGCAGATCGGTGCTGTTCTCCTTACCGCCGACCGCCACCGGGCAGACCATGAAGTACTGGCCCGGCTTGAGGGTCAGCAGAGCGCCGCCACTCTGGCCCGGCCCGGCGGCTGCCGCACCGAGGATGTCGATGGACGACTCCAACTTCTGCACCGGGATCTTCAACAGCGCGGCCACGGTGGTCTTCTTGTGGTCCTTCGGCTGCACCATCATCGCCAGGTGGAACTCGCCCTTCTTGCTGTGATTGGCCAGCAGAACGCTCACCACTCCGGCCTTCACCGTGTTCGGCTCGCCGCTGTACTTGTAGTCCATCGCCATCACGTCGATCTTCTGGAACCCGCACGACTTGTTCGCCCAGGTCTCGTAACCGACAAGTGCTGCGCCGACCGCCTTTACCTTGTCCGGGTCGATCGGCGTGCCCTTGGCGATCGCGGCGGCGACCGGCGCCTCGAGTGGTCGCAGGATCTTCGCGAGCGTCGGACCGCCGGCGGCCGTGGCCTGCGCCAGCAGCGGCTTGACCGCGGTACCGAACGCCTTGGTGGCGGCGGCCGTCGGGGGCGCGTCGCCTTCGGAGTCCGGTTGTGGGACGGCGTCGATCTTGACCAGCGCTGCGCAGGCGGCCTTGAGGTCGACAGCGGTGCCGCCGGCGGACGAGGTCGAGGACGAGGTGGTGCCGGTGGCTCCGCCCATGTCCATCGATGACGTGGTGCCCGAGCTCGTCGAGCTGGTCGGAGCGGGCGTCGCCGGAGCTACCGAACTGGCGCCGGCAACGGAGACGACCGTCGCCGGGGAGGACGCGGGCGTGGCGGCGGTGGTGGTGGCGGTCGTGGGCGTGGCGGCTGCGGACGCGGCCGAGCTGGACGCGGCTGTGGTGGTGCCGGAGCCGCATCCGCTGAGGGCGGCGGAGAGCATCACCGCCGCACACAGCGAGCCGACCACGGTGGTGGAGCGGTTCATGGTGCACCTTTCCTGTGGGAGAGACGGGGTAGCTGCAGCGCAGCCGACAGCAAAGAAGCGCCGGCTGTGCCGGCTAATACGGTTTGCTCAGTGAGGTAGGTCACACTGGTCGTCTCGCCGTCAGAACAGATCCAGCGTGGCGAGCAGGCCGATGACGACCGGTGCCAGACCCAGGCACAGGAAGGCAGGCAGGAAGCAGCCGCCCAACGGAGCGGTCATGGCGACGCCGGCGCGGCCGGCGGCTCGTTCCGCCGCCTGGGTCGACGCCGCGCGCAGCGCCGCGGCGTGCTCCCGCACGGCCACCGCCAGCACCGCGCCGCCGACCGCCGACCGCCGTGCCGCCGCCACCAGGCCGGCCAGTTCCGGGCGGTCCGCCACCGTCTGCCAGGCCCGGTCCGGATCGGTGCCCAGCAGCAACAGGGCCGCCACCTTCGACAGATCCGCGACCGCGTCCGGCTCGACATGGGACCGCGGCCCGGCGGATCGGGGGCGGACGGATCGGGAGCGGACGGACGGTGGACGACCGGACCGCGGGCGGGCGGGCTGCACGTCGGTCGTCGTCGCGGACACCGCCGTCAGGGCCGCAGCCATCGACAGCCCGGCCTCCAGACAGGCCGCGAGCAGGTCGGCGTGAACCGCCAGTCGCGCTCGGTCGGTCCCGCGGTGCACCTTGTCCCGTCGGGGCGGCACCGTGGAGCCCGCCGCCCCGCCCGCCAGCGCGACGACGAGACCCACCCACCATGGCCACGGACCCAGCAGCACCTCGACGGCCGCGATGCCGACGGCCACCACCGCCGCCCTGCGCCACCGATCGGGCACGGCCGGACGCGGCGCAGGCGACCGCGCCACGTGGAGCGGCGCGGGCTCCGGCAGAATCAGCACCCCGGCCGCGGCCAGCGCCAGCGACACCGCGGTGGCCCCCGTCATCCGCGCACGATCCGGGCGGACCAGGCCAGGCCGAGGCAGTTGAGGCTCACGCCGACCAGGAGCATCAGCCGACCCGCCCCGGTGTGCAGCAGGACATGCACCGGGTCGGCGCCCATCCCGCTGCCCAGCAGCACCCCGAGCGCCGGCATCCCCGCGAGGACGTAGCCGGACAGCTTCGGGCCGGCCACCTGCGAGGTCCGTTGCGAGGCGGCCCGCAGCCGGTCGGCGAGGTCGTCGGCCACGGTGTCCACCAGCGCCGCCCACGGCACGCCGTACCGGGCGGACAACGCCCACACCGCGATCAACCGGTCGGCGACGTCGGCAGTCGGCCCGCGTTCGACGCCCGTCCCGGGTGGAGGTGCACCCGAGGTCCTCGCGACCGCCGCCGCCACCCCGTCCAACATGCGCGCCGACCGCCCCCGGTGTGCGGCGGTGGCGGCAACGGCGGCCGCCGGACTCGTGCCGGCACGCACCTCCCGGCCCAGCGTGCGGACCGCCGTCAGCAGATCCGCCATGTCCAGCAGGTCGCGCCGGCCCCGGAGTTCCGACCGGACGAGCACGGCCGCCGTACCCGCTGCGATGCCGGCGGCCGCGCCGACGACGGGACCCGCGACGACCGTGACCGCGACGATCACCGCGCCGAGGGCGACCGGCCAGCGGCCGGTCGCGAACCTGGTCGCCGGTCCGGCGGCGGTGCGCGGGGAGCGGACGGTGCCGGCCCGCCCGTCGCCCACTGCCGACACGCTCATCCAAACGGACACCGGCCCACGCCGCAGCCGGTCGGGCCGATCCGGCCAGGAGGCGACTGCCAGTGCGGCCAGCAGGGCGGTCACCACGGGGTCGCCACCCCCCGGTTGTGCAGCATCTCGACCAGCGACGCCCAGCCCGGTTCGACCGGCCGGCCGGCGCGCACCGCGGGCACCGCGACCACCAGGCCGGACGGGTCGCGCCGCAGCACCGCGATCTCGGCGAGCACCCGCACCGATCCGCTGCGCTGCATGTGCAGCACCAGCGCCACCGCTCCGCCGAGTTGCGCGTGCAGCGCCGCGCGACCCAGCCCGGCTGGTGCGGCCAGCGCCTCCAGGCGCGCGGGCACCTCCGCCGCGGCATTGGCGTGGACGGTGCCGGAGCCGCCGTCGTGACCGGTGTTCAGCGCCGCCAGCAGGTCCACCACCTCGACGCCGCGCACCTCGCCGACGACGATTCTGTCCGGCCGCATCCGCAGCGCCTGCCGCACCAGCATGCGCAGCGGAACCGCGCCGGCGCCCTCGACGTTCGCCGACCTCGCCACCAGCCGCACGACGTGCGGATGTTGCGGCCGGAGTTCTTCGGCGTCCTCCACCGTGACCAGTCGCTCGCCGGGGTCGACCGCGGTCAGCATCGCCGCCAGCAGCGTCGTCTTGCCCGACCCGGTCCCACCGGACACCAGGAACGCCAGCCTGGCGCCCAGCACGGCGTCGAGTACCGCCCGGCTCAGCCCCGGCAGCGTCCCCGCGCCGGCCAGCGCATCCAGGTCGTGCCGGGTGGGGCGCAGCACCCGGAGCGAGAGCGCGGTGCCGGACGAGGCGACCGGTGCCAGCACCGCGTGCAACCGGGTCCCGTCGGACAGCCTGGCGTCGACGAAGGGCTGGGCCTCGTCCAGCCGCTGTCCCGCGGCGGCGGCCAGCCGGCGGGCGAGTCGTTGGACCGCGGCCTCGTCGGCGAAGGTCACCGCCGCGGGTTCCCAGCCGCCGCCGCGGTCCACCCGGACGTCGGCCGGGCCGTTCACCACCACGTCGGTGGTGCCGGGGTCGGCCAACAGATCGGTGAGGGGACCCGCGCCGACCAGCTCGCGCTGCAGTTGCCGGATCAGGTTCAACATCTCCGCGTCGCTCACCAGCATCGATGTCTCGGCGCGTATCGCCCGGGCGAGCGCCGCGCCGGTGGGTTCGCTGCGCTCGTCGGCGAGCCGGCGCTGCACGTCGTCGATCATCTGCGGAGTCAGCCGGGCCGGGGCCCTGGAGTCGCTGAGCCGGTTCACGCCGACACCTGCTGCAGTCGGCCGAGGACCACCGACGCAGCCCTGGCCAGCGGCCCGCGGCGGTCGGTGCCGGGAGGCCGCCCGCTCTCCAGGTGCCGGTCCAGGGACGCCTGCGGCCGCATCCAGGCCACCACCGGCAGGCCGACCGCGTCCCCGACATCGTGCGGACCGATGCCACCGGGCGACGGACCACGGACCACCAGCTCCGGCGCCGCGCCCAACTCGACCAGGCGCGGGACCATCCGGGCGGCCGAGAAGCAACCGCGCACGTCGGCGGTCGCGACCAGGAGCACGAGGTCGGCCTGTTCGATCACCCGGTCGCCTGCCGCCGTCGGGTGGCGCGGGAGGTCGGCGATGGTCAGGTCACCGGCGAGCCGGCCGGCCTGCAGGACGACATCCACCACAGGGCCGGGGATGTCGGCTCGTGCGGTCCGTCCGGCGCACAGCACGGCCACCCGCCCGCGTCCGAACGGGGCGCTGGGCAGCGCCCGGTGCAAGGCGTCGGGCGGCAGGCGGCCGGAAGGCGCGGCGAGGTCGTCCCAGCGGATGCCCTCGCTGTCCTCGATGCCCAGCAGGACGTCGAGGCCGGAGCTCCACGGATCGCAGTCGGCCAGCACCACCGGGCGGCCGGCACGCTCGGCCGCCGCCGCCAAGGCGGCGGCGAAGACCGAAGCCCCGGCGCCACCACACGCGCCCATCACGGCGACCGTCTGCCCATTGCCCGGACCGACGTCGAGCGTTCCGGCCAGGACCCCGATCAGGGCGTCGTCATCCCTGCCCAGCGTCAGGGTGCACCCGACGCCCAGCCGCAGGCACTGGTGCAGAAGTGCCGCGTCCGGCTCCGCCCGGCCGACGGCGACCACCCCGGCGCGGGACGCGAGCCCGGCCGCGACGGCCTCGCCGACGAGGTCGAGGTCGATCAGCACCACGGGCGCCGACCGCCAGAGCAGGCGCGCTCCGGGATCCGTGCTGTGCAGCATCTCGACCCCGGCCGCGGCCGCCACCCGCAGCAGGTCGTCCAGGACGGCGTCGGTCCGGGTCATCACCAGCGGTCTGGTCTCCATCCCCGTCCTCCACAGCTCCGCGCGCCGGGTCGACCGGCGAGCGCCCCGCGCAGCGACCCGTTCGCTGCGGACCCGGAGCAGTGCACACCGGCGGGACGACGGGCGGCTACGACCTCGGCCCGGATGTGGACAGACTGCGGGTATGGGGACAACCACATCGCTCGGCACAGGGGTGAAAGGCCGCGCATCGGCCGCTGTAGTACCGGCCGACGCCGTGGGGCTCGACGGTGGGAACGGCGAGGTGGCGGGGCGGCGGCCGGTCCGCACGGCGGCGGGCCGCGACCTCCGAAGCGGGGCCGACGGGTACGGCCGCGATCGCGCCGGAGCGGCACCAGCCGTTCGTGACGGACCGCGCGCCCGGGCGCAACGGCCCGGAAGTAGGGGCGACCCCCGCCAGGGGGGGTAGGCGGGGGTCGCGGGGGTTCAGCTCCGGG